>NZ_BAABKD010000009.1:0-685146 GCF_039543645.1 Paenalcaligenes hermetiae | reverse complement strand
CACACGAATCACACTGTTGCCATCAGCATCCTGCTCAATCTGCGTCATGATGTTCTGGCCTTCGTCGAACTTCAACCAGTCGGCATTGCCTTGAGCACCGGCAACCGTCACCGTGGAACCCAACTTAGAATTCTTCAGACCGCCATCATTGGCGCTGAAGTTCAGGCCCTTGTTAGCAACCTCAGAGACTTCCTTCAACTGTGACACGTTCACCGCATCTGTGTCAGCTTCACCTGCCGCCAGATTGGTGATCTTCTTACCACCCATATTGATGCCGTTGCTGCTGATCACCGGACCATTGTTGATGGTGATACTGTCCAGACCCTTGATGTCCTTGGCCAAATTAAACTCAAGCCCATCATCACCTTTGGTGATCACGATATTCTCATCGGTATTACCGAAGTCAACCGTCGCACCAGGCGCAACATTCGTTTTGCTTTTACCATCAGCTGTATAGTTCCAGCCTTTATTAGCATTACTTAAACTATCTTTAGTTTCTTGGCTAAGATCAACCTTATAGTCAGTAATGTTTTGAGCGTTTTTATCTGAAGCAATAACTGAAACTGCATCAGAGCCAGCACTCACTGTACTGTTATCTGCATTTACGGTGTAAATCGCTGCGCCTGTTTCTGAGTTAATACCCTTATTCACGCTCGCATTCGTTCCACCTTTAACTGTAGTATTAGAAGCTTTTAACGCATCCCCTACATTATTATATGTTTTGTTATTTACAGTATAAGTTGGGGCTTTAATCGCGCCATCCTTAGGATCAAATACTGCACCACCACCTAAATGATTGGCAATATCGCCGCCTGTTTTGTCGGTGATTGCTTTGTGCTTTTTCAACTGGGATACGTTGACTGCGTCAGTATCTGCACCACCCGCAGCTACGTTTTGCAAGCGTCTTTCATTAGACGCACCTCCAGCAACGCTGCCCGAACCATTACCAATAGAAACGGCGCCTGTAGCGATTGCCCCAGCAGCCCCGGACTCATACAAAAAGGCCTCGTGAGCTGTATAGTCATTAGTAGTGGATCCTGTGCCGATTGCAATACTGTTTTCATGATCTACAGAGGAGTTTGAGCCAAGTGCGACACTATCGGCAAAATTGGCTTTAGCATTAACACCAACAGCAATCGAATTTTTTTGATGAGCTTCTGACAAGCTACCCAAGGCGAGGGCATTTTCACCTATCGCCTGAGCATTTGGCCCCATAGCGAAAGAACGATCACCCTGACCTACAGAGTTCGCGCCTAAAGCAAAAGCATCTTTACCAGAAGCTCTGGCACTGGCACCCGACGCAAAAGTATTTTCCCCTGTCGCTTCTGCTTTATAACCCATTGCTGTAGAGTTTAAACCACTCGCCTCAGAATGCGCTCCAATTGCAAGCGAATAATTACTCGTAGCATTTGCGGCAGCACCAAAAGCAATAGCATCTTGACCTGTTGCTAGGGTCTGCTCACCGGTCATGTAGACAGTACCATTTTGATTTCCAGTACTAGCGGCGTTATCAATATCTGCAGCCCCAATAGCAATCGAGCGTTTACCGGTCGCGGTCGCAGAGTGGCCTACTGCAAGAGAGCCCACTCCGGTTGCTGCAGCAACATTACCAATTGCTTGTGCAAAGTCTCCAGTGGCAGCTGTTTGACGCCCTAATGCCAAGGCAGTATTTCCAGTAGCCAATGCTGCTGGACCAATTGCCAACGAAGCAACGTTTTCTGCTTTTGCTTGAGAGCCAATAGCGATTGCAAGCGCACTCTTATCAGCCGCTGCTTGAGCACCATGCCCAAAAGCGACAGAAGCTTCTTTAGCTTTGGCGTCTGTACCTATCGCCACAGAATGATATTTTTCTTTTGTATCTACATCCTTATTGTATGGATTTTCTCTGTTATAAAATGTTGTATCCTTACCTTTAGTATCCGCTTCTGCCTTGCAACCAATTGCAATTGATTCTTTCTTACCCGCATTAGCCTGATCTCTACCTTTACACTCTGAAATCGCCGTTCCAGCCCCTGTACCTCCATCAATGCCAGTAGCTGCTAAAGCATCGCCCATCACCAACGAGCCAGTCGCCAATACCGCGCCCACTACCGCTGCTTTCACTGAGCCCGATCGCTTCCCTCTGGTTTTCTTATGTTCGGATACGGCAATAAAAGTTCCCGTTTTTTCACTCCAAACAGTTTTATAGACACGGTTCATATCTATCCCTTAATGATAATAATTGAATCAAGCTGCAAAACTAGCCGAATAAGACCACTTTACAAACGCCTTTCTATCTATCTGAAAACAGCAACTTCACCACTACCGTTTTTTTTCAATAAACTGTCTAAATTCTTATGAAGTAGAGGAGATCTTTGCTTTTAGCCTCTTGTATAAAGCTCATCAGGCTTCTTAATTAGCAAGGGAAACAGTTTTTCCAACCCTATATTCCTACAAAACACCCTGCTTATTAAGTTTCACCTTAATACAGGCTAAAACTGTATTAAATTGTTTATATTCTAACAAACAAACACAAGAGAGCCGTATTTCTCTATAGTTGGCACGTTAATTTGTGTTAAATCAGTACCAGTGTCGTTTAAAAGATAATTTTAATTACAGGAGAGACTATGTACCCAACAATCAACTTTTACATCAATGGTGAGTTCACAAGTGGCAATGCCACAAAACACCAATCTATTATTAACCCTGCCACACTGGAAAACCTTGGTCAGCTACCTATCGCCACCACCCGTGATTTAGATCACGCCTTACAAAGTGCGCAAGCAGCATTTGAATCCTGGCGTCATAGTTCACCTATGGAGCGCAGTAAAATTCTGCGTAAGGTCGCTCAGCTTTGTCGAGATCGAGCTGAGGAAATTGGGCGACATATCACTTTGGATCAAGGTAAACCGTTGGCGGAATCCGTGGGCGAGGTCAAAAGCTGCGCTGATCATGCCGATTGGCATGCAGAAGAATGTCGCCGCATCTACGGTCGTGTGATTCCTCCTCGCGACCCACGCGTAAGACAAATCGTCGTTAAAGAACCCATCGGTGTTTGCGCCGCATTTACCCCCTGGAACTTTCCGTTTAACCAGGCTATTCGTAAAATTTCTGCTGCGATTGGAGCGGGCTGCACCATTATCATTAAAGGGCCAGAAGACTCCCCTAGCGCTGTCATGGCCATCGCCCGCATTTTTCACGAAGCCGGTTTACCCCAAGGGGTGCTAAACGTTGTTTGGGGGGTTCCTGCAGAAATATCTGACTATTTAATTCGCTCCCCTATCGTACGTAAAGTCTCTTTTACAGGCTCTGTTCCGGTAGGCAAGCAACTCGCCGCTTTAGCTGGGGCTCACATGAAACCCATTACCATGGAACTGGGTGGGCACTCTCCTGTTTTAGTCTTCCCTGATGTCGATATAGCTCGTGTAGCAAAACAGTTGGCTTATTTTAAAATACGCAATGCAGGACAGGTATGCATTTCCCCTACACGCTTTTATATCCACGATGCCATTTACGATGAGTTCAAAAAAACCTTTATCGATATTTTAGCGAACATAAATATAGGCGATGGTTTAGATCCTGAAACGGATATGGGGCCCCTGGCACACGAGCGCCGTCTCGCTACGATGGATCAATTCGTCCAAAACGCACTAAAGCATGGTGGCAAAATCGAATTGGGTGGTAAACGATTAGATAAAACCGGTTATTTTTATGCCCCTACGGTAATTTCTGAACTGGACGATCAAGCCCAACTCATGACCGAAGAGCCCTTTGGCCCAATTGCGCCCCTGACGCGTTTTCATGATACGGAAGAAGTATTGCGTCGTGCCAATGCTTTACCTTATGGATTAGCCGCTTATGCGTTTACCAATCACTTACAAACCGCACACCAGGTCTCTAACGCCCTGCAAGCAGGGATGGTAAGTATCAACCACTTTGGGGTGGCTTTACCAGAAACACCCTTTGGTGGTATTAAAGACAGTGGTATTGGTAGCGAAGGAGGGATAGAAACATTTGATGGTTATGTCGTAACCAAGTTCATCACCCAGCGTTAACCCTGCCTATATTCTCATAAAAAAACCCCAGCCAAACGACTGGGGTTTTTTAGACTTAGATCCCGTAGTATCTAAGCGGCGTTAATTAAATAACGCGGGCAGGTGTCACCAAGCGTACAACAGTCCACGATTTGTGGCGGCTGATAGGACGGCCCTCGGCGATTTCAACAATATCGCCTTCGTTGTATTGGTTGGTTTCGTCGTGCGCATGATATTTACGTGAACGGACGATGATCTTGCCATATAAAGGATGTTTAACGCGACGCTCTACACGAACGACCACGGTTTTATCCATTTTGGTGCTGACCACACGACCTTGTAAAAGGCGCTGACGCTTTTCTGCAACGGGTGTAGTTTGAGTTTCGCTCATATTACTTTCCTGCTTTCTCAGCCATTACGGTACGCACGCGAGCAATATCACGACGCACTTTAGATAGCTGGCTGGTGTTGGAAAGCTGCTGAGTGGCTTTTTGCATACGCAAGCTAAATTGCGCTTTCAGCAGACTTTCAAGCTCTGTTTGGAGCTCGGCGGTTTCTTTAGAACGGAGTTCGCTGGCTTTCATGTGATCTCCTTAAGCACCAATGTTTCGTACCACAAAAGTGGTAGAAAATGGGAGCTTGGCAGCAGCTAGACGGAATGCTTCGCGTGCGAGCTCTTCGCTTACGCCTTCCATTTCGTACAGCATTTTGCCGGGTTGAATTTCAGCGACCCAGTACTCTGGACTACCTTTACCGCTACCCATACGAACCTCAGCAGGTTTCTGCGAAATAGGTTTGTCAGGGAAGACACGAATCCAGATACGGCCACCACGCTTAATGTGACGGTTGATCGCACGACGTGCCGCTTCGATTTGACGAGCAGTTAAACGACCACGACCCGTCGCCTTTAAACCGAATTCGCCAAAGGAAACTTGGGTACCACGAGTCGCTAGACCTGTGTTACGGCCTTTGTGTTCCTTGCGATATTTTCTACGAGAAGGTTGCAACATAATTATTCTCCTTCTGGCGCCGGTGCTGCGTCACGACGAGGGCCACGTCCACGACCAGGACGACGACCTTCGGGGCGCTCCCCACGTGGGCGACGTTGACGACGCTCTTCGGGTGCGGCTGTCTCTTGAGGCAATTCGCCGTTGGGCAACATATCGCCTTTATAGACCCAGACTTTAATACCGATGATACCGTAAGTGGTATGAGCTTCAGCCGTTGCGTAGTCGATGTGAGCACGCAAAGTGTGTAGAGGCACACGACCTTCGCGATACCATTCGGTACGAGCAATTTCAATACCGTTCAAACGACCGGAACTGGCAATTTTAATACCCTGAGCACCTAGACGCATCGCGTTCTGCATAGCGCGTTTCATCGCGCGACGGAACATAATACGTTTTTCTAGCTGCTGAGCGATAGAATCAGCGATAAGCTGAGCATCGGTTTCAGGTTTACGAATTTCTTCGATGTTTACGTGTACAGGTACACCCATCAAACGCTGAAGATCGACTTTTAGATTTTCGATGTCTTCACCGCGCTTACCAATTACTACGCCTGGACGGGCAGAGTAAATGGTGACGCGAGCGTTTTTAGATGGACGCTCAATTACGACACGACCAACAGAAGCGTTTTTAAGCTTCTTCTTGAGGTATTCGCGCACGCGGATATCATCAGCTAGCATACCGCTGAAATCGTTGTGATCAGCGTACCAGCGAGAATTCCAGTTACGGTTAACCGCGAGGCGGAACCCAATTGGGTGAACTTTTTGTCCCATTGTGACTCCTTAAGCGCCGACCTTAACCACAATGTGGCAGGTTTGCTTTTCGATGCGGTTACCGCGGCCTTTGGCACGAGCGGAAAAACGTTTCAAAGATTGCGCTTTATCAACCTGAATAGCGGTTACGCGCAACTCATCGATGTCGGCACCATCGTTATGTTCAGCATTAGCAATAGCGGACTCAAGCGCTTTTTTGATAATGCCAGCGGCTTTCTTGGGAGTAAATGTTAGCGTATTCAATGCTTGCTCTACAGACTTGCCGCGAATCATATCGGCAACTAAGCGAGCTTTCTGAGCAGAGATACGTACTCCACGAATTGTTGCTGTGGTTTCCATCGCTTATCTCCGTGACTTCTTGTCCGCAATGTGACCCTTAAAGGTACGGGTCAATGCGAATTCACCGAGCTTGTGGCCAACCATGTTCTCGTTAATGTAAACGGGAATATGTTGACGACCATTATGCACGGCAATCGTCAGCCCGATGAATTCGGGCAGGATGGTAGAACGACGCGACCAGGTTTTGATCGGACGTTTGTCTTTGCCCTCAACGGCAGCCTCTACTTTGTTCAGTAGGTGCTCGTCTACAAATGGGCCTTTTTTAATCGAACGTGACATTTGTTCGCCCCTTACTTGCGCTTGCGACGCGAGACAATCATGTTGTCTGTGCGTTTGTTACGACGTGTACGGTAACCCTTAGTAGGAGTACCCCATGGACTGACGGGTTCACGACCTTCACCTGTTTTACCCTCACCACCACCATGCGGGTGATCGATCGGGTTCATGGCCACACCACGAACAGTAGGACGAATACCGCGCCAACGAGTGGCACCGGCTTTACCAATTTGACGCAAGCTGTGATCTTCGTTACTGACGGAGCCAATAGTGGCACGACAGTCAATATGAACACGACGGACTTCACCGGAACGTAAACGTACCTGAGCGTAAGAACCATCGCGTGCTAGCAATACGGCAGAAGCACCTGCTGAACGAGCTAGTTGAGCACCTTTACCTGGTAGCATTTCAATACAGTGAATGGTTGCACCGATTGGGATGTTACGGATAGGTAGGGTGTTACCAGCACGGATAGGCGCATCCTGACCGGACAAGAGCGTAGCACCAACTTCTAGACCACGAGGAGCAATAATGTAACGACGCTCACCGTCGGCATAACACAACAAGGCGATATGCGCTGTACGGTTTGGATCGTATTCTAAACGCTCGACTTTCGCAGGGATACCATCTTTATTACGACGGAAATCAACAATACGATAGTGCTGTTTGTGACCGCCGCCACGATGACGTACGGTGATATGACCGTTGTTATTACGGCCAGAGCTACGCTTTTTCTTTTCGAGTAGTGGAGCATAAGGAGCGCCTTTGTGGAGCTCAGAATGCACTACTTTAATCATGCCGCGACGACCTGCAGACGTGGGCTTAACTTTTACGAGTGCCATATTAGTTCATCTCCGTAAAGTCGAGTTCCTGACCGTCTTTAATGCGAACGTAGGCTTTACGTTCGTTGCGGCGGCGACCTTCGAAACGACCAAATCGCTTGGTTTTACCGTTTTGGTTTAGAACCTGAACAGACTCGACTTCTACATTAAAGAGCATTTCTACAGCTGCTTTAATTTCGGGTTTGGTCGCATCAGGTGCTACGCGGAAAGCGATTTGCTGATTATTTTCAGCTACCATCGTGGCTTTTTCGGTCACGACTGGAGCTAGGATGACTTGGTATAAGCGTTCGGCGTTCATCCCAACATCTCCTCGATTTGAGCGACAGCCGCTTTAGTGATCAATACGTTTTTGTAGTAGATCAAAGATAAAGGATCGGCATCACGCGGTTCGACCACAGCTACATGAGGCAAGTTACGTGTAGCGAGGTAGACGTTTTCATCGATGCTATCAGTAATGATCAGCACAGACTCCAAGCCTAATTCTTTTAGTTTAGTTGCTGCCAATTTGGTTTTGGGAGCTTCTAGTTCAAAAGACTCAACTACAGAAATACGACCTTCGCGAGCTAACTGAGAGAAAATGGACTGCAAACCAGCACGGTACATTTTCTTGTTAACTTTGTGGCTGAAGTTTTGGTCAGGCGAGTTAGGGAACGTACGACCACCCCCACGCCATAATGGCGAGGATGCCATACCCGCACGGGCACGGCCGGTGCCTTTTTGGCGCCAAGGTTTACGTGTGCTGTAGCTAACTTCAGCACGTGTTTTTTGCTTGCTGTTAGCGCTACGAGCATTGGCTTGGTAGGCAACAACAATCTGGTGTACGAGGGCTTCGTTAAACTCGCGGCCGAATACTACATCGGAAGCCGCAAAAGTAGAAGCTTGACCCTGATCATTCAGGAGCTTGAGTTCCATGATTAGGCTCCTTTAACGGCGGGACGCACAACAACGTTGCCGTTTTTGTGACCGGGCACAGCGCCACGGACCAACAACAAGCCACGTTCTGCATCAACACGCACAACATCTAGATTTTGAACGGTGCGGGTAACATCACCCATGTGACCGGCCATTTTTTTACCAGGGAAAACACGACCTGGATCCTGCGCCATACCGATAGAACCGGGGGCACGGTGAGAGATCGAGTTACCGTGGGAGTTACGCTGACCAGAGAAGTTGTGACGCTTGATCGTACCGGCAAAACCTTTACCGATAGTGGTACCTGTAACGTCTACTTTTTGGCCGGCTTCAAATACGCTGTCGATTGCAATCACATCACCAGGATTGTGATCAGCAATTTTAGCGGGATCTAGACGGAATTCTTTAAGGATACTACCGGCTTCTACCCCTGCTTTGGCAAAATGACCAGCGGCAGGTTTATTAACACGGGAGGCGCGACGAGAGCCATAAGCTAGCTGAACGGCAGCATAGCCATCGACTTCGGGCGTCTTGATTTGGGTGACGCGGTTATTGGACACGTCCAGCACCGTTACAGGTACGGATTCTCCGTCCTCTGTAAAAATGCGGGTCATGCCGATTTTGCGCCCAACAAGGCCCAACCGCCATGCGGCAGGCACAGGTGTCGAGTTCGACATCTTATTCTCCATTCCCGACTGCGATTGGTCGGGGCTAACTTGATTACGCGAGCAGATGATTCTGCACACAAAACCTTCTTGTAACTAATAAATAGCTAAGCATATAAATATAGCATGACTAAAGCCATGTCAACAAGAGCATGACCAAAATAAATATCACAAATACAACGCTTTACGAACCCCGTCGTTTTAAATGGCGCAAGTCAATCATACCGGCTTGGGTCGTTGGGTCGGCGATATTTGGGAAGATTTGATGTTTTTGTATTTTCTGAGTCCCAGTAGTGGGGATTTCGTCAACTTTTACAAAGGTGGAGCCTTAGTGCCTTCTGGCGAAGTATTTAGTGCGGTAGATTGACATCCTCCCCGGCCTGAAGGCCGGAGATTCCTACGGCGATCAGGGGCGGCTCAATGCCGCCCCTGAGTCGCTTCGGTGGGTTCCTGCTGCTGGCGACCCTACTGCATCGCTCACTTCACAGGCGAACCGGGCGTGTCCCGCCCTTAGCACATTGATCGCGCCGACCACATCGGCGTTTTCTTCAAAACCGCATTCCACGCACTCGAACCGGGCTTGCGTCTGCCGGTTGTCGGCAGACACATGGCCGCAGCACGGACAGGAACGGCTCGTGTTCTGCGGCGGCACTGCAACCAGCCAGCCGCCTTGCCACGCCAGCTTGTAATCCAGTTGGCGGCGGAACTCGAACCAGCCTTGATCGAGGATGGACTTGTTCAGGCCGGACTTGGCCCGAACGTTTCGTCCCGGTTGTTCGGTAGTACCTGCCGCTGACCTGGACATGTTCCGTACCTGCAAATCCTCGATACACACCATCGCGTGGTTTTGGCTGATCGCGGTCGAGGTCTTGTGCAGGAAGTCGCGGCGGGCGTTGCCGATACGGGAGTGAATGCGCTGGACGCGGGCTTTCGCCTTCTTCCAGTTGTTGCTGAATTTGGTTTTGCGGCTCATGGCCTGCTGCGCTTTGCGCAGGGCCGTTTCATGCCGCTTGAAGCTGTTGAGCGGCGCGTAGAACGTGCCGTCCGAGAGTGTGGCGAAGCGGATCACGCCCATGTCGATACCCACTGCTGTGGCGGCCTGCGGCACGGGCTGCTCAACTTCGCGCTCGGTCTGGATGCTTACGAACCACTTGCCGCAAGACTGGCTCACGGTGACATTTCTGACTGTGCCCAGCACCTCGCGACTATTGCGGTAACGCAGCCATCCCAGCTTGGGCAGGAAGATACGACTGTTGCCCTGATCGAGCTTGATCTGCTTCGGGTCGGGGTAGCGGAAGCTGTCGCGCTGGCCTTTCTTCTTGAAACGTGGAAAGTCGGCCCGCTTGGCGAAGAAGTTGCTGTAGGCCCGCTCCAAATCCTTGAGCGCCTGTTGCAAGGGATGGACCGGCGCATCGGCCAGCCAAGCCGTTTCCGCGCTGTTGCGCCACTCGGTGAGCATCTTGCACAGCTCGGCGTAGCCCAGCTTCTTCTCTCCGCGCTCGTAGCGCTCTTTCTGCAACGCCAGCCCCTTGTTGTAGACGAACCGGCACGAGCCGGCAAAGCGGCGCATTTGCCGCTCTTGCTGCCCGTCTGGTCGCAGTTCGTATTTGAAGGCTTGGAGGCGTTGCATGCGGATATTATAATTTGGCCTATGAGCGACGACAACGATATTAGGCATGGACGACACGGCGTTTTTAAGATGCATGTCCATTTGGTCTTTGTAGCGAAATATCGCCGCAGGGTATTCGATGGCGACGCCATCAACCGGCTGCGCACGATCTTCGCCAAGGTCTGCGCCGACTTCGAGGCGCAACTGATCAAGATGGACGGCGAGGACGATCACGTTCACCTGCTTGTGGAATACCCGCCCAAGGTGGCTGTCTCCAATCTCGTGAACAGCCTCAAAGGCGTCTCCAGTCGCCTGCTGCGCAAGGAACGGCCCGACATCTAGAAGCGCTACTGGAAAGGCGTGCTGTGGTCGCCGTCCTATTTCGCTTCAAGCGGCGGCGCGCCGATTTCCATCGTTCGCCAGTACATCGAGCAGCAGCAAACCCCACACTGAAACCCAAAGACAAGGACGGCTGCGCCGTCCGCGCTATCCTTCCCCGCCCTGAACGGCGGGGCTTGTCGCGCACCGGGTCAGGCACAATTGAAGCCGGTGGCGACTGGCCTGGTTACTGGGCTGGTCGCAACCCGGCTTTCTCGGCGCTAGGCACGCACGTTAGTCTATTTAATGCGATGGACTACGCGAACTGGATCCATCAATGGGGCGGTGCCGATATATATAACGATGTCTATGGGCAATTTGGCATGGTATATATTCCTTATGGCATTACCAATAGCGAAGCCGGTTTTCACACAAATAGCCCTATCCGTAATTTAGAAGAATTCAAAGGCAAACGTTTACGTGTATCGGGTTTAGAACAAGGCCGCGTCCTAGAAAGCATTGGCGGCACCCAAGTTTCTATGGCAGCTCAAGAGCTGTACCAGTCTCTGGAGCGTAATGTCATTGATGGTGCTGAGTTCTCTACCCCTAACGTAGACGTTTCAGCCGGCTTGCATCAAGTCACCAAACACTGGACCACCCCCGGTTGGCATCAGTCCTCTTCCGTTTTTGGCGTGATGATCAATAAAAAAGCGTGGGATGCACTCAGTGACACCACCAAAGAAAAGCTCAAGATTGCTGCCGATGCCACGATGCTCTGGTCCATGTCTTATACGGAAAAACGTGCTGCCGATGGCTTGCGTACTTTTCAAAAAGCGGGGGTAGAAATTCATCGCTTAGACCAAGAGGCTTTGGATACCATACAGAACAATGCCCACGAGGTCATGATTGAGGTAGCATGTAGTAACCCCAAAGCAGCTCAAGTCTACCTGAGTCAGGTTGAGTACCTGAATGACTACAAAGACTGGCGTACAGCTTCTATTCCTTATAACTTAGGTCGTGTGATTACTGGACCGGATTTAGAAAAAATCAAAGCTTGCGCCAATAAATAAGTCTTTTCCGTTATTTCAATCGGTGGCTTAGCACAATAAAAAAGCCGAAAGGATAATCCTTTCGGCTTTTCATTTATTTGATAGAGCATAACACTCTAGCAAACAAATGGAATTACTGCAGAGCGATTTCTACGTCTACACCAGCAGGTAGATCTAAACGCATCAATGCATCAACTGTTTTGTCGGTTGGATCGACAATGTCCATTAAACGCTGATGAGTACGGATTTCAAACTGGTCACGTGCTGTTTTGTTAACGTGAGGGGAGCTCAAAATATCGTAACGACGGATACGTGTAGGTAGCGGTACGGGACCACGAACTACCGCACCAGTGCGTTTAGCCGTATCCACGATCTCGGCGGCGGACTGGTCGATGAGTTTGTAATCAAACGCTTTTAAGCGGATGCGAATTTTCTGGTTTTTCATGTGGAATCCTAAAGAACGAAATAAACGGGGGGATAACCCCCCGTGTCATCATAAGCCGATTGGCTTATTTGATGATTTTAGCTACCACACCAGCACCAACGGTACGGCCACCCTCGCGAATCGCGAAACGTAGACCCTCTTCCATGGCGATAGGAGCAATCAAAGAAACGTTCATCGCGACGTTATCGCCAGGAAGAACCATTTCCTTGTCTTCAGGTAGCTCAATGGTACCGGTCACGTCAGTCGTACGGAAGTAGAACTGTGGACGGTAGCCTTTAAAGAAGGGAGTGTGACGACCACCCTCTTCTTTAGACAGAATGTAAACCTCTGCCGCAAAGTCTGTGTGAGGCTTGATGGTGCCAGGCGCTGCCAAAACTTGACCACGCTCAACGTCTTCACGCTTGGTACCACGTAGCAAGACACCCACGTTATCACCCGCTTCACCCTGATCGAGTAGCTTGCGGAACATTTCCACACCAGTACATGTGGACTTAACGGTGTCACGGATACCGACAATCTCGATCTCATCACCGACTTTAATGATACCGCGCTCAACACGACCGGTTACCACAGTACCACGGCCAGAAATCGAGAACACGTCTTCCACAGGCATCAAGAAAGAACCGTCTACCGCACGCTCAGGGGTAGGAATGTAGGTGTCGAGGGCTTTAGCTAGCTCAAGCACAGCCTGGTGACCCAAAGGACCCATGTCGCCCTCAAGGGCAAGCTTAGCGGAACCTTTGATGATTGGTGTGTCATCACCAGGGAAGTCGTAGCTAGAGAGCAGCTCGCGTACTTCCATTTCTACAAGCTCGAGCAACTCTTCGTCGTCGACCATGTCCGCTTTGTTCAAGAACACAACAATGTAAGGCACGCCAACCTGACGGCTTAACAAAATGTGCTCACGGGTCTGAGGCATAGGACCATCAGCAGCCGATACCACAAGAATCGCGCCGTCCATCTGCGCGGCACCCGTAATCATGTTTTTCACATAGTCAGCGTGACCAGGGCAGTCAACGTGAGCGTAGTGACGATCAGGGGTTTCGTACTCTACGTGAGAAGTCGAAATGGTGATACCGCGTGCTTTCTCTTCAGGAGCAGCGTCAATTTGTGCGTAGTCGCGTGCTTCGCCACCGTATTCTTTGGCTAGAACTGTACAAATTGCAGCGGTTAAAGTGGTTTTACCGTGGTCAACGTGACCAATGGTGCCGACGTTGACGTGCGGTTTAGTCCGTTCAAACTTACCTTTTGCCATGATTTATCCCATCAATGTTTTCAAGAAAACAAAAAATTTAAAGCTGCCCATCACCCGACGGGCAGATAGTTTGTAATTTACTTGCTACGTGCGCTGATGATTTCGTCAGCTATATGTTTTGGAGTTTCAGCGTATTGCTTAAACTCCATACTGTATGTAGCACGACCTTGGGTCTGCGAACGTAGGCTTGTGGAGTAACCGAACATCTCAGCCAGAGGCACCTCGGCTTTAATGAGTTTTCCACCACCGGGGATGTCTTCCATACCCTGAACCATACCACGACGGGAGGACAAGTCACCCATCACAGTACCGGCGTATTCTTCGGGAGTTTCGACTTCCACGGCCATGGTTGGCTCAAGTAGGACGGGGTCTGCACGACGCATACCCTCTTTGAAACCCATTGAGGCAGCCATGCGGAACGCGTTCTCGTTCGAGTCCACATCGTGGTACGAACCAAAGAACAACGTAACCTTAACGTCAACGACCGGATATCCAGCTAATACACCAGAGTGTAGCGTCTCTTGGATACCTTTGTCGACAGCGGGGATGTATTCGCGAGGAACCACACCACCCTTAATTTCATCCACAAACTGATAACCACTACCGGGCTCGAGCGGCTCAAGTTTAAGCACAACGTGACCGTACTGACCACGACCACCAGACTGACGCACGAATTTACCTTCGACTTCGTTACATACAGAACGGATGGTTTCACGGTAAGCCACCTGAGGCTGACCAATGTTGGCTTCTACACCGAACTCACGACGCATGCGGTCAACCAAAACCTCGAGGTGAAGCTCACCCATACCAGAAATAATGGTTTGACCGGACTCTTCGTCTGTTGTTACACGGAAAGAAGGGTCTTCTTGGGCCAAACGTGACAAAGCCACGCCCATTTTTTCTTGGTCAGACTTGGTTTTAGGCTCAACAGCTTGAGAAATCACAGGCTCAGGGAACTCCATGCGCTCAAGAATAATGTGATTATTCATATCGCACAGGGTTTCACCCGTTGTGACTTCTTTTAGACCTACGATAGCGGCAATATCACCCGCTACGAGTTCTTTTAATTCGGCACGGTTGTTAGCGTGCATCTGCAAGATACGGCCGATGCGCTCACGCTTCCCTTTAACTGGGTTGTAAACCGTGTCTCCAGAACGTAGAACACCAGAGTACACACGAACGAAAGTCAGCTGACCAACAAAGTTGTCCGTCATGAGCTTAAATGCCAAAGCAGACATTGGCTCTTTATCGTCCGCGGCACGTGATGTGGGCTCGCCATTATCATCTACGCCTTGGATAGCAGGAATATCTACAGGTGAAGGCATGTAGTCTAGAACTGCGTCTAGCATGCGTTGTACACCTTTGTTTTTAAAGGCAGTACCACACAACACAGGCTGAATTTCACCAGCCAGCGTGCGGATACGAATCCCTTTGTTGATTTCGTCTTCGGTAAGCTCACCCTCTTCGAGGTATTTGTTCATGAGCTCTTCATTGGCTTCTGCCGCAGACTCAATCAAATTTTCACGCCATTCAGCCGCTTCATCAGCTAGCTCAGCGGGAATGTCTTGGTATTCAAATTTAATACCGTAGTTTTCATCTTCCCAGATGATGGCTTTCATTTTGACCAAGTCAATGACGCCTTTAAAGTCTTCCTCTGCACCGATAGGTAGAACAACGGGAACAGGGTTTGCTTTTAGGCGTTGTTTGGCTTGTTCAATAACTTTGAAGAAGTTAGCACCAGTACGGTCCATTTTGTTGATGAACAACAAACGGGGAACGTTGTACTTGTTCGCTTGGCGCCATACCGTTTCAGACTGAGGCTGAACGCCACCCACGGAACAATACACCATGACCGCGCCGTCTAGAACACGCATGGAGCGCTCTACCTCGATGGTAAAGTCCACGTGTCCGGGGGTGTCAATGATGTTGATACGGTGCTCTGGGTAATTACCGGCCATCCCTTTCCAGAAGGCGGTGGTAGCAGCCGATGTAATAGTAATACCGCGCTCTTGCTCTTGTTCCATCCAGTCCATTGTGGCGGAACCCTCGTGGGTTTCACCTAGTTTGTGGCTAACACCGGTGTAGAACAAAATGCGTTCAGTAGTAGTGGTTTTACCTGCGTCAATATGCGCAGAAATACCAATATTACGATAGCGCTCGATAGGGGTTTTGCGGGCCATGATCTATGTCCTTAGATTACCAACGGAAATGGCTAAACGCTTTGTTAGCTTCGGCCATTCGGTGCGTGTCTTCACGCTTTCTCATTGCGCCACCACGACCTTCTAAAGCGTCGAGTAGTTCGCCAGCCAAGCGCAAATCCATGGATTTTTCACTGCGCTTTTTGGCGGCTTCACGCAACCAGCGCATAGCCAAAGCAAGACGACGTACAGGGCGCACTTCTACAGGCACCTGGTAGTTTGCACCACCAACACGACGGCCTTTTACTTCGACCATAGGCTTAATGTTATTGATTGCGGTGTTAAATACTTCGATCGGATCTTTGCCGGTTTTTTCCTGGATATGATCGAGTGCACCGTAAACAATACGTTCGGCAACAGCTTTTTTGCCGGATAACATGACCACGTTCATGAATTTAGCTAGCTCAACGCTGCCAAATTTAGGGTCAGGTAGAATTTCTCTTTTGGGTACTTCGCGACGGCGAGGCATTGTATTTTCCTTGTGACTATTCAGTTGAACCGTTTCACGGCCTTGGCCACCTATGAACAAGTGACCCCTTACATACCAGTGCTATAAGTAGATCACTGGTTGCACGGACTCAGACCAAAATAAATGGTCGGCGGAAACTAGATATCGATTATTTAGGGCGCTTTGCACCGTATTTAGAGCGGGCTTGCTTACGGTCTTTAACACCCTGTAAGTCTAAAGCACCACGAACAATGTGATAGCGAACACCAGGCAAGTCTTTTACACGACCGCCACGGATCAAAACAACAGAGTGCTCTTGCAAGTTGTGGCCTTCACCACCGATATACGAAATCACTTCGTAACCGTTAGTGAGACGAACTTTAGCAACTTTACGTAGAGCAGAGTTAGGTTTTTTGGGAGTGGTGGTGTAAACACGAGTACATACACCACGGCGCTGTGGACAATTTTCTAGCGCGGGGCTTTTGCTGCCGGGACGAGCTAGACCACGTGGTTTGCGCACGAGTTGACTAATTGTTGGCATAACCTCGACGTATCCTTTACGTACAAAATCTAAATCCTACACAATAAAACATTGTGTTTGAGGGAGGAATAACGCACGATAAACCGCCCACACGATGATTTGTTTACGTAAAAGAGCGGATTCGAGCATTAATGATAGTAGGTGACTATGACATAATGATGATTGATTATGTTGCCCTACTCTATTTTACTTATTAAGATTACCAGCAAAGTATCCTTTAAAAGTAAGCCATTCAATTTAACGTAAAAAAAGAAGCTAGTCAAGGATTTGCAGGGTTTACACCACGGTTTTTAAGTAGAACTCACCCCTACGCTTTTCTGCACAGTAAGAGCGTGTAACCTACCGACAATCCTAACTATACTTAACAGTTCTTCCCCGTATCCTTTTCATTTACTAGATTATCGCCATGAATATTGCCTCTCTCGAAGACGATCCCGTACAAGCCGCTTTGATTGAAAGCTGCTTAACCAAAGCAGGCTATTCGTGTACCGTATTCCATACGGGTAAATCGCTATTAACTACACTGGCCAAGCCCCATGACTTCAATCTACTTATTCTAGACTGGGAAGTACCGGATGTCAGCGGACTAGATGTATTACACTGGATTCGTGATAATCAGGGTTATGCGCTTCCTGTTTTATTTCTAACAAGCCGCACTGATGAGTCAGATTTAGTTGTGGGTTTGCAGGCAGGTGCTGATGACTATATGACCAAACCCATTCGCGAAGGAGAGCTTGTTGCGCGCGTGCAGGCCTTGTTGCGCCGCATGAACCCCATCACACAGAGCAATGAGCCCTTTAGCTTTGGAGTCTATGACATTGATCCCATCAATAATATCATTAAGCTTCATGGTAAAGAGGTTGTACTCGCCCCAAAAGAGTACGAATTAGCACTACTACTCTTTAGAAATCCCGGACGCCTTTTTTCGCGCGATGTGCTTAGTACTGCCGTGTGGAATCGAGAGATCCCTGCTACATCACGCACCTTAGACACTCATCTTTCTAATATTCGGCGTAAATTACAGCTACGGCCAGAAAATGGTGTGCGTCTCAACGCCTCGTATGCTCTAGGGTATCGCCTCGAATCGCTACTCGATAACGAAACGACATAATAACTAAACCATGCGCATTTTCTCTGCTTTACTCCAATTGGTGCTATGCTTTTTATTTAGTAACTATGCAACGAGCGCCTTAGCGCAACCTGCTGGTGCTAAAGACGATTATTTTATTTATTTCGTTGAAGCTGGAGACACCTTATCCGAATTATCTGAGCTTTATACAACCCGCAGCTCACATTGGAGACATCTTCAGCAGCTAAATCAAGTTGAAGATGAGATGCGCTTGCCTATAGGCAAGGAGCTAAAGATCCCATTTGATCTTATACCTGTCATAGCTACTGAAGCAACATTAGTCCACTATAAAGGTGATGTTAAAATCAACCACCAATCTGCGACTAAGCATACACGTCTAAAAGCAGGTGATATCATCAATACTGGCTCAAGAGGATTTGCCACCCTTCAACTTGAAGACGGCAGCACACTTACTCTTCCCCCTCAAAGCCAACTTTATCTAAAACAGCTAAATGCCTTTGAACGCGCCCGTATTAGCGATGCCATTTTAGAGCTGCAACAAGGTTCTATAGAGAGTCACGTAGCGCCTAACAATACAGGGGTAGGCCGTTTTGAAATCCATACGCCTATTTCTATTACTGGTATCCGCGGCACAAATCTTCGCGTGCACACCACAGATGCACACACGCAAACAGAGCTATTAAGCGGCAAAGCTCATATCGATCGTCCAGAGCAGCGTTTTCAAATGCTCAGTAATGGCTATGGTGCCAATATATCGGCCGATGGAAAAACTGCTATCACCGCACTACTTCCCGCCCCACAATTAACCCTCCCAAAACGTGGGCCTAAAGGCTGGCAAACTGAGCTCATTCCTGTCTCTGGCGCACAAGCCTATTTAGTCCAAGTAGCCCTTTCTGAAAATGGCTCTCAAGCAGTCCAGCGCTTTACTGTACCTGCCGATCAAAATATTGTTTATCTACGTCCAAGCGGTCCCGGCGAGCATTATGCGTTTGTGCGAGCAATCGACGAACATGGGTTAATGGGCTTAGATGCAGTGGTTAGTTACCCAGGGCAAGGGGTTTTGACATCCACGGATGGCTCCCCCGTAGTCAGCGGTGATGGGCAACCTATTTTGCTTACCGATTACTAGCCTACGCGATGCCATGGAAAACAGTATCCCTGCCCATAGTGAATCACGTTCTGCACTATTGGCAGGACAAATAAAAAGAGATTGGTGGTGGGTCACCATTAGTTTAATTGTTTTCACCGCGGCTCTATCTTTACTTCGTTTTGAATTAAGCTTAGAGCGCTTGGATTTCACCTTTTATGATTTCCAAGCCTCCAATGCTTTTGAATATCATCGTCCTAAAAATACGGTGCTCATTATTATCGATGACAAAAGCATAAATGAGGTCGGGTATTGGCCATGGCGCCGCAGTGAATACGCCGCACTAATCGAGCGTTTGCACCTTGCCAAAGCTGTAGGCCTGGATATTATTTTTCATGACAAAAACCCTTTCTACTCAGCTGATGACGTCCAGCTTGCTTATGCCATGGAAGCTCACGGGCGTGTCGTGTTACCAACTGCGATCAGTGCAGACCAATCTCGCATTCATAAACCCTTAAATATATTACTCGAGTCAGCCCGCTCCACAGGTTTTATTAACGCCTATCCCGATAAGGACGGCGTCGTTAGGCGTGCCCATTTGTTTTTTTCGTTACCAGAAGAGCCGCTACACCTTCATTTTACTCTCGCCATGCTTCTTGCTGGTGGAGATGAAGGCATCCTAAAACAAAGCTTACAGCACCCCCTTGGATCCACTAGACTAATACCATTTCTTGGCCCCCCTGGTCATTTTGAAAGCTATGCTTTTTCAGATGTTATCCAAGGCAACATTCCCCCTTCTGTTTTTAAAGACCGCTATGTATTAGTAGGCGCATGGAGTAGTGGTCTTGGGGATTTCTATCCTACCCCCCTATCCTCGGCCAAACAAACCAGCATGTCAGGCGTAGAAATTCTAGCCAACCAACTAGAAAACACTATCCTTAATAACTGGATCCGTACTGGCTCACCACTTATTAACGCCTTTTTCAGTATCATCCCTGTTTTATTTATCTGCTTTATCTTAAGGCATCTTACTCCACGTCGAGCTATTCTCAGTACCACTCTTATACTTATCATTATTTTTATCGGCAACTGGTTTTTCCTACATATATTAAGTCTCTGGATCCCTCCTACTGCCGGCCTCATTGGTACCGTATTAGCCTACCCTATTTGGTATTGGCGCAGCCAAGAGACCGTACTTCGCTTTATCAACAACGAGATCTCACAAATGCGCGAGCAAGATCCAGAGTTACGCCAAGCACTAGCAGGGCGCACGGCACCTAACACCCTACCAGCACGGCTTAGCCATTTGCACAAAGCCATAGAGCTATTGCGTGAAGCACAACAACGTAAAGAGGAAACGCTACGCTTTATTTCGCATGATATGCGCTCTCCACAAAACTCTATTTTGGCTTTAGTAAAAATGCAACGCCAAAATGAGCTCACGCTTAGCTTAGATCAGCTCCTAACACATGTAGAAAATTATGCCAGCACGACGCTAGAACTCGTAGATGATTTTATGGATCTAGCACGCGTCGAAGCCATGGAGCTAGAGATGGAGCCTATGTATCTGAATGATCTACTGGTAGAGGTCTGTGATGATGCCTGGGTACGAGCTCAAGCTAAGCAAATTACTGTGGTTTTTGATGAGCCTGAACAAGGGGTGTGGGTCAATGTAGCCCCCTCGTTGTTTAAACGCGCCCTAAGCAACCTGATCGACAATGCGATTAAATATAGCTCCAATCAAACTCAAGTTACCTGTTTAGTAAAAAACAAAGAGAACCACGTACAGATCGTCATCCAGGATCAAGGCTGGGGCATTCCCAAGGTTGATTTACCTTATATTTTTCAACCATTCAAACGTGCCCATGCCACTAAAACCGATGGCCCTAAAGGCAGCGGCTTAGGGTTAGCCTTTGTTCACGCTGTTATTCTCAGGCATTTTGGCGAAATTCGCGTCAATAGCAAAGAAAATGTGGGAACACGATTTATTATCCAGCTGCCAGTAATACCAGAGCCTGGTTCAAAACATCATTAACGCCACTACTTCTATCTATTTTAAATACTACAGACAAAAAAAAGCCCACCGTTTTTTACGGTGGGCTTTTAGTCTCAACGCTTATTGCGCATCGGAGTCCTCGGTAGAGGGTGCATCCATGAACGGGTTTTCTTGTTCACGAGCGGCACGACGCTCCGCCTGCTCTAATGCTTCTTTTTCATGACGAGCATGGTGATACGCCATACCCGTACCGGCAGGAATCAAACGTCCCACAATGACGTTTTCTTTTAGACCACGCAACTCATCACGTTTACCCATGATAGCTGCTTCCGTTAACACTCGAGTGGTCTCTTGGAAAGACGCCGCTGAAATAAACGAATCCGTTGACAAAGATGCCTTGGTAATACCCAACAATACGTTTTCGTATGTAGCAGGAATACCATTATTTGCTAACACTCTATCATTGGCATTTAACAGCTCGGAACGCTCAACCTGCTCACCGGTAATGAAATCCGTATCGCCTGGATCAACGATATTCACACGACGAAGCATTTGACGAACAATGACCTCGATGTGTTTATCGTTAATTTTTACCCCTTGGAGGCGGTAAACGTCTTGAACTTCATTCACGATGTAGCTGGCTAGCTCCTCGATACCTTTTAGACGTAAGATATCGTGTGGATCGGGCGGACCATCCACAATGGTTTCACCTTTGTTAACCACTTGACCGTCGTGCACCAAGACTTGCTTCTCTTTAGGAATCAAGAACTCATGGCTCACACCATCTAGGTCCGTAATCACCAAGCGTTGCTTACCTTTGGTGTCTTTACCAAAGGAAACGGTACCTGTGACCTCGGCCAACAATCCGGCATCTTTAGGCGAACGCGCTTCGAAAAGCTCCGCCACTCGTGGTAGACCCCCGGTAATATCGCGTGTTTTTTGCGACTCTTGCGGGATACGCGCCAAGACCTCACCCACAGAAACTTGCTGACCATCACGAACGGTAATCAATGCCCCAACAGGGAAAGAGATATTTACCAAGTGATCCGTACCGGCGATTTTAATTTCTTCGCCTTTTTCGTTCAGCAGTTTAATTTGTGGACGTGTCGCAGTTTTGCCGCTACGCGTTTTCGGCGTAATCACCACTAAGGTGGTCAAACCCGTTACCTCGTCCACCTGGCTCGCTACGGTCACACCCTCTTCGATATTCTCGAAACGAACGGTACCGGAGTATTCCGAAATAATAGGACGAGTTAAAGGATCCCAGCTAGCAATACGCTGTCCTGCTTTAACGCTTTCACCGTCATTAACCGCAATGGTTGCACCATATGGGATTTTATGACGCTCACGCTCACGACGGTTGTCATCATAAATGATGATCTCACCTGAGCGCGAAATCGCAATGCATTCGCCTTTGGCATTGGTGACATAACGCAAGCCTAAAGCAAAGCCAACATGACCTGCGGTTTTGGTTTCCACAGTACTGGTCGTTGCTGCACGAGATGCGGCACCACCAATGTGGAAAGTACGCATGGTTAACTGTGTACCTGGTTCCCCGATCGACTGTGCGGCAATCACACCAACGGCCTCACCACGGTTCACCAATGCACCACGACCTAGGTCACGCCCATAACAATGGGCACATAAACCATGGCGAGTTTCACATGTTAGCGGCGTACGGATCTTAACTTCATCAATCCCTAGCTGATCGATGAGCTCAACAATATCCTCATCGAGCAAAGTGCCCGCCACAACAACGGTTTCTTGCGTATCAGGGTTCACAATATCCACGGCCGCCACACGACCAAGAATACGATCACGCAAGGGCTCAATGACCTCACCACCATCCAGCACGGCTTTCATGGTGTAGCCACTTGTGGTGCCACAATCGTCTTCGGTAATAACCAAGTCTTGAGTGACGTCCACCAAACGACGAGTCAAATAACCAGAGTTCGCCGTTTTCAGCGCCGTATCCGCTAGACCTTTACGTGCCCCGTGGGTAGAAATAAAGTACTGAAGTACGTTTAGTCCTTCACGGAAGTTAGCCGTAATTGGGGTTTCAATAATGGAACCATCTGGCTTAGCCATCAAACCACGCATCCCCGCCAACTGACGAATCTGCGCTGCTGAACCACGCGCGCCGGAGTCTGCCATCATGTAGATGGAGTTAAATGACTCTTGACGAGTTTCATTCCCCTGGCGATCCACAACAGGTTCTGTGGCAAGCTGCTCCATCATTGCTTTACCCACCTGGTCACTGGCTTTACCCCAAATATCCACTACGTTGTTATAGCGCTCTTGGGAGGTTACCAAACCAGAGGAGTATTGCTTATCGATTTCCTTGACCTCGTTCGCCGCTTTATCCAAAATGGCGGTTTTGGCATCGGGCACCAGCATGTCGTTCATGGCAATAGAAATACCACCACGTGTGGCCAAGCTAAAGCCCGCTTGCATGAGCTTATCAGCAAAAATTACTGTAGCGCGCAGCCCGCAACGACGGAAGGACTGATTAATCAAACGCGAAATTTCTTTTTTCTTCAGTGTTTGATTAAGAAGATCAAAGGATAAGCCTTTAGGCAAAATCTCTGATAACAGGGCACGACCTACCGTAGTCTCTACACGACGCTTTGTTGCGACCCATTCGCCCTGATCGTCTTTACTGTACTCATCCACTCGTACTGTGACGCGCGTTTGCAGCTCAACCTCGTGGTTGTCATACGCACGCTGTACTTCGCTCACGTCAGCAAAGAACATGCCTTCGCCCTTACCATTAATGCGGGAGCGAGTTGCATAGTACAGCCCCAACACGATGTCCTGTGAAGGAACAATAGAGGGCTCACCGTTAGCGGGGAACAGTACGTTGTTCGAAGCCAACATTAATGTACGTGCTTCGAGCTGAGCTTCGAGGGACAACGGTACGTGTACCGCCATTTGGTCCCCGTCAAAGTCAGCGTTAAAGGCCGCACAAACGAGCGGGTGCAACTGAATGGCTTTACCTTCAATTAAGACCGGCTCAAACGCCTGAATACCTAAACGGTGCAAAGTTGGTGCACGGTTTAGCATAACTGGGTGCTCGCGAATCACCTCTTCAAGAATATCCCAAACAACGGGCTCTTGGTTTTCCACGAGCTTTTTAGCGGCTTTAATTGTGGTTGCCAACCCCATCATTTCCAAGCGATTGAAAATAAAGGGCTTAAATAACTCTAGTGCCATGAGCTTAGGCAAGCCACACTCATGCAGTTTTAGCTGAGGACCCACAACGATCACGGAACGACCGGAGTAGTCAACGCGCTTACCTAACAAGTTCTGACGGAAACGACCGCTCTTACCTTTGATCATATCGGCCAAAGATTTGAGCTGACGTTTGTTGGCTCCGGTCATGGCTTTACCACGACGACCGTTATCTAATAACGAGTCCACTGACTCTTGCAGCATACGTTTTTCGTTACGCAAGATAATGTCAGGGGCTTTGAGCTCAAGCAAACGCTTTAAACGGTTATTACGGTTAATGACACGACGGTATAAGTCGTTCAAATCCGATGTCGCAAAACGACCACCGTCTAGGGGTACCAATGGACGTAGCTCTGGAGGTAAAACAGGGAGTACCTCTAGGATCATCCATTCGGGCTTGATACCCGATTTTTGGAACCCCTCTAAGACTTTTAGGCGCTTAGAGATTTTTTTGATTTTAGCGTCCGAACCGGTGGCTTTGAGCTCAGCACGTAATGTCTCAACCTCGCGGTCGATATCAATCGTGCGTAATAGCTCACGTACCGCCTCCGCGCCCATCAGGGCGTGGAAGTCATCACCGTACTCTTCGGTTTTGCTCATGTAGTCATCATCGGACATGATCTGACCGCGTTTGAGCGGAGTCATGCCAGGATCAATGACGCACCATGCCTCGAAATACAACACGCGCTCGATATCGCGCAATGTCATATCCAACACCATACCTAAACGGGATGGGAGGCTTTTCAAGAACCAAATATGGGCTACCGGACACGCCAACTCAATGTGTGCCATGCGCTCACGACGCACCTTGGATACGGTAACCTCTACACCACATTTTTCGCAGATTACACCGCGATGCTTTAAGCGTTTGTATTTACCGCACAAACACTCGTAATCTTTGGTTGGACCAAAAATCTTAGCGCAAAACAAACCATCGCGCTCGGGCTTAAACGTGCGGTAGTTAATCGTTTCTGGCTTACGGACTTCGCCGTAAGACCAGGAGCGGATTTTCTCAGGGGAGGCAACGCCGATGCGGATTGCATCGAATTGCTCTTCCTGATTCACTTGCTTAAAGAGATTTAATAGAGCTTTCATTATTTACGCTCCAAATCCATGTCAAGGGACAAGGATCGAATTTCTTTGACCAATACATTAAAGGACTCTGGCATGCCAGCATCAATGACGTGATCACCCTTGACAATGTTCTCATAAACCTTAGTACGGCCGGCAATGTCATCGGATTTCACCGTGAGCATTTCCTGTAGCGTGTAAGCGGCGCCATAAGCTTCTAGAGCCCAGACCTCCATCTCACCAAAACGCTGACCACCGAACTGCGCTTTACCACCCAGCGGCTGCTGAGTAACGAGCGAGTAAGGACCAGTAGAACGAGCATGCATCTTGTCATCGACCAAGTGGTGCAATTTCAAGAAGTGCATATAACCCACCGTGACTGGACGCTCGAACTTCTCACCCGTACGTCCATCGTACAAAGTGATCTGCGTACGGTCTTCTGTGAGCTGCAATTTTTCTGCAATATCATCTGGATAGGCTAGCTCTAGCATGACCTTGATTTCTTCTTCGGTCGCACCATCAAACACAGGAGTAGCCAATGGCAAGCCCTCGCGTAAGTTATGCGCCATTTCAAGGATTTCATCATCCGTGAACGAAGAAAGATCCGCTTTTTGCCCCGTTGTGTTATAGACCTTGTCCAGGTACTCACGAATTTCCGCTACCTGAGCGCCTTTTTCTTGCTCAAGCATTTCGTTAATTCGATGACCAATACCTTTGGCTGCCCAGCCTAAATGAACCTCAAGCACCTGCCCAACGTTCATTCGTGAAGGCACCCCTAAGGGGTTCAACACAATATCAACAGGCGTGCCATCGGCCATGTGAGGCATGTCTTCAACAGGTGTAATGCGGGAAACCACCCCTTTGTTACCGTGACGACCAGCCATCTTGTCACCCGGCTGCAAACGACGTTTTACAGCTAGGTAGACCTTGACCATTTTCAGTACCCCTGGAGGCAACTCATCACCCTGTGTGAGTTTTTTGCGCTTTTCTTCAAAAGCCAAATCAAACTGGTGACGTTTTTGCTCTAGCGAATCTTTGGTGTGCTCTAGCACCACGGCATGCTCTTCGTCTGCTAGACGAATATCAAACCACTGCCAGCGGTCTTCTAGACTTGCAAGATATTCGGCGGTGATTTCCGAGCCTTTGGTCAAACGACGTGGACCACCGTTAACGACTTTACCGATCAAGAATTTTTCGATACGGTCAAATGCGTCGTCCTCTACAATGCGAAGCTGGTCATTTAAGTCTTGGCGATAGCGACGTAACTCATCGTCGATAATGGACTGAGCACGCTTATCACGCTCTATACCCTCACGCGTAAAGACCTGGACATCAATAACGGTTCCTACCATGCCCGAAGGGACACGCAAGGATGTGTCTTTTACGTCAGAGGCTTTTTCCCCAAAAATAGCACGAAGTAATTTTTCTTCGGGAGTTAGCTGGGTTTCACCTTTAGGCGTTACTTTACCAACCAACACGTCATCCGCACGCACCTCGGCTCCAATATAAACAATACCGGAGTCATCTAAGCGGTTTAACTGTGTTTCTGACAGGTTACTAATGTCGCGGGTAATTTCCTCGGGCCCTAATTTGGTATCACGTGCAACAACGGTTAACTCTTCGATATGCACCGAAGTATAACGGTCATCAGCAACGACTTTTTCCGAAATTAAGATCGAGTCCTCAAAGTTATACCCGTTCCACGGCATAAAGGCGATCATCATGTTCTGCCCTAATGCCAGCTCGCCTAGGTCGGTTGAAGCCCCGTCTGCCAATACATCACCACGTGCAACCACATCGCCACGTTTGACGATAGGACGTTGGTTAATGTTGGTATTTTGGTTAGAACGTGTGTACTTGGTGAGGTTATAAATGTCCACACCGATTTCACCCGCCATGTTTTCGTCATCGTTCACACGAATCACGACACGGTCGGCATCCACGTGATCCACAACCCCACCACGACGTGCTTGTACCGTTGTGCCGGAGTCAACCGCCACGGTGCGCTCAATTCCAGTACCCACTAAAGGTTTCTCTGGACGCAAGCAAGGTACAGCCTGACGCTGCATGTTCGCGCCCATCAAGGCACGGTTCGCGTCATCATGCTCAAGGAAAGGAATCAAAGAAGCCGCTACTGATACAATCTGCGACGGTGCAACGTCCATATACTGTACGTTTTCAGGTGCAGTCATTAGCGTTTCGCCCGCTTCACGACAAGCAATCAGCTCATCGACGAAACGTCCCTCGTCATCCAACTCTGCGTTCGCTTGCGCAATGATGTAGTTGCTTTCTTCGATCGCAGACAGATACACGATTTCATCTGTCACACGGCAGTTGTCCACTTTACGATACGGAGTCTCTAAGAAACCGTACTCATTCAAGCGGGCATACAATGCCATGGAGTTAATCAAACCAATGTTTGGACCCTCGGGGGTTTCAATAGGACATACTCGACCATAATGCGTGGGGTGTACATCTCGTACCTCAAACCCAGCACGTTCGCGCGTCAACCCACCAGGACCCAAGGCCGAAACACGACGCTTATGCGTAATTTCGGATAAGGGGTTGGTCTGGTCCATAAACTGCGACAGCTGGCTTGAGCCAAAAAACTCTTTCACCGCGGCAGAAATAGGACGTGAGTTGATGAGGTCATGCGGCATCAAGTTTTCGCTTTCAGCTTGACCTAAACGCTCTTTGACAGCACGCTCAACACGAACTAACCCAGCACGGAACTGGTTTTCCGCTAGCTCCCCAACACAACGCACACGACGATTACCTAAGTGATCAATATCGTCGATCTGACCTTTACCGTTACGCAAGTCAACAAGGACTTTAATCGTATCAACAATGTCCTCGTCGGTTAGTGTCATCGGCCCAGAGGTATCCTCGCCTCGACCTAAACGGCTGTTGACCTTCATGCGACCAACACGAGACAAATCGTAGGTTTCCTCGCTGTAGAACAGACGCTGGAATAAGGCTTCGACAGCCTCTTCGGTTGGAGGCTCACCTGGGCGCATCATGCGATAAATCGCAATACGAGCAGCCATTTGGTCAGCCGTATCATCGGTGCGCAGGGTCAATGAGATATAACCACCTTGATCAAGGTCGTTAATATAGAGGGTTTCAATTTCACGGATATTAGCGGCACGCATTTCGACCAACATGGTTTCCGTGATCTCATCATTAGCTTTAGCGATGATTTCACCTGTATCAGGATTCACCACATTTTTTGCTAATGTGCGACCCACTAAGGATTCCTCAGGGATCGAAATGTAATCGATTTTGGCTTCGTCTAATAAACGGATATGACGGGCATTGATACGCTTGTCTTTTTCAACAATGACGTTACCATCGCGGTCTTTAATATCAAAGCTCGCCACTTCACCACGCCAGCGTTTGGATACAAACTGCAGGCGGCCGCCATCATCTTGGAGCTCAATATGATCGAACTCAAAGAAATGTGCCAAAATGGCTTCTGGTGTCATACCAATCGCTTTAAGCAAAATGGTAACAGGCATTTTGCGACGGCGGTCGATACGGAAAAATAGAATATCTTTAGGATCGAACTCAAAATCGAGCCACGAGCCACGGTAAGGAATGACGCGCGCAGAAAATAGCAATTTCCCTGAGCTGTGCGTTTTACCCCGGTCATGTTCAAAAAACACACCAGGAGAACGGTGTAACTGGGACACAATTACACGCTCAGTACCGTTAATGACAAAAGAACCGTTTTCTGTCATCAAGGGCAACTCGCCCATGTAGACTTCTTGTTCTTTAATTTCCTTGACGGTAGGTTTGCTTACCTCGCGGTCCATAATGACCAAACGTACTTTGGCACGCAAAGGTGAAGCATAAGTCAAGCCCCGCATTTGACATTCTTTGACGTCAAACACAGGCTCACCCAGCACATAGCTAACAAACTCTAGCCGTGCCATTTGGTTATGACTTACAATAGGGAAAATGGAATTAAAAGCTTCTTGCAAACCTTCGTTTTTACGTTCCGAAGGTAAGACGTCTTTTTGAAGGAACGTCTTGTAAGACTCCAACTGTGTTGCCAATAAATAAGGAACCTGCTGGACGTCTTCACGTTTGGCGAAGCTCTTGCGTATGCGCTTTTTTTCGGTGTACGAATAAGGCATGAGCACTCCGACTCAAGGGTTACACGGGCCGTCAACCACGACCCCGGTTTACGACTCTAGAAAACCTGACTCAAAATTATCTAGAATCAATAGGTTTTCTGGAGACGCAAAAGCCCGGGAAGGCATATAAAGCACTTCCCGGGCACGCGAATCGAGATTATTTAAGCTCGACTTTAGCGCCAGCTTCTTCAAGCTTTTTCTTAGCTTCTTCAGCTTCGTCTTTGGAAACGCCTTCTTTAACGTCTTTAGGTGCACCGTCAACGAGGTCTTTAGCTTCTTTCAAGCCTAAGCCAGTGATTTCGCGAACAGCTTTAATTACGTTAACTTTCTTGTCACCAACTTCAGCTAGGTGAACGGTGAACTCGGTTTTCTCTTCAGCAGCAGCACCAGCAGCACCGCCAGCGGCAGGAGCAGCAACAGCAACAGCGGCAGCAGCAGCGGATACACCGAATTTCTCTTCCATTTCGGTGATTAGCTCGGATAGCTCTAGCACGGACATGCTAGCGATGGCTTCGAGGATTTGATCTTTAGTCATTTTCAAATTTCCAGAAAAAAAGTTTTATGCCAGGTTTGGGAATGGTACCCGATACAACGAGCATCCAATCAATTTGTAATTACGCGCTTTCTTTTTGATCGCGTACAGCGGCCAAGCCACGTACAAATTTAGTAGGAATTTCGTTAAGCGTACGCACAAATTGCGCGATAGGTGCTTGCATAGTGCCAAGCAATTTCGCCAATAGCTCGTCGCGAGAGGGCATGGATGCCAACGCTTTAACACCCGCTTCGTCAAGGATGCTATTAGGCATAGCACCGCCTTTAATGACTAGGCTTGGGTTGGTTTTAGCGAATTCAACCATGGTTTTCGCTGCTGCTACAGGGTCTTCACTGATGGCGTACATCAAAGGACCAACGAGTTGGTCAGATAGCCCATCAAAAGAAGTATCTGTAAGAGCACGACGTACTAACGTGTTTTTGAGAACACGTAGGTACACACCCGACTCACGCGCTTGTTTGCGCAATACGGTAACGGAGGCCACGTCCAAACCACGATATTCAGCGATAACGATCGATTGGGCGTTGGCGACTTGACCAGCAACCTCTTCGATAACTAGCGCTTTCTCTTGACGATTGAGACTCACGGTTGAACACTCCTTTCTTAGATGTAAGGGGTATTCCTTACATCAACCGAATGCGGCGCACCTGGTCGAAATTCTGGAAAGAAAATCTTCCTGGGCGCCGTCTACGCTGGATAAACCGATAAATCGATTTGATTAAGCTAAACGTATTAGCTCCAACGGTCTTTGACAGCAACAGCCCTAAAGCTGCAGCCCAAAGTAATTAATGATCTTTATAAGCCAAATTAGGCTTGTAAAGAAGCAACATCTACGCGTGCACCGCCACCCATGGTGGAGGACACAGCGATTTTACGCATGTAAACGCCTTTAGCAGCGGTAGGACGTGCTTTATTTAGAGCATCTACAAGTGCGAGCAAGTTCTGCTGTAGTTTTTCAACATCAAATGACGCACGGCCGATGGTAGCGTGAATAATACCTGCTTTGTCGGTACGATACTGTACCTGACCAGCTTTGGCATTATTGATCGCGGTAACCACATCTGGTGTCACCGTACCAACTTTAGGGTTAGGCATTAAGCCACGGGGGCCTAAGATCTGACCAAGAGTACCAACAATACGCATCGCATCGGGAGAAGCAATCACAACATCAAAATCCATTTGACCGGCTTTGATTTGCTCTGCTAGATCTTCCATGCCAACGATATCCGCACCGGCTGCACGCGCTTCTTCGGCTTTATCGCCTTGAGCAAAAACAGCCACACGTACAGATTTACCTGTACCAGCAGGCAATACCACGGAACCACGAACCAACTGGTCGGATTTACGGGGGTCGATACCTAGCTGAACAGCTACGTCGATGGATTCGTCGAATTTGGCTGTAGCGGTTTCTTTAACTAGGGTTAAAGCTTCCTCTACAGGGTAGAGTTTGTTGCGGTCGATTTTAGCGGCAATAGCTGCTGCGCGTTTGCTTAATTTAGCCATGACGATTAAACCCCCTCAACATTAATACCCATACTGCGAGCAGTACCAGCAATAGTGCGGACCGCTGCATCCATATCGGCGGCAGTTAGGTCGGGTTCTTTGGTTTTAGCGATTTCTTCGGCTTGAGCGCGCGTCAAAGTACCAACTTTGTCTAAGTTAGGACGAGCGGAACCGCTTTGAATACCTACGGCTTTCTTAATAAGAATCGTCGCAGGTGGGGTTTTCATGACAAAAGTAAAGCTCTTGTCAGCGTAAGCAGTAATCACAACAGGAATCGGCAAGCCTGGTTCCATGCCCTGTGTTTGGGCATTAAAGGCTTTACAGAATTCCATGATGTTTAGACCACGTTGACCCAATGCTGGACCAATAGGTGGGGAAGGGTTAGCTTTACCAGCTGGAACTTGCAGCTTGATAAAACCGACGATTTTCTTCGCCATGTTAATGACTCCTTGCGGGTAAGCGCCATCAGTAAAATGGCTCCCCGGGGGTTAATAAACTAGGTCTTTTCGACCTGATCAAAATCGAGTTCTACAGGGGTGGAACGGCCAAAAATAGTGACCGAAACACGCACCTTGGATTTTTCGTAGTTGACTTCTTCGACGTTGCCGTTGAAATCTGCAAATGGGCCTTCTTTAACACGCACCATTTCGCCAACTTCGAATAGAATTTTTGGACGGGGTTTCTCAGTGCCCTCTTCCATTTGGGAGAGGATTTCGTCGACCTCACGCTGAGAAATTGGTGTTGGACGATTCCCAGAACCACCCAAGAAACCAGTGACCCGATTTGTACTACGTACTAAGTGCCACGTTTCATCGGTTAAATCCATTTCAACCAAGACATAGCCAGGGAAAATACGACGTTGCGTGATGGATTTTTTACCGTTTTTAACTTCAATGACTTCTTCGGAAGGGATAAGGATCTGACCGAATGAGTCTTGGAGCTCGGCACGTTCAATGCGCTCGATTAAAGCCCTTTGCACGCTTTTTTCCATTCCGGAATAAACGTGTACGACATACCAGCGTTTGCTCATGTGTGCCCTTTATTTCCAGCCTAATAATAGGCCATAGATAACCCACTCTAGTCCCTTGTCGATAATCCACAACAGAACCGCCATAACAGAAACAAAAGCAAAGACAATTGCTGTCATTTGAGTGGTTTCTTTGCGGCTAGGCCAATGGACTCGCTTGACTTCGGTATAAGAGTCCTTAATATAGCCCACGGCACGTTTACCCGTATGTGAAGTCCAGACAATAAGGGCGGCAACAACCACAGATGCTAGAAACACAGCTACCCGGACAATCCCGGGTTGAGTTTCCAGCATGGAATAACCAACAATTCCAGCAGCAAGTACGGCAATCGCCAGACCCAATTTTATGCGGTCAGGGCCTCTGTTTACGGTTTCAACGTTGGTATTCGACATAATCCGACGATAGGACGTCACGAAAAGTGACGATTGACTGAAGTGGCAGGGGCAGAAGGAATCGAACCCTCAACCTTCGGTTTTGGAGACCGACGCTCTGCCAATTGAGCTATACCCCTAGACCTTAAAGCAGATGTAATAAGAACCACATCTACACATTAAGTGCAAAAAGGTATTGTATACCCTTTTGCACTATTTAGCAACTACTATTTGATGATTTTAGCTACCACACCAGCACCAACGGTACGGCCACCCTCGCGAATCGCGAAACGTAGACCCTCTTCCATGGCGATAGGAGCAATCAAAGAAACGTTCATCGCGACGTTATCGCCAGGTAGAACCATTTCCTTGTCTTCAGGTAGCTCAATAGTACCTGTCACGTCAGTCGTACGGAAGTAGAACTGAGGACGGTAGCCTTTAAAGAAAGGCGTGTGACGACCACCCTCTTCTTTGGACAGAATGTAAACCTCTGCCGCAAAGTCGGTGTGAGGCTTGATGGTGCCAGGCGCTGCCAAAACTTGACCACGCTCAACGTCTTCACGCTTGGTACCACGTAGCAAGACACCCACGTTATCACCCGCTTCACCCTGATCAAGCAGCTTGCGGAACATTTCCACACCAGTACATGTGGACTTAACGGTGTCACGGATACCGACAATCTCGATCTCCTCACCAACTTTAATGATACCGCGCTCAATACGACCGGTTACCACAGTACCACGGCCAGAAATCGAGAACACGTCTTCCACAGGCATCAAGAAAGAACCGTCTACTGCACGCTCAGGGGTAGGAATGTAGGTGTCGAGGGCTTTAGCTAGCTCAAGCACAGCCTGGTGACCCAAAGGACCCATGTCGCCCTCAAGAGCAAGCTTAGCGGAACCTTTGATGATGGGTGTGTCATCACCAGGGAAGTCGTAGCTAGAGAGCAGCTCGCGTACTTCCATTTCTACAAGCTCGAGCAACTCTTCGTCGTCGACCATGTCCGCTTTGTTCAAGAACACAACAATGTAAGGCACGCCAACCTGACGGCTTAACAAAATGTGCTCACGTGTCTGAGGCATAGGACCATCAGCAGCCGATACCACAAGAATCGCGCCGTCCATCTGCGCGGCACCCGTAATCATGTTTTTCACATAGTCAGCGTGACCAGGGCAGTCAACGTGAGCGTAGTGACGATCAGGGGTTTCGTACTCTACGTGAGAAGTCGAAATGGTGATACCGCGTGCTTTCTCTTCAGGAGCAGCGTCAATTTGTGCGTAGTCGCGTGCTTCGCCACCGTATTCTTTGGCTAGAACTGTACAAATTGCAGCGGTTAAAGTGGTTTTACCGTGGTCAACGTGACCAATGGTGCCGACGTTGACGTGCGGTTTAGTCCGTTCGAACTTGCCTTTAGCCATGGCAGACTCCTGAAGGGAATTAAACGTGATAAATGAAGATAAGAAGAGGTGGTGCCCATGGGCAGGATCGAACTGCCGACCTCTCCCTTACCAAGGGAGTGCTCTACCACTGAGCCACATGGGCGGTATTAATATATAGTTGATGGAGCGGGTGAAGGGAATCGAACCCTCGTCTTAAGCTTGGAAGGCTTCTGCTCTACCATTGAGCTACACCCGCAGGTGATTCAGATTCTTTCAACCCGAAATACAATAAGTGCAACTATATGAAAATCTGGTGGTGGGAGTAGGATTCGAACCTACGTAGGCGTAAGCCAACAGATTTACAGTCTGCCCCCGTTAGCCACTTGGGTATCCCACCATTTATATGGAAAATGTGATTATGCTTGAGCTAATTAGATAAGTCAAGCCCTTTTGAATTTTTATTTATTAAAAGATCCAAAGAATGTCATTATGACCCAACGAACCCTAAAGGTCAAGCATTAACCTCAAAAGACATAAAAGTCTTTTGAGGTTAAGTTAGGCGCACAAACACGCTAGTCTAAAAGAAAGTGAGCACTACCGAAATCAACAGCCCCGTTACAAACAGCTGGATTAAACAAAAACCCATGATGTCCTTAGCTTTCAAACCTGCTATCGCTAAGACAGGAAGCGCCCAAAATGGCTGCAGTAAATTTGTCCACGCATCCCCCCAAGCAACCGCCATCGCTACACGCGCTAGATCCACATCAAGCGACTGAGCGGCGGCAATCACAACAGAGCTTTGTACAGCCCACTGACCACCACCTGATGGAACAAACACATTTACTAAGCCCGCGCTTAAGAAAGTCCAAAACGGCAATGTGGTTTGAGTCGCAAAAGAAACCAACCAATCTGATAACGAGGCGGCTAAGCCCGACTGCACCATAATTGCCATAATACCGGCATAAAAAGGGAACTGAATTACAATTCCCGCCCCTCCCTTGATGGCCTCATCAAGCGCATTTAATAAGTTACGCGAGTTCCCATGTAACACAATAGCTAGGATTAAAAAGGTGAAGTTAATAACATTTAAGTTTAGTCCCGCGCCACGAATAATATAGTAATTAAACAGATACGTTAACCCAGCAAACCCTATCAACATAGCCAAAAGCCGGCTGTTTTCCAGACGTGCGGCTGGTCGTGTATCACGCTCAATCTCATAAGTAGTATGTGACTCATCCAACAGCTCTGGGTCAATATAAACACTGTTTTTTTCATCCGGCATCATCATCCGATTGACCAGCGGAACAACAATAAACATCCCGATGACGATGATAAGATTGAAGGTAGAAAAAATTGTCTCGCTGGTGGGGACTATGCCCATTTGCGCTTCATGAAAATGCCCTTGGGTAGCAATTGTCAAAGGAATAGACCCCGCTAGGCCGCCATGCCAGACAATAAACCCAGAATACGCACTGGCCACCAAAAGACGGTAGTCCACGCGAATTTTACGCGCCAGCTCTTTAGCAAACAGCGCACTGACTACCAAGCCAAATCCCCAGTTAATCCAATCTGCCGCTAAAGCCACCACTGTTACCATGATAATGGCCGCTCCTGAACTTTTGGGTACGGAGGCTAACGTAGATAGAATTTTACGTACAGCCGGTGTGCTGGCCAACATGTAACCAGCCACTAACACCAGTAGCATCTGCATCGTAAAACTGAGCAAACCCCAAAACCCATCGCCCCACATGGTAATCACTTCCATGGGCGTTTTTTGCTCGCCAAACCAAGCAGCTCCGCCTGCAATCAAAGTCAAAATAATGACAAAAATATAAGGATCAGGCAGATACCGTTCGACCAAGCGCACGGAAAAGTTGGTTATCGATTTAAACATACGTCTCCCCTTGAGAAAGCAAAGCATAAAAACTCAAACAAACAATCTGTTACATTTGCTGTGCTTTAAACACTACACCATGACATCCAAATGAAGGAAGTACTATAAAGAAACCGCGTCATCGACGCAGCTGGCATTTGCACTAGTACATGGTACGTTATTATTATGGTTACAGATATGATGGTGCAGCGCCACATTTGAATCCCCCCTAGCAAAAAACACTTATACTAGGGGAAAAAAATAGTGCTTCTATTCGCCGTCCTGAAATAAGCGGTCCAAGCCCTGCTTTTGCAGCAAATCTTGCAAATGATCCCAATCCTGGAAGGAAATCTGCAGATAGCCTTTATTTTTCGCATTCGCTTTAATCGTTACTGTCGTACCTAAATAGTCGGCAAGCGTGGTTTCAAAACGCTTAATATCTGCATTGACCGCCTTTTTGCGCGACGCAGCATTTTTTGATAGATCAAGCTCACCATTTACATATCTAGCAACCAGTTTTTCCGTCTCACGCACGGATAAACGTCGAGCCACAACCTCATTAGCAAGCAGGATCTGAGCAGCAGCATCCACGGCCAGTAAAGCACGCGCATGTCCCATATCAATATCACCTGCTACCAACATGGTTTGTACGGAATCCGCTAAATTTAATAAGCGTAATAAGTTACTTGTGGCGGAACGAGAGCGACCGATGGCTTGCGCAGCTTGTTCATGGGTATAACTGAACTCTTCAATTAAGCGTTTTACCCCTTGCGCCTCCTCAAGTGGATTTAAATCCTCGCGTTGCATGTTTTCGATCAAAGCCATGATCGCTGCATTCTTATCTTCGATCTCTCGCACCAAAGCTGGGATCGTCTTTAGACCAGCAAGGGCGGCGGCTCTATAGCGCCTTTCTCCAGCCACTATTTCGTACTTAACCGGAGCGGCGGCCTTAATTGGACGAACCAAAATGGGCTGCATTAACCCCTGACTTTTAATGGAGTCAGCCAACTCATTTAGTGCCCCCTCATCCATCAACGTACGTGGCTGATACTTTCCGGCTTGTATTTGCTTCAAGGGAATAGATTGAATACCCTCAATTGCTTCGGGACGTTTACCTAGCTCATCAATCGCTGCAGCATCTGCTCCCAATAAAGCATCTAGCCCTCTACCCAATCCTTTAGGCTTTCTCGTTGCCATAGTCTTTCCTTTTACTTCTCTGCAGACTTAAGTCTCTGAATTAACTCTTTGCCAAAATCCATGTATGCTTTTGCACCACGAGAGCTCTTATCATAGATCACCCCAGGCATCCCATGACTAGGGGCTTCGGCTAAGCGCACATTACGAGGGATCTTCGTTTGGAACACTTTATCTCCGAAGTGCATTTCAATTTGCTCGGACACTTGACGCTGCAATGTGATACGCCCATCAAACATGACACGCAACAAGCCTATCAATTCCAAGCCTGGGTTAATGTTACGATAAACACGCTTAATTGTATTGACTAAGTCAGACAACCCCTCTAATGCAAAATACTCACACTGCATAGGAATAATCACCCCATGCGCAGCAGCTAAACCATTTAAGGTCAATAAAGAGAGCGTCGGAGGACAGTCAATAAGTACAAAATCATAATGGGTTTTACAATGCTCTAGCGCTTTTTTTAATTGCAGCTCTCGCTTATCGATTTGTACTAAATCAATCTCTGCACCAGATAACTCTCTATTTGCTGCTAACACATCATAATTGCCTGCATCTGACCGGTATTTACTTTGATCGATCGTACTTGCCCCGATCAGCACCTGATAGACACTAAGATCCAGATCGTTCTTATCCACTCCGCTGCCCATTGTGGCATTCCCTTGAGGATCTAAATCGATTAGCAAAACTTTTTGTTTTAGTGAGCTAAGCGCTGCTGCTAAATTAACTGTTGTTGTGGTTTTGCCTACCCCCCCCTTTTGGTTCGCCACACAAAACACATAGCTTTGTTTTTTTTTGCTCATGCCATATCCTTATGTAAATAGACCAAACAGCGCTCCGCATTTAATTCAGGTACTATTAACGGCTCTATATGTTGCACCCGCCATAATGTTCTAGACTCCAGCTCCTGAATCTCCTCAGCAGGATGCTTCGCCTTCATAGCAATGATTTGCCCTTGCGGCCCCACATGGCGCTCAGATAAATTAACAAAATCCACCAAAGAGGCAAAAGCACGTGAGATAACCACATCAGCTTGGAATGGCTCGGCTTGCTCTATACGCACATGATGTGCTGACAAGTTAGACAAACCTAAAACCGCTGACATTTGCCGCACAAATGCCATTTTCTTTTCTACAGCATCCACGCAATGTATGTTCCACGTGGAACACGCAGCAGCCAACACCACCCCAGGCAAGCCCCCACCTGAGCCCACATCTACAATAGTTAAGCGCCCTTCCTTTTGCTCCGCAATATATTGCATCGCAGGGACTACGGCTAGACTATCGAACACATGCTGCACTAGCATGAGATTAGGATCACGTAAAGCCGTTAGGTTATACGTGCGATTCCAACGTTGCATTTGCTGTAAGTATTTTAATAAAATTTGGACCTGCTGCTCTTGCAGGTCCAAACCTAAATCCGCAGCCGCTTGAAGCAGTCGCTGCCTAAAGCCATCCATCACTTTATTTTCCTTTAGAGGACATTCGTTTAATATAGACCAATAATAAAGAAATAGCGGCCGGAGTAACCCCCGAAATGCGTCCCGCTTGCCCTACAGTCTCTGGAGCTGCTGTTTGCAACTTTGCCACTACCTCGTTTGATAGCCCTGAAATCTTACTATAGTCTATATCTACTGGAATTTTCGTTTCTTCTAAAGCTGCCTGCTTAGAAACCTCGACTTGTTGGCGTGCCACATACCCGGCGTACTTCACCTCAATTTCAACCTGATCTGTAATACGGCTCTCCAGCCCTAGATCTACCAAAACCGACTCTTTTGTTTCTGCTTTAACCAGGTCAAAAAGCTTGCTGTAGGTCATTTCTGGACGTTTAAGCAAATCATGCAAAGAATACTCACGTTCGATCGTACGCCCTAACACCTGCTCTTGTGTTTCACGTGAAACAAGACGAGGGTTAATCCATGTGGATTTCAATCGCTCTATCTCCGCTTCAACCACGTCACGCTTACGGCAGTAAAAATCCCAGCGCTCATCATTAACCACCCCTAAGCGGCGGCCGATTTCCGTTAATCGTACGTCTGCATTATCCTCACGTAAAGACAAACGATATTCAGCACGAGACGTAAACATGCGATACGGCTCTGTTACCCCTCGTGTGATTAGATCATCGACCAACACTCCAAGATACGCTTCATTACGTTTCGGGTACCACAATTCCTGCTCTCGAATTTGTAACACTGCGTTAATTCCCGCAAGCAATCCTTGGGCCCCAGCTTCTTCGTATCCTGTCGTGCCATTAATCTGCCCTGCAAAAAACAGGCCTTGGATTGCTTTGGTTTCCAAGGTAGGTTTTAATGATCTCGGATCAAAATAATCATATTCAATCGCATAGCCGGGTCGCATAATACGTGCGTTCTCTAAACCCGGTAGGCTATGCACAATACCGATTTGAATATCATAAGGTAAGCTTGTAGAAATCCCATTCGGATAGATCTCAGTAGAAGTCAACCCTTCGGGCTCTAAAAACACCTGATGGCTCGCCTTATCAGCAAAACGGTGAATTTTATCCTCGATGGAAGGACAGTAGCGTGGCCCCACCCCTTCGATAGTACCCTCTTCACTGTACATGGGAGAGCGATCTAAGCCTGAACGGATAATGTCATGGGTCCTAGCGTTGGTATGAGTGATCCAACAGGGGAGCTGGCGTGGGTGCATAGCCGCGTTGCCCATATAGGAAAATACAGGAATCGGGTCTGTGTCTCCATGCTGCTCTTCTAATTGACTGAAATCAATCGTATTAGCATCAATTCTAGGTGGAGTTCCGGTTTTTAAGCGGCCTTGAGGCAAAGCAAGATCTTTTAAACGCTCAGCTAAAGTAATAGAAGGAGGATCTCCTGCGCGACCACCAGAATAGTTATCTAGCCCAACATGAATGCGCCCATTAAGAAAAGTACCAACAGTTAATACGACTGCTTTCGCTTTAAAACGTAGACCAATTTGAGTAATAACCCCCTCAACCCGGTCGCCTACTAGTATTAAATCATCTACAGCCTGTTGAAAAACGGTTAGATTGGGCTGATTCTGTACAATTTGACGTATTGCAGCACGGTATAGGGAGCGATCCGCCTGTGCACGCGTTGCACGTACTGCGGGACCTTTTGATCGATTCAAAATCCGAAACTGAATTCCAGCTTGATCTGTGGCTAAAGCCATCGCCCCACCCAAAGCATCAATTTCTTTTACCAAATGCCCTTTACCAATCCCACCTATGGAAGGGTTGCATGACATTTGTCCTAAGGTATCAATGTTATGAGTTAAAAGTAGCGTAGATACGCCAGCACGAGCAGCAGCCAAAGCGGCCTCTGTTCCCGCATGCCCACCACCTACCACAATTACATCAAAAGCATCAGTGTAGTTCATTGTAGAAATGAAAAAAATCAAAAGATCTATTATAGTGCGCGCTGCTAGTAAATTCCGCTTAATTTTTTAAAAAAATCAGTACGTTAGCATTTTAAAACTGACCACAACCCCCTGTGGATAAGTTTGTGGACTACTAATTTTTACACATAGCGTACAGAGGCAAACATAACAAAAAACAAGTTAACTACTTGAAAATAAAAGAAAATACTATTGGCACAAATAAAGTAGCACAAAGAGGTGTTGTGGATAAGTTGTTTTTCGATATGGCATGACTGAAGGAAAAAACCAAGGATTTAACTGTTCGATTAACGCAGCGAACACCGACAAAGTGTAGGTATTGTGCCGTAGTCTCCCCCTTTCTGTCAAAGGTCAAATCTATGTGATTACTCAAACAAATCAACAAAACCTTGGTTTTGTTATGCAGAATAGGATGTTTGTTCGAATGTTTGATGTAATTTGTTTTGCGATTGCGCAGGTTTGCAACTTTCCTCTATCTCTTAATCATATAATAAGTATATATATTAATGGTGGTTATTATAGGAGCCTGTGGATAAGTGGAATAAGTAAATAAAACTAAATAAAATCAATAGGATAGCTGCATAAAATACCTTTGGATAACCTTGTGGATTGAAGTGGATAGTTTGTGGACAAAAAAGTAACTTGTGAAAAACAGAAGACTTATCCAGAAACTATTAACAGGTTATCCACAGCATGTCACCTAGAGGTTATCCACAGGCTTTATTGCTGTTTTTTTTGATGTGGGTTAAAGTCGACAAAATCTTGTTTTGTTTATTTTTTTCATTATTTTTTGTAATTTGTTCTTATATCTTATTGATTTTTATCTATTTTCTTGTGATAGGTTTTTCTTATTGTTGTGCTAGGCAGGCTGTTTTGTTACTTAAGTGATAAGACGTTTTGTTATAGCGGCAAGGTGACAGTTTTAGGTAAGGGTGTCACAATGCTTCTTTCTTTATGGTTTTGCTACTCAAGGTTTGGTCGGGTTTGCTGTGGTAGCGAAAATGCATTTATTACTTAGAACTGTAATATGTCAGATCAATTATTTCTGCTTTTTCAGCGTTTATTGCCTAAGAAGCAATTAACAGAGCTTTTAGGTAAGTTAGCTAATGTTAAAGGAGGGCGCTTAACCACCTCTTTTATTAGGTGTTTTATTAAGCGTTATGGTGTGAATATGCAAGAGGCGGTGCAAGAAGATCCCGCCTTTTATGAGACGTTTAATGCATTTTTTACACGAGAAATCAAAAAAGAACTACGGCCTTTTGCTGATAGTGATTTGATTAGCCCAGTGGATGGCGCGATTAGTCAGTTAGGAAAAATAAATGTCGATCAGATTTTTCAAGCAAAAGGAAAATCTTTTACGACAACGGCTTTGCTTGGTGGGGATAGCATCTTGGCAGAGCAGTTTCATCATGGGCGCTTTGCTACATTGTATTTAAGTCCTAAGGACTACCATCGTATTCATATGCCTTGTGGCGGAAAACTCAAAAAAATGATTTATGTGCCGGGAGACTTGTACTCAGTCAACCCGTTAACAGCACGTTCTATTGATCGGCTGTTTGCACGTAATGAGCGGGTAGTGTGCGTGTTTGAGGGCGCTGCCGGGTTGTTTGCTATGGTCTTAGTTGGGGCAACGGTAGTAGGTAGTATTAAAACCCGCTGGCATGGAGTAGTGAACAGCCCTCGACCGATTGGGTTACAAACATGGCAATATAACGGTGATTACTATTTAGAAAAAGGTGACGAGATGGGGCAGTTTTTATTGGGGTCTACGGTAGTTTTAGTGTATCCAGATGTGGGTTATGAGTTCGAGCCGGACTGGCAGCCTGGGCGCCCCATAACTATGGGCGAGGCAATGGCGCGCCGTGTCTGAGTGTCTTTGATCGGTGACATATAAAACGCTCCAGGGCAATCCTCTGGAGCGTTTTTTTGTATGGTGGAATTGAAATTTCTTACTCGTAACAGCTTTAACTCATGCTTTAAAAGCGAGCTTGTGCTTGGATAAAGAAGCTACGGCCAGGCTCGTTGTAGGTATGAGCGCCAGCGCCGGCAAGCATATTGGGGTTGCCGGGGTTGGTATTCACGCCAGAAGCATTCCCCCGGCGGAAAAGACGTTTATCAAAAAGGTTATCTACCCCAGCGCTAATAGAAAAGCGCTTGTTGATCATGTATTTGGTGCTAAGCCCTACCAAGGCGTATGGGGATAGCGTGTCCGCCGCGGAGCCGGTTACCGGCTTGCCTTGATAATCGTATTTTTGCGGGGTTTGTTTGCCATACCATGTCAACTGCCCTAACACTGACCATTTTGGTGTGATTTGCCAGTCTAGGCTGCTGTTGATTGTATATTTAGGGATCACAGAGAGGTAATCACCCGTTTGTTTGTTTTTGGACTCGATCATATAGGTAAAGTTGGTGCGCCACCAAACTTGGTCGTCATAAAAAGGGATACTTAGGTTTCCCTCTAAGCCTTGAACGACCGCCTTGGGCACGTTGTGCCATTGGTAAACATCGGCAGTGACGGTATTGGCGCCAATTTGGCTTTGATGCTGATAAAGTGTGGTGGAGCCAGCTTCAACTTTATTTTTGTAATCGTTGCGAAAGTAGGTCAACGAGGCTAACAGCCCACTATCTGCGGCGTATTCTAAGCCTAATTCTTTGTTGATACTGTGCTCGGCTTTTAAGTCGGAGTTACCCATTAAGAAGCAACCACCACCAGAGCCGCCACCAGCGCATCCGAGCCCTCGGCTATAGAGTGTGTAGCCATCGTTATTTTGGTAGAGATTAGGCGCTTTGTAGGCGCGAGCGATACCGGCTTTAACAGTCCAGTTATCATGAATTTGCTGCGAGAGGTTAAGCGAGGGGCTAAAGCTACTGCCATGTTTGCTGTGGTAGTCAAACCGTAGCCCAGGGATAAGGGTAGTGCTATCGGTGACGTACATATTGTTTTCAGCAAAGATCGAGTATATGTTGGCTTGGTTTTTGCTTTGGTAAGCGCTTGGGGATTGAATGTTGTTTGTGACTTTTAGGTTAGAGGCTTGGTCTTGTAGGCGTTGGTTTACCCACTCTGCCCCTATCGTTAAGACCTGAGGGGTTTGAAAAGCATTGAGTTCAGTAGTGAGCTCGGTGTGTGCGGTAAAGGTTTTTAAATCGATATTGGCTGGGGTGCCTGTGTCAAATAAGCCTTCTGTTCCCCCGGCGAGGCCTTCGCTTAGGCGTGTGTTGCGCGTGTTTTCATATTGAATATAGCTTAGGGTGTTGGTGTCATCTGTCCAGTCCCCACGGTGGGTTAACGCGTAGTTCTGACGATACATACGGTTGGTTTCTGAGCCGAGGTGACTGGCGACCAGGTTTTTGCCAGGGCGCTGCTCGGTGCCGCGGTCGTGATTCGTGTTTTGCGTGTCGCCGGTATAAATATTGCCTTGGCGGCTATAAGCAGCCTCTAGATCAAAGCGGTGACTGGCATTGAGCTGCCAGCTGAGTAGGCCGTTAATGTCTTTGTTGCGCACCCCTTCGCGACCGGCAGCGTAGCTGCCAGCATTGGTACCAATACGTGGGCTAGACGCATGGTTTTTGTTGATATCAAATGCATCAGAGTCGGTTTTATTTAGATTGCCATAGAGCCTAAACCCGAGCTGCTCGGAGATGGGGCCGCTTAGGTTAAAGCCGATGCGCTTGCTGCCGCCCTCGTCGCTATGTTGTGGTTTTTTGTAATAAACCGTTGTGGAGCCACTGAGTTGCTCGGCGACGGGTTTAGTGATGATATTCACTACACCTCCAGCAGCTCCATTACCATAGCGAGCCGCTGCTGGGCCACGCAATACCTCAATCCGTTCTACAGACTCAGCAGGTACCCAGTTGGTATCGCCTCGGGTATCGCGCTCTCCGCGCCAGCCGTAACGCACTGCATTACGAGAGGACACGGGTTTGCCGTCAATAAGAATCAGAGTGTTTTCTGGCCCCATGCCACGGATATCGATCTGACGGTTATTGCCGCGTTGTCCGCTGGTGGAGTTGCCCGTGAGGTTGATACCGGGTTGTTTGCGGATGATTTCGGATAGGTCATTCGCTGGTGGCATTTTGCTTAAGTCTTCGGCATCGATAATAGAAGCGCCAAGGGCTTGTTTGAGCTCGGTTTCTGCACTAACGGTAACGGTACTGAGCTCTGTAACAGGCGTGGTTTGAGCAAAAGTCGTTTGCCACGCCGCTAATAAACAAAGAGTAAGTAAAGAGGGTTGTAGTGGGCGAGATAGGGAGGGCCGCATGCACACACCATGTAAATAATTGTTAAAAAAGACTGATAATGAGAATAATTCTTTTTTAGATTTAGGTAAAGCATAGTGGAAAAGAAAGAAAAAAGCGTTGTAATTTTGCAGAGAGCTAACGGAGAGAGCTTTGTTGTCGCATTGGGAATTCTGTGTTGATGCTAGTCTAATATTTAAAGAAACCGTTTATGATGGATAGGTTATTTAAAATAAATGAAAGGAAATCGGTATGACAATGTCAGTAAAACAAGCACTTGAGCAGCGTACAGCGGTTAATTTTTTTGATGCTTCAAAAGCTTTGACAGATGATCAAATTACAGAGTTAGTGCGTTTGGCTACGCTGGCTCCAACAGCGTTTAATCTACAAAACTGGCATTTTGTTGCGGTGAAAAGCGAATCCGCAAAACAAAAGCTGCATGCTGCGGCGTATGGGCAGCAAAAAGTTCTGGATGCAGCGATGACATTTATTGTTTGTGGTGAGCTTGAGTCCCACCAAAAATTTGACCGCGTGGTTAAAACATTGATTGAACAAGGTGGGGTCAGCGAGGCGGATGCTGCTGTTTGGAAAGCTAAGGTGATAGCCACCCATGAGAATAATGCAGAGGTGCAACGTGCTGAAGCCTTTCGCTCTGCCTCATTAGCGGCGATGGCCTTGATGCTCGCTGCGGAAGAGCAGGGCTTGGCGACGGGACCGATGAGTGGTTTTGATCCGGCAGCGGTGAGTGCCGCTTTTGAGTTGCCTGTTACGCGTATTCCTGTGATATTGGTTGCTGTTGGTTATGCGGCAGAAGGCAATTATCCGCAAAAACCACGTTTAGCGGTCACCGAAGTTTTGGATATTTGTTAAAACCAGGTACATTAGATTTGATTAATATAAGCTCCCTAAAAGAAATAGGGGGCTTTTTTTATATGTTTCCCGTGAAACAACTCGATAATAGGAAGCTAGATGTCTAGGGTTTGAAATTTTTGTTTGATAAAGTCAATAAATACACGTAGAGCTGATGTCATTTGTTGACGGGAAGCATAAATTGCATGTATCCCTAAGGTGGGTAAGTCCCATTGACATCCTCCCCGGCCTGAAGGCCGGAGATTCCTACGGCGCTCAGGCGCGGCATTGAGCCGCCCCTGAGTCGCTTCGGTGGGTTCCTGCTGCTGGCGGCATTACCGCGCCGCTCACTTCACAGGCTAACCGGGCGTGCCCCGCCCTTAGAACATTGATGGCGCCGACGACATCGGCGTTTTCCTCGAAACCGCACTCGACGCACGCGAACCGTGCTTGTGTTTGCCGGTTGTCTGCGCTGACGTGGCCGCAGCACGGGCAGGTGCGACTTGTGTTCTGCGGCGGCACGGCAACCAGCCAGCCGCCGTTCCACGCCAGCTTGTAGTCCAGTTGGCGGCGGAACTCGAACCAGCCCTGATCGAGGATGGACTTGTTCAAGCCGGATTTGGCCCGAACGTTTCTGCCCGGAGCATCTGCCGTGCCTGCCGCCGACTTGGACATGTTCCGCACCTGCAAGTCCTCGATACACACCATCGCGTGGTTTTTGCTGATCGCGGTCGAGACCTTGTGCAAGTAGTCGCGTCGGGCATTGCCGATACGGGAATGAATACGCTGGACGCGGGCTTTCGCCTTCTTCCAGTTGTTGCTGAACTTGGTCTTGCGGCTCATCGCCTGCTGCGCTTTGCGCAAGGCTGTTTCATGGCGCTTGAAGCTGCTTAACGGCGCATAGAACGTGCCGTCCGAGAGCGTGGCGAAGCGGGCAATACCCATGTCGATGCCGACAGCGCCGCCTTGCGGGATGGGCTGCCCCACTTCCCGCTCGGTCTGGATGCTCACATACCACTTGCCGCAGGACTGGCTCACGGTGACATTCTTCACCGCGCCGAGCACGTCTCGGCTGTTGCGGTAACGCAGCCAGCCGAGTTTGGGCAGGAACAGACGGCTGTTGGCCTGATCGAGCTTGATCTGTTTCGGATCGGGGTAGCGGAAGCTGTCGCCTTGCCCCTTCTTCTTGAAGCGCGGGAAGTCGGCCCGCTTGGCGAAGAAGTTGGCGTAGGCCCGCTCCAAATCTTTGAGGGTTTGTTGCAGCGGATGAACTGGCGCATCGCTCAGCCACGCTGTTTCCGCACTGTTGCGCCACTCGGTGAGCAGTTTGCACAACCCAGCATAGCCGAGCTTCTTCTCGCCCTGCTCGTAGCGCTCCTTCTGCAACGCCAGCGCCTTGTTGAATACGAACCGGCACGAGCCAGCGAAGCGGCGCATTTGCCGCTCCTGATGGCTCTTTGGCCTAAGCTCGAACTTGTAGGCTTGAAGGCGTTGCATGGCTCAATTATAGTTTGGTCTATGAGCAATGACAACGATATTCGGCATGGTCGGCACTGCGTTTTCAAGATGCACGTCCATTTGGTCTTTGTGGCGAAGTATCGCCGTAATGTGTTCGACCGCGACGCCATCAACCGGCTGCGGACGATCTTTGCCAAGGTCTGCGCCGACTTTGAGGCGCAGCTCATTGAGATGGACGGCGAGGATGATCATGTTCACCTGTTGGTGGAGTACCCGCCCAAAGTGGCTGTCTCCAATCTGGTCAACAGCCTCAAGGGCGTTTCCAGCCGTCTGCTACGCAAGGAACGACCCGACATCCAGAAGCGCTACTGGAAGGGCGCGCTGTGGTCGCCGTCCTACTTCGCCTCATCCTGTGGCGGTGCGCCAATCTCCATCGTGCGCCAGTACATCGAGCAGCAGCAGACACCCCATTAACCCAAGGACGGCTGCGCCGTCCGCGCTATCCTTCCCCGCCCTGAACGGCGGGGCTTGCCGCGCACCTGGTCAATTAAAGGTTGGGCGCTGTAGCGAGGTTGTTGGCTAATACCAGCGCCATTTAGGCTGGCAAATAATAAGACATTGGCCTCGTTTGAAGTAATTGAACCCTTCACGGGGATTTTGTATTGCTGTTGATTTTTGGATAAAAGCCAATGGGTGGTACCAAAGTAGCTGTAGCTTAAACAGTTGTGTTGCTTGAGCGCAGAGGGGTGGGTAATGGCAGGATTTTTATTCAGATAAGAGGGGGCGGCACACAATATCGAGTGACATTGTTCTAAACGAATTGCGATTTGATTAGGGTCTAAATCATTGCTAATCCGTAATGCCACATCAACTCCTTCTTCTATTAGGTTAACCGTTTTGTTGTCGGCTAAGAGCTCTATCCTAACTTGGGGGTAGAGTTGTACAAATTCGCTGGTAAGCAGACTCAGTACAGACTGTGCCAAGGACACACTGCAGGCCACGCGTAGTGTGCCTTTTGGGGTATGTGGTGCGGTGTAGCAAGCGCGTTCCTACCCATTCTTCTAGTGCTTTTAAATGGCGTGAAACCATCGCTCTAGACATGTCTAAATGTTCGGCGGCAGCTGTTTGGCTTTGACGCTCTACAACTTCAATAAAAACTTTGGCGGCAGTAATTCTATCCATGATTTGCTCAGTATGTGCAACAAACTAATGTGAAATAGCTTGTTTTTCTTTATGGGGTAGGAACGTATTCTAAAGCTTGGACTATTGATAGATAAAGGAAACGTCATGCTCAAGTTATTTCATAGTGTACTTTTTTGTAGCGCTATTGTGGGAGCGAGTGTACAAGCAGAGCAAAAAATTCAAGTACAAACCTATAAGCCTGGAGCCGATGCGATTTTCCCTGTAGTGTCGAATTTGTTAGTCGCTGACAGTGAGGTGATGCTCATTGACGCGCAGTTTTCACCAAAAGATGGGGAGAAATTGGTTGAGCGTATTCAGGCCACCGGTAGAGCATATTATTAAAACTAAAGATGAGAAGCAGAAGTTCTGGGGGCCGAAGTTAGGGGACAGTGCGCCCGATTTGCTTATCACGCCTGAGGTTTTGCATGGCGATACCCTTGCTTTTGCGGGGCAAAGGATCGAGATCGTTGGATTGGAAAGCAAGACCCCTAATCGGAATGTGCTTTGGATTCCTAGTATTCAAACCATCTTAGGTGGGATTTTATTAGACTCAGGAGAGCATGTTTGGTTGGCTGATACGGCAGCTAAAGAACAACGTGAGGTTTGGGGAGAGCAGTTAAGCTATTTAGAAGGTTTAGATGTAAAAACCGTAATACCTGGTCATTATCAAGGTAAGCTTCCGACAGAGGCAAAAGTGTTAACCGGTGGAATACAGTGGGATTGATGATTTTTCGAATTTAAGCTACAAAACCACGGTTTTGTTGAGCGGCACATTGTTTCATGTGAAACAATGTGCTCAAAGGTGCCCGCTGATCTCCAGCGGGCTTTTCACACTGTTATCTCCATTGGGAAAGAAGCCAAAACTTTCACATGTGAAAGTTGTATAGGTCAAATCAAAATGATTGCATGGTGCAAGTTTATGTAATAAGGTGGCTAACAGTTTTAATAAGACGTTGAGTCATAAAAGGTGCAAACATGCAGGAAAATGCCGCCTTAATACTTGAAAACCATTCACATGCCCAGCGCGAGCGCTTGGCGTTCATTGATTTTTGCCTGCAATACCACGGCTCAGTGGGCCGCAGTGAGCTAATGGCGCACTTCGGCACTGCCGTCGCCTCCAGCACCCGGGACTTCACTCTCTACCGTGAGCTAGCCCACGAGAACCTGGTCCTCCGGCACGAAAACAAGCGCTACTACCGTACCGACAGCTTCCAGCCTCTGTTTCACCATACCCCCCGTGCCGTCTTAAAGGTGTTAACGGATGGCTTTGGCGACGGAGTATCGGCAACTCCTGAACGGTCTGGGTTTTGTGAGGACGCCCCCGATTTAATTGCACCACCCCAGGAGGTTCTTGCAACACTAAGCCGTGCCATCAGTCAGAAACAGGCCGTGCAGATGACTTACCAGTCTCTTACCTCAGGCTCGAGCGAGCGTGTGCTTGTACCACACAGCATCGTCAACAATGGCCAGCGCTGGCATGTACGTGGCTACTGCCGGAAACGCAGCGGATTCCGTGACTTTGTCTGTAATCGCATTACCAGTGCCCATATCTATAAAAAGGGTATCGATACAACGAAGGTTGCGGAACATGAACAGCAAGCAGCGGATGCCCAGTGGAACCAGAAACTGACTTTGGAACTGGTGCCACATCCGAGTCACAAGCACCCGCAGGCCATTGCGCTGGACTATGGCATGCAAGTGACGAATATGTCCCGGCAGAACAACCAGCCAGTTCGACAGCTCAGCATCCGTGCCGCTCGTGCTGGCTATCTGCTACGCCACTGGAACGTAGATTGTAGCCCTGATCACCGGCTGCCAGCCCATGAGCACCATTTATGGCTACGCAACCACCCCATTCTTGAACACTGCGCTAACGCTGTCCTGGCACCCGGCTATGCCGGCACCGGTGGCAAGGCAGCAGTAAGCCTTTAACAACAGATATTGAATAGCGAGAACAGCATGCAACAAAACCACCATCAAAACCTTGTCGGCTTTATCTGGAACATCGCCAACAAGCTACGCGGCCCCTACCGCCCACCCCAATACCGACGGGTGATGCTGCCAATGATTGTTCTGCGCCGGTTCGACCTGGTATTAGCAGAAAATCAAAAGAAAGTATTGGCGGAAAAAGAACGCCTGGAAGCCCGCGGCATAACCGGCCCTGCATTGGAAAAGGCGCTGTCACGCATTGCCACCAATGGCCGCAAACAGGAACTGTTCAATACCAGCGGCTTTACCTTCGAAAAACTGCTGGCCGACCCGCCGAACATTGCGGGCAACATGATTGCCTACATCCAGGGTTTCTCACCCCGTGCCCGGGATATCTTTGACAAGTTCGATTTCGAGGCGGAAATTGCCAAGCTGGACGAGGCCAACCGCCTGTATCTGATCCTCAAGGAGTTCTGTAGCAACGAGATTGATCTCTCACCTAAGACCATCAGCAATCTGCAAATGGGCTATCTGTTTGAAGAGCTGGTCAGAAAGTTTAACGAGCAGGCCAACGAAGAGGCTGGGGATCACTTTACCCCGCGCGAAGTCATCCGGCTGATGGTGCAGCTGCTGTTTACCGATGAAGACGGCATCTTCGCCCCGGGCATTTACCGCAGCATTTACGACCCCACCGCCGGTACCGGTGGCATGCTCTCGGAAGCGGAAAAGTACATTATTGGGGACGGCACCCACGATGGCTTAAACCCAGATGCCCACATCGAGCTATTTGGCCAGGAGTACAACCCTGAGTCCTACGCTATTTGCTGTTCAGATCTGCTGATTAAAGACGCCCCCATCGATAACCTGATTTTTGGCGATACTCTGGGCGTGAAGGATGCCAAGAACAAAAACAACGGCTTTGTGCCCCACGATGGCCACCCGGAGAAAAAATTTCATTACATGCTCTCCAACCCACCTTTTGGGGTGGAATGGAAGCCGGAAGAAGACTTTGTGCGTGAGGAGTACCAGAACCAAGGGTTCTCTGGGCGTTTTGGTGCAGGCCTGCCCCGTATCAATGATGGCTCGCTGCTGTTTCTGCAGCACATGATCGCCAAGATGCACAACCCGCCGAAAATAGTAGGTGATATCAATGAAGGTGGCGACGGCTCGAAGATTGCCGTGGTCTTTAACGGCTCCCCCTTGTTTACGGGCGATGCCGGTAGCGGGGAAAGCAATATTCGCCGTTGGATTATCGAAAACGATTTGCTGGATGCCATTGTCGCTCTGCCCGATCAAATGTTCTACAACACCGGTATCTACACCTACATCTGGATTGTCAGTAACCGTAAGCCCGAACACCGTCGCGGCAAAGTGCAGCTAATCGACGGCACCCGCCATTACAAGAAGATGGACAAAAGCCTGGGTAACAAGCGCAACGAGCTGGCCGAGGAGCATATCCGTGAGCTGGTGCGCCTTTACGCTGAGAATCAGCATGATGCGACCTCTGTTGTACCCGTACACAGCAAAGGATCATCAAGACCGACAGCAACTGAAACCCGTACCGTCAGCAAGATCTTTGATAACCGTGACTTTGGCTACTTGAAAATTACCGTAGAGCGCCCGTTAAGGCTGAATTTTCAGGCCAGTCCTGAGCGTATTGCTCGCCTGGACGAGCAACGGGCCTTTGCCAACCTGGCCACCAGTAAAAAACGTAAAGACCCGGTAGCCTATCAGGCAGAAATAGAAGCAGGCAAACAGACTCAAGCTGCCATCAAGGACCTACTCGAAGAACTGGATGGCGACACCTTGTACCGGAACCGGGATGAATTTGAAGCCTTGTTGAATAAAGCTTTGAAAAAAGCCGATCTCAAGGTGGGAGCTCCGGTCAAAAAGGCAATACTGGTCGCGCTGTCAGAACGAGACCCACAAGCCGACATTTGCACCGACAAAAAAGGCAATCCAGAGCCAGATCCGGAGTTGCGCGATACTGAGAACGTGGCTCTGCCCGCCGATATCAACCTGCCCTTGCCGTTGAAATACGACAACGAAACCGGTCACGACAAGTTGTTAGCGTTGGTAAAGGACCACTGCGAGGCCTACCTGGCCGCCGAGGTACTGCCCCACGTGCCGGACGCTTGGATAGACCATAGCAAAACCAAAGTGGGTTACGAGATTCCGCTGAATCGCCATTTCTATGTCTATGAACCACCACGCCCACTGGAGGAGATTGCAGGTGAAATCAGCCAGCTGGAAAAGGAAATCGTCGCTATGTTGGCGGAGGTGGTTTGATGAGAGAGTATCCTGACTACAAACCCTCAAATGTACCATGGCTGGGAAAAGTTCCCAGCCACTGGGAGGTATGGAAAGTCACCCATGGTTTTAATCGCATAGGTAGCGGCACTACACCCAAGAGCGACAACCCCATTTTTTATGATGGAGACATACCATGGGTAACAACCTCTGAACTTCGAGAAACAGTAATACTTGATACCTCACAAAAGGTTACCGAAGAAGCAGTAGCTACATATTCAGCTCTAAAGACTTACCCTAAAGGAAGCTTGGCTATTGCTATGTATGGAGCAACCATTGGACGGCTCGGCATACTTGGTGTTGATGCAACATTTAACCAAGCCTGTTGTGTATATGCAGAGCCCACAGTGTTTGATACACGATTTGTTTACTACTGGCTCTGGATGCGTAGGCCTATTCTGATATCACTTTCTAACGGTGGCGGGCAACCGAACCTTAGCCAAGATGATTTAAAAAAGATATGGATTCCTATACCGAAAGTTAATGAACAAAAGGCTATCGTGCGTTTCCTCGACCACAAAACTGCTCAGATTGATGCACTGATTGCCAAAAAGCAGTCTCTTTTGGAAAAACTGGCTGAACAACGCACAGCGCTCATCAGTCAGGCGGTCACCAAGGGGCTGGACCCATCGGTACCGATGAAGGATTCGGGTGTTGATTGGTTGGGGGAGATTCCTGCGCATTGGCAATGTCGTCGCCTCAGGTTTGACTTGAAAATGAACCCAAGTAAGTCTGAAATCCAACTTGATGATCAAGACTTAGTATCATTTGTGCCTATGGAAGCAGTCGGCGAGTATGGTGGTTTAAACTTGGATATTGAGAAAGAGTTATCTGAAATAGGGTCAGGTTATACGTACTTTTCAGATAATGATGTAGTTGTGGCAAAAATAACACCTTGCTTTGAAAATAGAAAAGGCGCTTTCGCTAAAGGTTTAAAAAACGGTGTTGCATTCGGAACAACTGAACTTCATGTATTAAGAGCGAATAATAACTTACTGCCTGAGTATCTTTTCAATATCACTATGTCCCATGCCTTTGCAAAGCTGGGGGAATCTGAAATGTTTGGTGCAGGCGGTCAGAAGCGCGTACCAGAGTCATTTTTTAAAGATTTTACTATTGGCATTCCGCCCACCCTAGAGCAGCAGGAAATACTAAATTACATTCAGGATGTGCGTAGCAAATTTTCACAACGTTTTGATAAAGTGACTGAAATAATCTCTCGGCTTCACGAGTACCGCGCTGCCCTGATCACCAACGCCGTCACCGGCAAAATCGATGTTCGGGATTTCTGCCCAAACGCTATCGCAGAGCAAAAGGAGCTTGCCCATGGCTAATACACCCTCTACTAATACTCACCACGAGAGCTTTGAAGGTATCCGCAGAGAGGATGAGCATGGCAGCGAGTTCTGGTCTGCCCGAGAGCTGGCACCATTGCTGGAGTACCACAAGTGGCAAAATTTTTCGCAGGTGATCAACAAGGCCAGACATGCCTGTGAGCAGTCTGGAAATGAGATTTCAGACCATTTTGCTGACGTCAGTAAAATGGTCAGCATCGGCTCTGGCGCGCAACGCCCAGTACCGGATGTCCACCTGTCACGCTATGCCTGTTACCTGATCGTCCAGAACGGCGATCCCACCAAGCCGGTAATCGCCAACGGCCAGACCTACTTTGCTATCCAAACCCGCCGACAGGAGCTGGAAGACAGCGAACAGTTCACCGCGCTTTCTGAGGATGAGAAGCGCCTGGCCATCCGTAAAGAACTTATCGCCCACAACAAGTATCTGGCGGCTGCTGCCCAGGATGCAGGCGTGGAAACACCCCTGGATTACGCCATTTTTCAGGATCATGGCTATAAAGGGCTGTACGGAGGGCTGGGTGCCAAGGATATCCATGCCAGAAAAGGGCTCAAGAAGAGCCACAAGATTCTGGATTACATGGGCAGCACAGAGCTTGCAGCTAACCTGTTCCGTGCTACACAGGCAGAAGAGAAGCTGCGTCGGGACAACATTCAGGGCAAGCAGAACGCCAACAAAACCCATTTCGAGGTAGGCCAGAAGGTGCGGCAAACCATTGGCGAACTGGGCGGCACCATGCCAGAGAACCTGCCCACGCCGGATAAAAGCGTCAAACAAGTAGAGAATGCGCAAAAGAAGCTGGGAAAACAGCAAAACGACGACACTGACCAACATGAGTAGTGGTGAATACCCAGCCAGGTTTTTAAAAAGGAATAAAAGTTATGCACAAAGAAATCGACTTTGAGAACGCCATAGAGCAGGCGTTGATCACCCAGGGTGGCTATCAGAAGGGAGATCCCACCGGTTTCGATGCTGAAACCGCCTTGTTCCCGGCGGATGTCGTAAGCTTTGTGCAGAAGACACAACCCAAGATCTGGGAGCGGCTGAACAACTTGGATGCGAGCAAAGCTGAGAGTATGCTTCTGGATGCGCTCACCAAGGAACTGGCCGCTAAAGGCGCATTGACCGTGTTGCGCGAGGGATTCAAATGCGTGGGCAAGTCGGTGAAGCTGGCGTATTTTGCCCCCAATACCAGTATTGATACCGGCGCGGCTGAACGCTACGCCGCGAACAGGCTGACCGTGGTTCGCCAGGTACATACCAAGACGGGCGCAATTCCTGACATGGTGCTGGCTGTGAATGGTCTCCCAGTTGCCACACTGGAGCTGAAAAATGCCATGTCGGCCACCGGCTGGACGGTTGAAAATGCCAAGCACCAGTATCGCTTTGAGCGCAACCCCAAAGACCCGCTGTTTGCCTTCAAAAATCGCTGCCTGGTGCATTTTGCGGTAGATACTGAGCAAGCGTTTATGACGACCCACCTGAAGGGTAAGGATACCTTTTTCCTGCCCTTCAACCGGGGTTTTAATCACGGCGCTGGCAACCCGCCGGTAGAAGGTGATGTGCGTACCGCCTACCTCTGGAAGGAGGTGCTGGAGCGGGACAGCCTGATGGATATCCTCGCCCGTTTTCTGCACCTTCAGGTGGAAGAGAAAACGGTCGTGACCGAAAAGGGAATCAAGCGCCACCGCAAGGAAACGCTGATTTTCCCCCGGTATCACCAGCTGGATGCTGTCAGGTCTTTGACTCAACACGCAAAAGCCAAGGGTTCTGGCCATAACTACTTGATACAGCACTCTGCCGGCTCCGGTAAATCCAACTCCATTGCCTGGTTGGCTCATCGTTTGTCCAGTCTGCACGATGCTAACAACGAGAAGGTGTTTCATTCTGTGGTGGTGATTACAGATCGCCGGGTACTCGACCAGCAATTACAGAACACCATCTTCCAGTTCGAGCACAAATTGGGCGTCGTCCAAAAGATCGACGAAAATACTCAGCAACTGGCTAAGGCGCTGGCTGACGGCGTACCTATCATCATCTCGACCATCCAGAAATTCCCCTTCATCAGTCAGGCCATCCGCACGCTGGAGCAAAAAGGCAAGGGCATCTCAATTTCGACGGAAGGCAAACGCTTTGCGGTGATTGTGGATGAGGCCCACAGCTCGCAGAGTGGCGAAACGGCTATGGAGCTGCGCAAGATCCTGAACAAGGATGGCATTGAATCCGCCATCGCCGAGCAGTTGCTGGACATGGAGGACGAGAGCCTGAGCGAAGAAGCCAAGAAAGAGCTGATTCGAGAGCAACTCAAACGCGCCAAACAGCCTAACCTGAGCTTTTTTGCGTTCACCGCTACCCCCAAGTTCAAGACCATGGCGGTGTTTAACGAACCGGGCCCAAACGGAGAGGCACCGTTCCATCACTACAGTATGCGCCAGGCCATTGAAGAAGGGTTTATCCATGACGTGCTGGCCCACTACACCTGCTACAAGCGTTATTACAAGCTGATCCAGAAGGTGGAGGATGACCCTGAAGTACCGCGCCGCAAGGCCGCGCGGGCGCTGGCTCGTTTTGTTTCCTTCCACGACTATGAGATAGCGCAGAAGGTTGAGGTGATCGTTGAGCACTTCCGTACCCATACCCGCCACAAGATCGGTGGCCGGGCAAAGGCCATGGTAGTGACCAGCTCCCGGGAACATGCGGTGCGCTACAAGCTGGGCTTTGACAAGTACATCAAATCTAAAGGCTATACGGATGTGAAGTCCCTTGTAGCCTTCTCGGGAGAAATCGCTCTCAAGGAATATGCTGACAAGACATTTACCGAAGTGGGTATGAACCAAGGCATCAAGGAGTCTGAGTTACCAGAGAAATTCAACACCGAGGAATATCAGGTGTTACTGGTCGCGGAAAAATACCAAACTGGCTTTGACCAGCCGCTACTTCATAGCATGTATGTGGATAAGAAGCTGTCAGGCATTCAGGCGGTGCAAACGCTGTCACGGCTTAACCGAACGGCCAGGGGCAAAACAGATACCTTTGTGTTGGACTTCGTTAACGAACCGGAGGACATCTACAAAGCGTTCAAGCCCTATTACGAGGTGACCACCAAGGAAGAAGACACCGACCCTCAGCAGCTCAATAACCTGGCCCACACCCTGTCCACCTGGCAGATTTTCACGGAGGGTGAGGTAAGCGCGTGGTGCGAGATCTGGTTCCGCAATCGACTGAACCCAACAGGTGGCGAGCATAAGAAGCTGAACAGCCTGATTGATTTGGCGGTTGAGCGTTTCAAAAAACTGAGCGAGGAAGACCAAGCCCTATTCAAAGGGCAGTTAGTCAGTTTCCGTAACCTGTACGGCTTCGTCGCCCAGATTATTCCTTACCAAGATTCGGACCACGAGAAGCTATACACCTATGCTCGTTTCCTACTCACCAAATTGCCTTATACCGCCGATACGCGCACGGTACAGGTTGATGATGAGGTAGAGCTTAAATACTACCGGCTGCAGAAAATCAGTGAGGGCGCCATCGACCTGAAGGCTGGTGAACCAGATGCCTTGTATGGCCCGACCGAGGTTGGTACGGGGCAAGCTGATGAAGAGGTGCAGTTATCGACACTGGTCGACAAGCTGAACGAACGGTTTGGCACTGAGTTTACCCCGGCGGATCAGCTGTTCTTCGATCAGGTGAAGGAAACCGCCGTTGCCAACGAACAGTTGCGGCAGGCCGTCATGGCTAACAGTTTGGAGAACTTCGAACCGGTATTTAACAAGCAGCTTGAGAACTTGTTTGTAGAGCGCATGGACGGCAACGAAGACATCTTCATACGCCTTATGAACGACGAGTCCTTCCGCAATATCGCTTCTCAGTACCTGATGCGGGCTGTGTATAACCAGGTCAAAACCAGCGTTGAATCGCAATAACAGAACAAAAAAGGGATAACGTCCGTTATGAAAGCTACAGAAGCCAAGTTGCTCGACTTCCTGAAGAAGTCGCCACAATTTGTCATTCCGATCTACCAGAGAACGTATTCTTGGTCTGAACAGCAATGTCGTCAACTGTGGGACGACATTATACGAGCCGGTACCAACGATGGTATATCAGCCCATTTTATTGGTTCTGTGGTTTATATTGAGAAGGGTCTCTATCAGGTATCCAGCCAATCACCATTGTTGGTTATTGATGGGCAACAGCGCCTGACCACCACCATGCTGATTCTTGAGGCACTTTCCCGACACCTTGGGGACACAGAACCTCTGGAGGGGTTTTCGGCTAAGAAGCTGCGCAATTACTACCTGCTTAACCCGTTGGAAGAGGGTGAACGAGCCTACAAATTGCTACTTACCCAGACGGATAAAGAAAGCTTGCTGGCGTTAGTTACACAAAAGCCATTACCCGATAATGGCTCCCTTCGAGTCAAAGAAAACTTCGAGTTCTTTAACCGCCAAATTGAGAAGCTTAATGGCGACTTGGAATCTCTTTGCCGAGGAATTTCCAAGCTTATTATCGTTGATATTGCACTGAGCCGAGACCAGGATAACCCGCAACTCATTTTTGAGAGCATGAATTCCACAGGAAAAGCTTTGAGCCAGGCTGACCTGATCCGCAACTATGTGCTGATGGGACTGGAGCCGGAGCATCAAACTCGGCTCTATCGCGATCATTGGCGTCCGATGGAGGTGGAATTCGGGCAAGAAGGCTATGGCGTTTACTTTGACAGCTTCATGCGCCACTACCTCACGGTTAAAACCGGGGAAATTCCACGGTTAGATGAGGTATACGAGGCTTTCAAACAGCATTCACGTCGCGCCGAAGTTGCGAGTGCTGGTGTCGATTCATTGGTTGCCGAAATACATGCTTTCGCTCGGTATTTTTGTGCAATGGCATTGGGGAAAGAAACAGATAAACAGCTCGGAATGGCATTTAAGGACCTGCGGGAGCTAAAAGTCGACGTGGCCTATCCGTTTCTGCTGGAACTTTACCATGATTACCAACAGGGTAATCTGTCCCAAGATGACTTTCATAGCGCTATTCGGCTGATCGAGGCTTATGTGTTCCGTCGAGCCGTTTGTGCCATCCCCACAAACTCGCTGAACAAGACCTTTGCGACCTTTCACAAATCATTGCATAAGAACCGCTACCTAGAGAGCATCAAGGCTCACCTGCTCGGTTTGAAATCATACCGGCGTTTTCCGAATGACGAAGAGTTCAAACGGGAACTGGCAGTTCGCGATCTCTATAATTTCCGCAGTCGGAGTTACTGGTTACGCCGCATGGAAAACTTTGAGCGCAAGGAACGGGTTCCGGTCGACGAATACACGATCGAACACATCATGCCGCAGAATGAGAATCTGTCTGCTAGATGGAAGGATGAGCTAGGTCCGGAATGGAAGCGTGTGCATGAAACTTGGCTGCATACGCTGGGTAATCTGACTCTTACGGGCTACAACTCAGAGTACAGCGACCGAGCTTTCATCGAGAAGCGCGATATGCAGGGCGGATTCAAACAAAGCCCTCTACGGCTCAATGATGGCCTTGGAGCTGTAGAAGCATGGAATGAGGACGCCATTAAGAATCGGGCCGCCAAGCTGGCACAGGAGGCGGTGCGGGTTTGGGCGGCGCCGGTATTGCCGGATGAGATTCTTGAGACCTACCGTAACAAACCAGCCAAAGAGCAAGCGTATAGCCTAGAAGACCACCCTCAACTAGCAGAGGGAAGCCCAATGCGTACTTTATTTGAGCTGCTTCGCAAAGAAGTTCTGGCCCTCGACCCGAGTGTTACTGAAGAAGTTCTTAAGCTTTATATCGCATTCAAAGCCGAGACGAACTTTGTCGATGTTGTACCGCAAAAAAACCGATTGCGACTGTCATTGAATATGCCGTTTCACGAGTTGAGCGATCCGAAGGGGATGGCTCGTGACGTGACCAACCTCGGACGTTGGGGAAATGGCGATGTAGAAGTAGGGTTAAGTGAGGAATCTGAGCTGGCCTATGTAATGGGGCTTATTCGACAGGCGTTCGAAAAGCAGATGGGGAACGATGCTGATTGAGCAGTGGGAACAGCGCCCCGGCAACTGGGGCGGAAAGTAGTGGCTGGATGATCACAATGAGCGAAAGTTCTCCAACAGCGGTCGGGGACTCTCCTGGAGGACTTTCCAATCGCTACACATACCTATCTGATTTGGATAACTTTGAGCTCATTCCATGCGCTCTAATGGGCCTCTGAAAGGGCCTTCATGAGGCTATTTCGGTTAGCGAGCACCTGGTGCTATTCAGCCTTGCTCGAAACGGCCTCGCAAAGGCCTTTCTGAAAGAAGAATGTGTGATTCGAATTCGTACAGTCATCAGTGAATCAAAGCTGGTCGAAATATTCAAAGAAACTGGCAGAAAGCTTGGTCCGATCATTCAATCCATGCCGTGACGATTCACTTTCCAGCAATCGTTTTGCCCGGATGATGGCCTCAGCCTGACGATTTACAGCCCTATTGTGCTCCATGTGCTCCGAAAATTTATACTCGGAGCACACACGGAGCAAGAGGGGACAAAACGGATCAAACTGCCTGCAAAGAAATAAAATAAATGTACTTATAAAACAATTACTTACTTGTATTTAGTTGGATGCTTTTCGATCTCTTTGAGTGTTTTACTTCCCGATACAGAAGCTAGAGAAAATCTCTCCGAGTAAGTCATCGCTGGTAAACGTACCTGTGATCTCACATAGTTCAGTATGGGCTAAGCGAAGCTCCTCAGCAAAAAGATCTAGGATCTGATCATCGTGTTGAGCATGGAATCGGGCTAGCTGAAGATGCTCATCACAACGATCTAAAGCATGTAGATGGCGCTCACGTGCTAACCAGGGTGATTCTGTATTGGGTGACCAGCCCGCCAAATGCAGAAGACGTTGCCGTAATGTTTCTAAGCCTTGTCCTGTATGTGCTGATATGCGTAAATGAGAATCATTTTCTTTTGGTAGAAGGTCGAGGTGACTCGTTTCTAATAAGTCGCATTTGTTATACACCCGTATGGTAGGTGTATGTTGTGGTAAGCGAGAAATAATAGTTTGATCAGAGTCGTCATTCGGGTGGCGAGCGTCGATTAAATGCAAAATAACATTTGCTTTGGCAATTTCTTGCCAGGAGCGTTGAATACCGATGTTTTCAACGGTGTCTTCTGTTTCACGCAAACCCGCTGTGTCGACAATATGAATGGGGACGCCATCGATGTGGATCAGCTGAGTGACTCGGTCACGGGTTGTGCCAGCAATATCGGTGACAATAGCGATCTCATCACCAGCAAGAGCATTTAATAAGCTGGACTTACCAACGTTGGGTTGTCCTGCTAGAACCACATGTAGCCCATCGCGCATGACTTGGCCTTGTTTGGCGTGACGGCGTAAGGATTGCAGCTCATCGTGGATACTTTGTAGTTGCTCTGCAGCTTGGTATTTTTCTAAAAAATCGATTTCTTCCTCGGGGAAATCGAGCGTGGCCTCTACTAGCATGCGCAAATGAATAATACGGTCTGCCAGTGCGTTAATTTGGTTGGAGAAAGCCCCACTGAGAGAGGCCATCGCCCCTTTGGCTGCCGCTTCTGAGGAGGCGTTGATTAAGTCGGCGACGGCCTCGGCTTGGGCCAAATCCATGCGGTCATTTAGAAAAGCACGCTGGGTGAATTCGCCAGGAGCAGCGTGTCGTAAACCAAAAGCAGCGCCAACCTCAAAGCAACGAGCTAGCACACGGCGTAAAACGGCGGTGCCGCCATGGCCTTGGAGCTCAAGCACATCTTCGCCAGTATAAGAGTGGGGTGCTTTGAAATAAAGCGCGATACCCTCATCAATGGCTTGACCGTGGGCATCATTAAAAGGAAGGAAGTGAGCGTGGCGGGGACGCAGTGGCTGTGAGAAAAAGGCGTGTACAAAGCCACTTAGATCAGGACCGGAAATACGGACAATGCCAATGCCCCCGCGTCCGGGGGCTGTGGCAATTGCTGCGATAGGATAAGTGGTTATGCTCATAGTTGTAATCAAGAGCAGACCCGACTTATCTTTAGGAGTTAAGCGTTACGTTGGGCAAGGGCCTCGCGTACGCCTTGGGCATAAGCTGGATCTGCTTGGTGAAAATGCTGTAATTGACGTTGGATAATGGCCTCGTCTACGCCGGCAAATGCATCGGCAATATTATTGAATAGCTGCTGTTTTTGCTCGGTGTTCATAAGGCGGAATAAGTCGCCGGGCTGGGAGTAGTAGTCGGCGTCTTCGCGGTGGTTCCAATGGTCTGCAGCTTGGCCATCTAAGGCTAATGGAGGTTCATTATAACTGGATTCTTGCCAAGTATTCGCACTGTTTGGTTCGTAGTTAGGTTTAGCGCCTTGGTTACCGTCTACACGCATGGCGCCATCACGGTGAAAGCTGTTATGGAAAGGGCAGCGTGGAGCGTTAACAGGGATTTGATGGTGGTTGATGCCTAAGCGGTAACGCTGGGTATCACCATACGCAAAGAGACGGCCTTGTAACATGCGGTCAGGGGAATAACCAATGCCGGGAACGATATTGGCTGGGCTAAACGCGGCTTGTTCTATTTGTGCAAAGTAGTTGTCTGGGTTTTGGTTAAGCTCGAGCACACCTACATCAATGAGTGGGAAATCACCATGAGGCCACACTTTTGTTAGATCAAAGGGATTGATGTGATAGGTGTTAGCTTGTTCCTCGGTCATCACTTGAATGCGTAAGTTCCACCGCGGGAAATTTTGGGCTTCGATGTTTTCAAAGAGATCCCGAATGGCGCTTTCGCGGTCTTGGCCGACCACTTGTGCGGCTTCTTCGTTAGTATAGTTAGCGATTCCTTGCTGGGATTTAAAATGAAATTTTACCCAGTGGCGTACCCCATCGGCATTGATTAGGCTATAGGTGTGCGAGCCAAAGCCATGCATTTGACGGAAATTTTTAGGTAAACCTCGATCACTCATTAAAATCGTGACTTGATGCAAGGATTCGGGGTTAAGCGACCAAAAATCCCACGCGGCGTTCATATTGCGTAAATGGGTGCGTGGATCGCGCTTTTGGGTGTGGATAAAATCGGGGAATTTAAGCGGGTCACGAATAAAGAACACAGGGGTATTATTACCTACTAAGTCCCAGTTTCCCTCTTCGGTATAAAACTTTAAGGAAAACCCGCGCACATCACGCTCGGCATCTGCCGCTCCTGCTTCACCGGCTACGGTAGAAAAGCGCGCTAAAACGGGGGTGGTTTTCCCCATTTTAAAAACATCGGCGCAGCTGTATTGGCTAATGTCGTGGGTGACGGTAAAGTGGCCAAAAGCACCAGCCCCTTTGGCGTGTACGACGCGCTCAGGGATACGTTCGCGGTTAAAGTGAGCCAGTTTTTCTAAAAGCCATGTGTCTTGAAGTAACACGGGGCCACGTGGGCCGGCGGTCATGGAGTTGTTATTATGGCTAACGGGTGCGCCAGCGGCCGTGGTGATCGTGCGCTTTGTCATATCGAGTCTCCTAATTACATGATTAAGTCTGATATAATTAGTCTATCGCAAACCAAATATTGATTGAAATTGATTATATTGAAGGGCGCGATAGTTTTTGTTTATGGAGCATAAAAAAAGCCTTCGTAAAAAACGAAGGCTTTTGCTTGAGCAGAAAAAAGGTATTAGCCGACTTTTTTAGCGGCCTCTTCTTTGTTGATTCGACTCGTGATGTATTGTTGCTGGGCGATAGATAGGGCGTTGTTAACTACCCAGTAGAGCACCAACCCAGCTGGGAAGAAGAACATCATCCCCCCAAACACCAAAGGCATAATCATCATGACCTTGGCTTGCATTGGATCAGGCGGGGTGGGATTGAGCTTGATCTGCAAGAACATAGTGAGCATCATGATGGCGGGTAAGATCATCCATGGGTCACGGGCAGATAAGTCCTGAATCCATAAAATCCATGGTGCGCCACGCATTTCTACGCTACCGAGTAACACCCAGTACAGTGCAATAAAGACGGGAATTTGTACCAGCATGGGTAAACAACCGCCTAATGGGTTGATTTTTTCGTTGCGGTAGAGCTCCATCATGGCTTGGTTTTGTTTAACCTTGTCGTCCGCATATTTTTCACGAATGGCTTGCATGCGTGGGGTGACCTGCTTCATTTTTGCCATGGAGCGATAGCTGGCAGCAGAAAGCGGATAGAAGACCAGTTTAATTAAGACGGTCAGTAGCACAATTGCCCAGCCCCAGTTACCAATCAGGCTGTGTAACCAAGTTAAGATGGTAAACAGGGGTTTAGAGATAATAGTTAGCCAACCATAATCCACCACAAGATCCAGGCCTTTGGCAACGGCACTCATGGCTTTTTGATCTTGGGGGCCTACCCAAAGATCGGCGGTGATGGTTTTGCTTTCGCCAGCTGCCAAGGTGCCAACCGGTAAAATGGTTCGTGCGGCGTAGAGGTTATTAGCAACTCGTAGAATCTCATTTTTACGCTCTAGACCCTGGGGAGGAACCCAAGCAGAGGCAAAATAATGTTGCACCATGCCTACCCAACCGTTGTCTGCGGATTGGGTGTACTTGGCTTTATTTTTATCGATATCGGAAAAACCGATTTTTTGGAATTTATCGTCTTCAGAGTAGACTACAGGGCCCGTAAAGGTGCGGTAGAGCTTAGAGGAGTCGGGGGGGTTATTACCATCGCGACTCAGTTGCAGGTAAATCGAAGGGGCTATCGGCTGATCGCTGAGGTTTTCGATTTGGTGAGAAACCTTAATATCGTAGCTACCCTCGGTTAAGGTATAGGTTTTGAGAACGCGAACCTGATCTGCTGTGGCCTCAAAAACAATATCTAAACGCCCTGATTGCAAGTCGGTTTGCTCCGAAATCAAGCGGAAAGGGGTAAGGTGAGTGGGATATGACTGTCCTGCCGGCGCGCCCACCACTCCGGTTTGAGCTAGATAGGTAGAGGTCGCGGAATTATCCAGTAGCGTCATGTGCTCTGCATTTTCATCGGGTGATGCGTAATTAAGCAGCTCGGCTCGTACCAGCTGGGCACCAATGGTGTCGAAGCTGAGTTTATACACATCAGAGGTCACCGTGATAATTTCAGTATCAGCAGAGGCTACCGTGCTTTCAGGTAAAGTGGGAGCTGTACTGGTGCTGCTGAGAGCCTGAGGTACGGTGGTGTCCGCCGCTGAGGCCGGCGTGGTGTTAGCTGACTGCTCTTCGGTAACGGGAGCATTGGCAAACAAAGAGGGTTTGCCGTTGTACTCTTGCCAGTTATTCCAAAGGAGCAGGAGCGAAAAGGAAAAGATCATCCAAAGGATGGTGCGTCGAATATCCATAGCGCCTGTTATACAAAGAATAAGCAAACGTTAAGTGTAGACCAGTTGGTCGATTTACTTAAATAGGGGCTTATCGGGTAATGTTAATGAATTAGTGCTTTTTTTTCGGTGGAACCGGGTCGTAACCGCTACGTCCCCAAGGGTGGCAGCGGCTAATGCGTGTTAATCCTAACCAAAGCCCACGTAAAGCACCATGTTGTTCAATGGCTTCGATAGTATAGGCTGAACACGTAGGAAAATACCGACAATTTCGTCCCAACCAAGGACTGATTGCGATTTGGTAAAAACGAACGCAGCCTATTAATATGGTTTTCATTACCGGACCTTTTTTAAAAGGTCATCGACTTCTGCTCGCACGAGTTTTCGCAATTGCCGTAAAGACGTGTCAGGAACCTTGCTGTGCAGGCGAAAGACGAGGTCTCTAGGGGGTAGATAAGGTCGCTGTAAGCGAAAGGCTTCGCGAATAACGCGTTTGATGGTGTTGCGTGTTACAGCTCGGGCTGCAAGACGTTTAGGTATGATTAAACCGAGTCGAGCGGTATGGCCAACGGGTGACTGACGCGGGGTGTTAAGCACAAACAAAGCCCCTCTTGCTATACGCCTGCCTTTGAGTGCAGAAGCGTATTCGGAGGGGCGATGTAATCGTGCAGAGGCTGGATAGTCAGTACGCATGTAAATAATGCGACCTTTCCAGTACGTGCCAAGAAGGCACCTGCTTGCCGATTAAACGGCTAAACGCTTGCGGCCTTTAGAGCGGCGAGCGTTAAGAACGGCACGGCCGCCACGGGTTTTCATACGTACGCGAAAACCGTGCGTGCGTTTGCGACGGGTAACTGAAGGTTGATATGTGCGTTTCATGGTTAGTCCACAAATAAAAGTGCCGCCAGAAAACGCCTAAAAGACCAAACCTAACCCCTGATAAATCTCTATTTAATTGGTATTAAATAATCGAGTTAACGGCAAAACTAGGTTTCTGGCAACAAAAAATCTACAAAAGACTATTATTTCAGCAAGTTTTAACTATTTAGTCAATAGCTAAGCACCAAAACAAAGCCGGTTCGCCGCAATTTTACCTGAAAGAGGACGGGGTTTTCGAGAGGGTGTGTGTTTTTTCCACAAAAACGCAGTAGAGGCTGTGGATAATTTACAGTTGGCCTGTGGATAAGTCGGTGTGGTAGAGGTAGAATTAAGGTTTGCTATATAGTGAAAAAAATGAATGAATTTTGGCTTTCTTGTGTACAGCGTCTAGAACAAGACCTACCACCTCAACAAATCAGCGCATGGATTAAGCCGCTTGAGCCCTTGGAGTTTGACCAAGAATCGGCGGTCTTGCGTATGGCTGCGCCTAATCGTTTTAAATTGGACTGGGTACGTAAAAATTTTTCTCACCGTATCCAAGAGATTGCGACAGAGTGGTTTGGGGTTCCGGTTGAATTACAGCTTGAGCTTGCTCAGTCTACAGCGGCACCCCAACCTATGATTACGGCTCAAAGCTTACGGCAAACTATGGTGAGCGGCGATGCGACCTCGGATTCGAGTGCTATACCTTCTGTTTACCAGGCTCAGCCCGTATCGGCTGTGGTAGCCCCAACTGTGGCTATGGATCAATCTCGCCTTAATCCGGACCTTAGTTTTGATAACTTTGTTACGGGTAAGGCGAATCAACTCGCGCGTGCCGCTGCACTACAGGTTGCAGAAAACCCGGGTACTTCTTATAACCCGTTATTCTTATATGGCGGGGTAGGCCTGGGTAAAACGCATTTGATTCATGCGGTGGGTAATGCCATGGTGGCACGTGGGCGTGGAGTAAAAGTACGGTATGTGCATGCGGATCAGTATGTGTCAGATGTGGTGAAAGCTTATCAGCGTAAAGCGTTTGATGAGTTTAAGCACTATTATCATTCGCTGGATTTGTTGTTGATTGATGATATTCAGTTTTTTGCAGGTAAAAACCGAACTCAAGAAGAGTTCTTCTATGCGTTTGAAGCAATGGTTGCTCAACGCAAGCAAATCATTATTACCTCTGATACTTACCCTAAGGAGCTATCAAACATTGAAAGTCGTTTGATTTCCCGTTTTGACTCCGGATTGACTGTGCATATTGAGCCACCAGAACTGGAGATGCGTGTAGCGATTTTGCTACGTAAAGCACAGGCTGAAAATATGCTCATGCCTAAAGAGGTCGCTTTTTTTATTGCTAAGCATTTGCGTAGCAATGTGCGTGAGCTCGAGGGCGCGCTGCGCACGGTAGCCGCTTATGCTCGATTTCATGAAAAAAACGAGCTAACGGTAGATTTGTGTAAAGAGGCTCTAAAAGACCTACTTTCCGTTTCCAATAATCAGATTACGGTAGAAAATATACAAAAAACGGTGGCGGATTTTTACAAAATCAAAGTCTCAGATATGTATTCTAAGCGTCGCCCCGCGAACATTGCTGTGCCTCGTCAAATTGCGATGTATCTGGTCAAAGAGCTAACACAGAAAAGCTTACCAGAGATTGGGGATTTGTTTGGGGGGCGCGATCACACAACGGTATTACATGCGGTACGCAAAATATCTGAAGCGCGTCGTAATGACAGCGAACTAAACCACTCATTACATATTTTAGAACAAACTCTAAAAGGATAACTATGCTACTCGTACAAGCCTCGCGCGATGCGCTACTGAAACCATTAACGACGGTAGTCGGAATTGTTGAGCGTCGGCATACATTGCCTATTTTGGCAAATATTTTGCTGCGCAAAGAGGGCAGTCGTGTGTCCTTTATTGCTACAGACCTAGAGGTGCAGATAACAACGCATGCTGATTTTGGCGTGGGTGATGACATGGTATCGACCACGGTGGCAGCTCGAAAACTGTTAGATATTCTGCGAGCATTGCCTGGTAGTGGCGAGGTCTCTTTATCACTCGAGGACGGCAAGCTATTGATTCAGTCTGGGCGTAGCCGTTTTGCTTTACAAACGATGGATGCCGGCGATTTTCCTACTTTGGCGCAACCAGCGCAATGGGATGTTTCATTTGCCTTGGAACAAAAGGCGCTTAAACACTTGTTGAACACCGTGCATTTTGCGATGGCACAGCAGGATATCCGCTATTACCTGAATGGTATGCTGTTTGTGTTTGAGCCGGGTTTATTACGTACGGTGGCTACGGATGGGCACCGTTTGGCGCACCATGCTACCGAAGCACAAGGTATTGATAACAAGCAAGATGTCATTGTTCCACGTAAAACCGTATTAGAGATGCAACGGTTATTGGATGATAGCGAATCGCCTGTTCAGATAGAGGTCGCGGCAAACCAGATGCGTTTCTATTTTGATGGCGTGGAGCTGATTACTAAGCTTGTAGAGGGCAAATTCCCGGATTACACACGTGTGATTCCCACTTCTTATACACGTCATTTTGTGATGAACCGCGAAGCGCTTCAAGGGTGTTTACAGCGTGCAGCGATTCTGACCACAGATAAGCTACGTGGCGTGCGTATTCAGTTGGGTGAGAATCAAATGAAAATTTCTGCATCGAATGCGGAACAAGAAGAAGCCCGAGAGGAGCTCGAGGTCGATTATGCCTATGAGTCTTTAGATGTGGGTTTTAATGTTAGCTATTTATTAGATGTATTAGCTAATACCAAAACGCAGGATGTGCGTTGGTCTGTACAACCGGACTCCAATGCTTCTGTGCTTGTTACCTTGCCCGAAGAAGATGCATTTAAATATGTAGTTATGCCCATGCGCATTTAATTCCGTTTCGGATTAAAAAACGTGGAACGGCTAGCGGTAGCTAGCTGCATGACTCACTACAGGTAAATATATTCATGGTAGATCAAACAACGACTAACCAACCCGATTACGGTGCGGATTCGATTAAGATGCTTAAAGGGCTGGAGGCGGTACGAAAACGCCCCGGCATGTACATCGGCGATACGTCTGATGGTACGGGTTTGCATCACATGGTGTTCGAGGTGGTGGACAACGCGATTGATGAAGCCTTAGCTGGCCATTGTGATGATATTGTGGTGACCATTCATGCCGATAATAGTATTTCGGTGCGAGATAATGGGCGTGGTATTCCTACGGATATTCACCGTGATGATGAAGAGCATCGTAGCGCCGCAGAAATTGTCATGACGGAGCTGCATGCAGGGGGTAAATTCGATCAAAACTCCTATAAAGTTTCAGGTGGTCTACACGGGGTAGGGGTTTCTTGTGTTAATGCCTTGTCGGAGTGGTTGGATTTAACCATTTGGCGTAATGGCAAAGAACATCATTTACGCTTTCAGCGTGGTGAGCGCGTAGCACCGTTACAAGTAGTTGGAGATACAGAAAAAACGGGTACATTGGTACGTTATTTAGCTGACCATGAGATTTTTACCGATATTAACTACCATTACGAGATCTTAGCTAAACGCTTACGCGAGCTGTCCTTTTTAAATAATGGGGTTAAGGTTCGTTTGGTTGATGAGCGCCAAGGCAAAGAAGAGGATTTCGCCTTTTTGGGTGGCGTCAAAGGCTTTGTGGAGTACATTAACCAAGGTAAAAGCACACTGCACCCGAATGTGTTTTCTGTGAGCACACAGTCAGATGCTGGGGGGGTGATGGTAGGGGTGGAGGTCGCCATGCAGTGGAATGACAGCTATGCCGAAAATGTACTGTGCTTTACTAATAATATTCCGCAGCGTGATGGTGGTAGCCACCTAACCGGTTTGCGTGCTGCGATGACACGCGTCTTAAATAAATACATTAACGATAATGAGCTAGCCAAACGCGCAAAGGTCGACACCACGGGTGATGATATGCGCGAAGGCTTAGCTTGTGTGCTTTCTGTTAAAGTTCCCGAGCCGAAATTTAGCAGTCAGACCAAAGATAAGCTAGTCTCTAGCGAGGTGCGTCCTGCGGTAGAAGAAGCGGTAAGCCGTACTTTGGAAACATGGTTGCTAGAAAACCCGGCTGATGCGCGTGCGGTATGTAATAAAATTATCGAAGCCGCGCGAGCGCGTGAAGCGGCACGTAAAGCGCGTGAGGTCACTCGACGAAAAAGTGTACTAGAAGGTGCAGGCCTGCCCGGTAAGCTGGCTGACTGTCAGGAAAAAGATCCGGCCAAATCTGAACTGTATATCGTGGAGGGGGATTCGGCGGGGGGCTCGGCTAAACAGGGGCGTGACCGTAAGTTTCAAGCTATTTTGCCTTTACGCGGCAAGGTTCTCAACGTAGAAAAAGCCCGTTTTGATCGGCTGATTGCAAGTGAGCAAATTACCACATTGATTACGGCTTTAGGCACAAGTATTGGGCCCGACTTTGATATTGATAAATTGCGCTATCACCGCATTATTATCATGACGGACGCGGACGTGGATGGCGCGCATATTCGCACGTTGTTGCTAACGCTATTTTATCGCCAAATGCCAGAACTCATAGAACGGGGTTACGTCTACATTGCACAGCCCCCCCTCTATAAGGTCAAAGTAGGGCGCGAGGAGCGTTATCTGAAAGATGATGCCGAAGAAGCACAGTTTATGTTGTCGTTAGCACTTAAAGATGCTGCTTTATTACCTAAAGCGGGGGCGGAGCTCATCACAGGAGAAACCCTAGAGGAACTCGTACGTCAATATATTTTGGCCGATCAGGTGATTTCACGTCAGGGGCGTTTGTTTGATAGCGAGGCGCTGTCAGCCGTCGCCGAGGGGGTTCAGATTGACTTGAGTTCCGAGGATAGCGCGCAGGCATCGGCACAGTCTCTGCTAGAGGTATTACAAGACCCTGCGAATCCTCATTTAGTGCGTGTGGCAGCCGAATTTAACGAGGAAACAGAAAACTGGCAGGTGGTGGTGCGCCGTTTGCATCATGGCAATACACGTGTCAGTGTTTTTGATAAGCCGTTTATTTTAAGTGCAGATTACTTGGCCCTAAAACGCGCTGGGGAAACCTTCTTGGGTTTGATTGGCAAAGGAGCAAAGATTTTGCGTGGCGAGGGCGAGCGTCGTAAAGAGCAAGCGATTGAGGATTTCCGTGACGCTGTGCAGTGGCTACGTGCAGAAGCCGAACGTGGGGTCAGCAAACAGCGTTATAAAGGTTTAGGGGAAATGAACCCTGACCAATTGTGGGAAACCACTATGGATCCCTCAGCACGTCGCTTATTACGCGTGCAAATCGAAGACGCCATAGCCGCCGATCAGGTGTTTACTACGTTGATGGGCGATGAGGTAGAACCCCGTCGTGCCTTTATCGAAAAACATGCTTTGCAAGCCAGCAATATCGATATATAGAGTGATATTTACATGAAGAAAATCGTTCGAGCCAAGTTGCACGGTATTACGATTACCGGAGCAGACTTGAACTACCACGGCTCCATTACTTTAGACCCTGAGATCTGCGAGCAGGCAGGTATTGTACCGATGGAGTTCGTGGAAATTTGGAATAAGAACAGCGGTGCCCGTATTTCTACGTATGTGATTTATGGGGAGCCTGGCTCACGTTGTTGTATTTTAAATGGTGCTGCTGCACGTACTTGTCAGCGTGGGGATCAGGTGATTATCTGTGCCACTGAATACATTGATACACCGCAGTTGTTTGAGATTGAGCCGGTGGTATTGACCTTTGATGGGCAAAACAATGTTGATGAGGTAATGCGTTATCAGGTATATGAGACACCAGAGCGCCCTTTTAATTTCCGCATTCAGCGTCAGGAACGCCCCAATGGCGCAGAACGTCAGCTAGTGAATGTAAATATAGAGGCGTTAGCAGCCGATTTGCGTGCGCGTGGTTTGGATGATCGGGCCATTGCAGATGTATTGTCTTGCCATTTAAATCAGTTTGCTTAATCTAATACGGTTAGGCTAAAGAAAAGGTCCGTTATCCACGGACCTTTTTTTGGTTAAGTACGCCCCTCTTCGACGGCATGACAAGCAACGAGTGTGCCATCTTGCTCTAGGAGTTCGGGGCTTTGTTTTCGACAACGGTCTGTAGCAAGCGGGCAGCGCGGATGGAAAGTACAGCCTGAGGGAGGGTTAAGAGGATTGGGGACCTCGCCAGCGACAGGGGTGCGGGCTTTACCGGTGCCACTCATATCTGGAATTGCTCCGAGCAGCATTTGTGTATAAGGGTGGCGTGGTGTAGCAAAAAGACGGTCTCTCTTGGCAATCTCTACAATGCGGCCAAGATACATCACGCCAACGCGATCGGCGACATGGTGAACAACAGCTAGGTTATGGGAAATAAATAAGTAGCTGAGACCGAGCTGCGCTTGTAGGTCTTTCATTAGATTAAGAACCTGGGCTTGTACCGATACATCCAAAGCGGAGGTGGGCTCATCGCATACGATAAACTCAGGGTTTAATGCTAAAGCCCGCGCAATAGAAATGCGTTGGCGCTGTCCACCAGAGAACTGGTGGGGGTAGCGGCTTTGATCCGTTGGGTTCAGCCCGACTTGTTGAAGCAGCTCGCTAACTCGATCGGCTTGTTCTGCGGCATTGAGTTTAGTGTGCGTGTTAAGCGGCTCGGCAATAATTCTTCCTACCCGCCAGCGGGGATTGAGACTGGCATAAGGATCTTGAAAAATCATTTGTAAGCGCCGGCGCATGGCTTGTTTTTGACTGTGATTCATGGAAGAAATATCCATGCCATCAAAATAAATCGTACCGCGGCTCAGACCATATAAACCGGTTAATAGCCGTGCTACTGTGGATTTACCACACCCTGATTCCCCAACTAACGCTAAGGTCTCGCCACGGTTTAAGCTAAAGTTGACGCCATCGACGGCTCGTAAGAAAACTTTGGGTTTACGATAGAGTGTACGCTCTAGCCAAGATGGTGATACATCAAAGTAGCGGGCGGCATCTTTGACTTTAACTAAAGGTGTGGTCATTGTGATTCTCCTGTGTGCAGCCAACAGGCGACGTGCCGGTCGTTAGTAGCGATGAGTTCAGGACGTTCATGGTGACAACGTTCCATGACGTGCTTACAACGAGGGTTGAAAGCACAGCCAGCAGGGATGGCATTTAATCGTGGCATAGCACCTGGAATTTGCTCTAAACGTTTGGTGTCAGGATCTAGAGTAGGAATAGAGCGCATAAGACCCGTGGTGTAAGGATGCAGTGGGCGTTGAATTACCTTTTGTACAGGGCCAATCTCAATGATACGACCAGCATACATGACAGCAACACGGTCAGCTGTTTCCGCTATGACGCCCATATCATGGGTAATTAGCATGACAGATGTTCCGTGGGTCTTACAGAGATGTTTGAGCAGGTCAATAATCTGTGCCTGAATGGAGACATCGAGGGCGGTTGTAGGCTCATCGGCCACAATTAGCTTAGGTTCTGCTGCTAGAGCTAAAGCAATCACCACGCGTTGTCGCATGCCACCAGAAAACTGATGAGGATAGTGGTCAATGCGTTCGCGAGCGGCTGGAATGCCTGTGGATTCCAGTAGTTCAATGGCGCGTTCCCGTGCTTGCTTATGATTAAGGTCTAGATGTGTTTGAATGGTTTCAATGAGCTGCTGCCCAACAGTGTAGAGTGGGTTGAGCGAGGTGAGCGGATCTTGGAAAATAGCACCGATTTCACGCCCTCGGATACGGCGTAAATGTTCTTCGGAAAGGTGGTCGATGCGTCGACCATTGAAATGTATTTCGCCACCGGCAAGACGCCCAGGGGGATCAAGCAAACCAATAATGGCGGCTCCGGTCAGAGATTTGCCAGCACCCGATTCACCCACTACACCAAGGACTTCTCCGCTTTGAATACGAAAAGAGACGTCATGCAAGGCGGTAAGTGTACCGCGACGCGTAGGGAACTCGACTTTTAGGTTTTTGACTTCTAGTAATGCGCTCATATTAGTTTAGTTTTGGATTGAGCGCATCGCGCAACCAATCACCTAATAAGTTGACAGAAAGAACCAGTAATACCAGCATCAGCCCAGGGAAAATCGTAATCCACCATTCGCCTGAAAAAAGAAAATCATTACCAACCCGAATTAACGTACCGAGAGAAGGGGATGTAGGCGGAACACCGACTCCTAAAAAGGAAAGCGTTGCTTCGGTGATAATAGCTGTGGCTAAATGCACGGTGGCTAAAACCAATACTGGTCCCAGTACGTTGGGGAGTACATGATGAAACATGATACGTGGACCTGATACCCCAATGACTTTGGCGGCTTGTACGTATTCTTTATTTTTTTCCACGAGCGTGGAGCCACGAACGGTACGCGCATACTGGGGCCAGCCGGCTAAAGCGATAGCACCGACTAAGACGGGAAAAGCAATCACATCAAGCAGATGTTGGGGAACGGCCGCGCGGGCGACGCCATCAATAAGCAGTGCGATTAAAATAGCCGGAAAAGAGAGCTGTACATCTGCAACACGCATAATAAAAGCATCAATACGTCCGCCGCTGTATCCCGCGATCAGACCTAACCCAATGCCCACCACCATGGCTAGTATGACCGAGGCAAAGCCAATCAATAAGGAAATACGCGTGCCATAGAGTAGAGCAGAAAAAAGGTCTCTGCCTTGACTATCGGTACCAAGTAGGTAGTTGAGCTGGCCTTCGCTTTGCCACGCAGGGGGTAAAAGGGCATCCATGAGGTCGACAGAGGCTAAATCAAAAGGATTGTGCGGGGCGAGCCAAGGGGCACCCAAGGCACCGATAAAAAGCACAATAGTCATTACGGTGCCAAATATTGCCACCGGAGAATGGCGCCATGACCAAGCGATATCGCTATCCCAAAAGCGTTGAAAAGCATTCATCAGTGCGTACCTCCGCGATGTAGACTGACGCGCAGGCGTGGGTCTACGGCAAAATACAATAAATCAACAATCAGGTTAATACACACAAAAACCAACGCAATTAAACAGAGATAGGCGGCCATCACGGGCACGTCTGCAAACTGCACCGCTTGAATAAAGAGCAGCCCCATTCCCGGCCATTGGAAGACCGTTTCGGTGACAATTGCAAAAGCAATAATCCCGCCAAGTTGTAGGCCAGTGATGGTGATCACAGGTACCATGGTATTTTTTAACGCGTGTCCAAAATGAATGGCACGTTGGCTTAAGCCACGGGCTCGGGCAAATTTAATATAGTCACTACGAAGCACCTCGAGCATTTCTGAGCGTACTAATCGTAAAATCAGAGTAAGCTGAAATAAAGATAAGGTAATAGCAGGCAGAATCAGGTGTTTCCAACCATCAATAGAGAGTAGCCCTGTGCTCCACCAGCCAAAATAAGTGACTTCGCCACGCCCATAGCTAGGCAACCAACCCAGCTGCACGGACATCACTAAAATCAATAAAATCCCGATTAAAAAGGTGGGAAGAGAAATACCCAACAGGGAAAAAGCGAGAATGGCCTGAGATAAAAAACTATGGCGATTAAGAGCGGTGTACACACCTAAAGGTAAGCCGATAATCAGCGCTAAGAGAGCCGCAACCACAGATAACTCAACCGTGGCTGGTAAGCGGTCTTTAAGTAGCTCGGCGACGCTTTGTCCTTGGCGTAGGGATAAGCCAAACTCACCTTGGATGGCGTTTTGTACAAAGTGCCAAAACTGCACCAAAGCAGATTGATCCAGCCCTAAGCTGGCTCGTAGAGCAATACGATCAGCTTCGGTCGCATCCTGTCCGAGCATGGCTGTGACGGGATCGCCAATATATCGAAATAAAATAAACGCCAGCAAGCTAACGGTGAGCATAACCAGTACAGCTTGAAACAGGCGTCGGATAATAAATACCAACATACAGGGTAAGCCGTAGTGTGGGTTGATAGCCCACAACTACGATCCTATTTAAGAATTAATCAATAGTTACCCAGTGCGGAGTCAGACGGTTGTCTGCGCGATGCACTACGTTAACGTTTTTTGCCATGGCCCAAGGGATAACTTGATCATGGAGTGGGATGTGACCGACCTCTTCGGCATGGATTTTGAGGACTTGATGAATCGCAGCGGTACGTTTGGCTTCGTCCGTTTCGACTTTGATTTGATCAATTAGCTGATCGACCTCGGTGTTTTCGTAGTTGCCAAAATTAAAGGAACCATCGGCGCCTTCGCCTTTGCTGTGCATGAGGCTTTGTAAGGTATAGAGAGCGTCAAAGGTAGGCACCCCCCAACCGAATAAGTAGGCGCTGGTGTCATAAGACTGAACTTTAGGGAAGTAAGTGGCGCGGGGCATGGCGTTCAAGTTTGCTTTCACGCCGGCTTTGGCCCACATGCCAACCACAGCCTGACAGATGGCTTCGTCATTAATGTAGCGGTTATTGGGGCAGTCTAATGTAAAGTTCAGCTCATTGGGGCCGTAGCCGGCTTCTTTGAGCAGGGCTTTGGCTTTTTCAACATCAGGAGCTGGGCGTTTAGCCAGGTCTTCGGTCCAGCCATGCACTTGTGGGGCGACCATCGTACCGGTAGGTAAAGAGGAGCCTCGCATGACGGCTTTTTTAATGGCCTCGGTGTCGATGGCTAAATAAAGCGCTTGACGTACACGTACGTCAGCAAAGGGATTGGTGCCTTTAATGGAGCTGTATTTTAACTCTGGGCTTTTTTGGTCTAAGCCAATGTAAATGGTGCGGTACTCGTTGCCCTCGACCACTTTGGCTTGCTGCTTAATGCGGTTTAAGTCTTGAGCGGGAGGGTCGAGGACAAAATCCACTTCGCCAGAAAGTAGGGCGGCGGTGCGAGTAGCATTTTGTTTGATTGGCGTGTAGACAATTTTACTGACATTACCGGTTTTGCTGTCTTTGCCCCACCAGTCGGGATTCTCTACATATGTTGTGCGGATATCGACTTCGCGGCTTTCGAGCTTATAGGCGCCGGTACCATTGGTGTGACGGGCCGAGTAGGTTTCTTGTTGGCTTGCAAAATCCTGAGGTGTTGTGGCGTTATTGGCTTCAGCCCAGGCTTTATTCATAATAAAGACATTGGTAAGCTGGCGCAGTAACACGGGGTTTGGACCATCGGTTTCGATTTCTACCGTATGGTCATCGATTTTGCGTACGTTCTTAATGCCATTGACATAGGCTTTAAAGTTAGAGGTAGGTGCTAAAGCGCGGTTGATGGAAAAGACGACGTCTTCTGCTGTGAAATCAGCTCCATCATGAAACTTGACCCCTTTTCGTAGGTGAAACCGCCAAACGGTATCTGATACGGGCTCCCACTCGGTAGCCAGTGAGGGTACCAGATTAAAGTCCTTATCATAGTCAACCAAAGGTTCATAGACGTAGCTGCTGGCAGCGATTGTCATGCCTTCGTTTTGAGCGTGTGGGTCAAGGGTTAAAATATCACCTTGGCTGGCCCAGCGTAGGGTTTTAGCATGAGCCCCCATGGGGATAAGTAGCGCAGCGGATAAGGCCGCTACCAAAAGTTTTTTATGCATCTGGCTTCTCCGGATCATTATTTGTTTTTTGATCGTGCCTTAATCTTGGCTAAGGCGTCAATGTTAAGCATAGACCATCTATGCATAAAGAGAGGTTAATTAAAAGCAAAGCATGACAAAAAAACGCCGCATTGCTCACCTAGATATGGATGCATTTTATGCTTCTGTGGCCTTGTTGCGTTATCCGGATTTACGCCGAAAGGTTTTGGTAATCGGGGGGCGGAATGTTCCTGCTCCAGTCAAAAAGGCCGATGGCACTTGGGAATATGCTCGTTTGCGTGATTATGTTGGGCGCGGGGTGGTGACCACGGCTAGTTACGAGGCACGTGCTTTAGGCGTATTTTCTGCTATGGGTTTAATGAAAGCGGCTCAGTATGCCCCCGATGCGTATTTATTACCGGCAGATTTTCAAGCATATCGATATTATTCTCGTCTGTTTAAGGAGGCCGTAGCGACCGTTTCTGATCGCATAGAGAATCGTGGCATTGATGAGATCTACATTGATTTAAGCCACTTAGCGCAAAGCAGTATGCAATTAGCGCGGCGTTTACAACAAGTGGTGTGGGAGGCCACAGGTTTGACGTGTTCGGTAGGGATTAGTCCAAATAAGCTTTTAGCTAAGATTGCTTCAGACTTAAATAAGCCAAATGGCGTGTGTGTATTAGGGCAGGAAGAAGTTCCAACGATGGTTTGGCCTTTACCCGTAGGTAAGGTCAATGGGATTGGCCCTAAATCTCAACAAAAACTTGCTAGGTTGGGAATTCATACCGTAGGGGATTTGGCGCAAGCGAGCCCACCTTTATTACAACGGCACTTTGGGTTGAGTTATGCCAAGTGGTTAGCTGATGCGGCACAAGGTAAAGACGATAGACCCATTGTTTTGGCCTCGGAGCCTAAGTCGTTAAGTCGTGAGCGTACCTTTGAGCGAGACTTACATGTTCGTCATGATCGGCAACGTCTTACCCAGTTTTTAGAGGCGATTTGTGGTCAGTTAGCGCAGGACTTACAACAAAAAGGTTACCGTGCTTTTACGATTGGTATTAAGCTGCGCTTTGATGATTTTTCTACCTTAACTCGCGATCATAGTATGGACGTACCGGTTGTAAAGCAAGCGGATTTGCTGCACGCGGCGCGTCAGTGCTTACGACGTACGCAGATCCGTCATCGATCACTACGGCTTGTGGGCGTACGTGCATCTAAGCTTATCGCCGAAGCGGACTGTGTGCGCTACGATCGCTTACCTGTGCAACTTTCTTTTGGTGATTTGGCGTGTTTGGATACAAAGCGGGATTGATGCGCTAAAATTATAAGAACGAACTGTTTTTGTTCTATCGTTCTCTTTTTTATACAGGGTTTGCCGTTATGCAATTTGATCAGGTTGGTGCAGACGCACTGATGGAAATTACCTCTCGTCCGGATTTGGTTTTTGTGCGTGGTCAAGGTTCTTGGCTCGAAGATCATAACGGCAAGCGCTACCTTGATATGATTCAGGGCTGGGCGGTGAATGCGTTGGGGCACAGCCCTAAAAATGTTGTCGAAGCCATGTGTAAGCAGGCTTCGGAGCTGATGAACCCTTCGCCAGCGTTTTACAATGCTCCTATGATGGAGCTAGCTAAATTGATTACGCAGCACTCTTGCTTTGATCGGGTGTTTTTTGCCAACAGTGGGGGCGAAGCCAACGAGGGGGCGATCAAGCTTGCCCGTAAGTGGGGGCAGCTCCACCGCCAAGGTGCTTATAAAATTATTACCTTTGAGCACAGTTTTCATGGGCGCACCTTAGCCACGATGTCCGCATCGGGTAAAGCTGGCTGGGATACGATTTTTGCTCCCCAAGTCGATGGCTTTCCTAAGGCTAAGCTCAACGATATTGATTCTGTGCGCGCGTTGGTAGATGAAAAAACCGTGGCTATTATGCTTGAGCCCGTTCAGGGCGAGGGCGGTGTGATCCCCGCCGATCCCGCTTTTATGCAAGCCTTGCGACAAACCTGTGATGAGTTTGGTCTTTTACTCATCGTTGATGAAGTGCAAAGCGGTATGGGGCGCACGGGTAAACTGTTTGCTTACCAGCATTCTGGGGTAGAGCCCGATATTATGACCCTAGGAAAAGGAATTGGTGCCGGGGTACCGTTAGCGGCATTATGCGCCAAAGAGTCAGTCTCATGTTTTGAACATGGGGACCAGGGTGGTACGTATAATGGGAATCCGGTGGTGACAGCGGCAGGCGTAGCGGTTATGCAAACACTAACAGCCGATGGGTTTATGCAAAGCGTTAATGAGCGTGCGCAGCAGCTTTCCGAGGGTTTATTGGCGCTGAGCGCTAAGTGGGGGCTAAAAGGGGAGCGCGGTCAGGGCTTATTACGGGCTTTGATCTTAGATCGTGACGATGGCCCTGCTTTGGTCGAGGCAGCACGAAATCGTAATCCAGAGGGTATGTTGCTGAACTCTCCGCGCCCACATTTGTTGCGCTTTATGCCAGCTCTTAACATTAGCAAAGAGGATTTGGATCAGGCGTTACAGATATTAGATGCCTTGATTGCGCAAGTGCGTAGCTAATCGGCTGTATCACTTAGTGCATGATGTTTCACATGAAACCGACCTTTTGAGGTCGGTTTTTTGTATGCTTAGTGCATACGTCTTAACAAGAGGAGATAAGGTTATGAGTTATGTGTTTAGTCCCCCCGAACAGGTGAGTGTTCCGGTTAAAAATAGTGATCAATGCGTGCCTGTACGTCGGGTATATTGTGTGGGGCGTAATTATGCGGCGCATGCGATTGAAATGGGCTTCGATCCGAATCGAGAACCCCCCTTTTTCTTTTGTAAACCAACGGATGCGATAGTTCCTATTGAAGAGGGCAAACCGTATGCCTGGCCGTACCCTTCTAAGACACAAAACCTGCACTATGAGGCAGAGCTGGTGGCCGTAATAGGTAAAGGGGGGGCGAACATAGCGGTAGAGACAGCCTTAACTCATGTTTGGGGCTATGCCGTAGGGCTGGATATGACGCGGCGCGATTTGCAGATAGAAATGCGAGAAATGGGGCGTCCATGGGAAGTGGGTAAGGCTTTTGATCATTCGGGGCCGATTGGTCCTATTTATCCTGTAGAGCAAGTGGGGCATATCGCTACGGGTGCTATTTGGTTACAGGTTGATGGTGAAGACCGTCAACGTAGTGATGTGAGCCATTTGATTTGGTCGGTTGCCGAAACGGTAGCGTATTTATCTACCTTATTTACGTTGGCACCGGGTGATTTGATTTTCACAGGTACGCCCGAAGGGGTGGGGGCGGTGCACAAAGGGCAGCAAATGCGGCTAGGTGTAGAAGGGCTTGGGGAGCTGTGCCTAGACGTGATGTAAGCCCTAAACATAGCGTTTATTTTGTTCACAGTGAAAAAACCGACCCGTTATGGTCGGTTTTTGTTTGTGGGGTAAATCGTTTGTTTACGTGGAGAAGCGGGGTGTTTGCTGTATGAACAGGCGGCATATAGCTGCCTGGGTTGCTTAGGTGGGTGTGATAATCTGTTTTGCATATGTCAATTGCCTGCCTAGCTTAGGTGGGGCTCTCGTGACTTTTATAAAAATAAAACGAGAGTGATTCAATACAAAATAAAACAGTCATTTAAGGAGTAATCGTATGACGGTGCTGTTGAAGTGTTTGTCTCATACGCCTTTGCGGGGGCTATATGATCCTGAGCCTAGTATTGTCGCGGAGGTAGAGCAGGTATTGGTTCAGGCTAAAGCCGATGTCGAGGCATTTGATCCTGAGCTTATTATTCTATTTGCACCGGATCATTACAACGGCTTGTTTTATGATTTGATGCCGCCGTTTGTGGTGGCGACAGCTGCTGAGTCCGTAGGGGACTACAATACTCCTTTAGGCAATTTATCCATACCCCAAGATTTAGCCTTGGATTTGGTCCGCTATATTCATGACAAAGATGTGGATGTTGCCTTGTCTCATCGCTTACAGGTGGATCATGGCTGCACGCAGATTTTGATGGAGACCACAGGGAGCTTAACGCGTTATCCTGTTATCCCCATTATTATTAACTCAGTGGCGCCGCCATTTAACCCATATCGTCGTATTCGTAAATTAGGTGATGCGATAGGGCAGTTTATTGCTACGCTTAATAAGCGAGTATTGATTTTAGGTTCGGGTGGGCTATCCCATGAACCACCTGTGCCCTTATTAAGTGGTGCCGCATCAGAAGTGGCAGAGTTTTTAATTTGTGGACGTAACCCCACGCCAGAGGCCCGTGCGGCTCGAGAAGCGCGTACGGTTGCAGCGGCAAAAATCTTTGGTACTGCCGAATGCGAGTTAACCCCTTTAAATGCTGAGTGGGATAATGCATTTATGGACTTGTTAGCTAATAACGAGCTAGAAAAAGTCGATGCTTTTGAAGTGGAGGTCATTTCTAAAGAGGCGGGGCGCTCCACGCACGAGGTACGAACTTGGGTCGCTGCGTTTGCGGCATTGGCTGCCCAAGGGGATTACACCGCTACCAAAGACTATTACCGCCCTATCAATGAATGGATTGCTGGATATGGTGTGATTAGCGCGCAGCCTAATTGACATCCTCCCCGGCCTGAAGGCCGGAGATTCCTACGGCGCTCAGGGGCGGCATTGAGCCACTCCTGAGTCGCTTCGGTGGGTTCCTGGGCCGAGTGCGCAACCGCTGCTCGTATCTCCACAGGCGTTACTTCCGGCATGCCCTGCCGTAGGCTGCCTTGGTTGTCGGCAGCAATGCCATTATAGGACGGCTGCGCCGTCCGCGCTATCCTTCCCCGCCCTGAACGGCGGGGCTTGTCGCGCAACGGGGTCATAGGGGTTCGTTTTAGTTCATATAACCAACAAAGGAATACACATGACGGATATTGTGATTAGTGAAGAACAGAGTAGTCGTTTTGTAGACATCGTTGAGGGGGACCTAAAAGCTAAAGTTCACTACAACGATTTTGGTAGTGGTGATGAGGTCGTGATTATGCTGCACGGCTCAGGACCCGGTGCAACAAGCTGGGCAAACTTTAGTCAAAACGTGGAGCCTTTAGTTAAAGCGGGCTATCGTGTGATTTTATTAGATTGTCCCGGCTGGGGAAAAAGCGACCCCATTGTGTCGACAGAGTCACGCTCACATTTGAATGCACAAGCCTTAAAAGGCACGATGGATGCGCTGGGTATTCAAAAAGCGCACTTGATTGGTAACTCCATGGGTGGACACAGTGTGACGGCATTCACACTCGATAACCCAGAGCGTGTGGGTAAACTAATCCTGATGGGGGGAGGTACGGGTGGGTTAAGTACGTTTACCCCCATGCCTACCGAGGGCATTAAGCGCTTACAGGCGTTGTATCGCAACCCTACTCTGGAAAACCTACGCGCGATGATGGACATTTTTGTCTATGATCCCAGCAGCCTAACCGATGAGCTTTTGCAGCAACGCTTAGAGAATATTCTGGCGCGTCAGGATCACTTGGATAATTTTGTTAAAAGTATTGATACCAACCCCCGTCAGTTCCCTGATTTTGGGGCGCGTTTAAGTTCTATCACAGCACCAACATTGATTATGTGGGGGCGTGATGATCGTTTTGTACCCATGGATGCGGCATTACGTTTAGTGGCACATATTCCTAATGCGGAACTACATTTGTTTAATCGTTGTGGCCATTGGGTACAGTGGGAACATAAAGATCGCTTTAATGCGTTAGTATTGGATTTTTTAGCTGCTGATAAATAAATCTTACTGATTTAAATGTAGACGAAGCCCGATATGTGTTATCGGGCTTTTTGCATAAAAAAACCCGCACAGAGGAGTGCGGGTCAATGGGTTCTTAGAGTAAAAACAGGTTTACAAGCTTAGCTTTGTTTTAGGGCTAGACGCCACTGATGTAATAGTGGTTCGGTGTAGCCATTTGGCTGCTCTAAGCCTTTAAAGATCAGGTCGCGAGCGGCTTGATAGGCTTTAGATGTGTTGAAATGGTTGGCCATGGGTAAATAGGCGGCATCGCCTTGGTTCTGTTTGTCGACGATGGCTGCCATACGCTGTAGGGTTTCATCGACTTGCTCGGCGGTGACTACGCCATGTAATAACCAGTTGGCAATATGCTGGCTGGAAATACGTAAAGTGGCCCGGTCCTCCATTAGTCCGACATCGTGAATGTCAGGGACTTTAGAGCAACCAACGCCCTGATCGATCCAACGCACGACGTAGCCCAAAATACCCTGGACATTGTTATCGAGTTCTTGTTGAATTTCTTCGGCAGACCAAGAGGGTTTGTCGACTACGGGGATAGTCAGGATATCGTCCAAAACGGGGGTGTTTTGGCCTTCCATGCTTTTTTGTAAGGCTTGAACATCGATTTGGTGGTAATGCAAAGCATGTAGTGTGGCCGCTGTAGGCGAGGGTACCCATGCTGTATTTCCCCCTGCTTTGAGGTGCCCGATTTTTTGTTCGAGCATGTCAGCCATGAGATCCGGCATGGCCCACATGCCTTTACCGATTTGAGCGCGACCACGTAAACCACAATCTAGGCCTGTTTGAACGTTGTTACGCTCATAGGCGGGTAGCCAGGGTTGGGTTTTCATGTCGTTTTTGCGTACAACGGGACCAGCATGCATACATGTATGGATTTCATCACCGGTGCGATCTAGGAAGCCTGTGTTAATGAAAACCACGCGTTCGCTTGCGGCAGCAATACACGCTTTTAGGTTGATTGTCGTGCGACGCTCTTCGTCCATAATACCCATTTTTAGTGTATTGCGAGGCACTTGGATAAGGTCTTCCGCACGAGCGAAAAGCTCATCGGCAAAGGCGACCTCGTCAGGGCCATGCATTTTGGGTTTAACGATATAGACGGAGCCCGTTTGAGAGTTAAGTTTTAGTTCTAGGTCGCGTTTGGCAATTAAACCAGTGATCACGGCATCCATGATGCCCTCGGGGATCTCGTTACCTTCTTTGTCTAAAATTGCGGGGTTGGTCATGAGGTGACCAACATTGCGGATGAACATCAAAGAGCGCCCAGGGAGCTTTTGCGTGTTGCCTTGTAGGTCGGTGTATTCGCGGTCAGGATTAAGACGACGGGTGAAGGTTTTACCGCCTTTTTCAATGTCCTCGGTGAGCGTGCCGGTAATTAAGCCTAACCAATTGCGATACGCTAAGGTTTTGTCTTCGGCGTCCACTGTAGCTACGGAGTCTTCGCAGTCCATAATGGTGGTGACGGCGGACTCCAGCAAAATATCTTTAATGCCTGCTGCATCGTCTTTGCCAATGGGGTGAGAACGGTCTATTTGAATTTCAAAGTGCAGTCCATTATGGATAAATACGATAGCTTCAGGTTGATTGGTATCCCCACGGTAGCCGAGTAACGCATCGGGTTGTTGTAGTGTTGTGGTTGAACCATCGTCTAGCGTGATGCGTAGTGCCCCGTCTACAATGGCATACGCGGTAGCATTTTTGTGCGAGCCTTGTTGTAGTGGGATGCTTTGATCTAAAAAGTCGCGAGCAAAAGCAATGACTTTTTCACCACGAACCGGGTTGTAAGAGCCAGTGGGCTCGGCGCCATCGGTATGAGGAATAGCATCAGTGCCGTATAGGGCATCATAGAGGCTGCCCCAGCGCGCATTGGCGGCGTTTAATGCGTAGCGGGCGTTAGTAATGGGAACCACAAGCTGTGGGCCGGCTTGGTTAGTAATCGCACTATCAACGTTTTGAGTTTGTACGCGCACATGCTCTGGTTGGGGTAGTAGATAACCAATTTCGGACAAAAAGTCTTTATAAGCCACCATGTCTTGGATGGGGCCAGGGTTAGCTTTGTGCCAGGTATCCAGTTGCTCTTGCAAAGCATCACGCTTGGCGAGTAGCTCACGGTTTTTGGGGGCTAGATCGTGAACCAGTTGACTAAAACCCTCCCAAAAAGCATCGCTATCTAAGCCGCTATGAGGTAGTACTTCGTTTTGAAGAAACTGATAGAGCGTGTTGTCAATGTGTAATTGGTGGCATTGCGTACGATTTGTCATGATTAGCCCTTTGTTACGTCATAATGAAGAGAAGTGTTTTTGCTATGATGGTGACGCAGTTTGTCTGCTCCTGTTATTCATTATGGCGACTAAAACCCATGAAATGAACACTCATTTGAGTTAGTGGATTCGATACTTTAAGTATCGACTGGCGCGCATAAAAACAAGAAATCGGTCGTAGATCGCCGTTTTTTGTTTTTGTGCGGGATAGATTAGCGTTATCACTCACCCTAAAGGATCGTTTTATGCAAGAGATCAAAGCCTCTACGCATGTTATGCGTCTTCCTCCGGCACAGCCGTACGAAGGATTCATGGAACCAGTGGCGGCCACACAGCGTTTGGTCGATTTATATCGGCGTAATACACAGTTTATTCGTGAGCATTTTTTGCAGTGTATGCGTCATGGTTTTCCTGCAGGGGAGCGCTATAGAGCGTGTTATCCTGCAATCCGGATTCGGGTTGATACCCACCAAGAGGTTGATAGCCGTTTGTCTTATGGGCATGTGGTGGAGCCAGGGTTATATGCCACCTCGGTAACGCAGCCAGACTTATTTTTTGATTATTTAGTGGAGCAAATTGGGTTGCTGATTAAAAATCATGGAGTGCCGGTGGAAATCGGGGAGTCCAGTCAGCCCATTCCCTTGCATTTTTGTTTGGGGGACAGCGATGGTAGTCCCGTGATTTATCCTGAGTCCTCTGGGCATGTGTTACGTGATCATTTTGATGTGCCCGATTTGGCGGATATGGATGATGCCATCGTAAATGGCACGTGGCAGCCTAAAAAAGGGGAGCCATTGCCTTTGGCGCCTTTTACGGCGCCGCGTGTGGATTATTCCTTACATCGTTTGCAGCATTACACGGCGACGAAGCCTGCTCATTTTCAGAACTTTGTCCTGTTTACGAACTATCAGTTTTATGTCGATGAGTTTTGTGCTTGGGCCAAGCAGATGTTAATGGAGCAAAAAGGGGGGTATACCGCGCTAGTTGAGCCGGGAAATGTCGTGACTTATGCCGGAGGGCGTACCGAAGGCACACCACCGGGGCGGTTGCCGCAGATGCCGTCTTATCACCTTATGCGGGATAAGCATAGTGGTATTACTCTGATCAATATTGGGGTAGGGCCATCGAACGCAAAAACGATTACAGACCATGTGGCTGTATTACGGCCGTCTGCGTGGTTGATGGTAGGACATTGTGCTGGTTTACGCACTACGCAGCGCTTGGGTGACTATGTCTTGGCGCATGGATATGTACGACAAGATAAAGTGTTAGATGAGGATTTGCCTACATGGGTGCCAGTACCACCTTTGGCGGAAATTCAAATCGCTTTAGAGCAGGCGGTTGCCGAGGTGGCTGGCTTATCTGGCTGGGAGTTAAAACGTATTATGCGTACAGGGACGGTGGCTTCGATTGATAATCGAAACTGGGAGCTGAGTGATCAGTCTGAACCTGTGCGTAAATTATCACAGTCGCGTGCGATAGCTTTAGATATGGAGTCTGCTACGATTGCGGCAAATGGTTTTCGGTTTCGTGTACCGTATGGCACTTTATTGTGTGTGTCTGATAAACCGCTGCATGGTGAGCTAAAATTACCAGGCATGGCAAATGCTTTTTATAGTATGCAAGTAGGTCAGCATTTGCATATTGGGATACGAGCTTTAGAGCTGGTGCGTGATATGCCGCCTGAGCGTTTGCACTCAAGAAAACTACGTAGCTTTATTGAAACGGCTTTTCAGTAATAGTACTTATTAGAGTAGCAGCAACAAAAAAACCGGATTTGATTTGAAAATCCGGTTTTTTTGTTTGTTTAAGCAAGAGGGTTGATTTTTTTACGTATTACGTAATAAATCTTGAATCTCTTCACGGACTGCTTGGCGTATGATTTTTTTCAGCCATTTTTTCTTTTTGGCTTTTTTTCTTTGTTTTTTAGATGGCTTGGGTAAAGCGAGCATGGTGCCCCGACAAGAGGGTGTCCCACATAAGCAAGCGTATTGTTTTTTAAGCGTTTTAGTGATTTTGTCGTCAATGGTAAGCGCATAATCATAAAGCAGCTCTTCACCCGCGGCAATGTCTCTAAGCGCCACAATAAACACACGATTACCGTCTTCGCTTTCATGGCCCTCGCAGTTTGGCTCACAGGAGTGGTTGATATAGCGAGAGTCGTTGCCCCCATTGCCACCGTCAATAATCATGCCGTTGCTGATAGCAAAAAAGAAGGTATGAAACGGGTCGTCTGGATTTGAGGGTTCTTGAGCATCGGCTTGCTCTTGGGTGATATGCACGCCCTCGTATTCCAAAATATATGTACCTTTGGGAATAGGACGGCGCGCGAAAACGCCGTGCCCATGAAGGGGGGAACGGCGAACTTCGTGCCAAGGGTCGGAAGGATGATCCATTCGGTATTAGGCCTCTGAGGTTTTGGCTGCGATGGTTTTCGCTGCCTTTTTAGCGGTTTTTTTCGCTACTTTTTTCGCTGCCGTTTTCGTCGCTTTTTTAGCCGCTTTTTTTGCTGTGGTTTTTTTCGCGGCTTTGCTTGCACGCGGTTCGAACTCAAAGCTAATTTTACCCTTGCTGTCACGCGTTAAAAAGGCTTTGAACTTGCGGTTGGTACGGTTCGAGACAAAATTTTCTAGTAAGTCGGTTTTGCCTTCGGTGAGCAGTTTATGCATTTGCTCACGGGAGATTTCCTGTTGCAGGATGACTTTGTTGCTACGGAAATCACAGCTTTTTTCTGGTCCAACGGCTTTTTCACAAACGTAGCGCACCCCGTGTTCATAGACATTGGCGTTGCATTTTGGGCAAGCTCCTACTGGGGTTTGGTCAGAAAAATCCACCGGCTCGTTGTCTTCGTCATCATTTTGGCCGAAGTCGAATTCGAGTTTGTTTTCATCATTGATGCGTAAGATGGCAGCAAAAGGTCGGCCCATTTTGCTGATGAAGCCGGTTAGAGGGCCAATGGTGCGATTCTGTAGCAGTTCTTCGACCTCGTGGATTTCTAGGGTTTTGCCCCCCGGGTGTTTGCCGATAGAAAAATCGCAAGCGGTACAGGCATAGCGACGATAGTTTTCTTTGACAACGCCGCCACATACTGGGCAGGGCGTAGCTAAAGTGACGTAATCACCAGGAACGGTATCCCGCTCATATTCTTTAGCGCGTCGCACGATGGCTTCGGTCATGTCCTCGATTTTTGCCATAAAGTCGGCGCGGTCGAGTTGGCCTTGCTCGATTTGTTTTAGGCGGTACTCCCAGTCTCCAGTGAGCTCGGGTGAGGTTAGCTCATGGACGCCTAGACCTGCGAGCAGTGTCATGAGTTGCTTGGCTTTAGCTGTTGGGACGAGCTCTCGTCCTTCGCGACGTAAGTAGCCTTCGTTAAGTAAACCTTCGATGATAGCAGCACGAGTCGCTGGTGTGCCTAAACCACGCTCGGACATGGCTTCGCGTAGCGCATCATCATCAACAAGCTTTCCAGCACTCTCCATTGCTGAAAGTAGGGTGGCTTCAGAGAAGCGGGCAGGAGGTTTAGTGCTCAGGGCACGGGCTTCTATATGTTCTGTTTGGACACTTTCGTTGGCTTGTACGGCGATGAGACTATCTTCACTGGTTTGTGCTTCACGACCATAGATGCTGAGCCAGCCCGGGTTGACTAAGACCTTTCCTTCGGTTTTGAAGTGATGTTCGTTGACTCGTGTGATACGAGTGGTAATACGGAACTCTGCGGCTGGGAAGAACATAGCTAAAAAACGACGAGTGACAAGCTCATAGATTTTGAACTCAGCATCACTAAGCTCACGAGGCACTTGCAATGTAGGGATGATTGCAAAGTGATCGGAAACTTTTTTGTCATCAAATACGCGTCGATTTAGTTTGATCCAATCTTGATCGCGAGCTTGTTGTGCAAAAGGTTGGACAGAAGCTGAGGCCGTTGTCCCAGCTTCGGCAATAGCTTGTATCGTATCTTTGACCGTTTGCAGGTAGTCTTCAGGTAAGTAGCGAGAGTCGGTACGTGGATAAGTTAAGGCCTTATGACGCTCGTAGAGGGTTTGTGCTAAAGCCAGCGTGGTTTTAGCAGAAAAACCAAAGCGAGAGTTGGCTTCGCGTTGGAGCGTGGTCAAATCAAACAAGGCAGGAGACTGTTGTTTGGAGGGTTTGGATTCCTCGGTCACGACTCCAGGTTGCCCTACACAAGCTTGCACAATGGCTTGTGCTTGTTCGGCATCCCAAATTCGTGTATCGCGTTTTTCCGCATCGTTTTCATCTTTTGTGAACTTGGGGTCAAACCAGCGCCCAGCGTATTGTCCGGTGGAGGCCGTAAAGTCAGCATGTACCTCCCAGTAATCACGGGGGGTGAAACGACGAATGGCCTCTTCGCGCTCATGAACAATAGTGAGGGTTGGGGTTTGTACACGTCCCACCGGGGTTTTGAAAAAACCACCATCTTTACTATTGAATGCGGTCATAGCTCGCGTACCATTGATGCCGACTAGCCAGTCAGCTTCAGCTCGGGATCTAGCCGCGGCTTCTAGTGGCTTGAGCTCCTCGTCATCACGCAGCTGGTTAAAAGCCTCACGGATAGCTTCGCGCGTCATGGAACGTAGCCAGAGACGTTTAATAGGCTTATTGACGTTAGCATACTGCATGATATAGCGGAAAATAAGCTCCCCCTCGCGTCCAGCATCACAAGCATTGATAACTTTGTCCACGTCTTTACGCTTGAGTAATTTGACTAACAGTTTTAGTCTTTCAGTAGACTTCTTGTCTGATGGGCTAAGTTCAAATTGTGGGGGGATAACGGGCAGATGCGTAAAACTCCATTTGCCTCGGACTGGATCGTTGGGGGCGACAAGACTGAGTAAGTGGCCGATGCTAGAAGCCAATACATAGTTTTCGCTTTCAAAATAATCCCCTTCTCGGGTAAAGCCTCCTAGTGCACGGGAAATGTCCAGGGCAACAGAAGGTTTTTCGGCAATGATCAGAGTTTTAGTCATGGGTGTACCGTAGCTGTAAGTCCGCGTTGATAGCGCAGATCATACGAGGAGAAAAACGCATTATGCAAGTTAAAGTGTTAAAGGGCTCCATTTTGGACCGGCCAGAATGGAAGCAGTTCTTAAGCGCAAGCAGCCTGTTATTGGCTGCGGTGCTGCTTGGAAGCGCGCTGATAATGGCGATTGCCGCCAATTGGCTTAGCTGGCCTAAAGTAGGTCGCGTGGCTTTGTTACAGGGAACTATAACAGTATTTGTATTTTTGGCGTGGTATCGCGCGCAGCAAGTGCCTACAGATTGGTCTAGAGCGCTCAGCCTGTCAAGCATGGGCTTAGCATTAGCTGCCATCGCTGTTGGAGGACTACTGGCCTTAATTGGACAAAGCTATCAAACCGGGGCGGACCCGTGGCAGCTTTTTGCTGTTTGGGCACTGCTGCTGTTGCCATGGTTAGTGGTAACGCGTTCCCTATTTATCATACTGATTGTTTTGTTATTGACAAATGTTGCCGTTTTTTTGTTCCTAGAGGTGGACCCCGCGTGGGGTGGCTTTGCTCTGTTACTGACGCCAAATTCTTCATATGAGCTCATTCTTATTGCTTTGAATGGGGTATTTTTGGCTTTGAGCCATTGGGCGGCGCCTTATTACCGTGATCCGTATTTATTAGTGCGGCGTCTGGCGGCGTTTTTGTTAATGAGTGCCGTGGTGTTTTGGCAAAGCATGGCCTGGTTATATCAAAACACCTACATGGAGTGGCAAAACGGTATCAGTCTTTTGATTTTAGGGGCGCTAGGCGCTTGGTATTTGCGTCGTCAGCAAGACTTGGTTGCAGGGGCTATTTTTTATGGCGGCTTTTATATCGTAGCGCTAGGTTTTTTTGTGGTGACAATAGGGGTGTGGACCTCGTCGGTCGTACTGTTATTTGTATTTTGTGCAGCGGTTGGCTGGGGTTTGATTTGGGATTTACGACGCGTCTGGCATAACACAGAGCCGTCCTCACATCAAAAGGAACCATGGTTTTTGCGTGCGTTCTATTTGGTGGTACAGCATATTGTAGTGATGTTTTTTCTACTAATGTTTTGGATGTTGTTTGGGGTGGTGTCGCCTTTATTTATCCATTTATACTTGCTTGTAGCGCTAGGAATAATTATTTACATACAAAAAAATCCCAATAAATGGTTACAAGATCTGCCTTTGTTTTTATGGTTGAGTAGCGTTTTTTTAGCCGTAGTGAGTTTAGATGTCCTCACTCAGCCTAGTTGGGGGGTGATTGGGTGGCTAGTGGCGCTAAATGGGGTTGTGTATGCGGTGAGTGACTCTCGCTGGACACTACGGTTTAGTAGTGCCTTGATGGCGCTTGGAATCATTGTTAATGGTATTTTTTGGTCATTGGATCAGGTTTGGGAGTATTGGGCTGACTATAGCGATGTGGTGCTAACGGGATTGTTTTTAGGCTGGTTGCTTTTGGCGTGGGTAATGGCGCAAAAGACTCGTTGGCAGCAGAATTTGTCACCGCTTTGGTGGGCATGGGGCACTTTATTAGTAGGAGGGGGGCTACTGAGTGTAGATTTTCCGGCTATAGGTGGTGTGGAGGTAACACTGCAGCGGCTACGTTGGGCTGTGAGTGCTGCGGTTCCTGCTGTCTTTGCTTATGTATTATGGCGGCAGTATGCGTGGGTATGGGTCATAGGAGGCAGTCTACTGCTTGCCATAGTAAGCATGGTTTGGTTATGGGCGGTGCCCTTAGCTAATCTGGCATTAATTGCGTGGTTGTGGTCCTATGCACGGCGAGACCATGTTTTATTATGGTGTGCTGGCATCGTGTTTTTATTTGCCTTAGGCGGGCACTATTATGCACAGGATCGATTGTTGATCACAAAGGCGATGGAGCTTGCCTTGGCAGGAGCCGTATTGGCTTTAATTACTTGGTTACTGCGAGATGATCGGACAAAGCTGGAAGGCACTACGGGTTTAGCCAACAAAGATTTAGGTAAAAAAACGAATGTGCGTCTAGGATTAGGTTTAATTGTGGGGTGGGGGCTAATCCTTAGTGTTTCTGGACTGGATGTGTGGGCAAAAGAAAAGCTTTTGGCTGAAGGGCAGTCGGTGGTGTTGAAATTGGCGCCAGTCGATCCACGAGCATTGATGCAAGGCGATTATATGGCATTAAGTTTCGAAGTGGATCGGTGGTTACGACAGTTACCAGATGCTCAAGCCCCTAGGAGCAGTTTAAGCGCGAAAACGCTCAATGTGTATGTGAGGCCTAATGCTCAGGGGGTGGCGCAGCTTGTGGCCGTGCAAAAGCCCTTAGGTAAGGATGTTTGGTGGTGGGATGAGCACCTGCAACAGTGGGGGTCGCCTTCTCAAGGTGAAAATGGATTGGAACAGACTCAGGTTGTGCAGCTTAAATATAAAAAAGGGCGCTGGTTACCAAGTGGTATTGATGCTTGGTTTTTTCCAGAGGGACAGGCGGCCTATTTTGCGCAAGCACAATATGGCGAATTTAAAGTGACCCCTACAGGTAAAGCGTTGTTATATCAGCTGTTAGATGAAAAAGCGCAGCCATTGACTGCGCCTTAATGAGAAGGAGAAAGGGCTATTAATGACATAAACGATTTTCATCGTCGGTTAATAGCTCTTCGAAAACCAAATGATCGATCTCAACCTCGTGGTTCCATAACACCATCAGAGCAACTATTTTTATAGTGGGAAGCGACACAGGGTATTCATGAATCGCTAAAGTGCGTTCAATCAGGATTTCTCGTAAGGCCGGAGGTAAAGCACCGGAGTTTTCTAAAAAGCGGATAAAAGAAATGGCTTCGTGGCCTAGGGCTTGCTGTTCGTGTTCGGTAAAAACACGAATGCTGTGAGCATGATGTTGAGGTAATAAGGGTTGATGCATGGCCGCGGACTCGCGTAAGCCATGGAGCCAGCTAAGGGCTTCGTTGATTTCCTCGTCCTCAAAACCAATGGCTGCTAGTTTATGCGCTAGGATCTCGGCTTTAGGACAAGCTTGGGGAGTGTAATAGGTTTCAAAAAGATAAACCAATATATCGAACATGGAGTATTACCATCAAAAAAATTGCGCGGCCTACATAAAGCCTACACGGTTTTAAGTAAAACTGTACGCTGAATTAGGCCGCGGTGCAAATCTAGTTGTCTGTAATTTCGATGGCAAGCAGGGCCGCACCCTCAGTGACTTGATCGCCTGCGTTAAAGAAAAGCTCGCTGACGGTGCCAGCATGGGGAGCGGTAATCGCGTGTTCCATTTTCATGGCCTCCAGAACCAGTAGCAGTTGGCCCGCCTCGACGGTGTCCCCAGCTTGTACTGCCAAAGATAAGACTTTGCCAGGCATCGGAGCCGTCAGGCCGCCGCCGTTGTCTTCCTCGGCCAATGGATCCACCGCTAGCGGGTCGACATAAGTAAGATGGCGTTGGATTTTACCGTAGCGGATATCGTACTCTGGGGTTTGCCCATAGACCGTGGCATGAAGACGCTGATCACCTAGGGTAATGGTCACACGTAGAGATTGTTCTGTTGCTTCGACCTGCCAGGCAAATGGCGTAGTGGTGTCGTTGTGTTGTAAATACCATTGATTATGCTCACGGCGTAGTTGTAGGGAACTGGTTTGATCCCCATCGGCAAACACAAAATGGCGGTACAGCAGGTCATTAGCACGCCAAAAATCATTTTGATCCCATGGATCAGCGCTAACCGTTGGGTTTTGACTACAACTTACCCCATATTGGTGTAGCTGTGCGGCCAAGGCTACGGCTAAGTCCAATAGGCCGGCGGGGCGAGGTTGAGGGAAAAGCGAGTCATAACGACGCTCAATAAACCCTGTATCGACATCGCCGGCCATAAAGGCGTCATCGCATGCTAATCGGTGTAAGAAGCGTAGGTTCGTATGTAAGCCGGCAATGTAGCTTTGCTCAAGTGCGTGTTGTAGTTTACGTAGCGCATCTTCTCGGTCTGAGCCATGGACAATGAGCTTGGCGATCATAGGATCGTAAAAGGGGCTGATGCTGTCCCCTTGCAAAATGCCACTGTCTACCCGAACGGGACTAAGGCAGAAGCTTTGGTGTTCAGGGAATACTAAAGTGTGGATTTGACCAATTGAGGGCAAAAACTGATTGTCTGGGTTTTCTGCGTAAATACGGGCTTCAAAAGCATGACCATGAATATGGAGTTTATCTTGCGAGGCGGGCAAGGTTTGGCCGGCGGCAACGCGAAGCTGCCATTCTACCAAGTCAAAACCTGTGATTTGTTCTGTGATGGGGTGTTCAACCTGCAGGCGAGTATTCATCTCCATAAAATAAAAATCATCGCCTTCGCAGATAAATTCTACGGTACCCGCTCCGACATAGTTCACTGCTTGAGCGGCGGCAACGGCTGCGGCTCCCATGGCGGCACGTCGTTCTGGGGTCATGCCGGGGGCGGGGGCTTCCTCGATGACCTTTTGATGGCGACGCTGGACGGAGCAGTCCCGCTCAAATAAATGAACGGTATTGCCGTGGGTATCTGCAAAAATTTGGATTTCAATATGGCGCGGTTTTTGTAGGTAGCGCTCAATGAGAACATGGTCGTCACTGAAACTACTTTTTGCTTCGCGTTTACAAGAAGACAAGGCTTCTAGGAACTGATCGCTCGAGGTCACAATGCGCATGCCTTTACCACCACCTCCGGCGCTGGCTTTAATCAGCACGGGGTAGCCCATCGCGTCAGCTTGTTGGTGTAAAAAGGCGGCATCTTGGTTATCACCGTGATAGCCCGGTACTAAGGGCACATTGGCTTGCTCCATGAGCTGTTTGGCGGCAGATTTGTTTCCCATTGCCGTGATAGCATCTGGCTTTGGACCAATAAAAACCAGACCATTGTCGGCGCAAGCCTGAGCAAATTCCGTGTTTTCAGCTAAAAAGCCATAGCCTGGGTGAATGGCTTGGGCGCCGGTACGTTTGGCGGCGTCAATAATTGCAGCAATATTCAAATAGCTTTTTTGGGGTTCTGCCTCGCCAATGCAAATGGCCTCGTCCCCGGATTTGACATGCAACGCCTCTGCGTCTGCCGTGGAATACACCATGACCGTGCGTATGCCTAAGCGGCGGCAAGTAGCGGCAATACGACAAGCAATTTCACCACGGTTAGCAATTAAAATAGTATCAAACATGGTTTACTCCCTATTACATACGGAACACACCGAAGCGCGTATCTTCGATGGGGGCGTTGAGTGCGGCGGACAGCGCTAGCGCAAGAACACGGCGCGTTTGTGCCGGCTCAATGATGCCATCGTCCCAGAGACGAGCCGAGGCATAGTAGGGGTGCCCTTCGTGTTCGTATTGTTCGCGTATAGGGGCTTTGAAGGCTTCCTCTTCGTCGGCAGACCAGTCTTTACCCGTTTTTTCTAGGTTGTCGCGACGCACCGTAGCTAATACGCTAGCGGCTTGTTCACCCCCCATGACGGAAATGCGGGCGTTAGGCCACATAAAGAGCATGCGAGGATTAAAAGCACGGCCACACATACCGTAGTTACCGGCTCCAAACGAGCCTCCAATAATGACGGTGAGCTTAGGTACCGAAGCGGTAGATACAGCGGTAACCATTTTGGCACCGTGGCGAGCGATGCCTTCGTTTTCGTATTTGCGCCCCACCATAAAACCACTGATATTTTGTAAAAAAATCAATGGGATTTTGCGTTGGCAGCAGAGCTCAATGAAATGCGTTCCTTTTTGCGCGGCTTCGGAAAACAAAATGCCATTATTGGCAATGATGCCAACAGGCATGCCATGTAGATGCGCAAAGCCTGTGACCAGCGTGGTGCCAAAACGGGCTTTAAACTCTTCGAATTTGGAGCCATCGACTAAACGTGCGATGACCTCTCTGACATCGTAGGGCTTGCGGGTGTCGTTAGGGATAATGCCGTTGAGCTCTTCAGGGTCGTAAAGGGGCTCCTCTACGGGTCGCAGTGGCCAGGGATAGGTTTTTTGATGGGTAAGGCGCCCAACGGCTTGGCGTGCCAGTTGCAACGCATGGTCATCGTTTTCTGCTAGGTGGTCGGCGACCCCTGATAAACGGGTGTGTACATCACCACCACCGAGATCCTCGGCGCTGACCTCTTCGCCTGTGGCGGCTTTGACTAAAGGCGGCCCAGCTAAAAAAATCGTGCCTTGGTTGCGCACAATAATGGACTCATCGCTCATGGCGGGTACATAGGCGCCCCCAGCTGTACATGAACCCATGACGGCGGCGATTTGGGCAATGCCTTGGGCAGACATTTGGGCTTGGTTATAAAAAATTCGCCCAAAGTGATCACGGTCGGGAAAGACCTCGTCTTGGTTGGGTAGGTTGGCCCCACCCGAGTCCACCAAATACACGCAGGGTAAGCGATTTTGTTGGGCGATTTCTTGAGCTCGCACGTGTTTTTTAACAGTCATGGGGTAATAGGTTCCCCCTTTGACGGTGGCATCATTACATACAATCATGCACTCAATGCCGTTAATACGACCTATGCCCGTGATAATGCCGGCACCGGGTGCCTCGTTGTTATAGAGGTTATAGGCGGCAAGAGGAGAAAGTTCTAAAAATGGGGAGCCTGGGTCTAAAAGCCGCTCTACCCGTTCACGAGGTAAGAGTTTGCCGCGGTCCAAATGGCGCTGGCGCGCGGATTCGCTGCCGCCTTGGGCAAGCTGTTGGCGTATTTTACGTAAATCTTGAATCAGATTTGCCATAGAAGCGGCGTTTTCCTGAAAGCCCGCCGAACGGGGCTGTACTTTAGTTTTGATAATTGTCATGTCTGTGCTGCCACCTAATATCGTTATGTTTTGGCCGACAGGCCCAAGGGCCTGCCGGGTCTCCTACACAGAAAAGGCGAGTGTGACGCTTAGTCTACGAGCTCTACTGCCATGGCTACGGCTTCGCCGCCACCAATACATAAAGTGGCAATACCGCGTTTACCGCCCTTTTGTTTGAGGGCATGGATCAACGTCGTCACAATGCGCGCACCCGAGGCACCAATGGGGTGACCCAGAGCGGTAGCGCCACCGTAAACGTTAACTTTTTCATGAGGAATGTTGAGGTCTTTCATGGCGGCCATCGTAACAACGGCAAACGCCTCGTTGATCTCAAATAAGTCAACGTCTTCGATTTTCCAACCTGTTTTATCAAGCAGTTTTTGCACCGCACCTACAGGGGCTGTGGTGAACCACTCGGGTTCGTGTGCGTGCTGAGTATGCGCAACGATGCGAGCAAGAGGCTGGGCACCGAGTTCTTTGGCGGTGGATTCTCGCATGAGTACCATCGCGGCAGCGCCATCAGAAATGGAAGAGGCATTTGCGGCAGTGATGGTGCCGTCTTTTTTGAACGCGGGGCGTAAGCTAGGAATTTTGTCAGGCATAGCGCGAGTAGGCGCTTCGTCTGTATCCACAACGGTTTCACCTTTACGCCCTTTAATGGTGACGGGAGCGATTTCAGCTTTAAAGCTGCCGTCTTCTGTTGCCGCGCGCGCGCGACGTAAGGACTCAAGCGCAAAAGCATCTTGTTCTTCGCGTGTAAAAGCGTACTTCTCGGCACAACGCTCTGCCAGCACACCCATAGCAATGCCTTCGTAAGCATCCTCAAGGCCATCTAGCGCCATGTGGTCATATACTTTGTCATGACCATAACGGTATCCAGTGCGTGCTTTAAGTAAGAGGTAAGGGGCGTTGGACATGCTCTCTTGACCACCGGCAACGACGACGTTGGCGCTACCGACTTTGAGCAAGTCGTGACCTAACATGGCGGCTTTCATGCCGGAGCCGCAGACTTTATGAATCGTAGTGCAAGGTGCGTTGCTGGGTAGGCCAGCGCCAATTGCGGCTTGACGAGCAGGAGCTTGACCCTGGCCGGCTTGGAGCACGTTGCCCATGATGACCTCATCAACTTGATCTGGGTTGACTCCAGCACGCTCTAGGGCGGCCTTGATGGCCACAGAGCCGAGCTCATGGGCAGCCAAGGAGGATAGGCTGCCAGTCATTGCGCCCATGGGGGTACGCGCTGCAGAAACAATGACAACATGATCAGACATAATTTGACTCCTAATGCGGTATAACCGTAGTGGGGTTTGCTACCCGACGATGGGGTAAGCGTTTTGATAAATCGTAAGGATAGATATTTTCTAGGCGGCCTTGTGCGACACGATCGCGGCAGGCGTTCCACCAGTCGGCATTGAGTAGCTCAGCGTGGTATTTCATAAAGGCCTCGCGAATACGACGATCCCCTAGTAGAAACCAACGAAATTCTTCCGGGAAAACGTCATTAGGACCAATGGGATACCAAGGTTCGCTGGCTAGCTCGGCTTCTTCGTTAGGTGCAGGAGGAATATGGCGGAAATTCATTTCTGTCATGGTTTGAATTTCGTCATAGTCATAAAACACTAAACGCCCTAATCGAGTTAAACCAAAGTTTTTATACAACATATCCCCTGGGAAAATGTTGTTGGCTGCTAGTTCGCGAATAGCCTCACCGTATTGCTTCACTGCCATTTCTAAAGCCGTACCAGAAGCACGACTTAGGTATATATTAAGCGGTAACATGCGCCGTTCGATATAGACATGACGCAATACAATTAGATCTCCAGTTTCTTCGATTTGGCTGGGGACTTCTTGGCGCAGCTCCTCCAGTAATGCTGGCGAAAAGCGGCGTTTAGGCAGGGCGACTTGCGAGTATTCCCAAGTGTCCGCCATACGACCAGCTCTATCGTGTTTTTTCACTAAGAGGTAGCGGCTTTTAACCGTAGCGTGGTCCATACCATCCTTAGCAATAGTATCGCGTATCATTTTGAATACATAAGGGTAAGAAGGCAGGGTAAATACCGTCATCACCATTCCTTTAATCCCTGGCGCAAGCTGAAACAGATCGCTGGAGTGCCCAAGATGGTGTAAAAAATCGCGATAAAAGAGGTTTTTCCCCTGTTTTTGTAGGCCAATAGCGTTGTAAAACTCGGCGGCGGATTTACGTGGTAAGAGCGACTGTAAAAAATGGACGTAAGCAGAGGGCACTTCCATGTCCACCAAAAAATACGCGCGCGTAAAGCTAAACAATGTACTTAAGTCATCGGCGCTGTCGAGCAAGGCATCGATTTCTATGTGATGGCTGGGGGTATGCGTTAAGGCAATGGCAAAAGGGTGGATGGTGGTATGGTTAATGAATCGTCCAACGATATATGCGCCTTTATTGCGAAAGAAAAGCGTATTGAGCACCTGAATCTGACAGTCTGGTCCAATACGCAAGCCAGGGTCGCGAGGTAAGCGCTGGCGCAGAACATGAATCGCTCGCCGTGCCAAAAGGCGTACATCAGAGGGTAGGTCTGCAAATGGTGAAGCCAACCCAAAATCCGTGATCATTTGTGTTAGTGCGGGGATTAGACCTGTATCTAGTGGGTAGTAAGAACGATACGAAGGCAGGGCACTGTCAATGTATTCGGTGGCGATTGCTGGGCGAACAAAGAGAAAATCGTTGTTGAAATACGTGCGCGATAACACACGACATGAAACGGAATTAAAGAACGTTTCTGCACATTCTGGTTGTTTATGACCAGCAAGTGAGTGCGCAAATTCGCGTTTGACTTGCTGCCAGAACTGCTGCTGTTCGGGGCTGAGCTCCTGTTCATTGGAGGAGGGGGTCAGCGCGGTGTTTTTTAAAACGGGCCCGAGCAGCGCTGCACATTCGCGCACGCGCATATCGTAATATTCAATGCGCTCGCGCGAGAGCTGCTGGATGCCATGCCAATGAGCCGATTCGAATAGGACTTTGGCACGTTGTGCACTATAACGGAACAGAGAATAGTGGCGATTAAAACCTTGTAAGATCATGCTTGCCACGTGCTCGGGGCTAGGCATAGGTCGCTGTGCGGGTTCTATAATCGAGTGGTCTGAAGCAAAAGGCATGGCATTCATAGCAAGTTTAAAGGTTAAGCGGTTTCATTAAAGAGTTCACGACCAATTAACATACGACGAATCTCGCTGGTTCCGGCGCCAATTTCATAAAGTTTGGCATCGCGCCAAAGGCGTCCTGTGGGGAACTCGTTGATGTAGCCATTTCCTCCTAGGATTTGAATGGCTTCGCCTGCCATCCATGTGGCTTTTTCTGCGCTAAATAAAATCGCTGCGGCGCAGTCTTTGCGTACGGTGCGCGAGTGGTTTTCGCCAAGCGCATCTAAGTGTTTAGCAACGCTATAACAGAGTGCACGACTGGCTTGGTGGGTGGTATAGAGGTCTGCGATTTTGCCTTGAATAAGCTGGAACTCACCAATGGCCTGACCAAACTGTTTGCGCTCATGCACATAGGGCATCACTACATCCATGACGGCTTGCATGATGCCTAGTGGGCCACCCGCCAGCACGGCACGTTCGTAATCCAAGCCACTCATCAGGACTTTTACCCCACCATTGACCTCGCCTAATACGTTTTCTTTGGGAACGCGGCAATCTGTGAAAACGAGCTCGCCAGTGTGGCTCCCACGCATACCGAGCTTATCTAGTTTTTGAGCTACAGAAAAACCAGGGAAGTCTTTTTCGATAATAAAGGCGGTGATGCCTCGTTGGTGGGCGGCGGGGTCGGTTTTGGCATAGACGATTAAGGTATCGGCATCCGGACCATTAGTAATCCACATTTTGTGGCCATTGAGTAAGTAATGGTCCCCTTTGTCTTCGGCGCGTAGGCGCATGCTGACCACATCAGAGCCGGCACCGGTTTCGCTCATTGCTAGCGCCCCGATTTGGCTACCATCGACAAGCCCTGGCAAGTATTTGGCTTTTTGCTCAGCGGTGCCGTTTCTAAAGAGCTGGTTAACACATAGATTCGAGTGGGCGCCATAAGACAGACCAACCGAAGCACTGGCTCGGGAAATTTCTTCCATGGCAATCATATGTGCCAAATAGCCCATGTCAGCGCCACCGTATTCTTCGGAGACGGTCAGCCCTAATACACCTAGTTCGCCCAGTTTGGGCCATAGATCCATAGGAAACTGGTCACTTTCGTCGATTTGTTGAGCCAGGGGAGCGATCTCGTTCTCAGCAAAGTGGCGAACGGTATCGCGTAGCATAGTGAGCTCTTCGCTGAGATCAAAGTTTAATCCGGGTAAGTTCATCGTTTGTCTCCAACCAAAAGTACTGCGAGCTAAAAGAAAAGAGGGCACAAGAAACGATAGGTATTATGTTGCCCCGTTTGTGTGGCAGCGTTGTGATTTTTCCGCAAGCAGCCGATCACAGTTTTGCTGTTGTATTTCAATTTCTGCTAAGGTTTGTTGTAGGTCTTTGAGTTGACTTTGGAGTTTGTTTTTGTAGTGATTAAGTACTTTTTGATAGTGTATGAGTTGTGCTTGCGTGCTACCAGGGCCATCATACATATCAATCAGACTACGAATATCAGCCAAACTAAACCCCATTCGCTTACCGCGTAGCGCTAGTTTTAAGCGGGTGCGGTCTCGAGGGTGGTAGAGTCGTTGTAGGCCGACTCGCTCTGGGCTTAAGATGCCATGATCCTCGTAATAGCGCAGGGTACGCGGCGTAATATCGAATTCTTTAGCCAGATCAGAAATAGACCATGTTTTTTGTGACATAGCGACTAAAATTAGTTGACGTTAACGTAAACTACCATGGCAAACCATAACAGACAAGCAGGGAGAACACGGAGATGCAGACAAACAAAAATGGACTGATCTATCCATGGCAGGATTTTTTGCCCCCAGCCGCTACCATGCAAGCAGTGGCAAAGGGCGTGTATTGGATACGGTTGCCTTTACCTTTTGCTTTAGACCATATTAATGTATGGCTCTTAGAAGATGAAATCGAAGGTCAAAAAGGGTGGACACTAGTGGACACCGGAGTGGCGCGGCCCGAGGTGCAAGCTTTGTGGGAGCAACTGTTTGAGTCGGTGTTTAATGGGTTGCCTTTACTGCGTATTATTGCCACCCATATGCACCCGGATCATGTGGGCTTAGCGGGTTGGTTGGCAGAAAAATGGCAGGTGCCTTTATGGATGAGCCTGAGTGATTATGCCTTAGCGTGCTTATGGGTTAACCCCGCTTCTTCCGAGCAGATGGGCGCTTCGGGAGGGCGCGCCGCTGCGGCGCATTTTGCACGGCATGGTCTGGTCGACCCCGCCGCTCAAGAGCAAATAGCACAGCGTAGTCGCTACTATCCAAGTCTGGTTATGACACTCCCACGTGACTTTAGACGTTTGCTTGATGGGCAATGCGTCATGATAGGTGGGCGTTCATGGCGATGTATTGCTGGATATGGTCATGCACCAGAGCATATGGCACTGTATTGTGATAGTGAGCAGGTGTTGATTGCTGGTGATATGGTTTTACCTACGATTTCTACCAATGTGAGTGTCTTTGATTATGAGCCCGAGGCGAATCCACTGGCGTTGTATTTGGATTCTTTAGAACGGTATTTGGATTTGCCGGAACAGACGTTGGTGCTGCCTTCGCATGGAAGACCGTTTCAGGGGTTACATTGGCGTATCGCACAGCTAAAACAACATCATCAGGATCGCTTGGCCGAGACCTTAGCGGCCTGTAGGCAAGCAGGCGGGTGTAGTGCGGCGCAGCTGGTCCCTATTTTATTTAAACGTCAGCTTGATATGCATCAGCTCACTTTTGCGATGGGAGAAGCCATTGCACATTTGCATTTATTGTATTTTGCTGGGCAGGTGAAGCGAGCCGTGAATGATCAGGGCGTTTATCAATTTTATTCGGTTTAGGAACACATTATGAAGCCACACCTTCACACCTTTTTACAACACGCTGGGCAAGCCGATTTCGATGATAAAACGGGAGCGGCACCCGTAGCAATGCCACCGGTACGTACAAGTACAGTACGTTTTAAAACGCTGTCGCATTTAGATCAGGCAATTGCGGCGCGACAAGCGGGTGAGCGAGCGGTCATTTATGGGCGTGGGGGTATGGACACGCATCGGGCGCTCGAGGATGTGTTTTGTGAGCTCGAAGGCGGTACTCAGGCATTTTTGGTGCCATCGGGGATGGCTGCAATTAGTTTAGCCATGCTGAGTTTTTTAAGTCAGGGCGATCATGTGGTGGTAGCTGACTGTGCTTATGCGCCGGTACGTACTTTGGATAAAAATGTCTTAGAGCGCATGGGGGTGAACGTTAGTTATTGTGCGCCCACGCCCCAAGCCTGCCAAGCTGCGATTCAGCCGAACACCAAAGTGCTGTATGTGGAGTCGCCTGGGTCGTTGCTTATGCAGATGCTTGATATGCCGGCTTTAGCTGCTGTGGCTCAGGCGCATGATCTGATTTTGATGACGGATAATACCTGGGGCTCAGGCTTGATTTATCAGCCGTTGGCTTTGGGTGCAGATGTATCTATTATCGCTGGAACCAAATATATTGGTGGACACTCGGATTTGATGCTTGGTGCTGTAGTAGCAAAAAATTCTGCACATGCCCAGCAGATTGAGGCTTGTCATTATGCGTTGGGATTTTCTGTGAGTGCGGACGATGTATGGTTAGCTTTGCGTGGGGTGCGAACCCTGCCGTTACGTATGCAGCAAAGCGCAGCAAGTGCTTTACAAGTGTGTGAGTTTTTAGCGAGCTGGCCTGAGGTTTCCGCTATTTATCATCCAGCGTGGCCACATGATCCACAGCATGCCTTATGGCAACGTGATGCATTCGGCTCAAATGGTTTATTGGCTTTTAGTTTGCGGGTAGACATGCCAGCCGCACGTCGTTTTGTTGATGCTTTGCGTTTATTTGGGATTGGGTTTTCATGGGGGGGCTTTGAAAGCCTTGTTCAGTTGGTGGAGCCAGCGGCTTTAGCGAATCATTCGTACTGGAATCCGGAAAATGGGTTCTTGATTCGCCTACATATTGGCCTAGAGCAGGTAGAGGATTTGGTGGCAGATCTTGCACAGGCGCGTCAGCAATTAGAAAGCATCTAAAAAAACGTCCTTGCTATACGCAAGGACGTCATAATAAGGGGGTGAGAGTGCAACCTGCGAGCCCCTGAAAACAGCTATTGTGCTTGCTTTAGTAGGGCGTCAGCCACTTGTATGGTTTCTTCGTAGCCGTTCGTGAAAGCCGGCGAGGTGACGTATTTGCCCCCGATCGCTAGGCTAGGAGTACCCTGGATTTGATAGAGACGAATGAGATCATTAGCACGATTGGCTTTGGTTTGGGTACCAAAAGAATCAAAAGCATTATCAAAGTCTTTTTCGCTGATGCCTTGATCTGCTGCCCATTTACGTATGGCTTTTTTATCAAATAGCGCGCGTTTTTCTTGGTGGATTGCCGCAAAGAGCTTAGGGTGTAAGTCTAAGCGATCAAGCGCCTCAAAGACAAAGTAGGTACGCTGTAAGTCGGCCATACCGGCGTTAAAGGCCACAGGCACCCGCTTTAATACTACTTTCTCCTCAAAGCTTTGGGACCATTTTTCGACTAGAGGCTCCATAACGGCACAATGTGGGCAGCTATACGCAAAGAACTCAAGCACCTCGGTTTTATTTAGGCTATCCGCTGGTATGGCTTGGCCTAGGGTGATGTAAGAGTTAGGGGCGAGCTCTTGAGCCGTAACAGCAGGGCTAATAAGTACGCTAGCAGTTAGTGCTGCCGTTGCTGCCAAGCGACTAAAAAGAGATAAATAAGACATAATGATTCCTGTGACTCCAATAAATAGTGGTATGACTAAGGACGTACCACAGAAGTTTCAATTTTTTCTTTACCTAGGGTCGCTCGTGCTTGATTCATTTGATCGAGCCCATTAAATGGACCCACCCGAACACGGTTAATGGTACCACCGCTGTATTCACCTTTTTGAACAGTCGCATCTAAGCCGAGTAATAATATGCGGGCACGCATGCTTTCTGCGTCTTGAGCAGAGCGAAAAGCGCCCGCTTGTAGGTAATAGGTGGAGGGGGCGGCTTTAGCAACCTGAGTAGTGGTTTTAGGGGCACTTGGCTTAGCGGCATGGGGATTCGGAAGCTGAGCGATTAAATTACCGAGTGCATCTGTAGAGGGGGTAGGGATAGAGGGTGTTGAGGGGGCTGCCACCTGCCCCAGATTTTGTGCGATCTCGGCTTCTTTTCCAATAAAAACGGGTTGATCTAAGGGGGCCATTTCACCATAGAGACCAATATTGGGGTCGGGAGCATGTTGCACATCAGGCAGTAGAATGCGTTCGATTTCTTGACTCGCTTTATCCATGAAAGGCATGGGGGCTTTTGTGACGTAAAGTGCCACGGCCACCGCCGCGGCAAGCCCAATGACTAGCCCAATCAGGATGCCGGAAAACATGCCGGCAGAAGGTTTAGCTGTTGATTTACGACGGGTGGCCATAATGATAATTACATGGTTTTAGGAGCGCTGACGCCGAGCTTATCTAAGCCGTTAGCAATGACTTGTGCAGTAGCAGCCGTCAGGGCGGCGCGAGCGGTTTTTAGTGCGGTGTTCTCTACCATAACGCGCTCGTTGTTATACCAGGCGTGGAAATCCGCCGCACAGTCACGTAGCCAGAACGCCACCTGATGAGCAGCAAGATCCTTGGCGGCTTGGCTTAGCATAGCGGGATATTCAGCCAGACGCTGTAACAATTTGATTTCGCTAGGGGCGGTGAGCAAGCTAAAGTCGGCTTCTGCTAAGGCTTGCTTAGATAAAGCCGTCTGTTTTAAGACAGAGTGTGCTCGAGCATGTGCGTATTGGATATAGTAAACGGGGTTTTCCTCGCTTTTAGAAAGAGCGAGATCAATATCAAATACAAAATCGGAGTCCGCTCGACGCTGAACCAAGAAAAAACGTACCGCATCTAACCCTACCCAATCTACCAAGTCACGTAAGGTCACGTAACTGCCGGCACGCTTGGAGATTTTGACCTCTTCGCCGCCTCGCATCACTTTTACCATGCTGTGTAAAACATAAGCGGGGTAGTCGGCGGGGATCCCCATGTTTAAGCCCTGTAAGCCTGCGCGCACGCGAGCAATTGTGCCATGGTGGTCTGTGCCTTGGATGTTGATTGCGTGATGAAAACCGCGCTCCCATTTAGAAACATGATATGCCACGTCTGGTACAAAATAGGTATAGCCCCCCTCGCGTTTGCGCATCACGCGATCCTTGTCGTCACCAGTGTTGAGCTCTGTGGTGCGTAACCAAAGCGCTCCATCTGCTTCATAGGTATGACCCGCTTCAGTAAGGGCTTTGACTACAGCATCGACGCGACCATCGGTGTATAGTGAGCTTTCGAGGTAGTAATTATCAAAAACCAGATTAAAAGCTTTTAGATCCAAGTCTTGCTCGTGACGTAAATACGTTACGGCAAAGCGACGGATGTCATCGAGATTTTGGATATCACCGGAAGCAGTGACGGGCTCGCCATCCGCAGCAGAAACCGTTTCTTTGGCTAAAAAAGCGCGGGCGATGTCCATAATGTAATCGCCTTTATAGCCATCGGCAGGAAACTCGGGGCTGTCAGGAGCAATACCCTGAGCGCGCGCTTGTACACTAATAGCAAGGTTATCGATTTGGTTGCCGGCATCGTTATAGTAAAACTCGCGGCTAACCTCGAACCCCTGACTACTAAATAAGCGGCATAAGGCATCACCAAGCGCTGCTTGACGTGCATGCCCCACATGTAAGGGGCCGGTAGGGTTAGCAGAGACAAACTCCACCATGAGTTTTTGTTGGGTAGCTGGCTGATTACCAAAGGCATTGCCTTGAGTAAAAACCTCTGGCAGTACAGCCTGGTGGGCTGCAGGTGTTAAGCGAAAGTTGATAAAGCCTGGGCCAGCGATTTCTGCCGAGGAAATGAGGTCTTTCATGCTGGCATCGGCCAAAATAAAGTCCACAATACTTTGAGCTAGTTCTCTAGGGTTACGCTTGGCCGGACGCGCCAGTTGCATAGCGACGTTGGTTGCCACATCACCATGGGCGGCGACTTTAGGGCGTTCTAAAACAATAGACGGGTTAGCGTCTGGCACCAAAGATTGGACGGCGGCCTGAATGCAGGCGCTGAGCTGTTGTTGTTGCTGAGCAAGCATAGGTTGTTTGAGAGAAAATAGGCAATAAATAAAGGCGAGCGCGTAAGAATACAGATTGGCTCAAGCCCGAACGATTAGGCTTACATCATAACGTGAAACGCGGTTTTGTTCAGTAAGGGTATGTCTGATCGTGTTTACGGCTCTGTAGAAAAATAAGGTTTTAACCATTCGTAATAGGCCTCTAGATCTACTTTGGCCACTCGATTGTGGATTTTTTCTTCTTTTGATAGCGATCTATCTAAAAATGCGCGGACTTGGCGCCGTGCGCCATAGCCATAAGTAGGGTGTAGAAACTGTTTGTTTCGTAAAGAGGGGTGCACGAAAAAAAGGGAATCATAGTTTTCGACGTCACGATCAAACTCTATGAGTAGGCTTTCGTCATGAAGATAGGCCCACTTAGCATCGGAGTTTAAAGGAATTGGATCAAAAGCTAGCCCTTGAGCTCGAGCTTGCCATAGCAGCCACTCTAATGCGATATCGCTTAAAGGGCGGGTATCAGCTTCGGTGGGCTCTGGGTAGCCACCACCTAAATCCCCATGAGCTCCTATTAGACCAATTTCTATAATGTTATCTCCAGTGCCAAGAGCGTGTAGAGGAAAGAGGTATCGGTACTCATGCAAGGCGACAGCATGTCCTACCCATTGCCACAAGGGAGATACACTAAAGTTAAAGAGAAAGTTATGGGAGCCAAGTATTCCCATTTGAGTTACGGTGTCCAATAAGCCAATAAAACGGGGTTGAATACACATTTGTACATGATCACCATAGCGATTGGTATAACTAAACAAGCCATTTTTTGTATATTTTAAAACTTGGTTGGCAAAGTGAAGGGCGAGCGCAGAACCACGAGAAAATCCAATAATATCAATGGGAACAACTGTGTGAGGGGCGTTGTGTTGTAAGTAGATGAGATGGCGAATGAGGGCGTCCCATTGTTTTCTTACAATACGTCCAGCGCTGTGGGCGATGAGAGCATCCCAATCAAGGGTTTCAGGGTTACCGGGACCGGCGACGTAATAGCTGGTTTCTTGAGAAGCTTGGTGTAGTTGATGAACCACACTGTTTACCGTGTGATCATAGCGGGTTCCATCAAAAGCAAACAATAATAAGCCCCAAGGGTCAGTATGGTTGAGTGGCTGCTGCTGGCTATAACCATATAGCTGACTGAAAGGGGTCGGTCCAATTGGATCGGGCTCTAAAAAATGTCCTTGTTGAGGCAAATAAGTGCGCAGCAGGTTGTCGTGCCAGTTTGTGCTCATATCATGGTATTGACCTTCGCGTCGTAAATGAAAATCTAGATCACCCGCTTGCTGAGTCGCATAACCAAAGGCATCGTAAGTGGCTGCCCAGCGCAGATTTTGCTCTAAGTCACTGATGATATGCACCGCTCCTAAGTGATCACTGTGCATAAGTAGTAACTCACCGTCAGGGTGTGCATCATAATCAATCATAGCGATGGGCTGATTATCTAGATAAATATAGCGTCTTGAAATGGGGTGAACCGCATCCGTAGGGAGTTTGGTCTCTAGATGGGTAGTGTATTCAGCAACCAGTTTTTTATTGTGATAAAGAAAAAACTGCTGTTGGTCTTGTGGATAATGTTGTGTATAAATTCTGAAGCCCGCGGCATTATGACTGTTTTTTTGTACAGTTTCCACAGGGTTATGCACAGTGTGTAGACGTCCTAAGGCGTTGTATCCCAAAATGTAGTCTTTTTCATCTTGTTGCCATCGAGTTGCCCAACCAGCGGCATCACGTTGAATTAAGGGAGTAGAAGTGGCAGAGTTAGCAGCTAAAAGGCCGCTTTGGCGCCAAGCATAAAAGCGAGGTGAAGGGGCATTGGTTTTTTCTATTACTAGTTGGCGCGACGTATTATAAGCGTAGTGATGGTGCCAACGAGGCTGGGAGGGCAATAGGTCATAGGATTGATGACGTGCGGTGACTAAGCCTTTTTCCTGGCGTTGAAGTTGTTGCCACCAAGCTGTTTGCGTTGTGCCTACATAGATAAAGTGGTGGGGGCCATGTTGCACTTCTAGGCGACGACTTAGGTTTGCATACTCATAGCCTAATGGTATTTTACGAACGACCCATTGTGTATGTTGTTGGCGATTGATCCATTCAATACGTTCGATTTGCTTAGGACCCCAAATGTATTGCAGTACGCCTCCTTCGGGTAGATGGTGCTGCACTAAACGCTGTTGATCATCGTACTCAAACCGCTCCTCATAGTGCCAGTTAATGGGAGTAGAAGAGGAAGGGGGCAGGAGATGACGTTGAATTTTGCGTGAAAGTAATTGCCCTGTCTCATTAAAACGTAAATATTCTTGCTCTGTAGGATGATCAATGACTAGGTGTCGTGGGTGAGGGCGAGAAAGACGTGTTTGTAAGGTCTGTTGTGCATGTTGATAGTCTATGGTTTGTACCTGTCCTTGTGAGTTGTAGTGGACGGTGTGCTGGGTGTTATTTGCCCAATTGATGCGATGTGCTCGTTGACCTTCATAGTGGAGGGTAACTGGCTGCTGATAACTGTTTTGCCATTGAGTGAGTTGCCCTGCGGCATTGTAGTGAAGTGATAAATCAGGCCAGCCGGGTAGCTGTAGGTGCAGTTGAGTGGATTGATCAGGATGGCGTTGCCATTTCATGGCTTGTAATGACACATGATTTTGGCTTTGCGTAAATGGGGGAGGGCAGCCCCAACAACCTGCCCCAGAAACCTCAACAATACGTGGAGGGGTTAAGCTTAAATCAAAGCGGACGTGAGTCAGGCCTTGTGGACCTTGTAGACGAGTTTGGTCTGGAAATTGTGTATCAGGATAGTAGGTACGCACCCACTCATGGGCTTGAGTTCCCATACTAAAGATGACACGGCCTTTTTGATCATAGACCCAGCTACGAACCCGCTTAGGTGGTTGCTGCCAGTGCTGCTGGATACTTTTACCAGTAATTGCCCAAGGGTTACCTTGTTGGTAGTCGGGCTCGGCATGGTAAAGCAGACGGCGCTGATCGGGGTAGGTGACATGGGCTAAGAAAGGCAGTTGCTGTTGTGACGTGGTTTGATAATGGTAATGGATTTCACCAACCGGAGTTTGAACTGCCTGTAAGCGCACAGGGATTTGGTTAGTGTCGTAAATAAAATGCAGTTGGTGCTGATTTTGCTCTACGCTTTGAATCTGATGTATAAGCTCAGGCTGTGTGTGGCGGTGAATAATTAATGGGGGACGTTGGGAAAAGTGGATTTGAGCTAACCAGCCTGATGACTGATGAAACCACCATGACTCTTCGTTAGAAGCGTGCCAGATAATAAATGGGGGTTGGGTTTGTATATCAGTGGGGGGCAAAGAGCGTTGTTGGCCATCAGAAAAAGTAATGCGTGATGTTTTTGGGTCAAATTGTGCGTTAAAGTGCAAATGCCATTGTGTGCCTAATGCAGATAAATGAGGCCGTTGAGAGTGGTAATAGCGAATTAAACGCAGGTCAGGCGCTTGCGGGTGTCCGTAGTAGTCGACCTCTTGTAAAAATTTATCACCTGTGTATAGATCCACAGGGTTTAAGGCACTATTGGGGAAAAGCCAGTTTGATGTATTAGTGTGGCTAGGGGCTGCCGTAGAACAATAATGAGGACTAGGGGCTGGCGTGCAGGTATTGGCTTGAGCCGCATATGCAAAAAGATAGATAGTGACATAGATAGCAACAATTAGGCTTCGCATAACTTCTCCTTCTTATTGAGCTTTGTGTTATCTTGAACTCATTACGCAAGAAAAAGTGCGGTTGGTGCTATTTTTGTCTTAGGGGGGAAACCAGATGCTAATTACATTTATCTCAAAAGCCTCGGCGTCCATTTTGATGTTAGGTAAGCATGCGCTACCTGTTTTAGAGGCGGCGGGGAAACGGTTCGAGGATGGGGTATTACCTGAGCGTGGAGTTTTCACCCCTGATCAGTTGCCAGCGGCGATAGCTGGATTAAAGGCGGCGATGGACGAGGCGCCGGTAGTGGATGATGAGGTGAACGAAGACGACCCAGATGCGCCTAAAGTGCCGGCAATGAGTCGCGCAGTGGGTTTTAAACAGCGAGCTTATCCTTTGTACGAAATGCTAGTAGCAGCACAAAAGCAAAGCGTGGATGTGATGTGGGAGCCCGCGGAAACGGCCTGGTAAAAAATACGGATAAAAAAAGCCCAAACGATTGTGAGTTTGGGCTTTTTTATTAGGAACCGTTAAATGTTGAGCTTGCCATCATGCTGTAAAGCATGGCGGTTAATAGCGCTTAGGATAGCTTTAAATGATGAAGTAAGGATGTCTTGATGGATACCTACCCCAAAGCCGCTTGGGTTTTCACCAATACGCATTTCTACATAGGTAGCGGCTTTGGTGTCCGTGCCGCTGCCAATGGCATGCTCGGTGTAGTCCATAATTCGGATTGGAATATCCAAAGCATTAATAAAGGCGGCTAACGCGCCCTCGCCTTTACCGTGCAACTTGATGGGCTGCCCTTTTTCTAGCATATCAATTTCAATATCGAATTGCTGGGTGCCGTCTTCGGCTTTAGGCTGGCTAGTGATTTTATGCGTGACGAGCTTCCATGGCCCCTCGGTGCGCAAGTATTCTTTTTCAAAAATACCATAGACCTGCTCAGGGTTGACCTCTTTACCGGTGCTATCGGTAACCGCTTGGATAGCGCGGCTAAATTCAATTTGTAAGCGACGAGGCAAGACTAAACCGTGTTCTTGTTCAAGGAGATACGAAACCCCACCTTTACCGGATTGGCTGTTAACGCGAATCACTGCGTCGTAGCTACGGCCCACGTCGGCAGGGTCAATAGGTAAGTAAGGAACCTCCCATATGGCATCCGGTTTTTGTATAGCAAAGCCTTTTTTAATGGCATCCTGATGGGAGCCAGAAAATGCCGTAAACACAAGGTCGCCGGCGTAGGGGTGGCGGGGGTGAACAGGAATCTGATTGCACTCTTCGACAATGCGGCGTACCTCGTCAATATCGGAGAAGTCTAAGCCTGGGTGAATGCCTTGAGTGTAGAGGTTTAAGGCTAAGGTAACTAAACAAACGTTACCGGTGCGCTCACCATTACCAAATAAACAGCCCTCGACTCGATCTGCGCCGGCCATTAAGCCCAGCTCGGCGGCAGCTACCCCTGTTCCACGGTCATTATGCGGGTGAAGACTAATGACAACGCTTTCACGATTATGCAAGTTACGGTGCATCCATTCAATTTGGTCGGCGTATAGGTTTGGGGTGGTGGCTTCTATCGTGGCAGGTAAGTTCAATACCATTGGATCTTCAGGGGTGGGTTGCCACTCATCGATGACAGCATTGCTGACTTCTAGAGCAAACTCTGGCTCAGTGGTACTAAAGACCTCTGGGGAGTATTCGTAGCGCCATTTGGTCTGCGGATATTTAGCAATCGCAGCTTTGACCATGCGGGTGCCATTGATAGCAATTTGTTTGACCTCTTCTTTTTCCATTTTAAAGACAATGCGACGGAAAGCAGGAGCGCAGGCATTGTACATATGGATCATGGAGGTTTTAGCACCCGCCATCGCTTCGGCAGTACGCTCGATAAGGTCTTGGCGAGCTTGTGTCAAACCGATGATGGTCACATCATCTGGAATGCGGTTTTCGTCGATAAGCTTGCGCACAAAGTCGAAATCGGTTTGTGAGGCAGAAGGGAAGCCAACTTCGATTTCCTTGAATCCGATTTTTACGAGCAACTCAAAAAAGCGTAATTTGCTGGTTACGCTCATGGGCTCAATTAAGGATTGGTTGCCATCACGTAAATCTGTACTCATCCAAATAGGGGGCTGCGTGATGCGTTTGGACGGCCATGTGCGATCGGAGAAGTCTTTAGCAAAAGGGCTAAAGGGAACGTATTTTGAAGCGGGATTGGAAATCATGGATACACCTGTGGGACAAAAAGTAAAACCTTTTCGCCGCCACCTGAACCACAAAAATACTTGAATTGCCGGTGACGGCGTTCAAATATGTGGCTGTGTATATGGCTGCCGGACTGCCACTAGACTCTAGGCCCGGCAACCGGGCGCTAGTAGTAGAGGCAGTAAGGAAAGTGTTTGGGCATACGCACGAGCAGCGACGCAGCGGTAAGCGCTGGTAGTAGGAATGCTGCAGATAGAGGCTGTGCGTGAAATAGTCATGCCACTAATAAAACACAAAATCATAAATGATGCAAGGGTTCTGTGTGTTTTGTTGTGGGCGCAAGATGATTTTGAATTTGTTGTTCTTGTTTTTTTGCTAAACAAATCAAGGCATAACGATTTGCGCCGAGCTGTGCTGTGGTTTGTTGTAAAACGCCGACGGTGATGGGGTGTCGTCGCTGCTGCCAAGCCCAAGAAAGGACATGTGTTGCTGCAGGCGATATTTTTTTTAGTAGTTCCGACAAGTCGGTATCAGAGACAACCTTTTGGCTGGCACGTTGACGAGTGTACTGGACGAGGTGAAAAAGCAGATAACTAAACAGTAGAGTGCAAATGATAACCACTGTCCACCAAAAAAAAGGGTTGTACTGTTTGATTAGGGCGGCATCAATGCCTAGGGCTTCAAGCCCTGAGTAATCCAAGGTACGCCCAAAGTGCAAAATACGGTTGATGATGGTCAGCCAAAGCACAACGCCAATGAGTACGATAGCAAGCGCCACGGTTTTATAGATAGCGGTCAAACGTAGGATAGTTTGATGAATCGTGATGCGGTCTTTTACCGTAGGAGGGGCAAGTGGCATATCAGTATGAGCAGTCTCTGGGTGCATCATCATAAGAAAAACACAAAAAATAAAAATCGACGAAAGCCATATACAAAAGATATAACGTTGCTCGTGGACTGTCGATGCTTGCGAATTGAAAAGAGAATTCCGTTAGTTATAGTGTTGTTTTTTCACGCTTGTTTATTTTTGTTTTCAGTGGTATGGTTTGTCTTAGCTCAACTAAATGATAATGATTCTCATGTATATTTGTATCTGCAGTGCAATCACGGATAAGCAAATTAAAACCGCAGTAGCCAATGGGGCGTCCACACTTGAAGATTTGCAGTTCGAATTAGGGGTGGCGATTAACTGTGGCCGTTGCGCTGAAAGCGCTATGGAGTTGCTTCCTGTTCCGGAATTTGAACATCATTTACATGCGACGGAAATCACTCGCTCGCGACGTCAGGCAGCAAATGATACTCAACTGACAGCAGCGGTGGTGGCTCAATAAGTGTAGTGGGCTCTGCCTGATTGGTGTTTTCGCCTATACTTTAGGGTAGGCTGCCCTATAATGGGGTGAAGACGGCTCTTATCGGAGAACACCATGAAAGGCGATAAACAAGTTATTTCCTACCTGAATCAACAATTAAAAAACGAACTCACCGCCATTAATCAGTATTTTTTGCATGCTCGCATGCTTAATCACTGGGGCTTTGATAAATTAGGTAAAGTCGAATACGACGAGTCAATTGGCGAAATGAAACACGCTGATTTGCTCATTGATCGTATTTTGATGTTAGATGGCTTACCTAACTTACAAGATCTACATAAACTACGTATTGGTGAAGACGTACCAGAAATTTTAGAGTGCGATTTATCCCTAGAAAAGGCGGCACACGCTACCGTCGTAGAGGGAATTAAGCACTGTGAGTCTGTGGGGGATTTTGTTTCACGAGACTTATTGTTACATATCTTAAAAGACACCGAAGAGCATATTGATTGGTTAGAAACCCAACAAGACTTAATTGAAAAAATGGGCTTGCCCAATTATCTGCAGAGCCAAAGTAGCACACCGGCTGAATCCTAAAAAAAGCCTCGGTCAAACCGAGGCTTTTTTGTTTAGAAGGCTTTAGCTGGACAACCTGGAACCCGACCCCATGCATTATGTGGGCCACAATACTTATTACGTGCGTCCCATTTGCAGCTAGGGACTTTTGTAAAGCCTAAGCGATCACATGCTTGAAGCTCACGCTGAAAATCCACTTGCCAGTTAGGGTTAGCGGTAATAGGCAGGGATGGGGCTTGTACTTCTTGAGAGGGGGGCGGGGGTGGTGTCCCGATATCGATGGGCTGGATCACATCATTATTAGGCTCAGAAGTTCTCATCGTATGAGGTGTTAGCGTACCAATTTGAGCTAAGCCCTGTAAGCCGCTAGGACTCACGTGATGGCGTGCAAAATCATTTGTTCCAGTTGAGGCTCCAGAGGCTGTGGCTAAAGCAATTGGAGGGCGTTCAGCTAACAAATCAATATTGTGATCGATTTCCCATTCGGCAGGCTCAGGGGTGTCGGGAACGGCAAGACGACCATCCACGAGTGGTTGCGGCGGAGCGGGTACGTAGGGGTTGCCGTCTGCATCCAGGGTGGGGACGGTATAAAGGTCTTTATACGCATCAAGCACATCCGATTTTAACGGGCCGTTTGCGATAAGCCAGTTGCCTAGTTGCAGCCCACCCCAAATGGAGGCGGCAATAGCAAGAAGCAGAGTGACAATAATAATGCGCCAAGACATAGACTGGATTTAATTAAATAAGAGAATAAAAACAATACTTATATTGTACTGAATACGCAGCGAGAGCATGTGACAGAATCCAACAACTGTCACATGATACGTTAGGTAATTAGTGGAAAAGCTGGCCACTATGCTCGCGCATGGTATGAAATTCAATATCGGGGTGTAGTTCTTGCGCTACGCGTAGTTGAGCGGGGGAGCTAGCCAAAAAGGCGACGGCATCGACCACGTCATACGCGATGTTGGCCGCGTTGCTATCAATGAATTTTTTTAGTGCGGCGGGGTTTTTAGATGTGACCCAACGTGCCAGATTATAGCGAGACGGGGACATACGTGCGTCTACACCATATTCGTTTTTGAGTCGGTCTGCAACCACCTCGAACTGTAGTTGCCCTACGGCACCAAGTAGCAAGCTACCACCCGTAAGGTGGGGTTTAAAGACTTGGATGGCCCCCTCTTCGCCAAGCTGGGTGAGCCCTGTACGTAGCTGTTTGGTGCGTAAAGGGTCTTTGACTTCCACACTTTGAAAGAGCTCGGGGGCAAAAAAGGGTAAGCCAGTAAATTGTAGGGTTTCACCTTCGGTTAACACATCGCCTAATTGCAATACACCATGGTTAGGAATCCCGATAATATCACCCGCAAATGCCTCTTCGACAAGATCGCGGCGTTGCGATAAAAAAGAAACCACGTTGTTTGGGCGGATTTCTTTGTTGGTGCGAGCGACTTTAAGGCGCATACCACGGGTAAAATGACCTGAGCTGACTCGCACAAAAGCGACGCGGTCTCGGTGAGCGGGGTCCATATTTGCTTGGACTTTAAACACCATGCCGGTGAATTTGCTTTCGGTGGGTTTGACCTCGCGTTGTACGGCTTCACGCGGACCAGGGGGCGGTGCCATGTCAACAAGTGCATCCAGTACCTCTTGGACGCCGAAGTTATTCAACGCTGAGCCAAAAAAGACGGGGGTTTGCTTACCCGCTAAAAAGGCGTGCAAATCAAAATCCGGTGTGGCGGCTTGGATAAGTTCGATTTCCTCTTGTGCTTTGGCGTATTCGGCGCCAAAACGTGCTTCGGTATCGGGATTGTGAAGCCCTGGCAAGATTTCAATATTTTCAGCGCGGTGATCTTTGTTTTTGTTGTCAAACACATGCATTTGGTCTTTGGGTAGGTTAAAAACCCCACCAAAACGTTTTGCCATGCCCACTGGCCAAGAAAACGGGATGGCATCCATGCCTAGGTGATCCTCGATTTCGGATAGCAAATCAAGGGGCTCTTGGACTTCGCGGTCTAATTTGTTGATGAAAGTAATAATCGGGGTGTTACGAGCGCGACAGACTTGGAGCAAACGGATGGTTTGTGGTTCCACACCATTGGCGGCGTCAATAACCATTAGGGCTGCATCAACAGCGGTAAGAACGCGATAAGTGTCTTCGGAGAAGTCTTGGTGTCCGGGGGTATCGAGCAGGTTGATCACGCAGTCACGGTATTCCATTTGCATCACGGACGATGCTACAGAAATCCCCCGTTGCTTTTCTATATCCATCCAGTCTGACGAGGCATGGCGGTCAGATTTACGAGATTTTACGCTACCGGCAATTTGGATAGCGCCCGCAAATAAGAGCAGTTTTTCTGTCAGGGTGGTTTTACCCGCGTCCGGGTGAGAAATAATAGCAAAGGTACGACGCTTGGCGACTTCTTTAGCGATGTTGGACATGAGTTGTGTAGAAAAAAATGGCGGCGATATAAGGCCGCTTTAGATAATAAGAATAGAGTTATTTTCCCTGATATTGGGTTTGGATACAATGTTCCGTCGTATAAGAAAACTAAGCGAGATGGTGTTTTGTTATGGTTAGCGTCTACTTACCATGAGGTGAAAAGATAGCAGCCCGTTAGGGAATCTTACGGGCCTTAAAGGGTTAAGAGGAAGTGATCTCAGCGAGGGTTTTGATATCTGCGACGAGGCGCATGTTTTCTATAGAGGCTTGGTGAACCGCTAGGGTGGGGGCGGCGCAGCAGTCTTCTACCACTGTGACGTAATAGCCGTAGTCTACCCCATTACGAGCTGTGTGTTCGACGATGTTGTTGGTGACAACACCAAATAAAATCAAATGTTCGATGCCTTTTTGCTGGAGGCTTTGATGAAGTTGACTATCTTGAAAAGCACCCACACGTTGATGTGTGATGATGGTTTCCCCATCTAGAGGTTGAATTTCATCAATAAAATCAGCGCCCCATGTGCCTTCTACTAAAGCGTCCATATCTTTAACAATAGTAAGCAAAGGTGAGTTTGCTACCAGATCCGTGTGTCCAGGCTGAAAGCGTACGGCTACGTGGATAACGGGGATCTGTTGCGAACGAGCGTACTCCACTAAGGCTTTTCCTTGATTGGCAACATCTCGAGCAACGACTTGCTCACCAAACATCGGACCAAACTTACCTTTTGGGGAGGCAATATCGTTGACCATGTGTAGCGATAAGACCGCTGTTTTTTTAGGATCAAATAGGGTTGTCATCCATCTCTCCTTATCTTATTAGTAGGTGAATTGGCACTGGCCAAACAGAACTGTTCGGGCTATGTCTGTATCATAGCCCAGGGTGATGGGATTATACGGAAATAAACAAACAGTTCTGTATGTTTAGTTGTTATTTTAGATTGATTGGCGCTGTACCGGAGCTGCGTTTAGCTGCTGGTGTGCGTTTGCGGGGGCGGCGCTTGGTAGTTGATGTGTTGGCACGGGGGTTATTACGTGCGGGGGGACGGTTAACAGGGGGCTCGGGCAAGTCGAGAGGAGTAAAGCCCTCGATGGTGATGGGCTCAATAGTACGTTGAATTAGGCGCTCGATTGCTTTAAGCAAACGGTTTTCTGATGGATCTACCAGTGAAATGGCTCGCCCTTCGCTACCAGCTCGACCGGTACGGCCAATACGATGTACATAATCCTCTGCAACTTGGGGTAGCTCAAAATTAATCACATAGGGGAGCTGTTCAATATCTAACCCGCGAGCCGCGATGTCAGTGGCTACAAGTACTGCAATTTTTCCGGATTTAAAACCCGCTAAAGCGCGTGTGCGCGCCGCTTGGCTTTTGTTGCCATGTAAGGCGGCGGCGCTAAGACCGTCTTTACTTAATTTTTCCGCAAGGCGATTCGCTCCGTGTTTGGTGCGACAAAAAACCAAAACCTGATGCCAGCCGCTTTGGCGAATGATATGGCTGACCAGTTCGCGCTTGTGGCGTTGCTCGGTAAAAACCACCTGTTGGCAAATAAGTTCCGAAGTTGTGTTGCGCGGGGCAACTGAAACCTCGATAGGGTCACGGAGGGCATTACGTGCCAGATCCCGAATCTCATCGGAAAAGGTAGCTGAAAATAGCAGGGTTTGACGCTGACTGGGGATGAGTTTCAGAATGCGTCGGATATCCCGAATAAAGCCCATATCTAACATACGATCGGCTTCGTCCAGTACGACGGTTTCCACATCTTTGAGTTGGATGGTTTTTTGTCCCAAATGATCCAAAAGACGCCCAGGTGTGGCGACCACAATATCGATAGGTTTTTTTAACGCTTGTATTTGTGGATTAATATTGACGCCACCAAATAACACCAAAGAGCGGATACGTGTGTATTGACTGTAGAGACGCACCGAAGCTTCTACTTGGGCGGCGAGCTCACGCGTAGGTGTCAAAATCAATGCTCGAGGGCTGCCTGCCTGTTGAGTGGGGCGCGGCTGCGTTAGGATGTGGTGCAAAATAGGCAGGGTAAAACCAGCCGTTTTGCCGGTGCCGGTTTGGGCGGCAGCAAGCACGTCTTTGCCCTGTAGCACATGTGGGATGGCTTGGGCTTGGATAGGAGTGGGGGCATCGTAACCCGTATCGCGAATCGCACGCAATAAGGGGTCTGCCAATGATAATGCGGCAAAAGTAATAGAGGTATTCAAGGTATTTCCAGCGACTAGCCTATTACGTCATCGTAATACCAATCTAGGCTGACAGAATGAGGTTGAAGGCGAATATGCCATCGCAGGAAGGCCTGCGTAGAAATGAAAACGCAACGATTGGCGTGCTACGTGAGTTTTTTATTATAACGATAAAGGCAAGTGGAGGACATAAAAACAATGTTTATTCACTTTTTTTGGCTTGCCGCCGACACAGAGCCCGTATAACCTAAGCGAAGATTGAGCTATTTTGTGCTTTGATTTTGAGGCGAAAAAAATGAAACAGTATTTACGATGGTTGTTGTTGAGCCTAGTTGCATTGCTGTTAAGTGGCTGTGGCTATAATGAAATTCAACGTTTAGATGAGCAAGTTAAGGCGGCTTGGTCGCAGACCTTAAACCAATATGAGCGTCGTGCGGATTTGGTGCCCAAGCTTGTGAGTTCAGTCAATGCATATATGATTAATGAGCGTACGGTATTGACTGATGTGACAGAAGCTCGAGCCAAGGTTGGGCAAATTCATTTAAAAGTCGATGATTTGGATAACCCAGAGCTCATGGCAAAATTCTCCCAAGCCCAAGGCCAGCTCTCTTCGGCTTTATCACGTTTAATGGCGGTGGCAGAAAACTATCCTCAGCTTAAAAGCGATGGCTTAGTCCGTGATCTTATGACACAGCTCGAGGGTACAGAGAACCGAATCGCGACCGAGCGAGGTCGGTTTGTACAGGCGGTCCAAGAATATAATTTATACATTCGCCAGTTCCCTACGGTAATTACAGCTAAGGTTTTTGGTTATAAGGTCAAAGAGAACTACGGTGTAGATCGTCAGGACGAAATCACGCGTAACCCAGAGGTGCGTTTTGATTTACCTGCTGGGGCGACAAACTAATAGGGAAAAGGAATAGTTATGGTTTTGGCTTTTGAGCGACAGCCCTTTTGGCGAGGGCTGGTGAGTATATGGTTAGTGGCGTTACTGAGTATGGCGTGGCCAGCTTGGGCTAAAGACCAGCCTATTCCTAAACTTGATAGTTGGTTAGTCGATACCACGGGCACATTTAACTCTGCACAAAAACAAGCCCTGACACAGCGGCTCCAAGCTTTTGAACAAAGTAAAGGGGCGCAGATTTTTGTGTTGGTGGTGTCAACCACTGGTACGGAGGGCATTGACTCTTACACCCGTCGGGTTTATGACCAATGGAAAGTTGGTCGTAAAAAAGTGGATGATGGTATTTTGCTCGTGGTCGCTAAAGATGATAGGCGCTTACGTATTGAGGTGGGCTATGGGCTCGAGGGCGCGGTGACAGACTTACAGGCGGGCCGTATTATTCGTGAGTTTATTACCCCCGCTTTTACACAGGGGGATTATGTCGGGGGTATTAATGCCGGTGTAGAAAAACTCATGGGTCTGGTCGAAGGAGAACCGCTTCCTCCGCCTATCAAATCCAGTCAGGTAGATACTGACGAGGAAGGCCCGATTGCTATTTTATTGCCATTGGCATTTTTTTCTTTTGTGTTGCCCCCAGTGGCGGCGGCCTTAATTATTGGCTTATTTAGCTTCTTTGTATTTTGGAGTGTGCCTTTGGCGCTGGTAGGCGCTGTGGTAGCGTTTGTTTTATCTCTTATTGGTAAAGCATTTGGTGCCGGAGGAAGAGGTAACTCAGGGCGAGCCTCACGCCGAGGCGCCGCAATTGGTGGTTTAGGTGGTGGCTTTGGTGGGGGATTTGGCGGTGGCGGCGGTGGCGGTTTTGGTGGGGGTGGCGGCTTTGGTGGCGGCGGCGGTGGTAGTAGCGGCGGCGGTGGTGCCTCAGGAAGCTGGTAGGGAGCGGATATGAAAAAAATCAAACAAATTACCGGTATTGCTGCTCTTGAAGGCCAATGGCTACGACGTCGTCATTTTGATGAGGAAGTACTGGCTCATGTGGCAGAGCGTATTAAGCAAAGTGAAAACACACATACGGGTGAGCTGGTTTTGGCGGTTGAGGCTGTGATGCCTAAACATGAAAAGCATCCACATTATCGAGCATTGGAAGTCTATGGCCGTTTACGCGTATGGGATACTCCGCTTAATAGTGGGGTATTGCTGTATTTAGCCTTAGATCAACGAGCCATAGAAATCATTGCAGACCGAGGTATTACAGCAAGTTCAGCCCAATGGCAGCAAGTCTGTGTGCGTTTGCAAGCGCGTTTGGCTAAAGGGGATTACATAGAGGGCTTATTAGCGGCTGTAGATGATATAGAGCAAATCTTACAAAAGCATGCCCCCGAGGGTGATCATACAGCAGATGTGCTGTCGAATGCGCCGGTTTTGCTGTAGCGATGAAAGACGTTGATGTTTCTTCCGCCTATTGGCTTGCAGAGGCCCTTCGCTTAAAGGAAAGTCAGTGGGGGCCGATAGAGGACACAGCAGAGGTGCGCCGCGTGGTGGCGGCGGGCGGTGATTTTACACAGCGGGTTTTGCGTCGTGCGTGCTATTTAGGCGAACGTTTAGGTTGGTTGTTGGTTCAGCAGCAGGTATTACGCTGGTTACGTGGCTGTGTGCTGGTTTTAGGCGTGATATTTATATTGCTCGGCCTAGGGATGGCGGCTGGTGCTTTGAGTCGTCCTCATGGCTCTGTGAATATTTTATTGGCTTGGGTAGCCTTATTAGGGGCGCCAAGCTTGAGTTTGTTACTCTGGCTCGTTTCGTTTTGGTGGCAGCCACACCAAGAGGGGCGCGGCTTTGTGGTGGGGCATATCACCGTGTGGTTAAGTCAGCGTTTTGTTCGCGGGCCGGATCAAGCCTTGATGTTACGCGCTTTGCTTAGCTTATGGGGGCAACAAGCCTCATTACGTTGGCGTTTTGGCTTACTCAACCATGTTTTGTGGCTGCTAGCGCTGCTTGCGGCGGCGGTCATGCTGGTGCTTTTGCTTACCGCAAAACGGTATAGCTTTGCTTGGGAGACAACATTGCTGACTCCGAGCCATTTTGTGGCGTGGGTGCAGCTGGTTGGGTGGTTGCCGCAGCAGTTAGGCTTTGCTATGCCAGAAATGGCGGTGATTGCTCAAAGTGATGGCAGTACGCTTTTACCTATGAGCGCACAGGTGCAATGGTCCCAGTGGCTGTTAGGCAGCTTGGTGGTATATGGCATGTTGCCTCGATTGATGGCGTTGTTAGTCTGCATATTTATGCTTTGGCGCGCACAGCGGCGAAGACCTGAGCTAGGTGCGTTACCAGGGATTACAGAGCTTAAGCCTCGCTTGCAACCGCAAACGGAATATGTGGGAGTGGATGCGATAGCTGGTGAGGATCAGGTCCCGCAGGCTCAGGTGGTGCAAGAGCGCCCCGCTTTGCTTGCACCGACGGCAGTGATAGGAATCGAGTTACCATCCGATCAGGTTTGGCCTCCTTTTATGTTGCCCGATAGGTGGCGAGACGAGGGAGTGGTGGATAGCCGTGAGCAGCGCCATCAGTTATTAATGGCATTAGTCCAGCACCCGGTAACGCATTTAGTATTGTGTGTGGATGCGGAGCAAACGCCTGATCGGGGGGTAGTGGCATGGTTAGCAGAGCTAGCTACGTATGCGGATTATTGCTCTATTTATTTATTAAATGCTAAAGACAATCAACATGGCGAAAAGCCTGATCGACGCGAGTCGTGGTATGAACGATTAAAGAAAGCGGGTTTTTATGCTATTTATACTCATCCAGAACCGTTGCTTTTCGAGTTAAGCTCATCATGACCGAAACCACTCTTGCTCCTTTAAAACTTGCTGTGGTGGGGCACACCAATACGGGGAAAACATCGTTACTGCGCACGTTGACACGGGATACGTATTTTGGCGAGGTACGTAATAGCCCAGGTACAACGCGTCATGTAGAGGGAGTGCGTTTAAAAATCGCTGATCAGACACTCATCGAACTGTTTGATACGCCGGGTATGGAAGACAGTATGGCGTTGTTGGATTATTTACAGCGTCTAACTAACGAGCAGGAGCGAATGGATGAGCCCGAACGCATTGCCTTGTTCTTACAAACGCCGGAAGCGAATGAGCGTTTTGAACAAGAGGCTCGAGTATTACGCCAACTTTTACAAAGCGATGCCGGTTTATATGTGATTGATGTACGAGATCCTGTGCTTGCTAAGCACAAGGATGAAATACGTGTGTTGGCCCAGTGTGGTAAGCCCTTATTACCTGTATTAAATTTCACGCGTAGTCCTGAGCAACGGATAGAAGAGTGGCGTACGGCGCTTGCGCATTTAGGCTTACATGCTCTAGCAGAGTTTGATACCGTAGCGCCGGCGCTAAATGGCGAGGCATTGCTTTACGAGAAACTGGCTTTGCTGGTGTCAGCGGCACATAGTGAGCAGTTGCAGCGCTTAAGTGTGGATGTGGCGCAGCAGCGGCAACAACGCATGCAAGATGCTTGGCGATTGTTGGCCGAGCTCTTAGTGGATGTGGCGGCGTGGCGCTTGACCAGCCCTTCGCAAAAAGCCCTTTTGGAGCAAAATATTCAAACCTTGCATGAAACAATTCGCTTACGAGAAGAAGCTTGTGTTAAAGCTTTATTACGGCGTTTTAATTTCACCACACGTGACTACTTGCCCGATCATATTGCTCTAGAGGGCTATCGCTGGGAAACGGATTTATTTCATCCCGAGGTGCTAAAAGAGCTCGGTATTCAGGTTGGGAAGGGGGTAGCTGCTGGGGCGATGGCAGGAGCAACGTTTGATCTACTAACAGCTGGTTTAAGCTTAGGCTCAGGTACATTGATTGGGGCGGCGGCGGGTGGGATTTGGCAGGGGGTAGATAAATGGGGGCAGCGCTTAATAGGCAAGTGGCGTGGCGAAACGGAGCTAACTGTAGACGATAGTGTGATTCGAGTATTGGCTTTACGCCAAATTGCGCTTATTCATGCTTTAGCGCAACGTGGACATGCCGCGCAAACACCCATTGCTATCACTCGGGCACAGATCGCCTTAGATGGTGGTTCGCTTTCAGAGGAGAGCACACCAATTAACTGGCGCTCGGGGCCTTTGCCCGAAGCCATAGAGCAAGCGCGCGCCCATCCTGAATGGTCGTCTCTACACCCGCGCCACTTACCGAGTGCGCGTCGGGAGCAGGCCATCGTGGCACTGGTGCAGCAGCTAGAGGGGCCAAAAGTAGAGCAGTAAGGGGATAGTACTAACCACAAGTAAGATGTCTAGTGGCAACCCCATGCGCCAGTAGTCTCCAAACCTAAAGCCGCCGGGACCTAAAATAAGCGTATTGTTTTGGTGACCAATGGGGGTAAGAAAAGCGCAGGAGGCGCCTATAGCCACGGCCATTAAAAAGGTATCGGGGTTGACGCTTAACTGTTGCGCTGTGCCAATGGCAACAGGACTCATGACGGCAGCGGTAGCGGCATTATTCATAAGATCAGATAGTCCCATGGTGGCCACCATAATAAGCACAAGCGCCCACATGGTATTGCCCTGTGCGACATAATCTAATAAAAGTGTAGCAATCGCGGCAGCGGCTCCGGTGCTTTCCATGGCTTGTGCGACAGGAATCAGCGCGGCAAGCAAAACGATCACTGACCAGTCTACCGCTTGGTAAACATTGCGGATTGCAATCACATTAAGCAGTAACAATAAGAGCACACCAAACATAAAACTTACCGCTGCTGAAGCTAGCCCTGTAGCGGCGAGTATGACACTCAACAGCATAATACCAGCGGAGAGCAGCATCTTTTGGCGGTCGGGCACGCGTAAAGGACGGGTCGCGAGGGGGGCGCATCCACCCACCGAGGCAAAATCGGCCACATTTTCGGCTGCGCCTTGTAAGAGCAGTACATCCCCAATGCGTAAGGGGGTTTGTTTAAGACGCGTTCTAGAGCGAGTACCCTGACGGGAAATAGCGAGTAAGTTAATTCGATATAAAGAGCGTAGACGTAAGTCAGCGGCACTACGCCCAATAAGCGGAGACCCTGGCAAAATAGCGAGCTCAGAGAGTTCATTGGAATAACTGCCTTTTTCTTTTTTCTCTTTAGTTTTATCGCCATTGGCTGATGTTTTCGCTTCGGTGGCTTGTGCCGCGGGTAGCCCCTCGGGAGGGGTGGAGGGGGCTTTGTCCTCATTAAATACGAGGCCTAGCACATCGAGATTTTTGGCTAAGGCTTCTGGATCGGCTTCGATAAGAAGCACATCATTTTCTACTAGGCTTAGTGCTGGGTTGGGGGCATTGAGACGAATGTCTTTACGAATTAACCCCAAGATTTGGCTATCTGTTTGATCCAGAGTGGACTGGACTTCGCCCAGACGCATCCCTATGGCTTTGCTTTCGGCGGGGACACGGGCTTCGGTAAGATACGCGCCGGTATCAAAAGAATCTTTGCCCGCGCGCTCTCGTACCGGAATGAAGCGCCAACCGAGCAGACAAATAAATAAAATACCAATGATGGCTACGCTTACGCCAACAGGACTAAAGTCAAACATGTGATAGCCTGAGCCCGAAGTTTGGATACGAAAGCTAGAGACGATCAAATTAGAGGGAGTACCAATCAAAGTGGTTAGCCCGCCTAAAATTGTGCCATAAGCCAGTGGCATTAGGACTTGGCCGGGCGCTAATTGATAACGATTGGCCATCTGTAGAGCCACCGGCATGAGTAAAGCCAGAGCACCTACATTGTTCATAAAGCCTGATAAAAAAGCGCCTAAAGCCGTAAGCGTTAGCAAGGCAATGGTGGGCGAGCCTTTTTTAGGGAGCACACGGTGAGCTAGAGCATCGACGACCCCTGTTTGCTGCAACGCGTAACTGAGGATCAAAATACAAGCAACAGTGACTACCGCTGGGTGACTAAATCCCATAAAGGTGTTTTTGGGATCAACCAAGCCTAAGAACGTACATAACAAGAGGGCAATAATGGCCACAATATCGTGCCGCCAGCGCCCAAACAGAAATAAGCCAATGGTGACAAGCAAAATCAGGACGATGAGTACGGCGGGGCTAAGCATGATCTCTCCCGTTAGTTTAGTTCTTATGACTATAAGGCAGATAGGTAGGAAAACAAAAAGGTCGTTAAAAAACGACCTTTAATGACACGTTAGCGAGGACGGCTTTGTGGTTGGTCGTCGTCACTGCGTAAGCTAAATAACGCCGGTGGTGCGGGCAGAATAGTGGGCTTTACCAAAGTAAAGTATAAGAAAAATAAGCCGAGAATAACATAACCTAAACTGAATTCTGGGGCTGCGTTCCAACCCAAGCTAGGGGCATGTATTAATCCAATAAAGGCTAAAAAGGCAGTAATAAAACTAAAGACAGCAGCTCGACGGAAATTGTGATCAATCACACATACTGTCATTGCCCCAAACATCATGGCTGTAAACATGGCACCTTGGCCCAGTGGAATAATGCCGCTTGAGATCCCTTCTACGACTTCTCCTGCTTTATTGCCGAATCGTGTCATCAGATAATTACCAAAGTAGGGCAGCATTGCTATAGCTACTGCTGGGTAATAACGTTTGGCGTTTGCTTGGTAAGCCGTCGCTACCATTGAAATCCCCACAAAAACCAAAATAGGGGAAACTACAGCGACAGGGATGATCGCGGCCATTGCCGCAATAAGCCCACAGGTCGTCGCTAAAATATAAACCACACCATTTGCAATACTGTATCCGCGCCCTGCACCCATCCATTTAGAGCTAGCCGAAGCAATATAGACTGTTGTGGGAAATAGACCGCCAAACAAAGCACCAAGCATGGTCCCAACGCCATCCACCGCTTGGCATTCCCGTACGTCGTACTCATCGCCTAAGACTTTCATGGCTTCAACGTTGTTCATGGTCTCAATGGCGTTATACAAGGTAATGGGTAATACCACCGTTAATACCCCAACCATGGTGGTAAATAATAAACCCATTCCATCAAAAGCGGCAGTGGTCAAAAGCGGGGGATAAAAACCTAAGTGGCTAAGCCCATTTTGAATGTTTTGTGGGTCGGATTGGCGTAGGGTATAAGCTAAAATTGTACCGATTAGAATGGCAAAAAATGTGGGAGATAAGCGAAAAGGCATGACGACCCGACCAATAATCCCCACAATAATAATGCCAAGCACTACCAAGCCTAAAATAGGCATTTCAAAGGTTTTAAAGAGCATCTCACCACCAATAAAGGTGATGGCTACACCAGCAACAGCCCCTAGCATAGCGGCACGTGGTAGGTTACGTTGCATCCAGCGGCCAGTAAAAGATACGAGAACCTCGATTAGACCACTTAAAAAGCAGGCTCCAGCGGCGATTTTCCATGCAAGATCTGCATCTCCGGTGATGTTTTTAGCGGGCAGTAATACACCAAATAAAAACACAAACATAACAGGAGTGCTAATGCCATAAGACAGGGCTGTGACATCGGCACGCTGCTCACGCGTAGCCAGCCGCTTTGCCATATATGCGTAGTAAAAGTTACCGGTCATCACCGCTATCGCGGCACCGGGCAGGACCTTACCAAAAACGATGTCTTGGCTAAATCCCATGCCTAACATGGCCAGCGCAATCACAATGAAGTTGGCTATATTGTTTTGGAATAAGGCAAAAAACGCATCGGTATCCTCGCGTTTAAACCATGGATAATGAAAAGAGCCCTGTCGCATTATTGATCCGTAGAAGTAGTAAAAAAGCCCACGCGGTTGGTTGCGTGAGCTGATTAAAAATACGGTGCGCTGCACCAATGGTGCGAATTTTAATCGCTAATCAATCATTTTTGCTAGTGCACCTAAGCAATAAGTCGGGTAATTGTTGCATTTGGCTAAACGTATAGTGTGCTCCGGCTTCGAGTAAAGGGTGTGGGTTTTCTGATGACGGGCAGTAAGCAAAGACCGTGGCTCCGGCGGCCACACCAGCCGTAATGCCTGTCACACTATCTTCAATGATGGCGCACGCGGTAGCGGGCGTATGCATAACCTCGGCAGCGCGTAGGTACACATCGGGGTAAGGTTTATTACGAGGGGTATCGACCCCGCTAAAGATTTTTCCTTGAAAATAGCAACTTAACCCAACCTTATCCAGTTGTAGCAGAATTTTTGATTTTTCTGCTGCTGAAGCACAAGCGAGGTGCTCAGGCCAGTGCTTTTTTAATATTTGCAAGCAGGAGTGAATACCGGGAACAGCAATAACTTGCTGGCGTAGCGCTTGATTACGGCGCAAGGTATAAGCCATTATCCATTCTGCATCTAGCTTTTGCCCTAAGTGTTGTTGAATGTAGTCGATTTCTTCTTGGGTGGATTTACCTAAAAATAGATGTTGGCATTCTGCGTAGCTGAGCGTCCACCCCAGATCTGCTAGCATTTTACGTAATAGATTTAAACGAATGGGCTCGCTGTCGACGAGCACCCCATCGCAGTCAAAGATAATGGCCTGAAATGACATAGACGAGCACCAATAAAAACGGTAGGTGCTTTTATGATACGTGATTTAAACGTAAAAAAAATTACGCGGCAGCACAAACGGAACAGCTGGGGCCTTTGCAGTTATGCAACACCGAGCTGCGAATGCCTTTTTGGGTGCCAGGACCTTCGACATTAACACCGGCGAGCTGTTGCTGTGGCGTGAGTGCGCGCTGAGGACTGCCTTTAATATAAAGGCTACGAGGGGCACTGATTTGAATTTGTAGGGCGTCGTTATCGCAGTGCGCACAGGGGCCTGGGCTATGTCGTTTGGCTATGGGTAAAAAGCGTGTGGTTACAGCGTGACAAGAGGAGCAGGTGTAATCGTAAATAGGCATAAAGATATTCTCGTTGAAGGTGCCTAGATGCTAGACCTAGGCATGCGTGATCATTAGCTTAATGTGCAGCGAACCCCGGGGCGACCAAAATGTGCCGCGTCGTTAAGGGCCCCTTGAGGCAAGATGTCGGTGTCGAAAATACCAGTAGGTAATGCTAAGGAGGCCGAAGCGTTGGGGACATCTACTACACCGCCGTAACGCCCTTCGACGGGAGCGGCGGTAAGAAGCATATAGGCTTGGCTCGCGTTTAGGTCCGTCACCCGTGTGATGTAGTCAATAGCGGCTAAACAAGCTTGGCGATAAGCAACTGTCGCGTCGAGGTAGTGGTTCACCTCGTTTTCAACACTGATGCCAGTGAAGGTGAGCCATTCGTCGTAACGCACATCGTGGCGACCAGGAACGTAAATGGGAGAGGTGATGCCGTATTTGGCCATGCCGCCCTTAATGAGGTCAAAGCCTAAATGGGCAGCGCCATCCATTTCAATGGCTCCACAGAAGGAAATTTCCCCATCGCCTTGGGAAAAATGCAGGTCCCCTAAAGATAGCCCTGCGCCTTTGACATACACAGGAAAATAAATGCGGGTGCCGACAGTGAGGTTTTTGATATCGAGGTTGCCACCGTGCTCACGTGGAGGTACGGTACGTGCTGCTTCGCTTGCCATACGGTCAAACTCAGCCCCAGATACCCCGCGTAAAACAGCGGTGTCTTTATGAGGGGGGTTGGCTTGCCCTTTTTTTACGAGTACGTCTTCGCGTCGATTCCACTCTTGGAGCAGCTCGTGTGAAGGTAGGGTACCGATTAGGCCTGGGTGAAGCATAGCACCAATGCGTACGCCGGGGATATGGCGAGAGGTAGCGAATTTTCCTCTGAGATCCCAGATTGCCTTATCGGCTTCAGGAAAGTGATCAACGAGAAAAGACCCCCCGTTTTCTTTGGCAAAAACACCAGAAAAGCCAATGGGGGTGACATAGTTAATATCTAGTAGGTCAACGACGAGAATATCGCCAGGCTCAGCACCCTCGACGTGAACAGGGCCGGTAAGAGGGTGCGCGCGCGTTAGGTCCACGTCTCGGACATCATTGGCGCTATCGTTATCTTTAATTTGAGCATCCAGAAAGTCTAAACATTCCAGTATGATTTCCTCTCCGGGCTTAACGCTGGTGAGTTCGGGGATATCGGGGTGCCAGCGGTTATGACCGATTTCTGCTTGTTCGGCTAACGGTTTCCCAGGTTGGATACGGAGATGCTGCATGGATTGTCTCCTTTTTTCAGCTTATATTGTGTGGATATGTTGTGTGCGCCATTCGGCCAATTGATGTTAGCTCGAATCAAAGCAAAAAAGCTCTGGGGAAAAGCCCTAGGATAAGGTAATGAATTTACGATTTTTAGATACTTTTTTGGTGATCGCTCGTTTAGGAAGCTTTAGAGCGGCCGCTACTGAGCTGGGTTTAACTCAGGCAGCGATATCTGGGCGCATAGCAACCCTAGAGGCGGACTTAGGGCAAACCTTATTTGAACGTACAGCTCGAGACAGCCGCTTAACTCCAGCGGGTCAAATGCTACTGATGTATGCCAAGCAGCTGTTAGCTACCGAATCAGAGCTAAGGCAAGTTGTTGCTGAGCAAAAACCGTTAGGAGCAGAAACGCTAAAAATAGGGATAAAACAAGAGCTAGCTACAGTTTGGTTGCCGACATTTTTGCCTTTTTTGGCAAGCTTGCACCCTTTAACCCAGATACAAGTCTCTTTAGGCAGTACGGCTTTTCTGCATCAGCAGCTACAGGCTGGAGCTGTGGATATGATAGTGAGTTTTGCGGCCTTGGAGCGGCAGCGAGGGTTGCGCAACATGGTCGTGGCACGGTTGCCCATGGCGTGGGTGGCTTTGCCGCCTGCACAATTACCCTTAGCTATTAGCTTGGATGAAGTGGTGCGACAGGGGGCGTTGATTACCACACAGCCACAGTCACCCCTGGATCTTGTTTTACGCTCGTTGCTTAAAAAAGAAAAAATACAGAACGGTATTGTGCACCAGCTTGTTGGCAGAGATGCAATAGAACAGTTTGTACGTCACAAAGCAGGCACGGCTTTTGTGCCGCGTTTATGGTTCACAGGGGCGATTCAGAAAAAAGAGTTGTGTGCTTTGCCCTGCTTGGTCGAGGTTGAGCCTATACCAGTAGTTTGTAGTTGGCGTAGTGATAGTGATTCACCGCATGCTCACGCTTTTAGGGCAACGTTAAAAGCTTTTATGCGTCAGCAAGCTGCTGACGCAGACGGCGCTATAGTATTGGATTAGTCAGTAGGAACATTGAGCCATTGCTGAATAATGCGCTGATGTTGCTCAAAACGTTCAGCGGTCGGCAGGTTGGGCAGCACAATGGAAATACTTAGTTGATATGCATAGATCAGCGAGGCTGTGTCATGAGCCTGTTGGTCTTTGTATCCCATCTGTTTGAGTACGCTTTCTATATAGCGCAAGCGATGGCTATCGACTTCGTCCATGGCTTGTCTAGCGAGTGGGTCGCGTCTGGCCCATCCCCGAATACCAATCTCAAATGCGGCGGCTTCGCGAGCGGCATTTCCGCGAAAAGGTAAGCTTAAAAGCTGTTGGAGACGCTCGCTGGGGGAATACGGCGAGCTACCTAGCTGTTGAATGATGTTTTCTGTAGCGCGAGCGCGCCAATTGATCAACAGACTTTGTAGAAGATCCTCGCGGCTTTTGAAATGATAATAGAAGCTGCCGCGGGTAATATTGAGCTCTTTGGCAAGGTTATCAATACGTACGGTATCAATGCCGCCTTTGATAAGCATGCGCTGAGCGGCTTGGATCCAGTCTTCCCGGGTAAGGGTAGGGCGAGTCGACATAGTCAGAGTTAATTCTTTCGTTATTGATTTATCAAGACCAAACAGGATTTGGTTTGGTGTTTAATCATATTCAATTTCTGCTAAAAATGACACTATTGTACGTATAAACCCTGTTCATTTGTTGAACATACAGTAGTGCATGTTTTGTTTTTCTTGTGTAATATAGGTAATTGAAGTTCGTTATATATAGGTATTAACCATAGTTTTAGGTGTAAACCTGAGTCCTTAAAATACACATACGTATCTGTATCTTAAAAATATCGGAGGTCAAATGGAAGGCGTAGGAAAGACTCTACTTGCAGCAGGCCATCAAACCAATTATCACGAAGCAGGCGAGGGTGCTCCCCTGTTCTTACTACACGGTTCTGGCCCAGGTGTATCTGGCTGGACGAACTGGGCAAAAACCATGCCCGAGTTTTCTGATAAATGGCGTGTCATCGTGCCTGATATCGCTGGTTTTGGCTTTACCGAGTTCAAAGAAGGTACAAAATACGACATCAAGCTATGGGTTAACCATTTGATTGGCATCATGGATGCGCTGGACATCGAAAAGGCCTCCTTTATTGGTAACTCTTTTGGTGGCGCTGTTGCGATTGGCTTAGCTATTTTCGCGCCTGAGCGTGTAGATAAACTGGTATTGCTAGGTACTCCCGCAGGCGAATTTGAACAAACTCCCGGCCTACGTGGCGCTTGGGTTTATGAGCCCTCCATGGAAAATATGCGTGCGCTCATGGAGCTCTTCCCTTACGACAAGAGTCTGATTACTGATGCGTTGGTCGAGGCTCGCTACAAAGCCAGCGCACGTGAGGGCGCTCAGGATGCACTACGTAAACTTTTGCCCAAACCTAACGAGGAAGGCCCAACCATTGTTCGTGGTTTCCCTGCCAGCGCGTTAGAAAAAATCACCGCTCCTACGCTTGTGGTACACGGTCGTGAAGACGCGGTGGTTCCTCCCCAGTGTGGTTTATTGATTGCTAATTCGGTTCCCAATGCAGACTTGCACTTGTTTGGTCGTTGTGGACACTGGGTGCAGAGCGAGCAGCCACGTCGTTTTGTGGCCTTAGTTCGCGATTTCCTATCTGAGTGAGGCGGCTATGAGTCGTAACGTATTAGAGCGCGTTTTGTGGCAGTTATCGGTTGAGCGTCCTGCCAAAGAACGCTTCCGTGAAGACCCCGAGGGTTTTTTGTCTCGTTTTGATTTAACCGACGAGGAAAAAGCTATGGTGTTGAATTTTGATGTCAAAGCCATGCAAGAGCTAGGCGTCAATGCGATGTTAACCATGGGTTTTTGGCAAGAAATGGCACCTAACCGCAGCATGCGTTTGTACAAAGAAAAACTGGGTGCTACGGATGAACAAACGGCTGGTTTTTCTGCCGCTCTAAAAGGAAGCAACTAATGGGTAAGATCGTTGGCGGATTTTGGATGCCGCATGACCCCGTAATGTTGGTGTCGCCAGACGCACCACCAAAAGAACAACAAGACGCTGTATGGGGCGCCTATGAGGAGTGTGCGCGTCGTTTAGCGGACTTGAACCCCACATCGGTCATTATTGTGGGCTGTGACCACTACATTCTTTTTGGAACACATTGTTTGCCACGCTACTTAATTGGCACGGGTGATGTGGATGGTCCTATCGAGCGCTTACCTATGCTAGAGCGCGGGGTGGTTAAAAATCACGAGGCTTTGGCCAATCACATTGTGAACGAAGGCGAAAAGCAGCGTATTGACTGGGCCGTAGGTCGTAGCTTTACGATGGACCATAGTTTTGCGATTCCCCATCAGTTTGTGGTGCAACCTGCCGAAAAAGCCTTAGGTCGTACTTTGCCTTCTATTCCTGTTTATCTAGCCTGTGGTGTGGATCCATTTATCTCTTTTGAGCGCTGTGTGGATTTAGGGGAACAAATTCGTGCAGCGGTGGAATCCTTTGATGAGGACGAGCGTGTTGTCATCATTGGTAGCGGTGGTATTAGTCACTGGGTGGGCACCGTAGAAATGGGTCAAGTGGGCGAGGACTTCGATAAAGAAATCCTGCAGCATGGTGTCAATGGCGATCTCAAGGCGCTTTGCTCTTACTCTAACGAAGAAATTTTGCGTCGTGGCGGTAACGGTGCCATGGAGATCCGTACTTTTGCTGTGGCAATGGCCGCAGTTCCTAATCCTAAAGGCGAAGTCATTGTGTATGAACCTGTACCAGAGTGGGTTACCGGTCTAGGTTTCCTTGAGCTCATCGCCGGAGATAAATAATGTCTAAAGTTTTTTTATGCAAAGCCGATGAGTTAGCTCCCGGCGAAATGAAGCGTGTACCCAACGAAGAGGTTGGTGATATTTGTGTATACAACCTTGAGGGTACGTTTTATGCAACAGCAGACCTTTGCACGCATGCAACGGCCTCTTTGGCCGAAGGGGATATTGATGATGACCTCATCACATGTCCTGTGCATTGGGGGCAGTTCCATATCCCAAGTGGCAAGGCAGTGACATTCCCTTGTGAGCGCGATTTGCGTACGTATCGCGTTGAGTTAGAAGGTGATGAGGTTTATGCGGACCTAAGCGCAGAGGCAGAAGAAGCTGCCAGCGATGACAGCAGCCCCATTTAAACCGTAATCGGTCGTTCCATCTGATTTGCTATCGAGGAATTATGAGCAAGGTTATCAACTTAAAACCCATTGAGACCACTCCTGTTATGCAAGGTTTAGACAACCTTTGCAATATGGAAGAAGGTCGCTTGTCTGGTAAGATTTTTTGGGACCAGGAAATTTATGAGCAAGAACTAGAGAAAATTTTTGCTCGTTGTTGGTTATTTGTGGCCCATGAGTCGCAACTACCTAAACCCGGTGATTACCTCACCACCACGATGGGCGAGGACGAGGTGATCGTCGTGCGTCAAAAGGACATGTCCATCAAGGTGTTGATTAACGCCTGTCCTCACCGTGGTAACAAGGTTTGTTTTGCCGAGGCCGGTAATGCGCGTGGTTTTGTTTGTAACTATCACGGTTGGGCTTTTGGTCCTGATGGGGCATTACGCGGTATGCACGAATCCAAAGCCTATGAAGAGTCTGGCTTTGATAAGTCTAAGCACGGTTTACGTGAAGTTGCACAAGTGGACTCATACAAAGGTTTGGTTTTTGCTACCTTTGACCCCGAGGCACCCTCTTTAGAGGAGTACCTAGGTCCAATCACATGGTATCTCGATGTGATATTTGATATGGACGAGGGGGGCACAGAGTTCTTAGGTGGATGTATCCGTTCTACCTACGAGTGTAACTGGAAAGTCGCTGCAGAAAACTTTGTGGGCGATATTCTACATGGTGGTTGGACACACGACTCAGCGGCACGTGCTATGCTCGGCGGCCCTGTGGTTAACGTAGGTGAGCTACCTGAATCTTATGCTGTGAACTGGAACGGTCATGGTTATGAGTTTGCTACCGATGGGATTGGTAACGCGGCCGTTTTAGGTGAGCGTGAAATCAATAAATACTTGCACGAGTTACGCCCCAAAGTGGCTGAGCGTTTAGGCGAGTTCCGCGCGCAGCTAACAGGTGCGATTTCGTCTTGCACGATTTTCCCTAACTTCTCTTTCCTACCAGGTCAGAACACGGTTCGTGTGTGGCAGCCTCGTGGTCCCAATAAGATCGAGCTTTATACATGGGTAGTCGTAAACAAAAATGCGCCTGAGCGTATTAAAGAGCTCTGGCGTCGTGGTGCCATGATGACGTTCTCACCTACTGGCGTGTTTGAAATGGATGACGGTGAAAACTGGGAATACTGCACCAAAACGAGCCGTGGCGTCGTTACCCGCTACCAAGACCTTTATGTTGGGTTGGGTATGAACACTTACCTACCTGACTCCGAGCTGCCTGGCAACGTATTTAAAGGCCAAATTAACGAAGCGAACTCCCGTGCTTTCTACCAGCGTTGGAAAGACATGCTCCAGTCCGAAAGCTGGAAGGATGTGCCTGATCGTAATAACGGTAAGCTCAAGTAATCGGAGGGTTTCATGACTGTAAAAAATGAATTAGTTGCGCTAGAAGTCGAGCGCGAAGTCAAAGCGTTTTTGTACCGTGAGGCCCGTTTGCTTGATACAGAGCAGTGGGACGACTGGTTGGCTTTGATGCACGAAGAGGTTCACTACTGGATGCCTGGTATTGAAAACCGTCGTCGTGAAGACAAGTTAGGCCAGTACTCAGCGGATCACATGGCGTATTTTGATGACCACTTACGTGATTTGACCCGTCGTGTTGAGCGTTTTAAGCAAGCTACCGCTTGGGCAGAAAACCCACCTACCCGAAACGTACACATTGTTTCTAATGTAGAGGTTTTTGCTGGCGAAAACGAAGACGAGTTCGTGGTGCATTCTTGCATTTTCAGCGTACGCAGCCGTGGTTTGAATGAGCATTTTGAAATTGCGGCACGCCGAGAAGACGTATTGCGTCGTGTGGAGGGTGAGCTCAAGATCTTGCGCCGTAAGATTTTGATCCCGAACGCAACGCTTTTATGCAAAAACATCAACACGTTCTTATAAGGAAATAGCAATGGGGTGGCTAGACGGACAGGTAGCTTTGGTCACAGGCGGAACCGGTGGTATTGGTAGCGCTATTGTGCGTCGTTATGTGGCTGAAGGCGCCAAAGTCGGTGTTATGGCTCGTGATGCCACCGCATTGCAGCAGCTCCAAGAGGAGCTGGGCGATGCGGTCGTAACCATACAGGGTGACGTAACTCGTTATCAAGATAATCAGCGTGCTGTTGATACAACTGTGGAGACTTTTGGACGTCTAGACACCTTTGTTGCGAATGCAGCCGTATTCGATTATTTCACTCGTTTGGATCGAATCGAGCCGGAGAAGCTGGAAGAATCCTTTCAGAAACTTTTTGCCGTTAACGTGCAAGGGTATTTGTTAGGAGCGCGTTGTGCGATTGAGCCTTTGCGACAGAGCAAAGGCTCAATGATTTTTACCTTATCTAATAGTGCATTTTATGCTGGTGGGGGTGGCATTTTATATGTTACAGCCAAGCATGCATTGGTGGGGATGATTCGCCAACTGGCCTATGAGCTAGCTCCTGATATTCGTGTGAATGGGGTGTCTCCCGGTGCAACCAGCACACCAATGAAAAGCCTAGAGGGCTTAAATAAACGTAGTGTTCCTTTAAATGAAATCCCTGGGTTTGAACAGGCTGCCGCCGAGGCTGTGCCTTTAAAACGAATTGCTAACCCCGAGGATCACACAGGGCATTATGTATTATTAGCTTCTAAACAAAACTCGGGTCTAACAACCGCTCACATTATTCATAGTGATGGGGGCTGGGAGATCCGTAAAGCCGCTGGTTAGTCTTAATCCCATCAGGAGTCTGAATGAGTGTGAATCTAAACACCCTAAGTCGTGCCGAATTGCAAGCCCAATTATTGAAGCTTCTACAATCACAGCGCTTACCTGCTGTGGCGGCACCGATGTTCTTAGTTTCAAGCCCCGAGCTAACGATTGCTAGCTCTAAAGCTGGCATTATAGGTAGTATTCCAGCTCCGAATGCGCGTACGGTAGAGCAACTAGATCAATGGCTAGCGCATATCTCTGCGGAGCTAGGTCCTGAAAAAAACCAAGGCAAAAGCTATCCTTGGTTGCTGAACATGATTGTTCACTCTACTTATGATCGCTTTGATGCTGAAGTGGAGCTTGTCAAACGCTATAAACCAGCAATTGTGACGACAGCTTTAGGTTCGCCTAAGCGCGTGTTATCTACTGTGCATGAGTACGGTGGTTTGGTGATGGCAGATGTGATTACGCCTACGATGGCGCGTAAAGCGGCGGATGCTGGCGTAGATGGTTTGATTTTGGTCTGTGCAGGAGCCGGTGGTCATACAGGTAAGTACAACCCCTTTTCTTTTTTAGCTGAAGTGCGCGAATTTTGGGACGGCCCGGTTGGCTTAGCCGGTGGGGTGTCTAATGGTAAAGATATTCATGCGGCTCGTGTTTTAGGCTATGACTTTGTTTTGATTGGGACACGTTTAATACCTGCTAAAGAGAGCATGGTATCCGACGGTTATCGTCAAATGTTGCTCGAATCAAAAATGGAAGACGTGGTGGCGAGTAAATCGGTCAGTGGCGTGATGGCAAACTGGCTTGTTCCTTCTTTAGAGAAAGCTGGAGTTGACCCTTCGGTAGCGAAGGCAGCGGAAATTGATTTTTCTGGCAATATGGCGGCCGATACGAAGGCCTGGAAGCACATTTGGTCTGCCGGGCATGGTGTAGGGCAGATCAAATCGCTTTATACTGCGGCCGAGCTGGTCGATGAGCTAGAAGCCGAATATCGAAGCAGCTTAGCCCGTACATTTTAAGTCTGGAGAAATTTATGACCAATCAATCAAACATTGAAGCCGCCGCAAGTGTTATTGCTGAATCCCGCCGTTTAGCTCGCCCTTGTTGCCCCATTTCTGAGCGTTTTGGTATTACTTCTATTGAAGATGCCTACGCGATCCAAGAAATCAATACACAGCGCGCTTTGGATGCAGGGGCGCGTCTAGTAGGACGAAAAATCGGTTTGACGTCGGTGGCCGTGCAACAGCAGCTTGGGGTGGATCAGCCCGATTTTGGCATGCTGTTTGCGGACATGGAGTATTTAGATGGAGCTGAAATTGATAGCACCAAACTGATTGCTCCTAAAGCCGAAGGGGAAATCGCTTTTGTATTGGGTAAAGACATTACCCATGCAGATGTCACGATGGCAGAGCTGATCCGTGCTGTGGAATATGTGGTGCCTGCGCTAGAAATCGTGGACTCTGCGATCGAAGACTGGAAGATCACTATTTCGGATACGGTAGCCGATAATGCATCGGCGGCATCGTATGTTTTGGGTAAAAACCCCACTCGTTTACATCAATTAGATTTAAGCCTCGAAGGTATGGTGTTAAACAAAAACCGCCAAACCGCGGCAATGGGTGTGGGTGCGGCCTGTCTAGGCAACCCGTTAGATGCGTGTTTATGGCTAGCGCGTACGATGGTCGAAGTCGGTCGTCCGTTGCAAGCCGGTGATGTGCTGTTGTCGGGTGCCTTGGGTCCCATGGTGCCTGTACAAGCTGGTGATCATTTACAGCTACGCTTAACTCGCTTAGGCGAGGTGAGCTGTCAATTTATCTAAGTTATTTTTGGTTGTCGCCCTTTCTATAGCCAGCATTGTCTGGCTATGGGGGTTGGCTCACCGATAGAGATTGAAAACAGATAGTAGGTGCGAGTGCATTTACTAACAGGAGACCCGAAGTGCAAAGTTTTTTCGATGATGAGAGCCAACTCGCTCCGGCGCGTGTAGAAGTAGAACATTTAGATAACGGTGGGTTTATCTTACGTTCGCCCGAGCCGCTAGGGCCCTATGCGCGTTGCGTAGGTGAATGGCTAGAAAAGTGGGCTAAAGAGACCCCAGATGCCATTTATTTTGCTGAGCGAGATGGTGATGGTTGGCGTGAATTAACCTATGCTCAAGTACGCGACATTGTGGGGCGCTTGGGGCAGGGGCTATTAGATATGGGCTTAAGCTCTGCGCAACCACTTGTCGTTCTTTCGAGTAATGACCTAAATCATGCCATGCTGACACTGGCAGCTATGCATGTGGGGGTTCCGATTGGAACGGTGTCGGTCGCTTACTCTAAAGGTCGTAAAGACTACACGAAGCTGACGGCGATTTTAAAGTCTTTTAATCCTGGTGCGATTTTTGTGAGCCATGGTGAAGACTATGCGCCATCGCTACTAAGTGTTAAACCGTCCTGTCCGATTATTGTCGGACAGGATCCAGAAGCCATCCCTGGTTCTATTCACATCGATCAACTCTATAACAGCAAAGAAACACCGGCAGTGATGGAGGCGTTTTATGCCCTAACCGGTGAGAGCCATGCTCGTTATTTGTTGACCTCGGGTTCAACAGGTGAACCAAAGGTGGTCGTCAATACGCACAAGATGCTTTGCTCAAATCAGCAGATGATTGCGCAGTGCTGGCGTTTCCTCGATAATCGAAAACTTAGAGTATTAGACTGGTTGCCTTGGAGTCATACTTTTGGCGCAAACCATAACTTTAATATGGTGTTGCGTAATGGCGGCTCGTTTTATATTGACGACGGCTTACCTATGCCGGGTCGTATTGAGCGTACCATTGAAAATATTAAGTATGTACGCCCCACGATGTTCTTTAATGTGCCTCGTGGCTATGATGTGTTGTTACCTTATATCGAGAAAGACCCAGAGTTAGCCGAGGCATTATTTGCTGATTTAGATGCCTTGTTCTATGCCGCTGCGGCGCTTCCTCAAAATACATGGGATCGCATCCATAAAGTCGCTAGTACTGTGCGTGATACGCCGTTGTTCTTCACTTCGGAGTGGGGAGCGACAGAAACCACGCCTGTACTAACGAACGTGCATTTCCGTATTGATAAACCAGGTAATTTAGGTTTGCCAGTTCCTGGGATTGAGATCAAGTTTATCCCTTCTGGCGATAAGCTGGAGATGCGTGTGAAAGGGCCTTCGGTCTTTACCGAATACCTGAATGATCCAGAGCTAGCCGCTCGCTCTTTTGATAGCGATGGCTTCTATATGATTGGTGATGCTGGGTATTTGTTAGACGAAGCGCATCCAGAAAAAGGCATTGTGTTTAATGGTCGTGTCACAGAAGACTTTAAACTGACCACAGGTACGTGGGTGTCAGTAGGGACGTTGCGTCCTGCGCTAGTGAGTGCTTTGGCTCCCTATGTTTCTGACTGTGTGATCTGTGGGCACGATCGAAGTGAAATCGGAGTATTGGCATTCCCAACCCCTGCTTTGCGTGAGCTAGCTGGACCAGAAGGGGAAACCATGCACGCCGATGAGCTGGCTCAAGTCCCAGCGGTGCGCCAAGCATTGTTAAAAGGGATGAAGCGCCATTATGCCGAAAATAAGGCATCGTCACGTCATGCACGCCGTCTTTTACTGCTAAATTCTGCGCCGAATATCGAGATCGGAGAGATCACAGATAAAGGTTATATCAACCAGCGCATGGCCATCAGTTATCGCGCGGACGATGTGAAGCGACTGTTCGCTGAGCCTCTTGATCCCGCGGTAATTTTAATTACGGAAGAAACTGGAGAATAGGAATGAGTGCCAGTAAAAAACTCAAGGTTGCCATCATCGGGTCCGGGAATATTGGTACCGATTTGATGATTAAAGTGCTACGCAACGGCAAGCACGTGGAAATGGGAGCGATGGTGGGTATTGACCCCAATTCCGACGGCTTGGCGCGTGCGCAGCGCATGGGCGTGGCGACTACGCATGAGGGCGTAGAAGGGCTTGCCAAAATGGATGTTTTTAAAGACATCGATATCGTTTTTGATGCAACAGCGGCCAGTGCCCATATTAAAAACGATAAGTTTTTGCGTGAGCTAAAGCCCAACATTCGCATGGTGGACCTAACCCCTGCAGCCATTGGCCCCTATTGTGTGCCGGTGGCAAACCTTGAGGAGCACATTGATCAGCTTAATGTGAACATGGTGACCTGTGGCGGCCAAGCAACAATTCCTATTGTGGCGGCCGTTTCCAATGTTGCAAAAGTTCACTACGCGGAAATTGTAGCCTCCATTGCAAGTAAGTCTGCTGGGCCTGGTACGCGTGCCAATATTGATGAATTTACCGAAACCACCTCAAAGGCGATTGAGGTAATTGGTGGCGCGACCAAAGGTAAAGCGATCATTATTTTGAACCCCGCCGAGCCTCCGGTCATTATGCGTGACACAGTATATGTTTTGTCCGAGGACGCGGATGAGGCGGCGGTAGAAAAAAGCATTGAAGCTACCGTGGCAGCTGTTCAAGCGTATGTGCCTGGTTATCGTCTCAAACAAAAAGTACAGTTTGAGCGCATTCCCGCCGATCAGCCTTTAACCATTCCAGGTTTAGGTCAGTTCAGTGGTTTAAAAACCTCGGTATTCCTCGAGGTAGAGGGGGCGGCGCACTATCTACCCGCTTATGCCGGTAACTTGGATATTATGACGTCCGCCGCCTTGGCCACCGCCGAGCGCATGGCACAATCCATTCTTAACGTGTGATGGGTAACAGTATGAACACAGGGAAAAAACTTTATATTTCAGATGTCACCTTACGTGACGGTAGCCATGCTGTACGTCATCAATACAGCGTTGAAGACGTGCGTCGTATTGCGCGTGCCCTAGATCAAGCTAAAGTCGATAGTATCGAAGTGGCGCACGGTGATGGGGTACAAGGCTCTAGCTTTAACTATGGCTTTGGCGCACACACAGACTTAGAGTGGATTGAAGCGGTAGCTGATGAGGTTCAGCACGCTAAAGTTGCCACATTGCTACTACCAGGTATTGGTACCATTGATGATCTAAAAGACGCGTATAACGCAGGCGCTCGTGTGGTACGTGTAGCTACTCACTGTACTGAAGCCGATATTTCGGCTCAACACATTGCTTTTGCGCGCGAGCTGGGCATGGATACGGTAGGTTTCTTGATGATGAGCCACCTCACCACACCAGAAAACCTAGCACAAGAAGCCAAGAAAATGGAAAGCTATGGTGCCACATGTATTTATATTGTGGACTCGGGCGGTGCGATGAACATGAATGATGTGCGTGATCGTTTCCGTGCTGTGAAAGCAGTATTGCAACCAGAAACCGAAACGGGGATTCACGCTCACCACAACTTATCGCTGGGCGTAGCGAACTCCATCGTTGCAGTAGAAGAAGGCTGCGATCGCGTGGATGCCAGTTTAGCCGGTATGGGTGCAGGGGCGGGTAACGCTCCGCTAGAAGTCTTTATTGCTGCCGCAGAGCGCATGGGTTGGAATCATGGTACGGATTTGTACACCTTGATGGATGCGGCCGATGATATCGTACGCCCCATGCAAGATCGTCCCGTTCGTGTTGACCGTGAGACGTTAGCATTAGGTTATGCCGGTGTATATTCTAGTTTCTTACGTCATGCCGAAGTCGCTGCTGAGCGTTACGGTCTAAAAACCGTGGATATTTTGGTCGAGCTTGGTCGCCGCCGCATGGTGGGAGGTCAGGAAGACATGATTGTTGACGTAGCACTAGACCTACTGAAACAACAGCAGGCTTAATGAGCCGGTACTAAGCCGTTCCCACCTTTAGGTGGGGCGGCTTATTTTATATACCATTTACGCAAACCAAGCGCATTGAAAAGGTAAAAACGGATGTCGTACAAAGTCGATGTGCAACCTTCAGGGCAGGTTTTTGAGGTTGCTGAAGATCAAACATTACTTGAGGCTGCTTTAGCTGAAGGCATGATGCTACGCCACAGTTGTAGGGAAGGCACGTGTGGCACATGTAAAGGTAAGGTTTTAGCGGGTCAGGTGGACCATGCAGATAGTGATTTAGAGGTATTGACGCAAGCAGAGCGTGATGAAGGTTTTGCTTTGTTTTGTCGTGCCAAAGCATGTTCTGATTTACAGATTCATGCACCAGAGGTCACTGAGCTAAAAGGGATCTCGATTCAGAAAACCGCAGCTCGGGTCGGGAGTATTGATCGGATTAGTGACGACGTTGCTATTGTGCGTTTGAATTTGCCACCCACCATGCCTTTTAATTATTTCCCCGGTCAATACGCCGAGGTCATTCTTAAAGATGGTAGTCGTCGTAGTTATTCTATGGCCACGGTACCCGGAGAAAGTAACCAGTTAGAATGGCATATCCGTAATACCGGTGGTACTTTTAGCCGATTTGTGTACGATGACTTAAAGGAAAAAACCTTATTGCGCTTAGAGGGTCCATTTGGCACATTCTATCTGCGTGATACGGATAAACCGATGGTATTTGTGGCGAGCGGCACGGGGTTTGCGCCGATTAAAGCGCTACTTGAACAGCTTGCTGCACAAAATAATACGCGTCCCGTGAGCATGTATTGGGGGGGGCGCCAGCTCAAAGATTTATATATGCATCAATGGGTGGTGGATTTTGCTAAAAATCACGACTGGTTAACATACACCCCTGTATTATCCGAGGTGGCGGATGGCGATATTTGGGACGGGGCGACCGGCTATGTGCACCATCAGGTTCTTAGTGATTTTAGTGATCTATCTGGTTACGAGGTCTATGCCTGTGGCAACCCGCTTATGGTCGACAGCGCACGCAAGGATTTCACCGAACAGCGTGGTTTAGACGAAGAAAACTTCTTTGCTGATGCCTTCGTTTAAACGCTAAAAAACTTAAAAAAACACGGGCCTAGGGTAAATAACTAGGCCCGTTTTTTTATGCCTAAAAAATCCTTTATATATCAATGAGTAAGCGTATTTTACATGATGAATAACACGGTAAAAAGACACGGTATATAGGGGTAATACTTAATGCCTAAAGTTTGACATGTAACCGCGCTCCATGCAGTATTTGGATACACATGCGTATGTGTATTTTTTCTTCTGTTTTTACTGGCTAAAAATCAGGGGAAATGGAAAAAAATAGTAGCAAAAATTGTTTTTAGGAGGCGGTTTTGAATCTTTCGATCCTGACATTTTTAACGCAGGATGGATTAACCACTGGAGCCATTTATGCGTTAGTAGCGTTGGCTTTGGTACTAGTCTTTGCGGTCACACGTGTCATCTTGGTGAGCCAAGGGGATTTTGTGGCATTTAGTGCGCTGACAATGGCGTCTTTTCAAGCGGGAAGCTTACCTGCGACCTTGTGGTTGCTCACCGTTGGTGCGGTGGCAGTTTGTATAAAAGATATCTGGGTGCTGGCTAAGCACCGCGCACTGGGGCGTATTCCTTTTGTATTAGCGATGCATTTTACTGTGCCTGCCGTGTTATGGCTGACGCTAAGCGCTATAGATCTCAACAGCCTTGGTGATGGATGGAAGGTCTTGTTAACACTGGCCGTGGTCGCCCCATTAGGACCGATCCTTTACCGCTTGATTTATCAGCCAGTAGCGCAGTCTTCTGTGCTGGTTTTATTGATCTTATCAGTCGCTTTGCATATCTCTTTGGTGGGTATTGGTTTGTGGATGTTTGGGGCCGAAGGGTATCGCACGCAGCCTTTTACTAATGCTAGCTTTATGTTGGGTGAAGCCATGATTAGTGCCCAAAGCCTATTGGTCTTGTTGGTGGCGATTGCGCTTATTGGCGCGTTGTATTTGTTTTTTGGTCACACCATGTATGGCAAAGCCTTGCGCGCAACGGCTTTTAATAGTGAAGGCGCACAACTGGTGGGGGTGCCAACCACCATGGCAGGTAGCACGGCGTTTTTCTTATCTTCGTTAATTGGCGCCTGTTCGGGGTTATTGATCGGACCGATTACCACCCTGTATTACGACTCTGGCTTTTTGATTAGTTTAAAAGGTTTTGTGGCTGCCATTATGGGGGGCTTAAGCAGCTATCCTTTAGCGGCACTAGGGGCTTTTATGGTGGGTTTAATTGAAAGCTATGCGACCTTTTTTGCTTCGCAGTACAAAGAGGTCATTGTGTTCACGCTGGTTTTGCCATTTTTACTCTGGCTGTCTTTAACCACCAATCCACTGGATGAGGAACACTAATGCATCGTCGTGTTGTTATGCCTTTGATTTTGGTGGTAATGGGTGCTTTGATCGCACCGCGCGTGCTGCCAGAATATTATTTGTCTTTATTAAATTACGTAGGTTTGTATAGCATTGTTGCGCTAGGCATGGTGCTGTTGACCGGTGTAGGGGGGCTGACCTCTTTTGGGCAAGCTGCCTTTGTCGGTATTGGTGCTTACGCTACGGCAGTGCTGACAACCCAGATGGGGCTATCGCCTTGGCTAGGCTTGATGGCTGGTTTGGTGATTACAGGGCTGATTGCCACGCTTTTAGGTTTGCTCACTTTACGCCTATCGGGGCATTACTTGCCTATTGGTACTTTGGCATGGGGGATTAGTCTGTATTACCTCTTTGGAAACTTACCCAATTTAGGGGGCTTTAGTGGAATCAGTCATTTGCCAGCGATCACGCTGTTTGGCTGGACTGTGAGTTCCAGTCAAGACTTTGGTGTGTTGATCTGGGTGATTGTGGGCGCAGTGATGTGGCTATTGAGTAATTTGCTTGATAGTCGCGAAGGACGAGCGATTCGTGCTTTGTTTGGGGGATCTGTCATGGCAGAGGCCATGGGAGTGAGTACTGCGCGCTCAAAATTGTTAATTTTTATTTATGCGGCTTTATTAGCAGCGGTCTCAGGTTGGCTCTATGCCCACATGCAGCGTTTTGTGAATCCTAGCCCTTTTTCGATCAACATGGGTATTGAGTACCTATTTATGATTTTACTAGGTGGGGCGAGCACATTAGGCGGTGCCGTGTTAGGGGCGGCAATGGTGACGGGCTTAAAAGAATGGCTTCAAGGCATCTTGCCTATGTTATTTGGACAAAATGGGAATTACGAAGCCATCTTTTTTGGTGGGTTAATTATTTTGTGTTTGCTGTATGCGCGCCAAGGGGTGTGGCCCGTGGTGGTAAGCCGTGTTCCTTTTTTACGTCCGCGAGCGCGTAATCTTACCGCGCTAAAAACAGCCGCCCCTTTACCTCAAAAAGCACCACTGCCAGCGGGTGAGCCGTTATTGGTAGCCGAGGGCGTAACCAAAAAATTTGGGGGGTTGGTTGCTAATAATAATATGAGCCTAACCATTAAAACGGGGCAGATTACGGCGTTAATTGGACCAAATGGCGCAGGTAAATCCACGCTATTTAATTTATTAACGGGCTTGTTGCCTTTGACTAGCGGCAAAATTGAGTTTCGTGGGCAAAGAATTGATGGTTTGTCTTCGCGCAAAATTGCGGCGCTAGGTGTTAGCCGCAGTTTTCAGCATGTGCGCTTAATCCCCACCATGTCGGTTTTAGAAAACGTGGCGCTCGGGGCGCATCGACGGGGGCTAGCTGGTTATATCCGCTCCGGCCTACATCTGGAGCGTGCTGAAGAAGCGTCTATTTTGGCTGAGGCCGCACGCCAGATTGAGCGCGTGGGACTGGCTAAACATATGCATGATGCTGCGGGCAGCCTTGCTTTAGGGCAGCAGCGTATTGTGGAAATTGCGCGTGCTTTATGCGCTGACCCCTACTTATTACTTTTGGATGAACCGGCGGCAGGCTTGCGTCATCTGGAAAAAGAGGCTTTAGCAGAATTATTGATGCGTTTACGTGCCGAAGGCATGGCGGTATTGATGGTTGAGCATGATATGGACTTTTTAATGGGTTTAGCCGATTACGTAGTGGTGATGGAGTTTGGGCAAAAGCTCGCTGAAGGCTTACCCGAAGAAATCCAAGAAAACCCCAAAGTACTAGCCGCTTATTTAGGTGGGGATGTAGCATGACAAAACCGCTGTTACTTGAGGTCAAGAATCTAGATATCGCCTATGGCAAGGTGGAGGCCGTACGTAATGTGAATTTACGGATCCACGAAGGGGAAATCGTCAGTGTGATCGGTCCTAATGGCGCTGGAAAAACCACTTTACTGAGTGCCATCATGGGACAGCTCCCTGCGACGGGCTCCATTATTTATGCGGGTGAACCATTAGCCAATCATCAGAGTGTGGCGTATCGAGTTGGTAAGGGATTATGTTTGGTACCGGAAAGCCGAGAGCTTTTTAGCCAAATGAGCGTCGAAGATAACTTACAGCTTGGCGCTTTTAGTCGCTACCGCCGTGGGGATAAAGATTTTCGTCAGGCTCGCGAGGCCATTTATGATTTGTTTCCACGTCTGCGCGAGCGTGCTAAACAGCAAGCGGGCACCCTATCGGGTGGAGAGCGTCAGATGTTAGCGATGGGTAGAGCATTGATGGCAAAGCCCAAATTATTAATGCTCGATGAGCCCAGTTTAGGCTTAGCCCCCTTAATCATTGAAGAGATTTTTCGCATCATTGGTGATTTGCGTCGCCAAGGGGTCTCTATTTTGTTAGTAGAGCAAAACGCGCGTGCCGCTTTGCGTGCCTCGGATTATGGTTATGTGATTGAAACGGGAGATGTGGTGTTAGAGGGGGTGGCCGCTGAATTGGCAGAAAACCCTAAGGTCATTGAATCCTATTTGGGGCGCAAACCCAGCGCAGAAAAAGCGCAATAAATTCATTTAAAACTGGTTATGAGTTAGGAGACTTTTATGAAAAAAACAGTGGCTTTTTTAGCCTGTGGCTTGCTATTTAGCAGTGTGGCGCTGGCAGATATTAATGTAGGTATTACGATTTCCACCACGGGTCCCGCGGCATCGCTGGGTATCCCTGAGCGTAATACCGTGCAATTACTTCCCAAGGAAATTGGGGGGGAAAAGGTCAATTATATCGTCTTGGATGATGCGACCGATACGACAGCAGCCGCACGTAATGCACGTAAATTTGTGAATGAAAACAAGGTGGATGTCATTATTGGCTCAACCGCTGTACCGCCCTCTGCAGCAGTGGCTCCGATTGCCGTAGAGTCCAAAACCCCGCAGATCGCCCTGGCGCCTTTTGCTGCTACCGGCGATGCGTTTCACTGGGTGTTTACGGTGCCTCAAACCAATAGCTTGATGGCGGGGGCATTGATTGAACACATGAAGAAAAATGGTGTCAAAAAGCTGGGTTATATTGGTTTTGCGGATGTGTGGGGTGATGACTGGAAAAAAGCGTTAACAGAGCTCGGTGAAGAGGCTGGCATTAGCTTAACCAGCGATGAGCGTTTTAGTCGTACTGATGCTTCCGTTGGCGGGCAGGTTTTGAAGGTCATTAGCAGCAAACCCGATGCCGTACTAGTCGGGGCGACCGGTACACCAGCGGCCTTACCGCATACCGAGTTACGCCGCATGGGCTTTAAAGGCTTGATCTATCATACGCATGGGGTAGCGAATCAGGCCTTTTTACGTATTGGTGATCAAGCATTAAACGGCGCGATTCTCCCCATTGGGCCGGTGGTAATTTGGGATAAGCTCCCCGATAGTCATCCATCTAAGGCGGTAGCAGAAGAATATGCCAAAGCCTACAGTGCAGCTTTTGGTGATGAGGCGCTTTCTCCGTTTGGGGCTTATTTATACGATGCTGGGCAGTTATTAAAAGCAGCAGTACCAGTTGCCTTGGAGACCGCTAAACCTGGTACGGAAGATTTCCGTGTGGCATTACGTGATGCTTTAGAAAATGTGAAAGAGGTCGTCGGTACGCATGGGGTATTCAATCTATCTCCTACCGATCACTTTGGTCATGACGAGCGCGCACGCGCCTTGGTCGAAGTGCAAAACAAAGACTGGGTCTTGATCGAAGAATAATGAAGTATTTGCAAAAGCACCATGATGGTGCTTTTGCTACTTGATAAAAAAACACATCCACAGAGGAGTAGACAATGAATTATATAAAGAGGCGGCTAGCTATTGTCACTGCCGTTATGGTGACATTCTTTTTAAATGGTTGTGCTAGTGTCGTTTCTTCTGATACTGAGGTGGTTATTAAGCGGGATCTGTATGGCACACCTCATGTTTATGCAGATGATGTAAAAGGGTTGTTTTATGGAATGGGCTATGCAGTAGCGGAAGATAGATTGTTTCAGTGGGAAATGTTAAAGCGAATGGCTCGAGGAACGGTGGCCGAGGTGCTTGGTGCAGAATATATTAAGTCTGATCAACTTGCTCGTGCTGGTTATGATCCTCATCAGATCCGACAGCAAATTGAAGCACTGCCCCAAGATGATAGAGCTATATTGAAGGGTTATGTTGCTGGTTATAATGCACGGCTACAAGAGGTTTTAGACCAACCTGATTTATTTCTTCCTATACAGTTTAATGAGTTTGGTTTTATGCCTACTTTCATAGATGAAGTAGATGTGGTTGGTGTGTATATTCGAACAATAGCTACAAACTTTTCTGATGCAAATGAGGAGATTGGGAATTACGCATTACTAACAGAGCTGAGGAAAATTCATGGCCATGAAAAAGGGCTAGCACTTTTTAATCAGTTACGTTGGGTTAATGATCCCAAATCACCTGTAACTATTTCAGATGATGAGCAAATAGAACAGCCTGAAAAAAATCTAATTGTAGATAGATGGGATAATGGACTTGTTCCCATATCTTATTCTACTTTAAGCAAGCACAGAAATTTATCTATAGCTCTTCATAAAGCTGATGGTCCTAATACTTATCCTATAGCTAGTAATTTATGGATATTTAGCCCTGATAAAACAGAAATTAATAGAGCTGTATTTGTTAATGGGCCACAGTATGGAAATAATGTTCCAGGATATCCTTTTGGCATAGCTTTACATGGAGCAGGTTGGGATGCCGTTGGGGCCAGCTCATGGGGCTTACCATTGCTGAACTGGGGGACTAATGGTGAGATAGCATGGGGGGTGACGGTAGGGTATGGTGATACAACTGATGTTTTTCAAGTTAAATTACACCCTTCCTCTCATGATTTATATGAATATAAAGGGCAGTGGTTATCTTTCTCAGAGAGGGTGGAGACCATACAGGTTAAAGATAATGACCCCGTAAAAATAAAATTTTTTAGTACTATTCATGGTCAGGTTTTATTTTTTGACAGTGAAAATAATACAGCATATGCCAAAAAACGTAGTTGGCAGGGGAAAGAGGTCTCGTCATTAATAACTTGGTTACGGTTAAGCAAAGTCAAAAACTGGTCTGAGTTTTTATCTTTAGGTAAGAGCATGCCTCTAAGCATGAACTGGTACTACATAGATAAAAACCAAAATATTGGTTATGCTTTTTTAGGACATTTTCCTATTAAGTCAGAAAATCTTGACCCAAGATTACCTACTTTAGGTAATGGAGATTACGAGTGGCAGGGATTATTAGATTTTCAATATTTACCTAAAGTTAAAAACCCAAGCAAAGGTTATATTGCTAACTGGAATAATAAGCCTCAAGGGAACTGGAATAACTCAGATTCATTAATTTGGGGGCAGGTAGATCGAGTGGATGTTGTTGGGGACTATATTGATAAACATGGTCGGTTATCTTTAGTGGAAATTAATGATTTGAACCGTCATGCATCCTATCAAAATATTAATATTAATTATTTTAAGCCGTTTTTCTTAGAGTTATTAGGTCATCCAAAGATTTCGAAAGATATTAAGACGGCGGCACAGTTGATTATTGATTGGGATGGCAGGATGATGGATGAAGATGGTGATGGATATTATGATGCGCCAGGCTATGCATTGTTTAATGAGTGGTTAAGGCTAGCATTACATATGGCTTTTAATCCCCATGTACCTGAGCCATTTTTAACACAATTACTTCAAGTAAATGAATTACGTGGCGCTGTTGGTACGATGGCCTTATTAAATGCTTTGCAGGGAGAAGAAGCGGGAGTTAAGCAAGATTTTGATGTGTTAGGCGTAGACCGTGTTACTTTTATGCGTAATGTCATGCAAGAAGTATTAAAAGCAAGGAAAGATAAACGGTTTGAGCAGATGTTGTACCCTGTACGAACACATGACTTTAGTGTGGAAACGTTTGGAGGGGTGCCTATAAATTCACCATCGGAAGCTATGGTGATTGATACTTATATGAATCGAGGTACATCAAATCATCAGGTAATATTTTATCCAGATGGGGTGGAGTATTTAGATGTGTTACCACCGGGACAAAGTGGATTTATTGGGCCAAATGGGGTTAGATCGCCACATTATGACGATCAATTAGATTTGTATGCGAACTTTGAGTATAAAAAAGGTTGGTTAAAACCAGAGCAGGTCGAAAAAAATCAATCAGCAGTTATGAAACTACGAGTTCGCTAACTACTTTAGCAAAAGCACCTTCGTGGTGCTTTTGCTTTAGGTGCCAAGCAACCGCTTGAGCTGACGCTGTTTAGAGCAAGCGGTCTGGATTTCCCCCCAGCTTTGAAAACCTTGCTCTTGTGCACGGTGAATAAGAATCATAAGCAATTCAGCTGCTGCTAGGGCGTCCGCCAGTGCATTGTGTCTTGCTAACATGGGTAGTTGAAAGACTTCTAGCCAGTGATCTAGCCCTGCGTGAGCGTGGTCATGCTCGGGGAAAAGCAAAGGGGCAATTTGTGCGATATCCAAGGGTTGTGGGTCTACAATTAGCCCTAAGTGTTGGAGCGCTGCATTTTTTAACATGCGTCGATCAAATTCAGCATGAAAAACCAGCCATATATGATCTTGGGCGTAAAGAAAAAAATCCAAAAGCGCCTGACGAGGATCGCAGCCTTGAGCCAAGTCTTTCTGGGTGAGCCCATGGATGAGCTGGCTTTCTCCTTGAAGATCTACCGCAATATCTAATACTTGATAAAAACCAGCACCCAAAGGGATGCCTTCAGGTTGAATTTTCACTGCACCAATTGATAAAACGGTGTCGGTGCGGGTATTGAGCCCTGTGGTTTCTAAGTCAAAGACCATCACCGGTGTATGCAGGGGCTGATCAGAAGGAATAATAGGTGGTGCTTGCTCCACAAGGTGCTGCGCCATACGATCAGGATGTGTGCCGGTTTGTTGAGAACGTTTGGCGATATAGTAGTTTTTGAGTTTTTGCCACCAACCATAGCGCATGATTTAAATCCTATAGCGATACGTAATAAACGTTTGGATGTATCGGACTTGGCGTAATGATTCGCGGAGCATACGGCGATGCAACTGGTTTAAAGCGTCTAATTGCAAGGTATTGGTTAAAGGCTGCTGGTTCTTTTCTTGGCGCTGATGCAGCTGTAAGCGCAGAAGCTGTAAATAACGATAGGCGTCTTTCCAGACCTCGGCATCTTTAGCGCTAATAATCCCCTTTTGCGCTAAGCGATCGAGGCGATCTGTGGTGGAAGCATCTGGAATAAAAGCGGATAAGGCTAGGACCCGAGCCGCGTCTACAAAAGGCCCCAGTCCATGGCGTTTGAGCTCTAAGCGTGCACCGCTGGCTGAGCCCACTGTTTTAGCAATCCAACGACGTAGTTGGCTAGGGGCGCTGGGGTAGTTTAGGGCGGCTTGTGCTAAACGACGTAAAAAACGATGGTTATGTTGTGCTTGCTGAATAATGGTTTGGTGTAAGCGTTCAAAGCCTAAATCTTCGCCCCAAATACAGCGGATATCAAAAAAAACAGAGGCTTGTAATAAATGTTTGGGGTCAGGAGTGCGAATGATTTCATCAAAGCGCGCTTGCCATTCGTTTAAGGATAAGCATAGTTTGGGGTTCCCTGCCATGATGTTGCCTTTACATAGCTCGAGACCACAACTATCTAGGGCTTCGTTAATGGCTTGGGCAATAGGCAGTAAGCGTTGTCTATACTGTTCCGCTTGTGCGGGGTTGTCAGCAATAAATAGGATACCGTTGTCTTGATCGGATCTTAAGGCTTGCTCACCACGCGCTTGGCTCCCAAACACCAACCAATTAAAAGGGATACCGGGGTCGCCGCTTTGTCGTAGAACCAGTTCGATGATGCGTGCGGTGGTGTGATCGTTTAGCTGTGTGATCACTTGCGTGATTTGGATGGCATCCGCACCATGGGCCAGCATACTATCGACCAAGTGGTGAATATCCGTACGCAATTGTTGTAAATGACGAATCGAGGGGGCATGGCGTAGAGCCCGAGATAAATGGACTAAATCCACTCGTTGCAAAGAAAATAGGTCGCGTTCCGAAACCACCCCGACCAGTTTGCCATTTTCGATTAAGCAAACATGCCCTATGTGCTGTTGTGCCATGAGCAACGCCGCATCAAAGGCGCTCGCATCAGGGGACAGTGTTAAAGGATCAGGAATCATTAGTTGGGCAATGGGAACATATAAGTTCTGCGGGTCTTCTGCTAAAACGCGCCGTAAATCCCGTAAGGTAAAAATCCCAATAGGCTTTTGGGCCTCATCGACGATGACCATGCTACCGATTTGATGTTGCTGCATTTGTTGTAAAACGGCTTGCAACGGCTGTTGGGCATCGCAGCTAATCGGACGACGAACGACTAAGTGACGTAAGTCATCATGGATGGAATAGTCGGCGCCTAGGTGCGCCGAAGCGCGTGCTTGCACTTGTTGCTGTAATTCCGCAAATAAACTACTGACCCCTTGGATAGCATAAGAGCGTAAGGGCTCTGATACACGCAGTAGCTTTACAAAATCAGAGGCTTTTAAAACCAAACAAAAGCAGTCTTCATGAGCCGTATAAGAGGTGCGAGTCGAGCGTTGGCTTAAAATTGCAGCAATAGGGAATTGATCACCCACAGTTAATAAAAATCGCTCTACATTATCAGGCAGTTTGGGGTTGGGGCGTTCACCACGTACAAGCCCTTGGCGAATTAAAAACCAGTATTGCTCGGCCTCGTTATTGGGGCCGGTAATAAAGTCCCCCTTGGCATAGAAACGTAACCATGCCATTTCGATGAGCATGAGCAAATGCCCCATTTCCATTTGATTAAAAGGGGGGTATTGCTGTAAAAAATGCAAAATAGCCTGACTATTTTGTTGTATTGCTGCTTGAGCGGTAGGGGTTGGGCTGGATGGCATAACACATTGGCACGATAAAAAGAGACAAGGGCACGTAGGCCCTAAGGTGCTTGTATTGGTTATAACAGAAAACGATCCACACAAATGTAACCCCACCAGCCCCCTGCTAGTACTAGGCAAAGTAATACCGCAGCACTGCCTAGATCTTTAGCTTGTCCGAGTAGGGGATGGTGAGCGGTACTGATTGTGTCGGCCAGAGCCTCAATGGCACTGTTGATCAGCTCAACGATGAGAACGAGCACCACGCTGGCTATCAAGAGAAAAATCTCTGTAGCGGAGCGTCCCAACCAAAATGCTGCGGGTAGTAAAATGACCGCAAGAGCGCACTCTTGCCGGAAAGCGGCTTCGTTTTTTAGCGCGGCTTTTAGGCCTTTGAGCGAATAACCGAAAGCGCGAAACAGGCGCTTTACCCCGCCTTGGCTTTTGTACTGAGAAAAAGAAGACTTATCCATTACACTTAGTAGACTGTAAAAATAAAGGACGGAACATGGCCAACCCAATTCGTTTGCTCATTGTTGAGGATAATGCGGATTTAAGCGCGAATTTGGCGGAGTTTTTTGATAGTGATGCATATATTTTAGACTTTGCACATGATGGTCTGGTGGCTTTGCATTTGTTGGCGACAAATACGTACGATGTGATTGTTTTGGATGTGATGCTGCCTGGGGTGTCGGGCTTTGGCTTGTGCCAACGTATTCGTCAGGATTTGGGCAGTAGCACGCGTGTTGCAGTATGCGCCCCGTTCTGATAAGCCCAATGAGGCCAGAGCGCATGTGCTAACGCTTCTTGGAGTAACTCAGGATCTAAGGGATAAGGCTGATACGTATGGGGGGCTTGATACAGCCATTGGCTGGGTTCGCGTAGGGGCTCCAGCACAGTGAGACAGTTGTCTTTTAGATAGCCGTAGTTTTCTCCGTATTGCATCATTGCGCGCCCACCCGCATGAGGTTGGGTAAGATCATGACCGGAATATGAAAATGTTGTAAGGGGACTAAGCTTTTGCCGCCTACTCGAGCATCATGGTCAGCTACCACTAAAAATAACGTGTTATCCCAATAGTCGCTTTGGCGGGCTTGCGCAAAAAACTGTCCTAGCGCCCAATCTGCATAGCGCACGGTGTTTTCTACCGAGGCGGGCTCACCGATAGGAGTGATTCTGCCCTCCGGGTACTCCCAAGGTGAGTGATTGCTTACCGAAAAAGCCAAATTTAAGCTAGGTGGGTCGGTGGGTTTTTGTTGACTTAAAAGCGTATGAAGGCGGTTAAACATGTCTTCATCGCTGACCCCCCATGTGCCAGTAAAAGCAGGGTTTTTGAACGTGGCTTGATCATGTAACTCGGTAAAACCATTACCCAGAAAAAAGCTTTTCATATTATCAAAATGGGCTTCGCCTCCATAAATAAACCGAGACACATAGCCTTGCTGGTTCAGTAGTTGAGCCAGTGTAAAAAAGCGCGACTGCGCTCCGGACAAGCGCACGGCAGCATCAGATAGGGTTGGCGGAAACCCCGCACTAATCGCCTCTAACCCACGTACTGAACGCGTTCCTGTTGCATAAGCACGCGTAAAATTCCAAGCCTCTTGGCTTAAATAGTCGATCCAAGGAGTGAGTCCGGATCCGCCCAAGTTACCGATATATTGAGCGCCTAAACTTTCCTCAACAATGAGAACGATATTTTTGGGCTGAGTGTGAGACTGGGCTGGAGAAGAAGAGTGTAATGTGGGTAATAGGGGGTGTGAGGCAGGTTGTTCTATACCGGCCTGTTTTCTGATGATGTGAATCATTTGATCTGCAGGTATTTTTCCATAAGCCTGCTCTGCAGAGCGCTCATTTTTAATACTATAGATTGCGTAGAGCACGCTATATAAGCTATTTAAAGCCAGCGTGTTCACCATGGCATCGCCACAAAAAGCCACGGTTGATGGGTTAATTGGACGGTGACGCCATGTACCTCGAATTAAGCCAAACAGGACGATGGCACTCAGTAAGCTACAGCCTAATGCACTTGGCCAATGTAAGGCAGTAAGAGGCGTCGCAACCACCGTTAAGGCGTAAAAATTAGCCGCACTGATAACAAGCCAAAGCAGTGATCCCCCTAGAACAATGCCTTTATAACCCTTCCAAAGCATGCCAAACACCTCTTTAGGATGTTTTAAATAATCCACATAAAGTCGATTGGGACGAGTGTCATATTCCAAAATAAATTGGGGTGTGGATATCTCGAGAAGAACAATAAGCATACCGCCTAAGCTGAGATAAAGAGCAAGCACGCGATGTGCGGCGGCGGCATCATCAAGCCAAGGGGCAAATAGCCAAGGAATAGCGGTTAAAGCAGCGATAAGATGTAGGTCTATGCGTAACCCACCCCATAAAATAGGCACCCAGCCGTTTACGGCTTGCACGCGTTCATACTGCCATAAACACAGCCCAAGACGACTTAGACTTAATAAAGCCAAGCTGCTAAGACAAAAGAAAAAAAGTTGTGAATACATAGTCTGCACGCTAAAAAATGGCACCCAGATAAAGGCGGATAGGGGCATATTAGCGAGCAGCGCATCAATCTTATTTGAAGAAAACGTCAAAAATTCGTCAAAAAGACATTGGTGTAACGATAAGATCTCGTAAATAGAGACTGATTTCGGGAATATAGGTAATACACAGTAAAGCAAGCAGGAGTGTGAATACCGGGATGATCAAAGGTTTAAACATACGGGTCACATGTATTTGCGCAATGGTGGCAGCGGCAAATAGATTCACACCCAATGGGGGCGTAATCATCCCCATGGCTAAATTCACAATGATAATGATGCCAAAATGGATAGGGTCAACTCCATAGCTCACCGCAATAGGAGCCAGTAAAGGAGCCAGAACAAGAATAGCGGCAGAGGTTTCAATGAACATGCCCACTACAAACAATAAGGCGTTGGTAAAGAGTAAAAAAGACCACTTATGCTCAAAAGTATGTTTGGCCCAGTCACTGATTTCTTGAGCTATGCCGGATAAGCCGATCAAAAAAGAAAATAAGCTGGCTGCGGCAATGATGAGCATAATGGCACTGGTTGCAGTGGCAGAGACTTTTAAAACGTGAACCAGTTTGTGCCAAGAGAGTTCTTTATAAATAAAACAGCCTACAAAAAACGCATAGACGGCGGCAACTGCCGCTGCTTCTGTTGGCGTAAAAACCCCTCCGTAAATCCCCCCGATGACTAAAATGGGTAACAGTAATGCCCAAAAGGCTTGTTTGCTGCTTTGCCAAAAGGAGAGGTCTGGAGTAGTGTCTTGTTTACCAATGCCCTGCAGACGACACCAAATCTGTACCATTATTAATAAGAAAATGGCGATCAGTATGCCTGGGCCGATGCCAGCAATAAACATTTGTCGTACCGAGTTTTCTGTAGAGACGGCATATAAAATCATCGGTACAGAGGGAGGGATAATCACGCCGAGTTCGGCCGAAGTGGCCTGAATGGTGGCCGCCATCGGCACAGGATAACCCTGTTTGACCATAGCGGGGATTAAAATAGCACCTACGGCAAAAGTAGTAGCAACGGAGGAACCTGAAATTGCCGCAAAAATCATACAGGTGATAATAGCGGTGCTTGCTAAACCACCTTGAACATTACCTACTAAGCTTTTAGCAAAATGGACTAAACGGTACGAGACTCCCCCATGACTCATGAGGTTGCCAGCCAAAATAAAAAAGGGGATAGCCAGTAAGGGAAAACTGTCTAAGCCCGCAAACATTTTTTGTGGTACGACCAGCAAAGGTAAGTGGCTAAAAAAATGGATGCTGAATACAGAGGCAAGCCCAATAGAGACGGCAACCGGTACCGATAAGACAAATAAAATAACTAAGGTGCTAAAAAGCGCAGCATTCATGAGTTTTGTGAGGAGGCGGGCTTAAGGTAATGCAAAATGATCCCTGGGATGGCGCAAAGTGCGCCAACGGGGATAGCAGCATAGAGCCATGACATCGGTACACCTAAGAGCGCTACAGTTTGTTTATGGACGCGTCCTGTCATTTGATAGCCATACCAGATCAACACGGCGATAAACAGGGTACACAATAACGTTACCACGCCGAGTAAGATGTTTTGTACAGATGGAGGCAGGATCGCTCTAAAAAAATCTAAAGTAATCATGCTGCCTTGCTTAAAAACGGCACCAGCAGCTAAAAATACCATCCAGATCATGGCGGCACGTGCTAAGACTTCGGTCCATGTGGCAGGGTTGTTCAGTAAAAAGCGTGTGATGACCTGATAGAAAACCAATAGGGTGGCCAACACCAGCAAAAGAGCAGAGACTCCCTGTGTAAAAGCGGTAAAGCGTTCACATAGATTAATAAGGCGAGTACGCATTGGTAGGTGGAGCTTAAGGCTGTTGCGCTTGAATAGGCGCTAAAAGCGTTGTGCCGTATTTTTTAATAAATGCGTCGTAGACGGGTTGTACTGCCGAGACAAAAGCCGCTTTGTCGATGGTTTCGACTACCTCCATGCCATGGGCTTTAAGCTGGGCAATGCCTTCGGCTTCATTTTGATCCACAAAAGCATAGTTGGCTTCAATAGCCGCAGCAGTGGCTTGTTCGACCCACGACTGCTCTTCTGCAGAAAGACGATCCCAGTGTTGTTTAGACATCATAATGACCGCAGGTGAGTAAAAATGCCCTGATAGGGTGGCGTATTTTTGCACCTCCCAAATGCCGGTAGACACAAAAACGGCCATGGGGTTTTCTTGGCCATCAATGGTGCCTTGTTGTAATGCGGTAAATACCTCATGCCAAGCCATAGGTGTGGGCGCACCATTTAATGCTTTAAAAGACTGGATATGGATATCGTTTTCTTGAGTCCGGATTTTCAGCCCTTTGAGGTCTTCAGGGTGATGAACGGGCTTGCGCGAGTTGGTTAAGTGCCTAAAGCCATTTTCTCCCCAGCCTAAGGCGTGGATATCATGTGCAGTAAAAGCATGGAGTAGTTGTTGGCCTACAGTACCTTGCATGACTTGGCGGGCATGCGCATAGTCATGAAATAAAAAGGGGAGATCCAAGACATAGGTTTCTGGAACAAAGCCACCAACAGGGCCTGTAGAAGAAATCGCAAAGTCTACCGAGCCGATTTGTAGCCCTTCCAGTACTTCGCGCTCACTGCCTAACATGCCATTGGGTTTGATGCTGACGGTGTGCCGGTGGTTGGATAAGCGTTCTAAAGTACTTTTAAACGCATTTGCCGCTGCTCCATAGTGGGATTCGGCAGGTATAGGCAAAGCAAAGGTAAAAGTGCGGGCATGAGCTAGGTTAGCCATAAGCGCTAAGCCCAGACCCATTAGGAATACGTATTTTTTCATGGAGGAAAACATCCGGTGTCTCCTGCTAGTTACTAGCATTAGTCATCAATCAAACCTTTAGATTGTAAACCGTAACCTTATTTTTCGCTGCGCAGGGTTGTGGAGCTATTCTTTCAGAGGAACAAAAGAAAAAAGGCTACCAGATCTGGTAGCCTTTTTATGCGGAAAACCGCTAGTGTTCTGGTGCCGGCTAAAGGAGTTGAACCCTCGACCTTCGCATTACAAGTGCGCTGCTCTACCAACTGAGCTAAGCCGGCTAAAAACATAATTATATCGTTGCTTTTTTTAAAAAGCAAGATAAATTATTTAACGATGCGCAAATGACCGCGAGGAGCCGAGGGGGGCGGGTCTTTGGGAGCATCATCCGTCTTTGATGTTGAAGCCGCATCAGGACGATAGGGGGTTGATGGCGTTACCTCAAAACCCATACCTGCACCGGTCTCACGGGCAAAGATGGCGGCGACTGTACCGATGGGAACAAATATGTCTTCCGTTACCCCATTGAAGCGAGCTTGAAACTCGATATATTCGTTACCAATCACCAGTTGGTTCGTGGCCAAATAACCGATGTTGAGCGTGATTTTACCGTCTTCTACATGAGCGGTAGGCACAACTGTGTTCTCGTCGACCTCTACCAAAATATGAGGGGTGTAACCGTTATCTGTACACCACTCGTGTAAAGCGCGAAGCAAATAGGGTTTAGTGGAGGTTTCAGACATAATTAGCGACGCATCACTTTTTCGGAAGGGGTTAAGGCTTCGATGAAAGCAGGGCGAGAGAAAACACGCTCAGCGTATTTTTGGATCGGTGCGGCGGACTTAGGAAGCTCAATGCCGTAGTGATCTAAGCGCCAGAGTAAAGGTGCAATGGCCACGTCTAGCATAGAGAACTCTTCACCAAGCATGTATTTGTTTTTGGTGAGGATAGGAGCAATTTGAGCTAAGCCGTCGCGGATTTTTTGGCGAGCTTGCTCTTGAGTTTTAGCGTCTACCTCGTTACGGTCTTCAAGAATGGAGACCTGGGAAAACAGCTCACGCTCAAAATTAAATAAGAATAAGCGAGTGCGTGCGCGCATGGTTGGGTCGGCAGGCATAAGCTGTGGGTGAGGGAAGCGCTCATCAATGTATTCATTGATGATATTGGATTCGTACAAAATGAGTTCACGCTCGACCAGAATAGGTACCTGGCCGTAAGGGTTCATCACGGAAATATCTTCGGGCTTGTTATACAAGTCGATATCGCGAACCTCGAAGTCCATGCCTTTTTCAAACAACACAAAACGACAGCGTTGAGAGAAAGGACAAGTGGTTCCAGAGTAGAGTACCATCATAGTATGTGGATTCCAGTCGTGAAAAAGCAAAAAAGCCTAAGCTTTAAACAGAAAAGGCGGCCTGCTCTAAAACAGAGCAGGCGCGCACAACGAATAGCGACCTAATGGTCTTACTTGATGTCTTTCCAGTATTCTTTGTTCAGGCGCCATGCAACGAAGAAGAACAAGAATAAGAATAACATGACAGCCACACCGATTTGTTTACGGAACGTCTGTACGGGCTCTGCCATCCAACCTAAAAAGTTACTTAGGTCAGCCACATCGCTATCAAACTGTGCCTGACGCTCGGGGTCGAGTGGTGTCAAGGTGGTGGTTTCTGTAGCGGGACCCGAATAGCCGTTTAGTACCTCTGTATTGACGGTATGGAAACCATTTTCGTCAATGTCGGTGGTAGTACGTACCCATTGTTCTTTACCGTCCACGTTTTCTAGAGAAACTTTAACGCGTTGGGTTTTGACGGGGCCTTGGAGCTCCCACATTGCATGTGGCATGCCCACGCTTGGGAAGGCTAAGTTATCCCAACCGGTAGGACGCGCTGTGTCGCGATAAAAGGTGCGCAAATAGGTATAAATGTAATCGGTACCGCTGTGGCTTAAGTTCGCCGATTTAGCACGTGCGATCACGGATAAATCGGGGGGTGTGGTACCAAACCATTTATTACTGTCAGCAGGACGCATTGCAATAGACATGGTGTCGCCGACTTTATCAGAGGTAAAAAGTAGATTCTTTTTGATTTCCTCTTCGGTAATACCTAAGTCTGTGAGCTTGTTATAGCGCATGGCATTGGCGCTGTGACAGTTCAAACAGTAGTTAACAAATAGCTTAGCACCGTTTTGCAAAGCAGCAAGGTCGGTGATGCGGTTAGGGGCGCTTTCAATGGGGTACTCGCCATCGGCGGCATGAGCTATGCCACCGATGGATAAGGTGAGGGCCAGTGCGCCAAGGATTTTTTTAATCATGGTCATTCCGTGTCGAAAAAGGTCCTTAGTGGGCGCGGAAGGTAACGCGCTCGGGAACTGGCTTAAATGTACCTAGGCGGCTCCAAACTGGCATCAGGAAGAAGAAGGCAAGGTAAATCACTGTGCCAACTTGGCTGAGCAGGTTGTATAAATCGCTAGGCGGCTGTGTGCCTAAATAGCCCAACATCAAGAAGTTTACGATGAAGATGGCGTATAGGAATTTATGCCAGGTCGGACGATAACGAATGGATTTAACTGGACTGTGATCTAACCAAGGTAGGAAAAACAAGATCACAACCGTACCACCCATGGCGACCACACCCCAGAATTTCGCATCAAAGACTTTAAGCGCAATGGCTACGGCGATTAGGATAGCGGGTACGATGACGCGCATTTTGCCGGGTAAGCCTTTGAAGAAGAAAATAATCGCAGCCAAAACTGATGCACCGGCGAGCAGCCAAGTGAAGTCGTCTGTGGTTGCACGTAACATAGAGTAGAAAGGGGTGAAATACCACACAGGAGCAATGTGCGGAGGGGTTTTCATGGGGTCAGCCGGAATAAAGTTGTTGAACTCCAAGAAATACCCACCCATTTCTGGGGCAAAGAACACAATGGCCGCAAATACGATAAGGAAACCCGCTACACCCACAATATCATGCACGGTGTAATAGGGATGGAAGGGAATACCATCAAGGGGGATCCCTTTTTCGTTTTTAGGACCTTCTTTGATCTCGATGCCATCGGGGTTGTTGGAACCAACCTCGTGAAGCGCAATTAAGTGCGCCACAACTAGGCCAATCAAGACCAAGGGAATGGCAATAACGTGCAAGGAGAAAAAGCGGTTCAAGGTGGCGTCAGAGACCACATAGTCACCACGGATCCAGATAGCAAGCTCAGGACCAATAAAAGGAATGGCTGAGAACAGGTTCACAATCACCTGAGCACCCCAGTAGGACATTTGTCCCCAAGGGAGCAAGTAGCCCAAGAAGGCCTCTGCCATTAGACAAAGGAAAATCGCTACACCGAAGATCCATACAAGTTCGCGGGGTTTACGGTATGAGCCATAAAACAACCCACGCAGCATGTGCAAATACACAACCACGAAGAACATGGATGCGCCCGTGGAGTGCATATAGCGGATAAACCAACCGCCGGGGACTTCGCGCATGATGTATTCCACCGAAGCAAATGCAAGCTCTGCATCGGGTTTGTAGTTCATGACAAGGAATATCCCTGACACGATCTGAATAACAAGCACAAGTAGGGCCAAAGAACCAAAGAAATACCAAAAGTTGAAATTCTTTGGCGCGTAGTATTCAGACATATGGTCTTTGTAGAGGGATGTCAGCGGGAAGCGCTTATCTATCCACCCTAATAGACCTGTCGTTTCAACAGTTTTGTCGCCAGCCATGAAACGGCTCCTTTAATCGAATTATGAAGACGGTAGAGACCTTTTACGCCTTGTTGAACTCATCAACACCAATAATGACACGGGTGCCATCGGCGGAGAATTCGTAAGGAGGGATTTCAAGGTTATCCGGAGCAGGTTTGTTGCTGAAGACACGACCTGCGAGATCAAATGTCGAGCCGTGGCATGGGCAGAGGAAGCCACCTGTCCAGCTAGAGGGTACGCCCGGCTGAGCACCTGCGTCTAAGCGTGGTGTAGGGGAGCAACCCAAGTGGGTGCAGATACCAATACACACAAAGATTTCGGGACGACGGGAGCGGAATTCGTTTTTGGCGTATTCCGGAGTAAAGCCAGGGCGATCGGAGTTAGGATCGGCCAAGTCAGTGTCGTTGGTTTTCAAAGCGGCTAATTGGGCTTCGGTACGGTGCAGAATCCAGATGGGATTACCGCGCCATTCGACGGTGCGCATTTCGCCTGGAGCGAGTGTAGAAATATCGACTTCTACGGGTGCGCCTGCAGCGCGAGCTTTGGCCGAGGGAGCAAACGAGCCCACAAAAGGGACTGCGGTAGCCACACCGGCGACACCACCGACCGCACAGGCGGTAGTGACCCAAAAACGACGCGAAGGGTCGGACGGGAGAATGGAAGTTTCTTCCGCTCCGTTTTCGTTGGGCTGTGTCGTAATTTGACTCATTCTAGTATCCTTATTTCTGCCCACGTTGGGCTTTGCACAATTTACGGACTTGGTCTGGGTATTTTCATTGCAGCTATATATTATAGCGTTAGCAAATTTTCTGTGATGTCATTAAGAGGTTTATATGAGTAAAACCACAGGTTTTTTAAAAGAGTTCCGCGATTTTGCTGTTAAAGGCAATATGATTGATCTCGCGGTAGGGGTAATTATTGGTGGCGCGTTTGGCAAAATCATCGATTCCCTGGTGAAGGATGTCATTATGCCGATTATCAGCTTTATCCTTGGGGGAGAAGTCGATTTTGCAAATCAGTTCACCGTATTACGTGTTCCTGAAGGCTACAGCGGTGCATATACACTCGAGGAGCTTAATGCAGCAGGGGCAGTAGTGTTTGCTTGGGGCAACTTTTTGACCATTTTGATCAACTTTATTTTGTTGGCTTTTGTGGTCTTTTTAATGGTTAAGATGATTAACCGTATGCGCCAAGCAGCCCACCGCGAGGAAGCTGCGGCTCCGGCTGAGCCAGCACCCACACCCGAGGATGTGGTGCTATTGCGAGAAATTCGCGATGCTCTCAAAAACAAAAATGCTTAATGAGTGAATCGCGCTAATTGTACCTTAAAGCCCTGATTTACGGGCTTTATTCCGCGTTAAATGGGGTTGTTGATGTCGATAAACTCCACTTTGACACCAAACTGGGCGGCAACTTTGTCGCCCAGTGCTTTTACGCCATAGCGTTCTGTTGCATGGTGGCCGGCACCAATATAAGCCGTATCGCTTTCTAAGGCGTAATGATAGTTGGGTTCCGAGGCTTCGCCACTGATATATAAATCAACGCCGGCGTCAATGGCTTCGGTCATAAATCCTTGGGCACCACCCGTACACCAAGCGACGCGCTGGATAATCTGTTGTGGATTCCCAACAACCAAAGGGCTTCGTTGCAATTGTTGACAAAGCTTTTTAGCAACATTTTCTAGGGTATTGGGAGTTTCTAAATAACCTAATTGAATAAGGCCGCTAGGACCAATTCCTATAGGTTGCCCATCTTCGTCCTTATCCTGCTGTAAACCAAGCTGTAACGCGAGTTGGGTATTATTGCCGACCTCAGGATGGGCATCTAAAGGTAAATGATAAGCAATAAGATTTAGGTCGTGTTCCAACGCAAAAGCTAAGCGCTTTTTTTTCATGCCCCGAATACGAGCGTCCTCGTTTTTCCAAAACCAACCATGATGTACTAAAACGGTGTCCGCGCCGCGTTCAACCGCCGCTTCTAGTAGCGCCTGAGAGGCTGTCACACCGGTCACAATATGTTGAACGGTTGGCGTGCCTTCGACTTGCAGCCCATTCGGGCAGTAGTCCTTAAAGCGCGAGGCTTGTAGATAGTTGTCGAGCCATTGAACTAATTGCGAAGTGTTTATACTGGCCATATTAATAGGAGAAATAAAAGGTGGTAAATATGGAGATTCTAACGTATGGGGCAGATAAGTCCCAATTTATTCAATGGTTTATGCCCAAGACTGAAGTAAAGGTCAAAGGTGTGATTGCTTTGATTCATGGTGGGTTTTGGCGTCAGCAGCATGACTTGAGCTTGATGCTACCTTTGGCACAAGATTTACGAGCCACCGGTTGGGCAGTAGCGAATATAGAATATCGACGCGCGGATTGCGGTGGGGAATGGCCTGTGATTCGGGATGACGTTTCCCTGGCGTTGCAGCAGGTTAAACAGCATGCTCAACAACTTCAGCTTCCTAAGCGTTTGCTGAGTATTGGGCATTCGGTAGGGGGGCAGCTGGCTTTGCTAACGGCGTCTCAAGTGGAGGCCGTAGTGGCGTTGGCACCAGTAACTGATGTGGTCCGTGCGTATCATGACAAGTTAGGAGAAGCAGCTGCCCAAGCGTTTTTTAAAACATCCCCTGAAAAAAACAGTTCTTTGTTTTTAGCTGCTTCGCCTATTGCGCAATTACCTCTAGGTTGCCCTATATTGTTGATTCATGGCTTTTTGGATGAGCGTGTTCCTGTAAGCTATGCGCGGGAATTTACCCAGCGTGCTATCGAGACCGGTGATCAGCTGTGGTATTGGGAAGAGCCATTGAGCCACCAGCAGGTGATTGACCCGAGCTTGGGATTTTGGTCGCGGGTAAAAGCATGGCTAGAGCAAAGGTAAAAAGGGCTTTATGCCCTTTTTATATGAGACAAGCTAGGATTCTGCCTCGATATCAGCTTCTGTTTTGAGAGGCTGCTTGATTAGGTTGGCAAAAATAATACCGACCTCGTATAACAAGCATAGTGGTCCAGCTAAGAGAAACTGGCTGATTACATCGGGCGGGGTAACCACAGCAGCGATGACAAAAGCACCCACAATTACATAGCCACGGATTTCGCGTAGTTTTTTGACAGAGGTTAGGCCAGTTTTAACCAGTAGCACCACCGCAATCGGCACTTCAAAGGTGATCCCAAAAGCAATAAACATCGTCATCACGAAGTTTAAGTAGGCTTCGATATCTGGCGCGGGTGTGATGGAGTCGGGAGCAAAGGACGCGATGAAATGAAAAACGGTTTTAAACACCACAAAATAACAGAAAGCCATCCCCAAAATGAAGAGCAGTGTGCTAGAAAAAATCAGGGGCAGAGCCAGGCGTTTTTCGTGTGTGTATAAACCCGGGGCAATAAATGCCCAGGCCTGATACAGCACAATAGGCAGGGCGATAATAAATGAAGTAAGCAGCGTGACTTTGACAGGCACCATAAATGGGGTGATCACGCCTGTGGCAATCATACGCGTGTCTTGGGGTAACGACGCGAGCATCGGTTGCGCTAAAAAATCATAAATGACCGATGGCCCAGGAAATAAAAACAAAAGGATGAATACGGCCAGCACGCTGACTACCGCTTTTAAAAGGCGGCTGCGTAGCTCAACCAAATGGGAGATGAACGTATCGTTAGTGGGGGTAGTCATTCTTTTTTATCACCAGGGCGATCATCAGAAGCGGGAGAAGTGGGCGCGGGATCCGAGGTGATCTTGGTATCCTTGATAAGGCTTTCCCCCACTTGCTCTGTATCTTGTCCTAATTCGTTGACAGCTTTACGTGCCTCTTCGAGGGGGTCTTTGATTTGGTTGCTGAACTGATTCACGGATTGCTTAATAGAGGTCGAGGCTTCCTCCATTTGTTTTTTAATGGAGTTGATCTCGTCTAAATCGATTTCGCGTTGAATGTCGCTTTTGACCTCGTTCATGTAACGCTGGGCACGCCCAAACATATGCCCAACCGTACGGGCGACCCGTGGCAGGCGCTCGGGTCCAAGAACCACTAGCGCCACCACGCCGATGAGTAAAAGTTCACTAAAGCTAATGTCAAACATAGGGCCACATGCGCCGCGTTAGTGTTTAGAGACGTCTTGTTTTTCTGTGGCGTGAACGTCTACGGTGCTCTGATCGGGAACTTGCTTAGGTGGAAGATCGTCCTCTTGGGCTTCTTTAATGCCTTTTTTGAACCCTTTGACCGCGCCACCTAGGTCCTCACCAATGTTACGCAGTTTTTTGGTCCCAAAAACCAAGGCAACGATGACCAATACAACTAACCAATGCCAAATACTAAAACTACCCATGTTGGGCCTCCGTTATGCAACCGCAGTTGCCGTGTTTTTCCAAGGGCGTGGGCCGCCAATGATATGTAAGTGTAAGTGATCGATTTCTTGACCGCCGTCTTGCCCGTTATTAATGACTAGACGGTAACCGCCTTCTGGTCCTGGCCTACAGCCACTTTCGGCGGCGATCTTAGGCACCAGAGCCATCATTTTGCCGAGCCAGGAGGCATCGTCGGGGGTGACATGCTGCATGGAGACGATATGGTGTTTAGGAATCAGCAGAATATGCACTGGAGCGACCGGGTTAATGTCTTTAAAGGCAAGAAACTCATCGTCTTCATAAACCTTCGTTGACGGAATGCTGCCTTCAATAATTTTGCAAAATAAGCAGTTTTGACTCATGTGTACTACAGGGCAAAGCCCTTTTCCATTAAATCCGTTTGTTAGCTATTGTGCCATAGTTAGGCGTCTTTGCGATTGGCTTTTTCCACTAGACCGGAAATGCCTTGGCGACGCGCTAGCTCAGCCATAATATCGTTAGGTTCGATATTGTAGTAGTTTAATGCGACTAAACTATGAAACCAAAGGTCGGCCGTTTCCGCAATGATTGCTTCGCGGTTTTGGTCTTTAGCTGCCATCACTAGTTCAGTGGCTTCCTCGCCAATTTTTTTTAAAAATGCATCGGGGCCTTTGGCATAAAGTTTAGCCACATAAGAGCTATCAGGATCACCACCGGCAGAGGGCAAGCGTGATTTCAGCACAGCAGCGAGTTCAGCAAATATAAGATCGGCGTTCATGAGTAAATGGACTTTGGGTCTTTTAAAACGGGGTCGGTGATTTCCCATTTAGGGGTGTCCCCGTTGGTGTTAAGACGCTGAAAAAAGCAGCTATGCCGTCCTGTGTGACAGGCAATGTCACCGTGCTGTTCTACGGTAAGTAAAATAACATCAGCGTCACAGTCTAAGCGAATCGAGCGCACTGACTGGTGGTGACCGGATTCTTCGCCTTTGCGCCATAGGCGCTGGCGCGAGCGTGACCAGTACACGGCACGTTGCGTAGCAACGGTTTCGGCTAGCGCTTCGGCATTCATCCACGCAACCATTAAAATGCGTCCGCTTAGGTGGTCTTGAGCAATGGCCGGTATTAGGCCATTGCTATCAAAGTTAACTTGATCTAACCAAGACATACTCATTGTACCGTAATGCCTTGATCACGCAGAAAAGCTTTGGCTTCAGCAATAGTGTGCTCGCCAAAGTGAAAAATGCTGGCGGCTAGCACCGCGTCGGCTTTGCCCTGAAGAACGCCATCGGCGAGGTGCTGTAGGTTTCCTACGCCACCAGAGGCAATCACGGGGATGTTGACCGCTTCGGCAATAGCACGAGTTAGATCGAGATCAAAGCCGGTTTTTGTGCCGTCTTTATCCATGCTAGTGACTAGCAGCTGACCGGCTCCTAGTGCTTCTACGCGTTGTGCCCACTCGATGGCATCCAGACCAGTGGCGCGATGGCCACCATGGGTATAAATTTCCCATTTTTGTGGGTCTGTTGCTGTTTGGCGGGCATCGATAGCAACGATAATGCGCTCTTTTCCAAACTGTTCGCTAGCAACGCGAATCAAGTCAGGGTTTGTAATGGCGGCGCTGTTGATAGAAACGCGATGTGCGCCGGCATCGATGATGCGTTGAATGTCTTCGATCTCTCGGATCCCACCACCCACGGTCAGCGGGATAGTGATTTGTTTGGCGACTTCGGCTATGACAGGAAGAATGGTGTCGCGGTTTTCGGTGGTCGCCGTAATATCGAGCAAGGTAAGTTCATCTGCGCCTTGTTCATCATAACGACGGGCGATTTCTACAGGATCCCCTGCATCAACTAAGTCAACAAAGTTAACGCCTTTTACGACACGACCGGCGGTGACGTCAAGGCAGGGGATAATACGGCAAGATGGTTCAGATTTCATGCTTCGTACTCGTCAGCAAAGGTTTGCGCCTCGGCGAAGTCCAAGGTGCCTTCGTAGATACTCCGGCCTAAAATCACACCCTCTACACCCTCGTTCTCGACTTCGCATAAGGCTTTGATATCTTTGATATCGGTAACCCCACCGGAGGCGATAACAGGGATATTGACGTGTTGAGCTAAACGTACGGTGGCTTCGATGTTAACGCCAGAGAGCATGCCGTCACGACCAATGTCAGTGTAAATGATGGACTCGCAACCGTAGTCCTCGAATTTTTTGGCAAGATCAAGCACATCGTGGCGGGAGACTTTGCTCCAGCCATCGGTGGCAACTTTGCCATCACGGGCGTCTAGCCCAACAATAATGCTACCAGGAAAGGCGCTACAGGCATCACGTAAAAAACCAGGGCTTTTTACGGCAGCGGTGCCAATAATGACATAACGTATACCCATATCAAGATACGTCTCAATGGTGTCGAGGTCACGGATACCACCACCAATTTGTACCGGGATCTCGTCATTGACAGCATCCAAAATCGCCGCAATGGCGTCTTGGTTGACAGGTTTACCAGCAAATGCGCCGTTAAGATCGACCAGATGTAGACGTCGCGCCCCTTGGTCTAGCCATTGTTCCGCCATAGCAGCGGGATCATCGGAGAAAACAGTAACGTCATCTAGTGCGCCTTGGCGCAAACGTACACAGCGTCCGTCTTTGAGGTCGATGGCAGGAATGAGTAGCATGATGTTATAGCCAATAAATGCGTAAAAGTGAACAAGCTAAAGGTTAGAGTACACCCTTGGTGGAGGGGATCACGTTTTCATTACGTGGGTCCATTTCCAGTGCCATACGAACGGCGCGACCAAAGGCTTTAAAAATGGTTTCGCATTGGTGGTGAGCATTCTCACCGCGCAGGTTATCAATGTGTACCGTGGCTTGGGCGTGGTTAACAAAGCCTTGGAAAAACTCACGAGCCAAGTCTACGTCAAAATTACCGATGCGAGCGCGGGTAAAGTCAACAAAATAAAACAGACCTGGACGGCCGGAGAAGTCGATGGCAACACGGGATAAGGCTTCGTCCATGGGCACATAAGCATGTCCATAACGACGAATACCCGCTTTGTCCCCGATGGCTTTTGCCACCGCCTGACCTAGAGTAATACCAATGTCTTCCACCGTGTGGTGGTCGTCGATATGAGTGTCCCCATCGCAATGAATATCCAGATCAATCATGCCATGGCGTGCGATTTGGTCGAGCATATGATCCAAAAAGGGCACGCCACTATTTAGGTTTTGACGACCGGTACCGTCTAAATTGATCGACACGCGAATACGGGTTTCGCTGGTATTACGAGTAACTTCGGCAGTACGCATAGTAAGTAATAAATTAAGAATCTTGGAGACGAAGCTCGGCACTTGCTGCGTGTGCGAATAGACCTTCGCCTTTAGCAAGGGTTGCAGCAATTGGACCTAAGCTTTGTGCCCCAGATTGGGATACTTGAATAATACTGCTACGTTTTTGAAAATCATAGACCCCTAGGGGCGAGGAAAAACGCGCAGTGCGAGAAGTGGGTAAGACATGGTTTGGGCCGGCGCAATAATCACCGAGTGATTCTGAGCTATAGTGCCCAAGGAAAATCGCCCCAGCATGACGGATATGCTCTAGCCAGTTTTCGGGATTAACGGTAGAGATTTCTAAGTGCTCTGGTGCGATAAAGTTAGCAATATCACAGGCTTCTTGTAGATTTCTGACCTTAATCAGGGCACCACGATCGGCTAAGCTTTTTTTGATGATCTCGGCACGAGGCATCGTGGGTAATAGGTCTTGAATGGCTTGCTCTACGGCATCTAGGTAATCGGCGCTGGGGCAAAGTAAGATGGATTGGGCCAGCTCGTCATGTTCTGCTTGAGAGAATAAATCCATGGCGACCCATTCTGCCGGAGCGCTGCCATCCGCAATGATGAGGATTTCGCTAGGGCCAGCGATCATATCGATCCCTACTGTACCAAAAACGCGGCGTTTGGCTTCGGCCACATAGGCGTTGCCAGGGCCAACGATTTTATCGACGGCAGCGATGGTTTCTGTGCCGTAGGCCAGCGCCCCAACAGCTTGGGCTCCGCCAATGGCGTAGACTTTATCTACTCCGCTTAGTGCAGCTGCAGCTAAAACCAATGGATTGCGCTCACCATGGGGGGTGGGGGTGACCATGATCAGTTCTTGCACCCCCGCTACTTTGGCGGGAAGCGCATTCATTAATACCGAGGAGGGGTAGGCGGCTTTGCCACCGGGAACGTAAAGCCCGACTCGATCCAGAGGGGTAACTTTTTGGCCTAAGGTGGTGCCATCGTCTTCGGTGTAGGTCCAGCTTTGGCCCCGTTGATGCTCATGGTATTGCCGAATCCGTTGCGCGGCGGTCTCTAGAGCGTCGCGTTGGTCAGCGGGTAAGCCTGCTAGCGCTTGTTGTAATTCGTCGTGTGAGATCTCGAGCTCATGCGCATGCTGTACTTGTACACCATCAAAACGATGGGTGTATTCGATTAGGGCGGCATCTCCGCGCTGGCGGATCTGCTGCAAAATCTCTCTACAGGCGTTTTCAATAGAGGCGTCTTGGGATGCCTCGAAGGCGAGTAGCTGTGTGAGTTCAGCTTGAAATAGGGCAGAGTCAGACTGCAAACGACGAATAACGGTCATAACAACAAAGTTTCCAAAGCGAATACATGTAAATAGTGTATATCGGTTCGCCTAGTTTTTGGGCTTTGGCTCAACAGCAGCGTGCATTAAAGCATCAATTAGAGGCTGAAGTTGAGTTTGGCGGGTTTTCATGGCGGCTTGGTTTATGATGAGCCGAGAGGAGATTTGGGAGATTTCCTCGACCTCTACCAACCGGTTAGCACGCAATGTGCCACCTGTAGAGACTAGGTCTACAATAGCATCCGCTAAACCAACCAGTGGTGCTAGCTCCATGGAGCCATAGAGCTTAATAAGGTCTATGTAGACCCCTTTGCTGGCAAAGTGTTCGCGGGCTGCACGCGTGTATTTGGTTGCAACTCGCAAGCGTGATCCCTGTTTGACAGCATTGTGATAATCAAAGCCTTCGGGGACCGCCACAGACATACGGCAGCGCGCAATGTTTAAGTCCACAGGTTGATACAAACCGCCTGGGTGACGCTCCATATGCTCGTAGAGAACGTCTTTACCCGCAATACCAATATGTGCGGCACCATATTGCACATAGGTAGGCACATCGGTTGCCCGCACAATGATGATTTGTACATCCGGCGAGTTGGTTGGCAAGATGAGTTTGCGTGAGCTTTCTGGGTTTTCTAAAACGTCGATGCCAGCTTGATTCAACAAGGGCATGGTTTCATCAAAAATTCGACCTTTGGAAAGGGCTAAGGTCAAGGGACGGTTTGGGTTGGCTGGACTCATAGGGATTCCTGATGCAGGCGTTCGATTTGAGCGCCTACGGCTGCGAGTTTGTTTTCCATGCGGTCATAACCGCGATCTAAATGATAAATACGATCAATAATGGTATCGCCTTGGGCGGCTAAGCCGGCAATAACGAGACTAGCAGATGCACGTAAATCGGTTGCCATTACGCGCGCACCGAGCAGTTTTTCTACGCCTTTGACGCGAGCGGTGTGGCCATCGGTTTCAATTTTGGCACCTAGGCGGATAAGCTCTTGGACATGCATGAAGCGGTTTTCGAAAATATTTTCAACAATAATCGCTGTGCCATTGGCTAGGGCATTGAGTGCCATAAGCTGCGCTTGCATGTCCGTAGGAAAACCCGGGTGCTCGGCGGTGCTAAAGCTGACGGACTGAGGACGTTGGTCCATACGACCACGAATCCAGTCTGGGCCGCATTCAATGTTGACGCCTGCTTTGGTGAGTTTATCCAAAGTGGACTGTAATGTGCTGGCTGCAGTATTGCGCAGTAAAATATCCCCACCCGTTGCACCCACAGCGCATAAAAACGTACCCGTTTCGATGCGGTCGGGCATGATGGCGTGGGTGGCGCCATGGAGTTTATCCACCCCTTGGATCACAATACGCTCTGTGCCATGGCCAGAAATTTTGGCGCCCATTTTAATAAGGAGTTCGGCCAGATCCACGATTTCGGGCTCTTGGGCCGCATTTTCAAGAATGGTTTCGCCTTCGGCGAGTACGGCCGCCATCAGCAGGTTTTCTGTTCCGGTCACAGTGACCATATCGGTACGAATTGTGGCGCCTTTTAGGCGTGAGGCGGTAGCGACCACAAAGCCGTGCTCTAGTTCGATGTCGGCGCCCATGGCGCGTAAGCCTTTGATATGTTGGTCAACGGGTCGTTGCCCGATAGCGCAGCCGCCGGGTAGACTGACGCGGGCTTTACCAAAGCGCGCTAGCAGTGGACCAAGCACCAAAATAGAAGCCCGCATGGTTTTGACGAGCTCGTAAGGGGCTTCTAGGCTAGTGATGGCAGAGGCATTGAGCGTAATGGACTCGCCTTCGGTATGAGCGCGCACGCCAAGCTGCGCGAGCAGTTGGCATGCCGTATCAATATCGCGTAACCGTGGGACATTGTGCAGTTGTATGTCGTCGGCGGTGAGTAGACTGGCACAAAGTATCGGTAACGCCGCATTCTTGGCGCCAGAAATAGTAATGTCCCCGTGGAGTTTCTGGCCACCGGTGATGCGTAGTTTATCCATTATAGAGCCTTGTATTCTTCGGGAGTATAAGTACGCATGGATAGCGCATGGATTTCGCTTTTCATGCGGTCACCCAGTGCGGCATATACAACTTGGTGACGTTGGATACGATTTTTGCCTTCAAAGGCAGGGCTAACAATGATGGCCTCAAAGTGAGAGCCATCCCCTTGGACTTCGATGTGTTCACAGTTCAAGTTGTCGGCAATGTACTTTTGTACGAGTTCGGGTGTCGGCAACATATTTTAATTCCGTAGTTTATAACCTGAAGCAAGCAGGCGTAGCGAGAGTAAACAAAGCACCACAAACACAGAACCAACCACGGCTAAGCTATGCCATGGTGACACGTCTGAGGCGGCGAAAAACCCATATCTAAAACCGTCAATGGTATAGAAAATGGGGTTCCAGTGCGATACGGCTTGCCAAAAAGGTGGCAGGCTATGAATAGAATAAAACACACCAGATAAAAAGGTGGCTGGCATGATTAAAAAGTTTTGGAATGCAGCGAGCTGGTCGAATTTTTCAGACCATAAACCTGCAATGACCCCAAGAGAGCCCATAATACCGCAAGATAGGACGGCAAAGCTAATCACCCAGAGCGGATGTGCAACGGGCAAACGCACAAAAAAGAGGGAGACCAACCAGACGCAAATGCCGACCGTTAAACCACGGATAATGGCAGCCCCCACATAAGCGAAATAGATTTCGCGATGGGATATGGGTGGTAGCAAAATAAAAACCAAGTTCCCAGTGATGCGGCTTTGTATGAGCGACGAGGAGGGGTTCGCAAAGGAGTTTTGCAACATACTCATCATCATGAGACCGGGGATCAGAAACTGAGTATAAGGTACCGTTTCAAAAACACGGACGCGGTCTTCGAGTACATGGGCAAAGATCAGCAAATAAAGTAAAGCGGTCAGTACGGGGGCAGCCACCGTCTGAAATGCCACTTTAGAAAAGCGCATGAGCTCTTTGCGAAAGAGCGCCGGAAAGCCTGAGCCCATATCGGGTTGAGGCTTTAGTTTAGGCGCCTGTGTAGAGGATGGTGCCGCAGGCTCAGGCACCCCCCAGTGTTTAACAGGAGTTGGTTGAGTCATGGTTATTTTTCCGCGTGCATAATACGAACAAAAGCTTCTTCTAGGTCATCGCCACCGACACGCTCAAGCAAGGCCGCCGTGGTGTCTAATGCAACGATTTCGCCCGCTTTAAGCATGGCGATACGACCACAAAGGGCTTCGGCTTCTTCGAGGTAGTGAGTGGTCAGTAAAATGGTATGACCCTCGCGATTTAGGCGGGTGATGAACTCCCAGAGGCCACGACGTAAATCCACGTCGACGCCGGCGGTGGGCTCATCCAGAATAATGACCGGAGGGCGATGCACCAAAGCTTGCGCTACAAGAACACGACGCTTCATACCGCCTGAGAGCGCACGCATGTTGGTGTCATTTTTATCAGAAAGCCCTAGGTTATGCAGGATTTCATCAATCCAATCATCATTATTGCGTAGCCCGAAATAGCCGGATTGCAAACGTAAGGTTTCGCGTACCGTAAAAAAGGGGTCGTACACAATTTCTTGGGGGACTACACCTAAAGCACGACGGGAGTTCTTGTAATCGGCAATAACATCATAGCCACAAATAGTCGCGCGACCGGTAGTGGCTTGCGTTAAACCCGCCAAGATAGAGATCATGGTGGTTTTTCCAGCGCCGTTTGGGCCGAGCAGACCAAAAAACTCCCCATGTTCAACCGTTAGGTTAATGTCTTTAAGCGCCTGGAATCCAGGGCCTGAAGCTTGCCCAAACAGCCCTTTTTTAGCAGGGGGAAAAATTTTAGAAACGTTTTCGAGTTGAATGGCAGACATGATTACACAATAAAAATCTGGCTCACCATGAGCCAGACTTCTATTATAGATGAGAGTAGGCTAAAGCCTAAAGGTAAGGCTATGGGTTTTAAGGGTTTTGTGCGGGCATGGACTGAGTATTGAGGGTTTGAATCAATCCGTCTACCCCTTTTTCTGTAACCACTTGGGAAAACTGATTACGGTAATTTTGAATAAGCCAAATGCCCTCTACGTTCAAATCGTAAATTCTCCAGCCCTCTGGTGTGTTTTCCATACGGTAGTCCACACCGACATCTGGACCATTGCTTTGGCTAATGGTTGAGCGTACTACGACATCAGCGGCGTTTGGGTCGCCGCGGAAAGGACCGACTTTAATGGCTGAAAGCTGATCTACGTTAGCTAAGGCACCACTATAGGTACGGATCAAAGTGTTTTTAAATGCGTCCACCAGCTGTTGGCGCTGCTCTGGGCTTGCTTGACGCCAGTGGCGACCGGCAGCTAGCCGTGTGGTTTTTTCAAAATTTACATAAGGCAACACATATTGATCGACTAAGCGGTTAATGGCTTGACGATCGCCGGCTTGAGCAGCCTTGTCTTGTTTGACTACCTCTAGCGTTTGATCAGCAACAGCTTGGATAAACTCGGCAGGAGGTAGTTTAGCATCGACCATTTTTGCATGAGCGGTGAGGCTGCCTAGCAAAAAGGGTAAGGTCAGAATAAAAGTAGAAAATAAACGTTTTACAAACAGCATAAGTCATCCTTGAGGCGATAGATTTTATGGGTTAACGGGGGCTTCGTCGTCGAAGTCATCGTAGTCCTCGTAGTCAGGCAGATCATCACCATAACTATCGTCAAATGGGTCACGTAACTTGCTATTGATGAGAGACTGGCGGCGCTGTAGGTAAGCATCGCGAATAAAGCTGTAGCGATCAATAGCAATATCGTTGACCAGCTCTTCAGCATCTAAGAGGCCAGTACGTAAATCTACAAAGTACAAGCCCATAATAGAGTTGCGTACTGGTACGTTTTTAATGGAGGTGATGGGAGAGCTTTGGCTAAAGCCTACTGCAGCGCCACCCGCGAGAGCAGTGGTATCACGTACAGTGCTTGGCCCAATAATGGGCAAGACCACATACGGACCAGAGCCGATACCCCATACGCCTAGCGTAGTCCCAAAATCGTTAGGAATACGTTTCGAACCGTTTTTAGTTGCAACATCAAAGCAGCCCCCAATACCCATGGTGCTGTTAAATAACACCCGGCCCAGGCTGTTAAAGAAATCGTGGGGGCGACCTTGTAGAAAGCTATTTGCCGCTGACCAGACGTCTCCGAGGTTATTAAACATGTTGCTAATACAGGTTCGCGCAGGCCGAGGCGTGAGCGTTTTGTAAGTGTTAGCAATAGGACGGATAAGTGCTTGGTCTACGTTGTAGTTAATTTTATCCATGGTGCGGTTATAGCTTTCCCATGGATCGTTGGGGTTTGGAGTTTGTACGGTAGCGCAACCGGTAACAAACGCAAGCGTTGCGCTGATAGCGCCTACGCGACCTAAGCGAGACGTCGTAGAGGGTAGAGTCGATCGCAATATAGACATAATGGGCTTAAAGTGAAAAGGTGGCACGAAAAGCACAGCTGTTAATCACTGGCTTTGCTATAGAGGAACTTGCTGATTAGCTCTTCGAGCACCACAGCGCTTTGAGTGTATAAAATCGTGTCGTTATCTTTAAGGTCAGTGTCACTGCCCCCGGGAGTCAGACCGATGTATTGCTCGCCTAAGAGCCCAGAAGTCAAAATGGATGCAGAAGTGTCTTCGGGGAACTGATATTTTTGATCAATTTCAAAGACGGCTGTCGCGCGGAACTCTTGGTTATCAAAGCCAATCTCGACCACTCGACCAACAACCACACCACTGCTTTTGATAGGCGCGCGGACTTTTAAGCCACCTAGGTTATCAAAAGAGGCGTGTACCCGATAGGTGGGAGCAAAAGAAAAAGTGCTCAGGTTACCGGCGCGCAAGGCCAAAAACACCAAGGCGATGATGCCTAGTAACACAAATAGGCCGACCCAAAAATCGCTTTTGTTATTTGACATAATAACTATTCCAAAATTAATTGCTGAACATCAGGGCAGTGAGCAAGAAGTCCAGCCCCAGTACGGCGAGTGAGCCGCTAATAACGGTGCGGGTGGTCGCACGGGAAACGCCTTCGGGCGTGGCTTTAGCGGTCCAGCCCATATATAACGCAATTAGGGTGACGACTAAACCAAAGACCACGCTCTTGATGACACCATTGAGCACATCATTAAAAATATCCACCCCATCTTGCATTTGTGACCAAAATGCCCCGGGGTCAATGCCAATCATTAGCACGCCTACGACCCAACCACCAATAATGCCGACCATGGAAAAAATCGCCGCCAAAATGGGCATGGCAATCATGCCCCCCCATAAGCGAGGCACAAGAATACGACGCATGGGATCAACGGCCATGACCTCCATGGCGGCAATTTGTTCCCCGGCTTTCATGAGACCAATTTCGGCTGTAAGCGAGGTACCAGCGCGCCCAGCAAACAATAGTGCGGTGACCACAGGGCCGAGCTCGCGGGTTAAAGAGAGCGCAACAAGTAGCCCCAGCGCTTCTTCAGAGCCATATCGATTTAAGGTGTAATAGCCTTGTAGACCTAAAACAAAGCCCACAAACAAGCCTGAGATACTGATAATTAGTAGGGAGTAATTACCAATAAAGTGGATTTGTTGACTGACTAGCCGTGGGCGGCTAAAGATCACACCCGTACGCGCAAGCAGGGCAAAAAACAAACGAGTAAACGCGCCTAAAGCATACAGGCTTTGGCGTAGATGTTTACCTAGAGCGGAAATGGGCGTGGTAATAAAGTTCATAGTTTTTTTTGGGCTAACCAGCGCTCAAAAGCCGGCGTGACGGGGTAGTTAAATGCAATAGGACCGTCCGGTTTACCATGCAAAAACTGTTGTACATATGCATCGGTAGATGCAGACAGCTGCTCTGGTGTGCCGTGCGTGATGAGTTTGCCTTGGCCGACAATATAAACATGATCAGCGATTTTAAAAGACTCGGGTACGTCATGAGTAATAATAATCGAAGCACAGTTTAACTGATCTGCTAAATCACGGATCAATTGAGCGGTAATTCCTAGGGAAATAGGGTCCAACCCAGCAAATGGCTCATCATATAAGATAAGCTCGGGTTCCAGTACGATAGCGCGTGCTAAAGCCACACGCCGTGCCATACCGCCTGAAATTTCAGAAATAGATAAATGTGCAGCGGCCCGCAGACCAACGGCATCCAGCTTTTCAAGAACTAAGCGAGAAATTTCAATTTCTGACTTTTTAGTGTGTTCCCGTAGCGGAAAAGCGACATTTTCAAAGACGTTCAGGTCAGTAAACAGCGCACCATGCTGGAAAAGCACGCCCATACGTTTACGCATGTGTTGGAGCTGCTCGGCATTGAGTGCAGCAAGATCCTGCCCAAAAGCTGTGATTGTGCCGGCTTGGGCCACAATCTGTCCAGTTGCTGCACGCAAAAGCGTTGTTTTACCTGAACCGGAGCCACCCATCAGCGCTACAACTTGCCCAGGAGCGACCTGAAGATTGATGTGCTGTAGTACAGTGAAATCCCCGTAGCCTAAGGCGACGTCGGTAAAATCCAAAACGGTAGAGGTCGATACGGTAGAGGTCATAAAAACAATGATTAAGTAAAAAGCTATTGTAGCGTTTACGCGTTTTTTAGTAAGTCCTGACGTTAGCAGTCACGTCTGAGCAAAACCGCTGCATCATCCATGTCTTAGTGCTTTTCGTCTAAAAGCAGCTGAATATCATGAGCAAGATCATCAGGGCTGGCATCGCCATTGAGTAGGCTGCGAGCTTGGCCGTGCCTGTCAATTAGGTAAAAAGCCGCTGAGTGATCCATATTGTATTGGTTGGGGTCCAGGCTTGGGACTTTGACGTAAAAGGCTTTAAAAGACTGGGCGGTTTTATGGAGCTGTTCCGCTGTACCAGTTAAACCAATAAAATCGGGATGAAACAGTTGCACGTAGTCTTGCAAAACAGCTCCGGTATCGCGCTCAGGGTCGACTGTGATCATGATGACCTGAACCTGATCCGCTTGCTCCCCAAGTTGGTTGACGGCTTGCGCTAGCTGGCTTAAGGCGGTTGGGCATACGTCTGGACATTGGGTAAAACCAAAGAACACGATAACAATTTTGCCCTCAAAGTCTGCCAGCGTGCGTAACTGTCCGTTACTATCTTGCATGGCTAGATGCTTTCCTAAGCCAGTTCCACTGATATCATGGCCAATAAATGTCGATTTCTTGGAGTTGGCATCGCAACTGGCTAGTAGCCAAATGCTGCTAAGCAAGAAAAACAATGCAAGCCAGCGTAAAAACAGAGAAGGGGTTTTAGATACACTCACCATGGTAGTCCATTAACTTGTTCTAATCATAAAAAGCGGTGCACGATACAATATCGCCATGGGCGATGAGAGCTCCCACTAATATAGATTCATCATAATGACAAATACACTTTTATTGCCATCTTTAGCTGAATTAGATCAACGTTATCAGCACTTAGTTTCCCTAGCACAGGATTTACCGCCTGATGGTAGCTTGCCTATTACTGTTTGTGGGCGGGTGGCAGGGTGGGCAACAGCCGCGGCGAAAGATTGCTTGCAAGAGATAGCGGGGGTGCAAGTAACAGACGAAGCCATTCATATAGCCTGGTGTGATCAGCCTAGCCCACAGTTGGATGATTTTTTAGCACATATTGCACAGCGTCTTCATGAGGCGGGGCTGGTTAAAGCATGGCGTGATGAGCGCTTGGATGTGATCGCTGAAGGCGAAAAGCTCGCTGCAATAGAACGGGGCGCTATGCGACCGCTCGGTTTGTTAACCCAGGCGGTGCATTTAAATGCTTGGAGTCAGGATGGGCGTTTATGGGTAGCGAAGCGTGCAGCGAATAAGCCTACTGACCCGAACATGTGGGATACCTTGGTTGGGGGGTTGGCGACCGCACACGAGGACTTGGATACGTCGTTGCTGCGTGAAAGCGAGGAGGAGGCCGGCTTATTGCCAGAGCATTTGAAGGCTCGAGAACCTATGCGTATGTTATTACGTATGTATCGGCGTCTGCCTGAAGGCTACCAAGTCGAAAATGTCTTAGTAAATGATTGTGTATTGCCCGATGGCGTCATTCCCAAAAACCAAGATGGTGAGGTCAGTGAGATTCGCTTGTTAACCATTGCCGAGTGGTGGGATATGGCACAGGCGGGGCTTTTTACTATAGAGGCGGAAATGGTGTTAATCGATAGTGTGCGCTTACGGTTAATGCAGGCATAATACGAGCATATCCCTGATTATTTTTAGGAGGTGGATCCTATGCAGAAAAATCCCTTTGATATTCCAGGTATGGGGCTTGGGCAGGACAACCCCTTGTTTACTAGCATGAATATGATGCATCAAATGTGGGAGAGGATGGCAGCAAACCCATTGGGGTTATCTAACCCGAGTGCGGCGATCCCTTCTGCGGAGGATCTGGATAAGCGCATCAAAGAATTACGTGCGGTTGAAAACTGGTTACAGCTAAATTTATCCATGCTGTCGAGTACGATCCAAGGCCTAGAAATTCAGCGTAGCACCCTAGCAACGCTAAAGTCCTTTGCCGAAGGGGGGTTAGCGGCGATGCCTGGGCTTGCTGAGGCCATGACGCAAGCGACTATGTCTTCGTTTGGACAGTCGTCCTCAGCAGCAGATACGGCTTCTGCCTCGGCTAAAGCGGCGCCGGCATCAACCGATACCCCAGAGGCGGCTGATCCATCTAACGATATATTAGTTAAAGCAGGACAAGCGTGGTGGGATATGATGCAGCAGCAGTTCGAAACCCTAACGCAAGCAACAGCACAATCAATGCAGCAAGCACAGAATGTCGCAGAGAATTTATCTGCGACGATGCCTACCCCTTCGGCAGATACGACATTAGGCAAAAAAACCACCGCTGCAAAAAAGGCGGTAAAACGTTCTACTAAAACCACCAGTACTGCGAAAAAAGCGACTAAGGCCGCAGTGAAAAAAGCGGTAGCCAAAAAAGCAGCAAAAAAAACCAGCACCCCTAAGGAATAAAACAATAGGATTATTATGTTAAATGTTGTAATTTTAGCGGCGGGTAAAGGGACGCGAATGCAGTCTGATTTACCTAAGGTTTTGCACCAAATTGCGGGTAAAAGCATGCTCGCCCATGTAGTTGATAGTGCCCGCGCCTTAAAGCCTGACGCCATCATTGTGGTGACGGGTCATGGCGCAGAGCAGGTACAAGCGCAGTTTGCCGAGGCGACGGATTTGCAGTTTGTGTTACAGAAGCCACAGCTAGGAACGGGGCATGCCGTGCAACAGGCAGTCTCTAAGTTAGTAGGGGGGGAGCAAGCGGCAGATACAACATTAATTTTATATGGGGATGTGCCTTTAGTGCAGACCGCAACCATGCAGGCACTGATCGAAGCCCGCCAAGATGGGATGGCCGTACTAACCGAGTTTCTGACTGACCCTACGGGGTACGGGCGCATTGTGCGTAATGAGGCTAACCATATTGTGCGCATCGTAGAGCATAAAGACGCCACGGCTCAAGAGCATTTAATTAACGAAGTGAACACCGGGATTATCGCTGCACCCACGGCCCAACTAAAAAATTGGTTGGCTCGCTTAGACAATAATAATGCACAGCAAGAGTATTATCTTACGGATATTATTGGGTTCTCGGTAGCAGATGGTGTGGCTGTTCATGCGGCGCACCCTACACATGCGTGGGAAACGCTAGGGGTTAATAGTCGTTTACAGCAAGCACAATTAGAGCGTGCTTGGCAAGGTGAATTAGCGCGTCGGCTGATGGAGTCAGGGGTAACGCTGGCTGATCCTGCGCGAATCGATATTCGTGGACAGTTACAATGTGGGCGTGATGTATTTATTGATGTCGGCTGTGTTTTTGAAGGGCAGGTCGTCTTGGGTGATGGGGTTCACATTGGGCCGCACAGCGTGATTAAAGAGGCGCAGCTGGGAGCCGGCACGGTGGTGCATGCATTCAGTCATATTGATCAAAGCCAAGCCGCAGAGCGGGTTTCTATAGGTCCTTTTGCGCGCTTGCGCCCCGGAACTCAATTGGGAGATCAAGCGCATGTGGGTAACTTTGTGGAAATCAAAAACAGTCAGTTTGCCCAAAACGCTAAGGCCAGCCATTTGAGCTATATTGGCGATGCTACAGTGGGGCAGCGGGTGAATATCGGCGCTGGGGTGATTACCTGTAACTATGACGGCGCTAATAAATTTCGCACAGTCATTGGTGATGACGCTTTTATTGGCTCGGATTCTCAGTTGGTCGCACCGGTGACGATCGGTAAAAACACCACTGTTGCAGCTGGCACTACCGTGGTGCGAGATACGGCAGAAAATGGTTTGGTCTTATCACCTAAACAACAAGTGCAAAAAACCACTTGGCAACGTCCACAAAAAAATTAAGTTTCTGAGTGACTCGTTCTTCCACTTCTTCTATAGCAGATCTACCGGATGGTTTGCCTAAGCCCCGCCGCTATTATGCGGCGGCGACGCTATTGGCTGCGATTGCGATTACCGTATTGGACGCAAGTATGTCCAATGTGGCTTTGCCGACGATTGCCGCGGAAATGGCGATTCCGGCTGCGGCGGTGGTATGGGTTGCCATTGCTTATAGCCTGACTATTGTGATGACCTTGCTGCCGTTGTCGGCAATAGCCGAGCGCATCGGCCTGGGGCGCATGTTTGCGGCCGGCACTACCGTATTTTTATTGGCATCATTAGGTGCAGCATTTTCACAAGATTTTACTACGTTAATTTTGGCGCGGATTGCACAAGGGCTGGGCTCTTCCATGCTTATGTGCTTATTTGGCGGTTTGGTACGTAATATTTATCCGTTGCGGCGTTTAGCTATGGGCCTAAGTCTGAACGCGATGACGGTCTCGTTGACGGCAGTATTAGGTCCGTCGCTAGGTGCATTTATTTTGGATTTGGCCTCGTGGCGTTGGATGTTTTTTATTAATGTGCCGATATGTTTTTTGACCTGGTTTGGCATCCGTTATTTACCTGCTGTACCGCGTAATTCTCGCCCGTTTGACTGGTTTGCTTGTTTTTTAAGCTTGCCGGTGTTTGGTTTGTCGATCTTAGGCTTGGATTTATTAGCCGGGCAACCGTTGTGGGGGGTATTGTGTTTAAGTGTGGCAGCACTCTGTGGTTATGTGTTGATTAAGCGCTCTTTGCAGCAAGTAGCGCCGATTGTGCCGGTGGATTTACTACGTATTACACCCGTGGCCTATGCGGTAGGGGCGTCGGCGTTTTCATTTGCTGCACAAATGGCGACCGTGGTGGCGCTTCCTTTCTTTTTTCAACGCGTGATGGATTTTACGTATACCCAAATTGGTGTCATGCTTGGTATTTGGTCGTTGGGTGTAGGGGTTATGGCACCGATATCGGCTTGGCTTTCCGGGCGGTACTCTATTGCGGTCATGTGTGCACTAGGCGCTGCGTGTATGGCGCTAGGGACAGGATCTTTACTGCTTTATGATGCACATACGGCATTAGGTTGGGTGATGCTATCTATGGGGCTAGGCGGTTTTGGTTTTGGCTTATTTCAAACCCCGAATAATCGTGCCTTGTTAGCTGGAGTACCCAGACAACGCAGCGCGGCAGCCGGGGGCATGCAGGCGACGACTCGTGTTTATGGGCAGAGCTTTGGTACCGCGCTTGTGGCTTTGGCGTTTGCGTTTGGGCAAGAACATGGCCCAGCGTTGGGCGTACTGGTTGCAACGCTTTGCGCCATAGGCTCGTTAGTGATTAATATTGCACGTCATCGCAACCCTGCCTCCGATCCTCAGTTGTAATACATTATGCATATTTTATTTATCAATTTAGAACGGGGTTGGCGCGGTGGTGAGCGCCAAACCTTATTGACTGCTGTAGGGCTGAAAGAAAAAGGCTGGTCGCCTACCGTATTGGTGCGTAAAGATGCAGAGCTGGCTCGACGCCTAAAGCAAGCAGGGACTCCGGTGGTGGAACGCCGTTCCTCTTTTGGGGCTTTTCTTTATTTGCTATTTCATTGTCGACAGTTTGATGTCTATCATGCGCAGACCTCTGCCGGGTTAACCTGGTTGGCCAGCTTAAGGCGTTTTATTAAAGGCAAGATCGTTTTTACCCGTCGCACCGCATTTCCGATTGTGAACGAAAATCAATCCGTAACTACTTGTAATGTTAAGCGGTTGCAGCGCCTGCGTTGGAAATGGCACCAGCCGGATGCGTTTGTGGCAATTAGCCAAGCGGCGGCGGCAGACCCGATCGCCTTAGGCGTAGAACCCTATCGGATCCCTAGTGCTATCGAATATGTGCCTGCGGATACGGATCATATTATTGCGGTCACAGATAAGCATAACCTTGGGGGGCGCTATGTATTAGGAACAGTGGCCGCTTTGAGCCATGAAAAGGATCCGTGTACGACCATACGAGCTATACATCTTTTATGGCAAAAACGGCGTGATTTTGTGTTTTTGCATTTCGGGGCGGATGGGGATGCCAGTGTCGAAGCCAAAGCTTTGGTAAAAGAGCTGGGCCTAGAGGATGTGTATTTGTTTATGGGCTTTGAGGCGCGTATTACAGATATATATCGGCTATTTCACGTGTTTGTTTTGACATCACGCTATGAGGCTTTGGGCAGTAGTGTGTTGGATGCATTTTTGTACGCCGCACCGGTGGTGGCGACCCGAACGGGGGGGTTAGCGGAGCTTGTGACCGAGGGGCGCGGGCTGGCGTGTGAGGTGGGTGATGCGCAAGCGATTGCCGAGGCGTGTGATCGAATTTTAGAAGATGAGCCTTTGCGACGAGAAATGGTGTTAACCGCTTTAAAGTGGGTGCAACAGCATCATAGTGTAGAGCAAATGGTAGAGGCCTATATGCAATTATATTTAGGAACACTGCCTAAACCAGATAAAACCGAACTTGTAACAGTGCCTGAGCAAGAATCCTTATTGGATCCGAGTGAGGACAATCGACCACAAACCAAGTAATTGTTACGAATAAAGGGGCTACAGCCCCTTTTCTTTTTGGTTGCTTCGCTTAAAAATAGACGTTATTTGCTTTTGAAAAGGGAAGCCTTATGTGTGGGATTGTGGGTGCCGTATCACAGCGTAATATTGTCCCTGTATTGCTGGCGGGATTACAGCGTTTGGAGTACCGTGGCTATGACTCTTGTGGCTTAGCTATTGGTAGCGGAGGCGACTTGGTGCGTGCGCGCAGTACGCAGCGCGTCGCGGAGCTAGCGGCACAGGTGGAACGGGATCATTTGGCAGGAACGTTAGGGATCTCACATACACGTTGGGCCACGCATGGTGTGCCAGCCACACGTAATGCCCACCCCCATTTTTCGGGTCAGCCCCCGCGTATTGCGGTGGTACATAATGGCATCATAGAAAATTACGAAATACTACGTACTGAGCTGATGGCCGAGGGCTATGAGTTCGAGAGCCAAACCGATACCGAAGCAGTCGCTCACCTTATCGACCATTTGTACCAAGGGGATTTGTTTGAGGCGCTTCAACAAGCCTGTCAGCGTTTGGTGGGAGCCTATGCGTTAGCGGTAATGTGTAGCGAGGAGCCAGACCGGTTAGTGGGTGCACGCAATGGATCGCCCTTGGTGATTGGGGTCGGTGATAATGAGAATTTTTTAGCCTCTGACGCTTTGGCGATCGCAGGGACTACAGATCAGATTATTTATTTAGAAGACGGGGATTTGGTCGATTTAAGTACCGATACCGTGCTGATCGTCGATAAGGCTGGGCAGGATATTGATCGCGCTGTGCATACGGTACAAGCGCATGCTGCGGCTGCCGATTTGGGTCCATATCGCCATTACATGCAAAAAGAGATTTTTGAGCAGCCGCGTGCGGTAGGGGATACGCTGCAGGGTATTACCGCTGTTGTGCCCGAGTTGTTTGGGGCGGCGGCACAGCATTTGAATGAGGTAGATCAGGTGCTGATTTTGGCATGTGGTACCAGCTTTTATGCAGGCTTAACGGCTAAATATTGGATTGAGGCGCTTGCTAAAATGCCTGTTGCGGTAGAGATCGCTAGCGAATACCGCTACAGAGAAAGCGTGCCTAACCCACGTACTTTGGTGGTGACGATCTCGCAGTCGGGAGAGACGGCCGATACGTTGGCAGCGTTAAAGCATGCCAAATCGTTGGGTATGGAACACACGCTAACCGTATGTAATGTGGCAACCAGTGCCATGGTACGTGAATGCGAGCTGGCTTTTATCACCCGTGCAGGCGTAGAGATTGGTGTGGCATCGACTAAAGGGTTTACGACCCAACTAGCGGCGTTGTTTTTATTGGCAATGGTTTTGGCTAAAAGCAAAGCCCGTCTTGATCAGGAACAAGAACACCAATTGTTACGCAAGCTACGCCGCTTACCCAAAGCCATTGCGACAGTATTAGCGCTAGAGCCACAAGTGATGGACTGGGCGGATAAATTTGCTCGTAAAGAAAATGCCTTGTTTTTAGGCCGCGGCATGCATTATCCCATCGCCTTAGAGGGGGCTTTAAAACTAAAAGAAATTAGCTATATCCATGCCGAAGGCTATCCGGCCGGAGAGCTAAAACACGGACCGCTGGCCTTGGTCACAGAAGCCATGCCAGTGGTCACGATTGCACCTAAAGATGAATTATTAGAAAAACTCAAATCCAATATCCAAGAAGTACACGCCCGTGGTGGCGAGCTATATGTATTTGCTGACGCCAACACGCAGATCCACGCTGAGGACAATATCCATGTGATTCGTATGCCCGAACACTACGGCATGCTCTCTCCTATTTTGCATACCATCACACTACAACTATTGGCCTACCACACGGCCGTTGCCAGAGGCACCGATGTGGATAAACCGCGTAATCTGGCAAAGAGTGTGACGGTGGAGTAGGGGTAAGGTAAAGGTTGGGCGGAAATGTAGAGTGACAAAATAGATTGCATCTAAACAAAATAGTTTGCGTCTGTGACAATATAGATTGCACCTAGACAAAATAGTTGTAAACTGAAATTGGTCCAGTTATGCTGTGAAAAAGCATACTGGACTTTTATTATGGCTAAAGCAAAATCTTCATTCTCAGAAGTACAAATTGCCCGTCGTATTAAAGAGGGGCGTGGCCAAGGGCATGGTAAGGACTATACTCCATGGCTAACAGTCCAAGAAGTCCCTTCCTCAGGTCGTTCCCACCGTATTTATTCTCATAAAACGGGACGAGTTCATCATTTACTCTCTGATTTAGAGCTTGCTGTTTTTCTCAGTCTTGAATGGGAGAGCAGCGTGCTAGATATACGCGAGCAGTTCCCCCTATTACCTAGTGACACCAAGCAGATTGTAATAGATAGTGGCATTAAGCATCCTGCTATTCGTGGTGCAGATCAGGTTATGTCTACTGATTTTTTAGTGGACTGCAAAGATGGTCCTTTTGAGCAGTTTGCTATTCAAGTCAAACCTGCAGCAGCCTTACAAGACGAGCGCACCCTAGAAAAATTAGGGTATACGGATTTAATGGTTGATGGGGCACCTTCACCCCATCAATCTGATACCACCCTCAGATGGTTGATAGATCGACTCCGTAGTTGAGTTCCTCTGCGAAGTCCGGCAGTCCGTAACCGATGGTTTTCTTGTAGAAAGGAGAGACCTTCGCAGTCGGTGCCTTCTTCTTGTGCTTCGTGGTGTAGAGCATTCGTGCCCGCATCACCTCGAAGGAGTAACCGCGCCCTTCACGGTTCTTGTCCTTGGCCAGTCGGTTGATGGACTCCGTGTAAGCGTTGGTGACGGGCATGTCCGTCTCGAAGTAGGTCATGGTCTCTTCGCGCCAGTTTCCCACTGCCCTGACCAGATCGCTCCAGACTTCCTTTTGGCCCTTCGGGATGGTGGCTATCCACTCGTCCAGGGCGGCTTCTGCCTGGAGCCGTGTGGTGGCGTCCCAGATGCCGTAGAAGCGCTCCTTGTGCTCGTAGGCGGCCAGCAGTTGCGGGAACGCGCCTGTCCAGGTCTCCATGATGAGGCGCTCCCGGTCTGAGACTTCGTGAGCGCGTTTCAGCAGGATTTTCCGGTCTCCCTTGAGAGTCCGGCTCTGGGACGGTTTCAGCTCCTTTCTGAGGCCCTTGCGCACTCTCTCTAGGGCATCGTTGGCCATGCGCACCACATGGAACTTATCGACCACGATACGGGCCTGGGGCAGCACAGCCTTGACCGCTGCCCGGTAGGGGTTCCACATGTCCATGCTGACGATCTCGACCTTCTGCCGGTCTTTCAGCTTCATCAGGTAGTTGGTCACCACGTCCTGGCGGCGGGTGGCCAGCAGGTCGAGCAGGGTTCGCTCCTCAAGGGGTCGTCTCAGAAAACGGAAAATAAAGCACGCTAAGGCGTAACTACCCTCGGCTACACCGCGTCGGCACCACGCGGCTCTTTCTCCCCTTGCAGCGAAGCAATCAGCGGGCAAGAAACGTTCCCTTGCCGCGCATGGCAGGCGAACACAAGTTCGGATAGCACGGTTTCCATGCGCGCCAGGTCGGTCATTTTTTCGCGCACGTCCTGAAGCTTGTGCTCGGCCAGGCTGCTGGCTTCCTCGCAGTGGGTGCCGTCATCCAGCCTCAGCAGCTCTGCGATCTCGTCGAGGCTGAATCCGAGCCGCTGGGCTGATTTCACGAAGCGCACCCGCGTCACATCCGCCTCGCCATAGCGGCGGATGCTGCCATAGGGCTTGTCCGGCTCCGGCAACAAGCCCTTGCGCTGATAGAACCGGATTGTTTCCACGTTGACCCCGGCCGCCTTGGCGAAAACGCCAATAGTCAGATTCTCCAAATTTTTTTCCATATCGCTTGACTCCGTACATTGGTACGGAAGTAAGCTTAAGCTATCCAATCCAGATTTGAAAGGACAAGCGTATGTCTGAACCTCAAAACGGGCGCGGGGCGCTCTTCACTGGCGGGCTAGCCGCCATCCTCGCCTCGGCTTGCTGCCTGGGGCCGCTGGTTCTGATCGCCCTGGGGTTCAGCGGCGCTTGGATCGGCAACTTGACGGTGTTGGAACCTTATCGCCCGATCTTCATCGGCGCGGCGTTGGTGGCGCTGTTTTTCGCCTGGCGGCGCATCTACCGACCGGCGCAAGCCTGCAAACCAGGGGATGTGTGTGCGATTCCCCAAGTGCGCGCTACTTACAAGCTCATTTTCTGGGTCGTGGCCGCGCTGGTTCTGGTCGCGCTCGGATTTCCCTACGTCATGCCATTTTTCTATTAATCACAGGAGTTCATCATGAAAAAACTGTTTGCCTCTCTCGCCATCGCTGCCGTTGTTGCCCCCGTGTGGGCCGCCACCCAGACCGTCACGCTGTCCGTACCGGGCATGACCTGCTCCGCTTGTCCGATCACCGTCAAGAAGGCGATTTCCAAGGTCGAAGGCGTCAGCAAAGTTAACGTGACCTTCGAGACACGCGAAGCGGTTGTCACCTTCGATGATGCCAAGACCAGCGTGCAGAAGCTGACCAAGGCCACCGAAGACGCAGGCTATCCGTCCAGCGTCAAGAAGTGAGGCACTGAAAACGGCAGCGCAGCACATCTGACGCCCTTGTCTGCTACCACAAACGAAAAAGGATCTGTCGCATGACCCATCTAAAAATCACCGGCATGACCTGCGACTCGTGCGCGGCGCACGTCAAGGAAGCGCTGGAAAAAGTACCCGGCGTCCAATCTGCCATAGTGTCCTATGCCAAGGGCGCGGCCCAGCTCGCCCTTGATCCAGGCACAGCGCCGGACGCACTGACCGCCGCCGTGGCTGGCCTGGGCTACAAAGCGATGCTCGCCGATGCCCCGCCGACCGACAACCGCACTGGGCTGTTCGACAAGGTGCGCGGCTGGATGGGTGCCGCCGACAAGGGCAGCGGCGGCGAGCGCCCGTTGCAAGTCGCCGTGATCGGCAGCGGTGGAGCCGCGATGGCGGCAGCACTGAAGGCCGTCGAGCAAGGCGCGCAGGTCACGCTGATTGAGCGCGGCACCATCGGCGGCACCTGCGTCAACGTCGGTTGTGTGCCGTCCAAGATCATGATCCGCGCCGCCCACATCGCCCATCTGCGCCGGGAAAGCCCATTCGACGGCGGCATGCCACCCACACCGCCGACGATCTTGCGCGAGCGGCTGCTGGCCCAGCAGCAGGCCCGTGTCGAAGAACTCCGTCATGCCAAGTACGAAGGCATCCTGGACGGCAATTCAGCCATCACCGTTCTGCACGGTGAAGCGCGTTTCAAGGACGACCAGAGCCTTATCGTTAGTTTGAACGAGGGTGGTGAGCGCGTCGTGATGTTCGACCGCTGCCTGGTCGCCACGGGTGCCAGTCCGGCCATGCCGCCGATTCCGGGCCTGAAAGAGTCACCCTACTGGACTTCGACCGAGGCCTTGGTCAGCGACACCATTCCCGAACGCCTGGCCGTCATCGGCTCGTCGGTGGTGGCGCTGGAACTGGCGCAAGCCTTCGCCCGGTTGGGTAGCCAGGTCACGATCCTTGCGCGCAGCACGCTGTTCTTCCGCGAAGACCCTGCCATCGGCGAGGCCGTCACAGCCGCCTTCCGTGCCGAAGGAATCAAGGTACTGGAACATACGCAAGCCAGCCAAGTCGCCCATGTGGACGGCGAATTCGTGCTGACCACTGGACAGGACGAAGTGCGCGCCGACAAGCTGCTGGTCGCCACCGGCCGGACACCGAACACGCGCAGCCTGGCATTGGAAGCGGCGGGGGTAGCCGTCAATGCGCAGGGGGCCATCGTCATCGACAAGGGCATGCGCACCAGTAGCCCGAACATCTACGCGGCCGGCGACTGCACCGACCAGCCGCAGTTCGTCTATGTGGCGGCAGCGGCCGGCACTCGTGCGGCCATTAACATGACCGGCGGCGACGCCGCCATCAATCTGACCGCGATGCCGGCCGTGGTGTTCACCGACCCGCAAGTGGCGACCGTGGGCTACAGCGAGGCGGAAGCGCACCACGATGGCATCGAAACCGACAGCCGCACGCTGACGCTCGACAACGTGCCGCGTGCGCTCGCCAACTTCGATACCCGCGGCTTCATCAAGCTGGTCATCGAGGAAGGCAGCGGACGGCTGATTGGCGTACAGGTGGTGGCCCCGGGAGCGGGCGAACTGATCCAGACGGCTGTTCTCGCCATTCGCAACCGCATGACGGTGCAGGAACTAGCCGACCAGTTGTTCCCCTACCTAACGATGGTCGAGGGCTTGAAGCTCGCGGCGCAGACCTTCAGCAAGGACGTGAAGCAACTGTCCTGCTGCGCCGGATAAGGAAAAGGAGGTGTTCGATGAACGCCTACACAGTGTCCCGACTGGCCCTTGAGGCCGGGGTGAGCGTGCATATCGTGCGCGACTACCTGCTGCGCGGATTGCTGCGGCCAGTCGCCTGCACCACGGGCGGCTACGGCTTGTTCGATGACGCCGCCTTGCAGCGGCTGTGCTTTGTGCGGGCCGCTTTTGAGGCGGGCATCGGCCTGGACGCATTGGCGCGGTTGTGCCGGGCGCTGGATGCGGCGGACTGCGATGAAACAGCCGCACAGCTTGCCGTGCTGAGTCAGTTCGTCGAACGCCGACGCGAAGCGTTGGCCGATCTGGAGGTGCAGTTGGCCGCGATGCCGACCGCGCCGGCCCAGCAAGCGGAGAGTCTGCCATGAACAGCCCCGAGCGCTTGCCGACCGAGACACACAAGCCGTTCACCGGCTACCTGTGGGGTGCGCTGGCGGTGCTCACCTGTCCCTGTCATTTGCCGATTCTCGCCATTGTGCTGGCCGGCACGACGGCCGGCGCGTTCATCGGCGAGCCAAGTGGGGCCAGATTTCGACAAGTGGGTAAAGGGCGTGCTGGCCGATGCCGGGTTGCCCGCCGCGTATCTTGAAATTGAGCTGACCGAATCGGTTGCGTTCGGTGATCCGGCGATCTTCCCCGCCCTGGAAGCTTTGCGACAGATCGGTGTGCGCTTCGCCGCCGACGACTTCGGCACCGGCTATTCCTGCCTGCAACACCTGAAATGCTGCCCCATCAGCACGCTCAAGATCGACCAATCGTTTGTCGCCGGACTCGCCAACGACCACCGCGACCAGACCATCGTGCGCACCGTGATTCAGCTTGCGCATGGGCTTGGCATGGAAGTAGTGGCCGAAGGCGTGGAAACATCGGCGAGTCTTGATTTGTTGCGACAAGCGGACTGCGACACAGGACAAGGCTTCCTGTTCGCCAAGCCGATGCCGGCGGCGGCATTCGCCGTCTTCGTCAGTCAATGGAGGGGTGCCACCATGAATGCAAATGATCCGACTGCCACCAGTTGCTGCGTGTGCTGCAAGGAAATCCCGCTCGATGCCGCCTTCACCCCGGAAGGCGCGGAATACGTCGAGCACTTCTGCGGGCTGGAGTGCTATCAGCGCTTCCAGGCGCGCGCCAAGACCGGGAGCGAAACCCGCGACCGCAGCTTCGAGCAGCAGCGCTACCGGGCCAGCGGCCTCAACCTGGTGACGGCGGCCGTCGTGTTGTGGAACACGGTCTATCTGGAGCGCGCAGCACATGCGTTGCGTGGCAACGGGCATGCTGTCGATGACGCGCTATTGCAATACCTGTCGCCGCTCGGCTGGGAACACATCAACCTGACCGGCGATTACCTCTGGCGCAGCAGCGCCAAGATCGGCGCGGGCAAGTTCAGGCCGCTACGACCGTTGCAACCGGCTTAGCGTGCTTTATTTTCCGTTTTCTGAGGCGACCCCCTCAATGTTGGTCAGAATGCAGCGGTAGCGCTTGTTCAGGTATAGCTCGTCAATGCCCAGGATGCGGGGCGTCTCGAAGCGGTGCCAGCGCCCCAGGAACTCGGCGCGGGCGTTGAAGATGTCGCGCACCGTCTTCTCGTCCAGGCCGGTCTGTGCCGCCACAAAGGTGTAGGGGTGGTTGAAGGATTCCTTCTCCACGTACTCATGCAGCCGCAGTGTCATACGGAATCCGTCCACCATCTCCGGTAGCTGGGGCCTGAATGTTGTCTTGCAGGCCCGGCAGGTGTATCGGCGGCGGACCACCCAGAGAGTGACCCGCTTGCCGTGGATGGGCAGATCACGATAGGGAACGTCACGCTTGCCGAACCGTACGAACTCACCCTGCACGCCGCATTCCTCGCAGGCGATGGGATCGGGCACGTCCACCTGGAAGTGCATTTCGTCGTCGGTTGATTTGCAGCCCAGTACTTGGTATTGCGGCAGGTGAAGGATGTTGTCGGGAAGTTCGGTCATGGTGTTGTATAGGCGTAGGTGTCAGTCAGATCCATCCGGCTCGGCATTGGTGTTTGCTTTTTTACCCAACAAGCTGCTGGAAACGAAAAGTAAGGCACCGAGGACAATTGCAATATCAGCCAGGTTGAAGGCCGGCCAATGCCAGTCTCGCCAATAGAAATCAAAGGAATCCACAACATAGCCGCGAAAGACCCGGTCAATCAGGTTGCCCATGGCGCCACCGAGGATAAGACTGTAAGCGATGGCTTCTCCTTTATGACGATTTTCAAGGATCAGCTTGATCAGAAAAATCGAGACCACTACCGCGATTCCGATAAAAAAGTAGCGCTGCCAGCCTCCACCATTCGCAAAAAGACTGAATGCGGCACCGGTGTTCCATAGGTGCACCCAGTTAAAGAACGGGGTCACCGAAACATACTCGCCATAGGCCATTGATTGCTGCACCAGCCACTTTACAGCCTGATCAGACGCTGCCAGCAGGCCCGATATGGACAATAGGGCATACGGCGAGAGCTTTTTGCCAATAATGAGCATTATTTAACCCTTCAACGCCAAAATGCGTCTGGCACCGTTAAGTACAATGCCCCCCGCGATGGTGCCGATAATCAGATCCGGATAATTGGAACCGGTCCACGCGACCAGGGCGCCGGCGGTGATGACCCCCAGGTTGATCACCACGTCGTTGGCCGAGAATATCCAGCTTGCCTTCATGTGCGCCCCGCCTTCCCGATGTTTGGATATGAGCAGCAGACAACTGGTATTGGCAATCAATGCGACGAATGCGATAGCCATCATCACCAGCGATTCAGGCTCACTACCGAATACAAAGCGTCTCACCACCTCTACGAGCACGCCCACAGCCAAGATCAGTTGCAGTACACCAGCAAGATGCGCGGCACGTACCTGCATTTTCACGCTATGTCCAACCGCATAAAGGGCAAGCCCGTACACCGCCGCATCGGCAAAATTGTCCAGGGATTCTCCAATCAGGCCGGTGGACTGGGCGATCAGACCGGCAGTCATTTCCACCACGAACAGAAGTGCATTGATGCCGAGCAACCAGCGCAGGGTCCCGGATTCTTGCTTAGCAGAAGCTGCCGAAAACTCGGCGGCCTTGATGGTCTCCGGATTTGCAGCGACGGTTTCCTGAAGCGAGGCGCCTAGCCCCAAGGTCTTCAGTTTCGAGGTGACGGGCTCGACCTCGCCGTCATGCACGACCTTCAGCCGGCGGTTCGACAAGTCGAAGGACAGCGCCCGAATCTCCTCAAAGCCGTTCAGGGCTAGGCGAATCATTCGTTCTTCTGATGGACAGTCCATCTTCGGCACGGCATAAACACTGACCCATCTCCCTGGCGCCTCGGAGGAGGCCTGTATATCGGTATCCGCTGCGGACGTTGCATCACCGCCACAGGCGCCACCACAGGATTTGCTCATGATACGACTCCACTTGAACAATGTTGTGGTACCATTTAAAACTATAAAGCTACTATAAGGTCAATAGAGTAAAGAATCCGTTGGGGAGGAGGCTGATGCGCATTGGTCAGTTGGCGCAGTTGGTAGGGGTCGAAACACAGACGATCCGCTTCTATGAACAGCAGGGCTTGTTGCCGCCGCCTGATCGGCAGGACAACGGTTACCGTGTCTATACCGAGAAGCATGGTGAGGGGCTGGCCTTCATCCGTCGCTGCAGAATCCTGGGCCTGTCACTGGCTGAGATTCACGAACTACAGAGCTATCAGGACGACCCTCATCAGCCTTGTACCGCCGTCAACGCCTTGCTCGATGATCACATCTCTCATGTGCGGTCGCAGATAACCGCTCTGCAAGCGCTTGAGAAACAACTCGTTTCACTGAGAGCGAGTTGCAACGATGACCGGGAAGTTGAGGCGTGTGGGGTTCTTGCTGGAATTAGCGAAGGAAACATGCACCAGCAGTAGGTGAAGCATCAACCAGATAATCCGATGAGATGCCGGTCTGTCTCACTCTCATGCAAAGGTAAGATCAACCATTTAATCCGCTTACCCTTTTTTTATATTTAAGTAGGATCAAGGGTTGTAGTTTCAAACTATTTTGTCATTTTTGAAGTTTTCGCTAATACACTACGCTGCCGCTAGTTCCCAACTATTTTGTCCGCCCACACAATGTTCACTCCTAATGCCTCGCTCAAAAATGTTCTTGAGCACACCGGCGAAACGCCCAGTTTCGCGTGAGACTTTACAAACGCTAGTACGCAATAGGGGCACTTCATCCTCGGTCTGGGCACTACGTGACGACATAAACATGCGGTACTCAGCCACAAGCATGATGGCAACAAACGTCAGGTTCAACCAAAGCGCCGGAAGCCAATGGGCCAGCCTGACGCCCTGCGGGGCCGTAACGGCACCGGCAGCGGCAAGTGCGATGGCCCCCTTATAGGCGGACGACACCTTGGCGCAGACCTTGCACTGCACCCAGCCCTGTCGTCGAGCCAACGGCAAAAAGCGCTACGGGAGCAGCCGAACGAATATCCATCCCAAGACCAAACACCAACGCTGGCACGGCGAAAATCCCCCTCCAGCCCCGGTTAAACCTAGAGCTACGCCAATCAGTAGACCCAGCAGTGTGCCAACGAGCATCACGCCCCACCTATGAAGAGAGGGTTCCACATAGCCTCATCAAAGTCGCACTTCATTGTGCGACCCGATACTTCGGACTGAGCATCATGTTGCAGCATGCCACTGTATTTTTGGACCCGACTCCCATCATTAGAACTCTTTCTGAGGAAATATGGTTGGTTGTCACTGCAATCCAAAGCGGTTTTTCAGGGTGTTTTTCAGGCTTGGCATGGTGATTTCACCCATGTGAGCATCTAGCATTTTTCCTTCCGCGTCAAAAAACAAGGTTGTGGGCAATCCGCGTGAGCCGACCTCTCGCATCATGGCCGACGAAGGGTCGAGCAGCACATGCTCCAGCTCCAAACCTTCTGACTTCAGGAAAGCGTTAATAGCCTGAGTACTTTCCCCCTGATTTATCATGACGACAGCCAGGTCGGGGTAATCCGCTTGAGCCTGCACGAACACGGGCATCTCGCGTCGACAGGGCGGACACCATGTGGCCCACAGGTTCACTACAACGGGTTTCCCGGCAAAGCTTGTAAGGCTTACGGGTTCGGAGTCTATCGTGCTCAATTCAAGCGCAGGTAACGACGGAGCAGATTCATGCAGCAGGGCCAGCGAACTGCCTGCCCCGCCCCAGGCTATTAACCCTGCCAAAACGCCCGCATAGACTGGTTTGCGCAGGGACTGCTCATGCCGGGTTCTCCACCAAATCCAGGCAACGGCTACCGGGACACCGGCGACGGGGTAAAAACCGCCGTCACCTACCGCCAGAATGGACCAGGGTGTAGCGATATAGTCGCTCCACCATATCAGAACGAAGGTGAGACGCCCCGTAACCAGGCCGACCATCAACGCATCGAAAATCAAGCTGCTTGCGTGCTTTGCCCCCGACCCCATCAAACGCCGAGCGACGAGCCGTGCAGCGATCCATGCCACGATGGCTGCAAGCACGATAATGACAACTCGAATCGAGAAAGGACCTACGCTAATCATGGCACTCCTGCTGTATCCAGATGCGCAATGAATTCCTGCGCGTTAATTTCACCTACCGTACGCTGCCCTGAACAGCACCATCTTCATGGACGACGAGGTCGGCCATCCAGATGACAGTGCTTAACTTGGAAACTTGTCCAAGATAAGCATTTAGCATGGCTAGATCACTTCAAGATTTCCCATCATGCCTAAATCTTCATGCTCTAAAATATGGCAATGGAACATACGAATGCCCGGCGTTAGCTGTTTAACGTGAAAAACGACGGTTTCATAAGGGCGTAAATTAACGGTATCCCGCCACGCTTTGAACGGCTCTGGAGTCACCACGCCATCTTGTTCACGTTGTACAACCTGGAACTGCGTCCCGTGAAGATGAAATGGATGATCCATGTGCGAATTATTAAAAACTCGCCACTCTTCCACCTCGCCCACGCGACTACTCAAGTCAATGCGATCCATTTCAAACACCTTGCCATTGACCATAAACATAGATTGCAGCATGCTCATCGTCATGGGCTCATCGCTCCCGTGATCCATCTCCATTTCGCTGAACTCAATGGCTTTAAATGCCACGGGCTCTCCCAAGTCAGGCAAGGTATTTAATGTAGGTGGCATCGATGGTGTACCTTTTGCTTCTACCGCCATGTGAGCCAATACCGTGTCGGTGTGTGGTTCCTGGACCATCATCTTCGCGCGATCATAGTATCGATTTAACAGCTCTCCCTGTAGATTTCCTTCGGTGAGCACCATGACTTCAACACGTTCTGCAGGTGCTAAAAACACCTCGTCCATTGGCGCTTGAGCTTGCTCCAATAGCCCACCATCAGTGCCTAGCAATATCCATTGACACCCCGGCACTGCTAAACGTAAATACCTCGCAGCGCAATTATTCCAAATCCGTACGCGTGTACCCGTAGTCAGCTTTATGCGTGGCTGTAACTGGCCATTGATCAATACAAATTGACCTTCACGCCCATTCATCCAGTCCATCATGGTATTAGGTGGAATATGCGTCTGGGTATCCAACCGCAAGTCGGAAATCATCCAGTGTTGTTCTGGGAGCTCTGCCAGCGGATCGTCTTTCGCGCGCACGATAAAGGTTCCCGCTAACCCCCGCGCGACTTGCATCGCCGTTAAACCATGCGGGTGGGGGTGATACCAATATGTGCCGGCACTTCCTTTGGGCAGAGTAAATCGATAAATACGTTCTCCGCCCGCAGGCACGCTGTCCTGTGGGTTGCCATCTTGGTCTGAGGGCACAGGTAAACCATGCCAGTGCACGGTCGTGGGCTCAGGCAATTGATTTTTGAAGAGTATTTCGACCTCGTCTCCCTCAAACACCTCGATTTGTGGCCCTGGCAACAGGCCGTTATAGAGCCAAAACTCGGTCGGCGCACGATTAGCCACCGTTTTTTGTGCCGGAGCAGCGGTCAATGTGGCTTTGAACCGGCCCGCCTTACTACTTGCATTTTTCAAACGCGGTAAAGCCTCTAGTGGACGTTGGGACGGCATGCGATCTAAGGGCAACAAAGCTTCTGCCATATCCGCGTGCGCCCCGTGCTGGGCGTCCCCCATCATTTCATGATGACCAGCCATAGGCGTGCCATGTCCAGCATGAGTTTGGGCACGTAGTACGGGAGGCGCCATAAGTAAGGCGGCTGCGCTAGCTTTCAAAATCTGTCTGCGTTTCATCATAAAACCCTCATAAAAAATATCATTGCCATGAGTCAACCCATCCTTGCCCGGCATAGAAGCCGGTAAGGCTAAGGAGCCTCATTCTCTATCGACGCATGATTAACACGCGCCACCGTTATCCCATTTCGTTTCGAAGTGTCCAGAATCTGGACTACAACATCCGGTTGCGGGGGCTAGAACGTTAAACGTCGTTCCCTTTTCGTTGGACTGAACGCTGATTTTCCCGCCATGCGCTTCAATAATTGACTTGGTGATAGCTAACCCAAGACCCGCGCCTTCACTACTACGTTGCCGTGAGGCGTCAGGCCTATAAAACCGATCAAAAATATGAGCCAAATGTTCGGATGGTATGGGTTCGCCAGCGTTCCAAATACAAATCTTGGCCCTCTCCCCATCGACGCTGAGGGTCGCTGATACGTTGCTTCCCGCAGGTGTGTATCGGATGGCGTTAGACACAAGGTTGCTTAACGCACGACGCATCATCAGCCTGTCACCCACCATCCAGACCTGTTCACCCTTGAGTACTAGGAGCACGTTTTTTTCTTCAGCCCAGGCGCTAAAGTAATCGAAGAGAATGCGCATTTCGGCCTCAAGATCAATTTCGACGAGTTCGGGCTTAAGCAGTTTGTTATCTGCCTGGGCCAAAAACAGCATGTCACCAATCATTTTCGCCATGCGCTCGTACTCTTCCAGGTTGGAGTACAAAATCTCCTGGTACTGCTCTACGCTGCGGGCATGCGAAAGCGCGACTTCCGTCTGAGTTTTCAGGTTGGTGATTGGCGTGCGAAGTTCGTGTGCGATATCCCCCGAGAATGCTGAGAGCCGCTGAAAGGCATCTTCCAGTCGGCCCAGCATTTCGTTAAATGAAACGGCAAGTTCGGCAAGTTCTCGCGGCACGGCGTCAGGCTCAAGGCGCGTATGTAGCTGATCTGAGCCGATGCGGCGTATCTCGCGGCTGATGCGCCGGATTGGGGCATGACCTTGGTATACCGCGAACCATATCGCCAGAATTGCTATCAGGCATGCCGCCACCGTGACGATTCGAAGGTGATTGCGAAAGCTATTGAGGTAACGCAGGTGAAAATCAATGCCGGTTGCAACAGTAAGTTTTAGGAACTTGGAGCTGCCAAGGCCGTCGGAGTCGAGCCATAGGACAACGCCCCGCAGTGTTTCGTCACGATCTTTCCACATGCCAACCGTATCGACTGAAACCTTCTCGACAGGGAGTGCGATTCGAGAAAACCGTTCCAGGTCCGAGCCTGGTGATTGGTAAATTCGCCGGCCTGCATCATCGGAGATGTAGTAATAGGCATTATGGTGACCCGAAATTGCATCGGTAAGCCGCCGTTCCAGTTCTTCCGGCTCGACGTCCGAAGGCAAGGTGGCAACGGTGTGTTGCAACGCATAAACGACGGCATTGAGTTCGTCAACATCCTGCTGAATAAAATGATCGTTGATGGAGCGCTCGATCATCCAGCCAAAGGTAAGGAGCACGACCGTTATAACCATTCCTATCGAGACGGTGAGCCGTACTACTAACGAGGTCGGACGTCGTTTCACTTATTCATCCGCCTGAGTCACATCAAGCATGTAGCCCATGCCGCGCACTGTATGGATCAGTTTTGGCTCAAAGTCGTCGTCAATTTTCGCCCGTAATCGTCTTATCGCGACATCGATCACGTTGGTATCGCTATCGAAGTTCATGTCCCAGACCAGAGACGCTATTAATGAGCGAGGCAGAACTTCCCCTTGCCTGCGTACCAAAAGCTCCAGCAATGCGAATTCTTTGTTTGTTAAATTAATACGCACATCCTGGCGCACCGCCCTGCGCCGAGGAATATCGAGAACCAGATCAGCCACCTGCATTTCAGTTTGATAAGCGGGGGTTGAACCGCGCCGCAGCAATGTGCGGACTCGTGCAAGAAGCTCAGAAAAAGCGAAGGGCTTGACCAAGTAATCGTCGGCACCCAGCTCCAAGCCTTTCACACGATCTTCGACACTGTCGCGTGCAGTTAAAAACAGTACTGGCGTGGTTGACTTGGCGTCGCGAAGGGCTTGCATAATACGCCAGCCATCAACGTCGGGCAGCATCACGTCAAGGATAATGACGTCGTACGAACCGGTTAACGCCAGATGGTGCCCATCCAGTCCTGTACGCGCAAGGTCCACAATAAATCCCGCTTCTGTTAGACCTTGTTGAAGGTAGTTCCCAGTTTTCACTTCGTCTTCGACGATAAGCAATCTCATTACTACACACTCCTAAAAACTGATGGCGTCATAGGTAAGAGCCCCAAGCAACTCGCGTAAACGTCGCCACATCATTAACCAATCGCGCCCAGCGCCGGGAATGTCCTAAGCAGCCAAATAGCAAAGCGAACCAACTGTCCAGTTGCCACAGCAAGCCCCATAAGCACCAAAATTGCACCTGAAATAATTCGGAGATAACGGCCAGCTTGGCGCAGGGAGCTCAGTTTGCGCATAAACGGTGCTGTGAAATATGCAGAAAGAAGAAACGGTACACCCAGTCCGAGCGAGTACACGGCTAGTAGCAGAATACCTTGACGCATACTGTCTGATGTTGCGCTAAGTACGAGGATCCCCCCCAGTACGGGACCAATGCACGGTGTCCAGCCGAATCCGAAGGCCAGGCCCAATACTGTCGCTGACCAAGGACTTCCCCCCGCTTTTTTTGGATCAAACCGGTAGTAACGCTGCATTGTGAGGGGCATGCGAATTAATCCCATCATCATCAGACCAGCAACGACGATGATGGTTCCAGCGATGATATTTAGCTCATATCGATACGAAAGAAATAGGCGCCCGATCGCGGTGATGCTGGCTCCTAAAATCAGAAAAACTATTGAAAATCCCACAACGAAACAGGCACTAAGCCCTAATGCTCGCCAACGAGCAGCACGAGCCCCACTCTGCAACGTGCTTGGCTGCGCTGTTCCACCCGCAATATACGAAAGGTAGCCCGGCACAAGCGGCAATACACAGGGCGATAAGAAGGACGCAATACCGGCAATAAAAGCGGTGAACAAGCCCATGAGGGTTAACTCAAGCATCAAATACTCCTCAAAAGCACATGGGATTGAATATTCTCATCAGTCATTCTGAGTCCTGAACAGAGGCACTTAATAGTGCACTTTCGATTAAGTTTTCAACTTGCGGGCTGTCCCAAGCCGCTGGGCCAAACGCGCGCCCTATTTCACGGCCTTCTTGATCAATCAGTAAGGTTGTCGGAATTCCAGGAGCACGAAGAACATTGGAGACCTTTGCGCTCGTATCGAAATAACCATGCAAGGTTTGCACATCAAATTCGTTATAGAACGGCTTGACCAGCGCGGGGTCCCGGTCAATTGATAATGCCACCACCTCAAATGCGGGCCCACCTAACTTGGCATTTAGCCGATCCAGCGACGGCATCTCCTCTCGGCACGGTGGACACCACGTAGCCCAGATATTAAGCAGAACAACACGGCCGTGAAAATCGACCAAGGTCAAGGTCTCGCCCGTCGCGTCTTTAAAGGCAAATGTGGGCAGCTCCCGTGGCGTATGCCAGCGCGTGAAGCGCTGACCTCCTATGTCCACCGCAATGTCCATCGCCACGTTAATCATTCCGTCTGGACGATCATCGGAGGCATTATTACGCTGGTAGAGAAATAAAGCTGTCGCGATCACGATTACGCCAATCAGCGCCACGGCTACCCCAGCGACTATCTTGGAAGTGGTCTTCATCGTTCAGCACCCATCAGTTTTTAGAGATCGCTGTTTCGGCCTGCTCTCGAAGCGCGCGCTCAATGCTGCTACCAACAATCTGGGCCGCCTCCGAATCCGGCGGGAGCATACTCAGCAACTGTTGCCAGTACTTGATGGCGGCATGGTGGTCCTGCCGCTCAAGTGCGGCAGCGCCAGCCAACGTGAGCGCAAACGGCTCCTGTGGATCAATCGAAAGTGCCTGCTCTAAAAGCTGTGTGGGTTCACCCCTGAATCCTTCTGGTTTAAGTCTGGCGAGTGTCTCGGCATATTCTGCCAGTGCGAGCGGATCCGTTTCAATGACGCCATCCGCTTTTGAAAAGGCCATGGCCGCGTCATCATAGTTATTAAAGTAACGATGCGATCGCGCCAACATGAGCCATCCCGCAGGATCATCAGGATTACTTGCTAATCGCGCTGTAAGTGAGTCCACCATTGTTTGCACATCGGCCTGCGTCAACATCGGGACATTCTGTACGGGCGGTGGTGACATCGCGGCAGGATTTCCTATTGCGAGGTACGTGAACACCGCGGCCACTGGCAACGTAAAGCTGAGAGCTATCGCTGAACGTTTGCCCGGCGCCCGTCCCAGACGCCCAGTCTGCCCTGGGATCGACTCATGAAGTACTCGTTGTTGTAGCTCTTGCTGTGCATCGGCCAGATCGTCTGACGTCAATATGCCATTTGCATGATCTTGTTCGAGTTCTAGCAATTGGTCGCGCAGCACCGCGGTATTGACGGCGTGATGCTCGATTTCCGAATCATGCCTGACTCCACGCCAAAGCACGCGTGCGAGCCATAGCGTGATCCACGCAAGCAGTATGGCAGCGATAGTAATAAATAGAGCATTCATGACTGTTTTCCAGGGTCTTTGATTTGTCCAAGTAATGCTTGGGCCCGCCTAAGTTCATCCGCACTTAATCTCTTGTCAGCGAGCGCACTTCTTCGACGCTTTAACGTTATCGCAAGGATGAATAGTCCGAAAACCAGCAAAAGCAAGGGCCCAAACCATAGCAATACCGTGGTGGTTTTTAGCGGAGGACGATAGAGCACGAAATCACCATAACGATCCACCATATAGGTTCGGATCTCTGAATCCGTTTTGCCCGCTTGAATCTGTTCACGTATTTGCTGGCGCAGATCCACAGCAAGGTCGGCGCGTGAAGCCGCAATGGATTCGTTCTGGCAGACCAGGCAGCGCAGCTCCGCGGCAATGCCCTGCAGGCGAACTTCCGCCGGGTCGTTATTGGCCCAGGCAGGTAGCGCGATAAGGACGCTGATCAGCGTTAACCACCAACGATTCATTTCTCCAGCTCCCGTATCATGGGTAGAATCGTCTCGCGCACCGCGTCGTGGGTCACCGGACCGATATGCTTATACCGAATAACGCCGGTCTGATCGATAAGGAATGTCTCGGGCACACCGTACACGCCGTAGTCGATACCCACGCGCCCTTGCGTATCGGAAACAGACACTAAATAGCTATCGCCATGACGGTTTAACCATGAGATCGCTTCATTGCGTATGTCCTTGTAATTCAGACCCACTACCGTCACCCCATGCTTTGTAGTCAGCTCTCTGATTACCGGGTGTTCTTCAAGACAGGCGAAACACCACGAAGCCCAAACATTCATCAGCCAGACTTTGCCGTTCATGGCATCAGGGGAGAATGTGTCCTCGGGGTTGGCCAACTGGGGCAACGTAAATGCCGGTGCCGGTTTGCCTATCAACGGTGACGGTACTTCACTGGGTTTGAGCGTCAAGCCGAAGCCCAGAAAACCTAGCAACACAACAAAGCCAATCAACGGAAACAGAAATCGACTCATGCCTTGGCTCCTTGTGCAATCACGGCCGTCCGTTTTTCGCGACGCTTAAGTCGATAGCGACGGTCGCTAATCGCTAACAAGCCGCCAAGTGCCATCAAGATGCAGCCGATCCAGATCCAATCAATAAAGGGCTTGTGGTGAACGCGCACACTCCATGCGCCGTCGGCAAGGGGTTCCCCTAAGGCGACGTACAAATGACGTAATCCGTTCGCATCAATAGCGACCTCCGTCATGGGCATTTCCGAGGAAAAATAATTGCGCTTTTCGGGATGCATTAAACGTAACTGCCTGCCATCACGTGACAGAACAATGTCACCGACCTGGGCCGCGTAGTTGGCCCCCAACTCGCTCCTGACGCCCCGGAAGGTAAGTTCATAGCCTGCGGCGGTCACTGTTTGTCCCGGAGCCATACGAATATCCTGTTCCGTTTCATAACCCATGACCAACGTCACGCCCACTAAAAATACAGCCACACCCAGGTGGGCGATGTGCATGCCCATCCAGCTACGCGGTTGCGCGAGCAAGCCACTGCGCGTTGCGCGCATCCGTTTAAAGATCCCCATAACAACCGCAGAGGAGATCCATGCTGCCAGCGCTATCCCTAATGCAACAAGCGCCGACCATCTTCCATATAAAAAGGGCACACCCACACCCGCTACCACCGCGACGAAAAGAGGAAGGTTCAACTGCTTTAATACATCACGGAGCTTTGCCCTCTTCCAGTTTGCCACTGGACCAACCGCAATAAGGAGTAACACGGGCACCATCAGAGGTACAAACACCAGATTGAAGTACGGTGGACCAACAGAAATTTTGCCCATCCCGAGTGCATCAATAAAAAGTGGGTATAGCGTTCCCAGCAGAACAGCCCCGGCTGCAACGGCCAATAGGACGTTGTTTACTAAGAGAAGCGACTCGCGCGAAAACAGCTCAAACCGCCCGCCTAAGCCGACCTTCGGTGCACGTATCGCAAACAGGAGCAAGGACGAACCCACCACCACTGCGAAAAGCATCAGCAGGAATACACCACGGCGGGGGTCGGTTGCAAAAGCATGCACAGACGTCAACACGCCGGAGCGCACAAGAAAAGCGCCTAACAAAGAAAGTGCAAAGGTGCTGATAGCAAGCAGAACGGTCCAGTTTTTGAAACTGGCTCGTTTTTCGGTCACCGCTAAAGAATGAATGAGCGCTGTACCTACCAGCCAAGGGACGAATGAGGAGTTTTCAACGGGATCCCAAAACCACCAACCACCCCAACCGAGTTCGTAATAGGCCCACCAGCTGCCCAAAGCTATCCCTAAAGTCAGAAACAGCCACGCCACAGTGGCCCAGGGGCGAGACCAGCGTGCCCACGCCGAATCCAGTTGCCCGGCAAGCAGTGCCGCAATCGCAAACGCAAAGACGACAGAGAACCCCACATAACCCATATACAGAAGGGGCGGATGAAATATCAGACCCACATCTTGCAAAAGCGGGTTCAGATCCATTCCTTCCATGGGTGCCGGAACAAGGCGCTCGAACGGGTTTGACGTCAACAGTACAAATAGCAAGAAGCCCGCTGTGACTAAACCCAGCACCCCCAACACGCGTGCAACCATGACATCGGGGAGCTGCCTGGAAAACAGACTTACCGCGTAGGCCCATCCTGTTTGCATTAGCAACCACAGCAGCAAAGATCCTTCATGTCCGCCCCAGACGGCCGCCATCCGGTAGAACCAAGGCAATTGCGAGTTGGAATTAACGGCGACATAGCTGACCGAAAAATCCTTGACAATAAACGACCACATCAACAGCACAAAACTGATGGCGACGAGAGAAAACTGAGCACGGGCTGCAGGCCGCGCAAAGCCAATCCATGTAGCATTTCCGCGTGCTGCACCGGCTAAGGTAATGCCGCCTTGTGCAAGCGCGACAAATAGCGTCAGGATAAGAGCGAAGTGACCAATTTCAGGAATCATGGGTATTGTGACCTTGTTGCATCTGAAGTCTTGCCTGCCTGATCCAGCGCATGCTGTGCTTCGCGGGGCATGTAGTTCTCGTCGTGTTTAGCCAGCACCTCTTGCGCACGGAACAAACCATCAGGATCGAGTTTTCCTTGAGCGACGACGCCTTTGCCTTCACTGAACAAATCGGGCAGGATTCCCGTATAACTGACGGGTATTGTTTTGGCGGTGTCCGTGACAACGAAATTGACTGTCAGACCGTCACCCTCGCGCCGCACACTACCGGTCTGCACCATTCCGCCTACGCGAAAGGCACGCTCTTGCGGCGCTTCTCCCGCAGCGACTTGTGTAGGGGTGAAAAAAAACAGCAAATTACTTTGGAAAGCGCTCAGCACTAATGCTGTCGCAACGCCCAATACGGCTAAGCCACCTGCAATGAGCGCAATACGTTTGTGACGTGTTTTCATTTTGAATCCTCCGCGCCCAACGCCGCATCGCGTTTAACGTGCGCCAGCGCCGTCTTGCGACGTTTAAGAAGAAAGAGACATTCAGCGTAAAGAACCAGTACGGTCACACCGACCGACCCCCAAACATACGTGGCATAGCCACCCATCGCGAAAAATTCATTCGGATTTGTCCAATTCATTGCCGGATCTCCTTCAAATCATTTACCCAAGCAGCTCGGTACTCACGTTCGAGAATGATGCAGCGCACACGCATGAGAGCGACCGCGACTGTGTACATCCAGGCAGCCAGAGCCATAAGCAGCATTCCGATCAACATGATCGTTGCCATTGACGGCGCTTGCGTCAGTGACACTGATGCGCCTTGATGCAAGGTGTTCCACCATTGCACTGAAAAATAGATCACCGGGATGTTGACCACGCCCACCAATGCGAGGACTGCCCCGGCTTTGTCTGCACGGCGTTGATCGTCTATGGCGGACTGAAGTGCCATAAAGCCCATGTATAGAAAAAGCAGTATCAGTTCAGAGGTCAACCGTGCGTCCCACACCCACCATGTCCCCCACATCGGTTTGCCCCACAATGCTCCGGTCCACAGGGAAAGAAACGTAAACATGGCACCCGTAGGCGCCAAGGCTGACGCCATCATGGCCGATAGTCGACTGTTGAAGATCAGTCCTACTGCGGCCCAAAATGCCATGACGACGTAAATGAACATCGACATCCATGAGACCGGGACGTGAAGGAAGATAATCCGATACCCTTCGCCTTGTTGAGCATCAGTGGGGGCCATGAAAAAACCCACGTAGAGTCCCGCCACGGTCAGGCAGACAGCCGCTGCAGCAAACCATGGCATAAGCTTCCCGGCAAGCGGATAAAACGTTTTTGGGGATGAGTATTTAAACCAGTTCATCTTGTCGTCACTTACTATTCCAAAGCAATCCGTAAAGCCGCGGTTGTGGCCAGGGGAGAAAAAAAGCCGGCAACCAGCAACATGGCGGTCAATAACGAAATATTGGCTGTGGCACCTAATCCAGATGCCGCCGCGTCAACCGCCCCAGTACCAAAAATCAGCACCGGTACATAAAGGGGAAGTACGAGTAGCGCGACAAGAACGCCGCCGCCACGTAGCCCCAGCGTCAAACTGGCTCCAATCGAACCAATCAATGCCAACACTGGCGTACCGATTAACAGCGTCGTCGCTAATATCAGTATGGACGTCGTCGGCAAGTAGAATTGAAGTGCCAACAACGGAGCAAGTAGTGCCAGAGGCAAGCCGGTCATCAGCCAATACGCCACTACCTTTCCAACGACCATTGCACTCAGTGGTGCCGGGGAAAGCGCCAGTTGCTCTAAGGTGCCATCGGCGTAGTCTTGCTCAAACAGGCGCGGAAGCGAAAGCATCGTTGCCAACAATGCGGTAACCCATAGAACGCCTGGCGCGATGCGCCTGAGCATCTCGACATCAGTACCCACGCTTAGCGGGAAAAGACTCGTCACGATCACAAAAAAAAGAAGCGGAGTCATCGCATCTGATTTTCGTCGCATGGTCAGCTTAAGTTCACGACGGACTATCCAATACATTGCAGAAAGACCGAAGGCGTCTTTCATGCCCCTATCCGCATTGTTTGCAACGGGCTGGCCAGGGCCATATCTTGATGGGTGGTAATTACCGCAATACCGCCATCATCAAGATGCCTATCGACCGCTTGTGCAACATGCTGACTTGCCTTGGTGTCCAAAGCCGTCAAGGGCTCATCCAAGACCCACAGAGTGCGCCTGGAGAGAAATAATCTCGCGAGGCTGACACGTCGTTTCTGACCCTGGGATAAGGCTCGCACCGGCATATGGGCACAGCCTTGCAATCCTATGCGTTCCAAAGCATCCTGCACAACCGACAGTTCAACCGGTTCGTTTACTAATGAAGCGATGGACTGCAGGTTCTCGGTGGCACTTAAGCTGTCTTTCAGTCCCAATGGATGGCCGCAATAAAGCAGCTCTCGGCGGTACTCGGCCCCTAAATGTTTAATTAATCTGGTCTTCCAGTTGATCGTTCCTGCAAAGGGCGGTGTCAGCCCGACAAGCATGCGTAAAAGGCTTGTTTTGCCGCTTCCGTTCTCGCCGGTGATGAGGAGGCCCTCGCCAGACCTTAGAAGGAAACTCACATCATGAAATAGGCGGCGTTCACCACGAACACAGTCCAGATTACTCACTTCAAGCACTGCCTCTCCTTACTTGCTATGTTTTAGTGATCGTTGCGCTCGACATTTTTATAAAAGAGCACTGAAGACGTGGTGTGTTACAGCCACGCCTTGAGAATGTCCGCTAAGAGGTGCTGCGACATCGGTTATGGGACTTTAGTCTTACGCTACTGACGAGACCATGACTGCACGATTACAAAATTGTCATGCTGCAATATGCATCGTTTCATGTGTGGGCGTTCACGCCGGTTAGCCAGGTCAATACTGCCCTGCCGACTCTCAGTGCGTCGACTTCGGGCTACGTTGCGATTGCAATGTTCGCTTCCATCGGGAAGATGACGGAATCCCCATACGTGAAGCGTTCCACAATAAGACGCGTTGCCTTTTCCACTTTCTCCACCAGAGCTAAGCGCTCCGGGGCGCACATAGACGCAAACGCCGGCACGGACGTCGCTGCACCCAATATCGAATAATGAACAAACTTTTCAGGGTCTGGCATCCGAATCGACAATGATCGGGTCGTGGTTTCGACGCGATCAAAGCCGGCATTGTGCAGCAATGCATAAAGCTCGTCTGGATTTGATAATGAAAAAGCGACGTCAACATCGGTAACCGAAACATTAAGATGATGTGCGACCGCTGTGAATAAGGCTTCGTGAAGCGGGTGCCTTTCCAGGGCCTGCCACACACTAATAATGGCTCTTCCTTCTTCTCGGAGTACGCGTCTAGCCTCCTTGGCCGACGCGAGCCGATTCGGAAAAAACTGGAATCCTTGCTGACACAACACAAGATCAAAATCCTTGTCCGGAAGGTTCAGTTTGGTCGCATCGCCTTCTTGCCACGTAATGACTGCTCCTGCAGGTTGGGGTTGTGCACGGCCAACTTGGAGCATTGCTGGGTTTATGTCCACAGCAAGAATTTGTCCGGACGAACCGACCATGGGCGCCACTTGCCTGGCAACACTGCCGGTGCCACACGCAAGATCCAGTACGCGCTCACCCGATTGTGGGTTTGCCAGATCAATTAGTACGCGTGTCCAGGGATCTGCAATGGGGCGACTAAGGTAGCGCTCGTACACTTCTGCAGGATTGTCATTTTGTTGAATGTCTTGAGTGCTCATAATCATCTTATATGTTGTTTTTCAATAGGTTAAGACCACGAAAGAGAAAGCGCAAATGCAATGAGGCAGTAGAAACGTGGGGCCCGACGGTAGTGAACCTTCCAATATGACCAAAGAACACTGCATTCAGGTAAAGATGCCTAACTAACTATATTGACTACGCGCTGACCGGACGATGACTCTGTTATTACTCTTTTGTCATGCGTTAGAGATGTGCTTCCCAGTGAGAAGCTAGTGCTTTGGCCTACCCTTGCGATGGCATTGGACTTGCTGGTTCGAGGAGGTGGCGCACTTTGCTGAGCTACATACGACTAATTTCCTTCAAGTTCTATGGAGATGAATATGCCTCATGAGAAATTTAAATCTTGTATTGACGCGTGTTATGCGTGTGCTGCTGCGTGTGATCATTGTGCGGTGTCCTGCCTTGATGAGCAAGACGTCAGGAGCATGGCACGATGCATAAAGTTGGATTTGGATTGCGCTGAAATTTGCCGCGTCGCGGCCAGTTATATGGCTAGAGGCAGTGAGTTTGCTCAGGCTATTTGCCGTCTTTGTGCAGAGGTTTGCCAAGCTTGCGCGGAAGAATGCGCCAAACATCAAATGAATCACTGCCAGCGTTGTGCCGAGGCGTGTCGCAGGTGTGCCGAGGAATGCAGACGCATGGCACAGATGGCTTGAATAGCGCGACAGCAGAAACGCTGACCCCGAAGTGACATAAACGGAGTCAATAAAAGGCCAGCCGTGCGCCGATTGCGACTGGCCCTTCTTTCTATGCTTTCAGCGTGGGGCTGTAGCCTGCCTCGCGAATAGCTTGCTCGATCGCGTCGGCGTCGAAGTTGCCTTCCACACGTACAACGCGCCCAGAGAGGTTGGTCGTTATAGTAGCTTCGGGTGCGACGTTTTGAGCAGCCGCCGTAATCGTACTCACACAGTGCCCGCAGGTCATATCGCTTACTTCAAACTCAAGCATTGTCGTTCCTTGTTTGTCGTTGAACATGACATCAGTATAAACCTTCCCAGCATGGCAAGGTCAACACCCGGCAGTTAGCGTTAGAAATGACAAAGATGTAATACCGATGCAATCTCCCTGACAGCTGCGAAGCTCTAAAGTAGATTCGTGGTTAAGTTTTTGATTCAACATTACGAACGTAACAGCAAGGAGAATCGACAATGAAATGCGATATGAAAACAATGTTGAAAGCCGGACTTGGTCTGGCTGCAGTGGCGATCGTAGGCTATGCGACCTTTCCTGCTGCCCGTGAGCTGATTTTGGCAATAAGTCCGTTCCTGTTTCTCTTACTGTGTCCGCTGATGATGTTTTTAATGATGAAAAGCATGCACTCGCACCACACGGATAACGGGATAAATAAAAGTGAGCCGATACCAATCCCGGAAGCAGTTAGAGTCGCTGAAAGTCCACGCTCTAGGGATCACTCAAAGGCAATTTGATACTCGGGAGGCTCATGGGGCATCCTACATAGTGAGGTGTTCATACAGAATTGTGGCGCCGACGCCCATTAGCGCCAACCCCCCTAGGATTTCCGCTCGTTTTCCTACGGCTTTGCCAACCAAGCGGCCAATCATGACGCCCAGCGTTACCATTAAAAGCGTCATTAGGCCGATGGCCGCTGACGTTATCAGGATGTTGTTGTCGATAAAAGCAAGACTGACCCCCACTGCCATCGCATCAATGCTGGTAGCAAATCCCGTGGCCGCAAGCAACCAAAATGAGTGACGAACCACAGGAGTGGCTTCGGCTTTTTCAGCTCGAAGCCCGTTGCGTATCATTAATGACCCTAAACCCAGAAGCAAACCGAAAGCGATCCAATGATCCCAGTCAGCGACGAACTCTGCGGCTATGGACCCGAGTCCCCATCCAATCAAGGGCGTGATTGCTTCGATCACACCAAAAATAATACCGGTTCTAAGTGCTTCTGAGATGCGGGGATTTTGAAGGGCAGCGCCCTTGCCGACGCTAGCGGCAAATGCGTCGGTCGACATGGCCAACGCCAAGACCATCGTAGAGATGAAATTCATTCGAGAGCGATTCCTGCCGAACGACCTCTAGGCTTTCCCATACGGCCCGGCAGCACATGGGCAAGCACCTGTTCACCTGACATTAAATAATAAATAAGCAAAGAAGGGGCACCCCATGACAACTTTGTAATGACGACGACATCTTCGTGAAAGACCGCCATCAGTATAGTGAATCCAGTCATCAAATCCGCAACTGATTACAGGTAGGAACCATAGCCATGAATAATATCCGTTTAGTTGTTTCCTCTATCATCTTAAGTTCGGCTAGCGTGCTAGCGGTAGCACAGACCGCAGATGAGCACAACGCGCACCACCCTAATATGAACGCGACGGGTGAAACATCAGCGCTCGCGCAGACACCTGCGGACCCTGCTTTGTTAGAAAAGAAAATGGATGCACACATGCAGACGATGCACGCATTTCACGAAAAGCTTCAGAAAGCCAGTCCGGAAGAACGGCAAGCGCTGATGTCCGAGCACCATGAGTTAATGCAGGAAGGCATGAAAATGATGGGAATGGCTTCTGAGCGAATGCAGGGTATGGGAATGATGGGCAATATGCATTCCCAAACCACTAAAGATCAATCGGATGCACCATCGGCTGCACACCATACGATGATGCTAAAGCGTATGGACATGATGCAGTCAATGATGCAAATGATGATGGATCGTATGCCTGCACCGAATAGTCCAAGTCAATAACTATCCATTTTAAGGATCATAACCTGGCAACCTATGGGTAAATCGACGTGACCACCGAGAAATCGTACGTCGACAAGCCATTGGCCAGGCTCCGCCTGCAGTCCTGCAGTAACCCAACTGGGACCCCAACCCCACTGCCAACCGCAGTCGCGCGACAATCACGATAGCTAAACCACTTTCTATCCGTAAACGCAGGGCTCTTCTACTCGCCTCATCGCAGGTTTGAGCTTTCGCTTTTGACAATACCTTTTCCTACGGACAGTATGAAACCGACATTTACTTAAAGAGACACCAGAAGATATTGTTTATGAAGAAAACTCTTTCAGCCTTAGCTTTAAGCGCGCTGCCCACTTTCGCGTTAGCCACCATGTCTAACGCACCGTCAACAGATGATCAGCTGGGAAGTCCGATCGAAGCCTCTCGCACGATTAAGCACGCGATGCTCGCTAACATGCAACTTATATCGAGCGAAATCAGCATGCAAGCCGGAGATACCGTGCGATTTTCGATTGGGAATTCGGGCAAAATTTCTAATGACATGTTTCTTAACACGCCACTCAGTGAACGCGCACATATCAACTCAACCTTTGGCCAACGGCTGCATCCTGTTTCGGGCAAGTTGGTAGGTCATCAAGGCCTTGATTACCCTGCTCCAAGAGGTACACCTATCCGTGCAACGGCTCAGGGCGAAATCTCTTTCATTGGCATCCAAAATGGATATGGCAAAGTGATCTTTATAAAGCACGACAATGATTATTCCACTGTCTATGCGCACCAAAGCCGCTTTAAGAGCGGCCTAAAAAAAGGTATCAACGTTGAAAAAGGACAGATCATTGGCTATGTCGGTTCAACCGGAATATCTAGTGGCCCTCATTTGCATTATGAGCTACGCGTCAATAATCAGCCGGTGGATCCTATTAGAGAAAAACGACAGCTGGCCTCCTACGTTCAACGATGAGGCTACATTGTGCTGTCGCGAATAGCGACAGCCTGATAATTATATTGATTGTGCGACAACGTGAGTGGGGATAGGTTCAATGGTAATAGCCGTAAAAAAAACGGGAATGGTTATCTTAATTGGTGTCCTAGTGCTTGGTGTCGGCGTGTTCGTGTATAAATCCTTCACGGACTCAGGGCCAGCATTCATTGATCCCTCTGATCAAGCGCTTGTGATCCAAGGCAAAGAAATTTACACCAACAACTGTGCCTCTTGCCATGGCGCAGAACTCCAAGGACAACCTGAATGGCGGATACGTCTGGCCAGTGGACGCCTGCCTGCACCGCCCCACGACAAGACCGGCCACACCTGGCATCACCCTGACGCCATGCTGTTCGATATGGTCAAAAACGGACTGGTACCGGGGAAAACAGCTCCGCCGCGTTACGAGAGCGATATGCCCGCTTATGGCAACCTCTTGACCGATGACGAAATTGTGGCGGTAATTGCCTATATTAAAAGCAGTTGGCCACCAAAGGTATTGCAGGCGCAAAAGGAAACCACCTTGCAATATCAGAGTCGAAGATAAGCGGACCTGTGGAACGCTTTCTCAACCAGAATTCAAATATTATTTTTGGAGTTGATGTCATGAAATTATGGCTAGCAGCAATCGCAATGACGGCCGCATCTTCCTTGGCGCATGCCACTGACAACGCCATGACGGTTTATCAGGATCCCAATTGTGGATGCTGTGGCGCGTGGGTGGAATATATGCAGGATGCCGGCTTTGAAGTGACAGCGATCAAAACAACCGATATCGTGTCAATCAAGAAAAAACTGGGTGTGCCTATGGAGCTAAGTTCATGCCATACCGGTGTGCTGACGAGCACAGGACAGCTTGTTGAAGGACACGTACCCGCCAATGTCGTGCATAAACTTCTTGCCGATGCTTCGGTTAAAGGTGTTTCCGCACCAGGGATGCCACTGAACGCGCCCGGGATGGGCGACCTTGACGGAAATTTAGTCACCGTTGATTTTAATGGCAAGCCCTTTTCCCGCGACTAATAGCTGTATTTTTGTATTCGCCCTAGGCGTGAAAACGCCCATATTCGCGTACAGGTCGGCATTCGTCGTTCTCTCTTGGAAAGGTTTTTATAATGACACAGAATAAGCTTGAACAAGCCCACCATCATCACGTAGAGCCGTCGAACTCTGGTTCACAACTTACTGATCCGGTGTGCGGCATGAACGTAACGGAAGACTCCGCACATCAATTTGAACGTGACGGAGAAGCCTTCTATTTCTGCAGCACGAAGTGCTTGGAAACGTTCAAACATGATCCAGAGAAGTTCCTCGCGGCAAAGGAAACGGGCGGTGTCGTCGTCGAGGAAGCCGCTGCCGGAACAATTTACACCTGTCCGATGCATCCCGAGATTCGTCAGGATCATCCGGGCAGCTGTCCTAAATGTGGTATGGCGCTTGAACCGTTGATGCCAACCCTGGAGGATGACAATCCCGAACTGAAAGATTTCTCGCGGCGGTTTTGGTGGACCCTGCCTTTTACCGTCGTGGTGACCGTTCTTGCCATGTTCGGCCCCCAGCTTGGCTGGTTCGACATCAGAACGCAAACATGGATCGAACTCGTATTGTCGATTCCAGTGGTGCTCTGGGCAGGGCAGCCCTTCTTCGTACGTGGCTGGCAATCTGTCATCAACCGCAGCCCCAATATGTGGACCCTCATTGGCCTTGGCACTGGCGCGGCATTTATCTATAGCACCCTCGCGACTGTGGCGCCGGGCATATTTCCCGACACGTTTATGTCTATGGGGCGCGTGGATGTTTACTTCGAGGCGGCCGTGGTCATCATTTCCCTGACACTGCTCGGTCAAGTCCTTGAGTTGCGTGCTCGATCAGAAACTTCTGCCGCGATCAGGTCATTGCTCGGTCTGGCACCCAAAACGGCGCGTCGTATCAACGCTGACGGAACAGAAGAGGACGTCCCACTAACACATGTCCATGAAGGAGACCGTTTGCGTGTCCGTCCTGGGGAAAAAGTACCGGTTGATGGCGTTGTGGAAGAAGGCGCCAGTTCCCTGGATGAGTCCATGCTCACCGGCGAGCCCGTACCCGTCAGTAAAGGACCGGGCGACAAAGTGATCGGTGCAACAATGAATACGTCCGGCGCACTGGTGATACGTGCCGAAAAAGTGGGCTCGGCAACAGTACTGTCGCAAATTGTTCAGCTCGTAGCGCAAGCACAGCGTTCACGTGCGCCCATGCAACGCATGGCAGATTTAGTGGCAGGTTATTTCGTGATGGCGGTTGTCGTGATTGCGATCATCACCGTGTTTGTCTGGGGCTTCTTTGGTCCGCAGCCAAGCTGGGTCTACGGCTTGATCAATGCCGTCGCGGTACTCATCATTGCGTGCCCTTGTGCGTTGGGGTTGGCCACACCAATGTCTGTCATGGTCGCAACAGGCCGCGGTGCCACGCAGGGCGTATTGTTTCGCGATGCGGCGGCGATCGAAAATCTGCGCAAAGTCGACACGCTCATCGTGGATAAAACGGGTACCTTGACAGAGGGCCGGCCTGCCTTCGAGGAAGCCGTATCGGCTGGAACACTAGACGCCAGTGAGGTGCTGCGCCTTGCGGCGAGCCTGGACCAGGGAAGTGAACACCCCTTGGCCGACGCGATCGTTAGCGCCGCGCGCGAACAAGGCTTGAGCCTAAGTCCTGTCGATGATTTTGAATCGGGCAGCGGCATTGGCGTTCGTGGTCAGGTCGATGGCAAGTTTCTGGTGCTGGGCAACACAGCGCTCATGGAGCATGAAAACGTGGATGTCGTAACGTTGACCGATACGGCGGAAAACTTTCGTGCTCAGGGCGCCAGCGTCATGTATCTGGCCGTAGAGGGGCAGTTGGCAGGCTTACTGGCCGTATCTGATCCCATCAAGCAAAGCACGCCCGAAGCGATGCAAACATTAAGGGATGCTGGAATACGCGTCATCATGGCCACTGGCGATGGCGTAACGACTGCGCAAGCGGTCGCGAAGCGCCTGGGTATTGACGAGGTTTATGGTGAAGTGAAACCAGCTGATAAGCTTGACCTGGTCAGCAAGCTTCAAGCAGAGGGACGAATTGTTGCGATGGCTGGCGACGGCATTAACGATGCTCCTGCTTTGGCCAAAGCCGATGTGGGTATTGCCATGGGAACCGGAACTGATGTCGCGATGAGTAGCGCACAGATTACGCTGGTGAAAGGCGACTTGCGCGGCATTTCTACAGCCCAGAACCTATCCAACAAAACCGTTGCGAATATGAAGCAAAACCTGGGCTTCGCGTTCATCTACAACGCCTTGGGCGTGCCCCTGGCGGCCGGTGTGCTGTATCCATTTACCGGTCTTTTGCTTTCGCCAATGTTTGCTGCGCTGGCGATGAGCTTAAGTTCCGCTTCCGTCGTCTTTAATGCGCTGCGCCTACGCAACTCGGTTGTGGGCAGACAATAAAGTCTTAAACTGAACAAAATAGATCTAAACTATGACAATAAAATCTTAAACTAGACAAAATAGTTGTAAACTGAAATCGGTCCAGTTATGCTGTGAAAAAGCATACTGGACTTTTGTTATGGCTAAAGCAAACTCTTCATTCTCAGAAGTACAAATTGCCCGTCGTAGTAAAGAGGGGCGTGGCCAAGGGCATGGTAAGGACTATATTCCATGGCTAACAGTACAAGAAGTCCCTTCATCAGGTCGTTCCCACCGTATTTATTCTTATAAAACGGGACGAGTTCATCATTTGCTCTCTGATTTAGAACTTGCTGTTTTTCTCAGTCTAGACGAGCCTAAAAAAGTATTGGCGGCAGCTAGTTAACTCACTTATTTAAAGAAAGAGCCTGATTTTATAGATCAGGCTTTTTTGTGCCCATTGACATCATTTCAACTATATTTGTACTATTAAAATAATTGGTATCGTTAACCACTGACTAACGGAGTTCTTATGAATGAGCCCCAGGTATTCCCTTTGACTGTTTTGTTTTTATGCACACACAATTCTGCCCGCAGTATTTTGGCCGAAGCCTTGCTTAATGATATTGGACGTGGGCGCTTCAAAGCATACTCGGCTGGCAGTAATCCTAGTGAAAATCAACAACCGAATCCCTTTGCGTTACGTGTATTGCAGCATGCTGGGGTGTCTACCGAGGGGCTATACAGTAAAAGTTGGGATGCATTCTCTGGTCTAGGGGCGCCAACAATGGATTTGATTATTACCGTGTGCGATAACGCAGCCGGTGAGGTGTGCCCTATTTGGCCGGGTCATCCAGCTACAGCGCATTGGGGCTATTCCGATCCTTCTAACCTCGGTGACTCAGAAGAGGAAAAATTAGCGGCGTTTAACCAAACGATGCTGATGATCCGACGTCGGTTAGAGCTGCTCACCAGCCTTCCTAAGGAAAAGCTAGAGCATACGTATTTACAGCAAAGTGCAAGAGACCTGTCAGAGCTATAGTTGGCTCTTTTTCTGTCCATGGTGTTTTCCCCCTAAAAGTCTATGCCCTAGGAATGTGTTGTGTTAGTTGCTATTTTGATTTTTGTTTTGACCTTGACCTTAGTGATCTGGCAGCCCCGTGGTTTGGGTATTGGCTGGAGCGCGTTAATCGGGGCAGCGGTGGCTCTTGCTTTTGGGGTGGTGCAGTGGACGGATATTCCCGTGGTTTGGGGAATTGTTTGGAACGCCACCGCCACGTTTATCGCTGTCATTATCATTAGTTTGCTCTTGGATGAGGCCGGTTTTTTTGAATGGGCAGCACTTCATGTCGCTCGCTGGGGTGGGGGTAGTGGCATTAGGTTGTTTGCGTTAATTATTTTGCTAGGTGCTGCGGTTGCTGCGTTATTTGCTAATGATGGAGCCGCGTTAATTTTGACGCCTATTGTGATGGCGATGTTAATGGCAATGGGTTTTTCAGCGGCAGCAACATTGGCTTTTGTCATGGCCGCAGGCTTTATTGCAGATACCGCCAGTTTGCCATTGGTGGTGTCTAATTTGGTCAATATTGTCTCTGCGGATTACTTTTCTATTGGCTTTACGGATTATGCGGCGATTATGATGCCTGTTAATTTGGTGTCTGTCTTAGCAAGCCTGTGTGTGCTGATTGTGTTTTTCAAGCGAGATATTCCTGCTGCGTATAGTTTGACCCATTTATCAGAACCGCTGAAAGCGATTAAAGATCCAGTGACGTTTAAGGCGGGTTGGGTAGTTTTGATTTTATTACTTATCGGTTTTTTTGGATTAGAGCCTTTAGGTGTACCTGTTAGTGCCGTGGCAGCGATGGCAGCGGCATTGTTACTGGCGGTCGCTGCCCGTGGAAAGGTGATTAACATACATAAAGTCTTGCGAGGCGCACCCTGGCACATTGTTGTTTTTTCACTGGGTATGTACTTGGTTGTGTATGGCTTACGCAATGCCGGCTTAACGGATTACATTGCGTTGTTATTAAATACATTTGCAGAAGGCGGTATATGGGGAGCCGCTATCGGTACAGGTGTGCTGTCTGCTTTGTTGTCTTCCGTTATGAATAATATGCCTACCGTATTAATGACTGCGCTTTCTATTGATTCCTCTACTGCCAGTGGAGTAATTAAAGAAGCCATGATTTATGCCAACGTGATAGGTAGTGATTTAGGGCCGAAATTTACTCCTATTGGTAGTCTAGCTACCTTGTTATGGTTGCATGTTTTAGCGAAAAAAGGAACCACAATTAGTTGGGGGTATTACTTTAGAGTGGGGGTGGTTTTAACCACTCCGGTCTTGTTAATTACTCTGGTGGCATTGGCTATACGTTTAGGAGCTTTGTCTTAAAGCAAAAAATCGCTCAGGCGTTTATGGAAAAGGATACGAAAGTGTTACGTTCAGACTTACCCAATCTTGATGAGTCGTTATTAGGGTCCCTTGATTTAAATCGACTATTTCCCAAAGAAATCACATTACATCCACCTCGCATTGTATTGCTCTATGGGTCTGTTCGAGAGCGCTCATACAGCCGCTTTGTAACGGAAGAAGCAGCTAGGATATTAAATAAATTGGGTGCCGAGACTCGAATTTTTGATCCTCGGGGTTTACCGCAGCCTGATGGGGCGAAGGAGGATCATCCAAAGGTTAAAGAGTTACGAGATTTGGTGCTTTGGGCAGAGGGAATGGTATGGACTTCCCCAGAGCGCCACGGGGCGATGACGAGCATTTTAAAAGCACAGATTGATTGGATTCCTTTGTCAATGGGCGCTGTGCGGCCTACTCAAGGTAAAACTTTAGCGGTGATGCAAGTGTCGGGTGGCTCACAGTCCTTTAATGCCGTCAACCAAATGCGAGTTTTAGGGCGTTGGATGCGGATGATCACCATTCCCAATCAGTCCTCTGTGGCTAAAGCGTATCTGGAATTTGAAGAGGATGGACGAATGAAACCCTCCTCGTACTATGATCGTATTGTGGATGTGATGGAAGAGCTTATGAAATTTACGTTACTGACCCGTGAATGCGCTGACTATTTAGTCGACCGCTATAGTGAAAGAAAGGAAAGCGCCGAGGAGCTGTCCAAGCGGGTGAATCAGCGTAGTATTTAGCTTCTATTCTCTTCGAGAGCGTTTTTTCCTGAAATTAAATGGATTAGGTAGGTATGAATAAAAAAGAGGCGGTCAGTAAATTTGATGCATTAGCTTCCGAGCTGAGGCTTGATATTGTGAAGCTATTGGTGCAGTTTGGTGAGGATGGTTTAGTGGCCGGAGAAATCAGCTTACAGCTGGCTATTCCACCAACTAATCTATCTTTTCACCTAAAGACTCTGACACACGCTGGTCTTGTCTATGTAGAGCAAGAAGGGCGGTTTCAGCGCTATCGTGCTAATACCTCGGCATTAATGAGCTTAGTGGGATATTTAATGGAGAAGTGTTGCGACAAGCAAACTAAACCAAAAACCGAATTATGTTAGTTATTGGAAATAGACTAGCTAATTAACTAGTCGATAATAGAAAAAAATAGAGTTTCAAACTATTTTGTCATTTTTAATTTTCGCGCTAGCTTACAACACCACACCCAGTTTCCATCTATTTTGTCATTTCCCTTCAAATAACTCTCAAAAGCTTCCATTTCTACCCTTCCCAGTTCCCAACTATTTTGTCCGTCTACAGGAAACTTTAGTGCAGGGAAATATGTTTATTGTGCACTACTGCCGGGTCTAGTAATAGGCCGTAAGAGGCTTACTTGCGTGCATAAGTTGATGAGTTACCGGCAGGGAGCATTAGTTTTCAACTATTTTGGCCGCCCACAATTGGATGGGGTGAAAATTTTTTCTACCAAAGTGTTGACTGGTTCGGATTATGACTATTGGATTTGAAGTTTACTCAGATAAAGAAATTGACAGAGCTTTAGTGAGCCGTTATTGGGCACAAGATGAAGAGGGTAAGTTTGTAGAGAAGGTGAGTGAATTACTACCTTTTGAAGGGATAAAAAATATTTCACAGCTAGTGTCTTACATAAATGAAATATCTAAAGCATGGGATGAGAGGTTTCAATGCTCTAGGTGTGAGGAATACCAAGTTATAAGATCTAGGTCAGACTATTTATCATCAAAAGGAATAGTTTGTAGGAGCTGTATTCAAAAAGAAAAAGAAGATAATGAAGAGAGAAGAAGAAAAGAGGTAGAGAGGTTAAATGAAAAATTAGATGAAATAACTGAAAAAAATAGTAGTTTGAGATTGAACTATACAAATTTAAAAGACGATGAGGTCCTGTTATTGTTGGCGTTGAGTAAATCAATAAATCCACGCCTTACCTCTAGTACATTTAAATTAAGTAATAGTACAGGGATAGCTCCAGCAGATACGCTATTTTTTATAAAAAAATTATATGACTGTGGGGTTTTAACTCACTATCCACCCCATGCGTTAGAGGGTGCATATATATTAGAAGATGAAAGCATTTCCTTTTATTTAAGTCGAGTTGCTTTCATGCTTGTTCCCGATGTTAGCTTGGGAAGGGGTGAGGCGCTTTTTGAGATGCTACGAATGCGGGAGCACAAGCAGCTCTCACGAATTTTGCAGTTATGGTTAGATTATGCTGTGTCAGACTGCATGGCCTATCTGTTTTCAGAGTGCTCTCTACATGGTCTTGAGACAGATGCTGAGGATGATCTCAAAATAAAAAGCATCCTACGCACAGCATTAGAAACATGGAGCATTGCTCAGTTATGGTCAGTGATTTGGAAGGTTGTACGTGATGCAGCGTCTCTTTCAACTAGAGTCTATTACAGCAAAGCTAAGGCTGCAGCTACACTGCCTGGAAAGATTAAACGATATTTAGAACAACAGGTAAAAGAGGGTACAACTTTAAAATCTTGGGAACGCCCGAATCATCAACCCGCAGGTACCTTAGGAGATATCTTTTATGAGTATTTTGGTATAGATGAACAGACACTGGGACTTGAAGTCATGGAGATGTTTTCAGAGTCCAATGAGGAGGAGGCAGAGTGGTTTGAAGAGAGTGTTAGCCACATTATGGAGCGAGCTTTATTCCTTGGTCTCGGAGCAAGGTTTTTGATTGATTTTGCTGAGCATATTCGTAGTGGGAAGAGCGTAGTGGAAGCTTTGGCAAGTTTAGTTGAAAGCTATCCTGAGTTAGATGATGCTACTTAGATAGGCAAAAGCATAAGCCGAAGCCCCAATTGTGCTATGCTGATTTTTAAGCAGCTAGAGTGACTCTTGCTTGTACGATGTCGTGTTCCGTGGTTAGGATGTTTTCGAACCCTAGCATTTGCTGGCTGTACTAAGGGTTGATCAGCAATGACGCATTTGATTTATATATTGAATAATATTTAAAAAACAGTGCTCTTATAGATTATGAGCTACCACCAAAGATCAGTAAATATGAAAAAAAAGAGCTGGTTTTCTCTTCTGTTTATAGCGGCTTTAGGAATAAATACTTCTCTGGCGCAATTGCAGCTGCAAAAATTAGAATTTGATCTTGATAAAGACGGTATTACAGATACTGTTTGGTTTGATATAGATAAAGGGCAGTTAGAAATCCTGCTTTCCACACAAGCCGATCGGGGAGTAAGTACTCCTTTTCTTTTTGATCCCTTGGAAATATATAGTTACCAGCTAATTCAGGAAGGGCAGGGTTTTCGTTTGTACATTATGAATCTTCCGCTGATTACAGATGCTCATTTTTATTATGATGAGAAGGAAAAGAGAATACGGTTGAGTCAAATTACTATTGAAAATAGAAACAATCCACCTGGGCATGGATATAAGGTAGTTACGGACATCGATTTGCTTACCGGAAAATTTACTGAGAAAAGGTCAGTCTATCATGCTTCTACAGATGAGTTTATCGATGAGGTCCGTGCAGGTAAAGAGAAGTTTGGGCCAGTTTATGTAGAGGAATACAAAATAAATACAGCTAAAGAATTGCTGGATTCATTAATAGTTGATGATTAGTGCTTAATATATAGCTATTTACCCCCTATTTTCTGATGAAAGAAAAATAAGTGATAAAGGGTATTAAAATACAATTTTCAAATTTTTTTATTGGGATGTGGTGAAAAAAATTCTTCGATCCTTTTCATGATTTTTTAAAAAAATATAGGTGTTCAGGGAGCTAAGATACAATCGTTTGCTCGTGCCGGCAAGTTGGTTTTTAAAAGTTTGTAGTTTCTTATAAACTAATTTCCTCCTTCTATAATCAATACCATTCTATAGATTTTAAGGCTTTTTTGACTGATTTAGTTAGTTTATTTGAAAGCCAAGGTGGAATACCTAAAAAATCATATTGTGGAAAAGAAAAAATGATTTTGTAGTTAGTACCTATAGGTACAATGCAGATCACAGCCCCTAGTATAAATTATGCAGATGAGGAGTGCCCCATGGGGCTTGATAAAAACAATCAGAGTATTACTTTTACCTATCGCGCCCATCTCTATTTGGCCCCTTTTGTGGGGCTAGCGATTTTTTGTCTGATGACTTTGGTGTTGACAGGTGTGCTCTTTGCGGGAGTAACTCTCTTGTTTGGACTTGAAGAGAAGCACCCTTGGTTATTTATTATCGGATTATGGATTGTTATTGCTATTTGTTTATATTTGCTTGCTAAGTTCTTTTTTTATGCAGACAAGTTAGTAACGTGGATCTTTGCTCGCGTGGATACGGTGAGTTTTTACGAGGATTATTTCGTCTCGGAGCGTTATGGCAAAGTGCACTGCCGAGATGTTGTTCGTTATGAGTTTCGTCAGGATAACTTAGTCAGTAATAATCGCATTGTAATTTATTGTGTTGATCGAGTACTGCATTATGCATTAGATTTGAGAACAAGTCACAAGCCTCCTGAAAGCATATCTGATGTGATGCTGATGACCTGGATAGATGAAGAAGAAAAAAATTTTTTAGCTTTTAAGCTTTTGCTGCAGCGTTTTGAAAAGCTTTTTACCGACTGGAATGGACGAGCTTATCAATCTCAAGGACGAGAGAAACATTTTATTTATAAAGGTGATTTTTTTCGACGTCCATTACCGATCATTATGGGGGTTTTGACCTCGGTGGCCTTGTTAGCAGGGACGGTTACAGCATTTTTTGTTTTTAAATATAAGTTGCCCGTACTGGGTACACTGCCGATAGTGATTTATATGATTTATAAATTGAATAGCTATCTTTGGCAAAATATTATGGCTGCTTGGAAACGCCCTAGATAATAAAAAATAATAATGATAGCGATTTTCAAATAAATCTGGTGTTGTTTTTTATTGTCCTGTTTGCTTAATTTTTACAACGTTCTTATTACTTATGCTAAAAAATTAAGGGCTTTGGTGGGCTATTGAGAGGGGAGGTTGAATTGATAATTAATAATATTTATGGCCATTTTTTTCGATTTTCATATGTTCTTTTGTTGGTTTTTATGCTGTTAATGCAGCCTTTTATTTGGACACAAAAAAACGAGGCTCATGCGGGAAATAGTGGGGCAGACGCAAAGACTGTGTCACCCCAATGGACGACCGAGGAGATCACCGGCGCTTGGGAGGTGGTTTCACGTGTGTATGTGACCTTGCTGGAAGAGGATACGGCCGCCCCAGATTTTGTTGCTGATATTCAGGCATTAAATACCTCGCTGGCAGAGAAAAGGATTATCGAGCGCTTTTCGGATGCAGTATATAACCACTTTGATTCCGAGGTAGAAGGTGAAAATATTATTTATGATCAATCCGCTGATGCGCTATTTGTGTATCACACTGGTGACCCTGTGATTTACCAGTTCACATTTGCGCAATACCAGAATGATGCTCTAGGTGATGGCGCTCATGACAGTCAATGGGCACATGTGGAAACAACCACTCAAGCGCATGATCCTATTTTAGGTTTTGAGGTAGAGCAGGTTCGTTATTGGGATGAGCAAGACGACGATGAGAGCATCGCAGAGGTGCTGTATTGGGTGAGCTCTGAGCTACCTTCGTGGTTTTATCAACTCAAAGGCTTGGGTGTGTCAGGGTATGCGTTAAAACAGTCAAGTAGCATGTCTATAGAGGGGCACCAATTACGAGTTAATAAAGAGGCCATCAGTATCCGTCCCATCGATTCTGCTGCGTTATTACGTGCTCCTGAGGATAGTTTTAATGTGGTTCTTTGGGAGGAGGTGCGCGAGGAAAAGATGGCAGAGCGGCATACTTATGACCTACCTATGCCTGATAAGCAAGGTGCGGCACAAGAAAATGCGGAGATTTCAGCGAATCGGGATGATAAAGCCGAGGCGTCATTAACGGAAGTAGAGCGTCAGCAGGCTGGCTTTCTAGAGATGCTAATGGCGAGTAGCCCCAAGGCGTATGATGCCGTGTCCGTTTTTCAGGGTGGGTTGGCTCGTGTGGAGCAAGCTGGGAAGACCTTTTATATTAATACGCAGGGCGAGCGTCTGTTCGATCATCAATTAGATACTGTGCTGACTGCTCAGCAAAGAGGCTGCTATCAGTTGAACTCTTTTGATGAGGGTGTCATAGCGCACTATTTAGTGGCGCGTGATCAAAAAATGGGGTTGGTAGATCCGCATACGGGACAATGGTTGATAGAGGCTGACTATGATTATTTGGAAAAAAGACCCTGCCAAATATTAAAGTCTTATAAAGATGGGCTGGTGGGCTTATTTTCTTTCGAAGGTAAGGAGTTGGTCCCTACTAAATATCAGGATGTACGGTCATTTGGGTTCCAAAATTTTTTTGCTGTACAACAAAAGGGGCAGTGGGGCGTTTATGAAGGGGGCTCACGAGAGCTCGTGATTCCTACCAAATTTGATCAGATCAGTTATTGCGGGGGGTGTGGTTCAAAGCCGGAATACTTTTATGCCAAAAAGGACGGCCACTGGGGGCTGGTAGGGTTTGACGGGCAGCTATGGCTGCCCTTTGAGTATGAATTTCCTCAGCATCGTTTTATGCGTGGTGATCAGTGGGTGGTAAATTTGCAGCGTGATGGGCAAGAATTGTTGATTCATTTAGGTACAGGAACACATTATTTTAATAAGGATTACGATGACGTTCTTGTGTTAAATGACTTTATGGCCCTTAAAAAAGGGGGACGCTTTGCCTTGTTTAATAGGGCTGGTCAGCAACTCACGGATTTTGAATTAACGGGGGTTTACGAGCTTGATAATTATTCCGGTCAAAATCTCTATATAGAGGTGGCAAAGGAGGACAAGCGCGCAATTCTGGATGCATCAGGTGCTGATGTCGTGCCTTGGCAGCGGGCGGAGTACATCAGCCGCTTAAGACAGGATTATTTCCTTGTTCACCATAATAAGAAGGGCCAGGTAGAACTGCGTGATTTAAGCGGGACGGTATTAGTGCCAGCACAATATGATGGTTATAGTATTGAAGCCCGCAAGGACGAATCCAATGAATGGGTAGATACCAATGTACTCAAAGTACACAAAGGAAAATTACGTGGTTGGTATTTCGCGGATGAGGGGGTTTTAGTTGAGCCCACATTTGACAATATTCGTTATTGGGCGCCAGAGCACGCCGAGCATCCCTATATTTTGGTAGAGAAGGGTGGGATGAGCGGACTTTATAAGCTTGATGGCACAGAGGTGCTCCCACCGGTATATGACTCATTAAGTTTACAGCTGCCAGAGCTACTGTCTTTTAAGCAAGACAGCGGTTATGGCTTGATTAATATACGTACTGGCAAAGAGTTAGTTCCACCTCGCTATGCATGGATTGACCCTGTCAAAACGGATAAGATCATGCTTTTACGACTCCCTTATGAGCAACAGAAAGAAGGAGAAAGCCTTTATCATTGGTGGGATGCTGCGCAGCAAAAGATGATTGAGTTACCGTTTAAAGAGTACGAGCCGCTGGCCCAAGAGGGGCTGTGGGCGGTATTCAAAGATGAGAAAAGCTTCTTATATGATGCACAGGCACAGAAAATCATCAGTGCGCCTTATGATCTTATTGGTGACGCAAGCAATGGTTTGATCATTGTAGAAAATGACGATAAATTTGGCGTGATCAATGACAAAGGAAAAGAGATTTTTCCGCTGGATTATGATCTGGCCTTACGAAATGATTCGGGGTTTATCGCGTTGTCTCGGCAAAATAAAAAACGTTTCTGGGAAACGATTTATCTACGCCCCGATGGTGAGCCTATTTTTTCAGATCCTATTATGACATGGTCTTCGCCGGACTCCTACGAAGCCCCGTTGATTCGTGCTGCTGAACAGGAGATTATTGTTGGTGCTTATGACCCTGTACGGCGTAATGATTCTTTTGGGATATACGATTGGCAAGGCACCGAGCGGTTAGCGCCTGAGTATAAAACCCTGTTTTTATATAATGATGTGCCCAGATATGGTGCAATTAAAAAAAACCATGTAGGGCTGTTTGATGATCAGCGCAATGAGGTGTTGCCAGTAGTGGCTCATGCCAGGATAGCCTTTGATGAAAAGGAATTTTAGGTTATTAAGTAGTAAGCAACTGGTCGTGAAATATAGTTAGACACAGCTCTGATTTCAAATTAAACCTTGTTACTTGTAAAGCATAGGATGTCTTATGACCTAAAATAGGGTATGGCTATGTTAAGAACCATGATGCTAGAGGAAATAAGGATAGAGTTAACGTGCAGTTTTTACTTCTAAGGGGGAAGGCTAGCTCTCATCTGTTTTGTTCGTTCACACATGAATAGCAACGGAACTGTGGTAATCCCGTACTGGAGAGACTGATGTAGAGATTGAAAACTTGACCCTGTGAGCTTTGGTCAACTCAGTTTTTGGGGGGCAGTATATGCATGTAAATATTGAGTTTTTGGCTGATCGTACTCTGATCACTTTTAAGGGAGGGGAGGTTACGGATGATCTGATTGGTATAGTCAACGGGATAGCTGCAGGGCGTTATTGTTTTGAAGCCAGTGTGCTACTGTCGTCTGAGTTTTCTGATTATATGACGCTAGTGAAGAATTATCATGGTGATAAGTTTGGTATTGAAGTTAGCAATACCATTGAGCCATATATCTTTTGGGGTAGGGTGAAGGACGGCTCTATCCGGTCAACTGTTGGGGAGCCTTTACAGAAGACGTGGAGTAGGTTTATTGAGGCATTGGATGCCTTGACGCCAGAGGATAAACAGGCTTTGGAAGAAGTCTTTGATGATATACAAAAAAGTAGGAAGGTTTATTGCAGTGAGTGTAAAAAACTGTTGTCTGAACATTAACCAGCTAGAGATTGGCTAATGTATTAAAGGTTATTTTACTCTGCGGGTGTGTCTTACAGGAGAAAGCTATGACTACATCATGCGTTACAGCAAAAGGCCAGAACTTACACCAATTCTGTACAAGGGAGTAGATTTCATGCAGAGTACAAATTGTTCATTCTATTTCTAATACATATAAAACGAAATTACTGCTCAACTTCAGTTGGATTCTGGAGAAAAACGATCATGAGTATCGCAATGGAGCACGACATTGAACGCTGGACGGCGAAGCGTAAAAGTGCGTCGCTGAAAGACCTTCAGGAAGCTTACGGCGAAGCGATGCTGGGTCATTACAATCATTTACAGTGCCGATATATGCTATCTGCGTACCTGCATAATGATCAAGAAACAGAGGTAGCGTGTGCAGAGCAGGCTTATTTAGACGTTGGGAAAATCTTGTCAGACCATTTTACATACCATGCTGCAGATTGCACCTGAATAATATAAGCAAGCGCTATCAATAGTGCTGCTTCAGCGCCAGCATCGCCAAAAGCTGTCATGGCTAGAGCCAGTGCTATAGATAAATTACGCATCACGGTGCCATACACTAATGCGATACCATCACCACGATGTAAATAACGGCGGGCAATCACGGTGCTAATGACATAGTTTAATGTGTAAAGAATAAGCACTGGAATGAGGATAGCGATAATAAGTGTAGGAGAACGTATTAAATCGTTAGCTTTAATGGCCATAGCTACAAAGACAATACCTAAGACCCCTAAAGTAGAAAAGCGTGGAAATTTAGGGCCTAGGTGTTGCTGGAAATGAGCTTGTCCATAACGTTTGATAAGTAGATAGCGCGTAAGCTGGCCGGCTAGTAAGGGTAGAGCAATAAAAAGAAGAATCTGCTTGAAAACGGCTCCGAGCTCCATCGGTATATGGGCTCCGAGTAAATACTGCACATACAAAGGGGTAAGAACTGAGCCAATAAAAAGGCCAATAATGGTAATTTGAATCGCTGCAGGAACATTGCCCTTAGCAAAACCAGTCCAAGAGATGGTCATGCCACTGGTGGGTAATAGCGCTGCTAATAATAAGCCTAACGCTAGTGTGGGTTGGTCAGTAAAAAAGAGCCTACCCAAGCCATAGGCGAGCGCTGGAATAATGATAAAGTTAATGCCTAAGGCCCAGCCTTGTACGTTAATCGTGTCGGTTTGTAAAAGCTGTTTAAGACGTATCCCTACCATCATGGGGTACACCATAAGTAGGGTTAATGGAGCAATCCATAGTTTAAGTGCGAGACTTTCGCTCAGTAGTCCCGTTATCAGCCCTAGCAGCATAACTAAAGGGATACTGAATCTCAGGTTTTGATTGAGCCATCCCACAAGTGTCATCATGTCTCTATCCTTAACATTATATAAATTTATATATTGTATAGTATATACTACAAAGAATGCGTTGATGCGGACATGTTTAAGTGACAATAGGGGCGATTTTAGTTCATATGGAAACTTAGATATTTCGGTAGCCACAGTGCAATGCCGCGAAAAACTATGGGTCTATGAAAGTGTAGTCGGTTTTGTGAATGCTACGGTGATGCTAATCGTTAAACTTATGACTATGGCTGTTTGCTGGAGCATGGCTATCTTAATTGCACCTCTAGGTCTTATTTATATTTTTATCATAGCCGTAGCGAATAAATATCTTTCGAATAATAACTATTTTAATATTTGTTTTCTTACAGCCCAAAGTGGTCAGCAGTATCTAATGCCAACTAGCGAGGCTTTTCCCACAATTTTGTGCGAATTTTGACGTGCTTAGAGAGGAGGGTTGTTTTTAGCTATTTTTCATTTTTTGATCTGGCTCACTCCTCCATATCCAGTTCCATTTACTTTATCTGTTTGCAGCCAAAGCGCTGATTCCGTAGACTTACCGTCAAGCGCACAGTTCATAACTAGAGACTTTTGCCGTTACGCGTCGTTTAAACTCACTAGGCGGTAGATTGCCCAGCGATTCATGAGGTCGCTCTTCGTTATAACTTATCATCCAGGCCCAACTTAGCTCCCGTACTTGCGTTAAGCAAGAGAACAGATGGGGGTCAAGGACTTCATTGCGGTAACTTTTATTAAAACGTTCAATATACGCGTTTTGATTGGGTTTGCCAGGTTCAATATAACGAATAGTCACTCCATTTTCCGCACACCACTGTGTAAACAACAATGAGGTCATTTCACTACCGTTGTCCACACGGATCATTTTGGGCAGGCCTCGCTCCGATTTGAGCTGCTCAAGAACACGTACCACTCTAGCAGCAGGAAGAGAGGTGTCTACAACGATATCCAGTGCTTCCCGCACACCCTCATCAAGGATATTGAGTACACGAAAACGGGTGCCGTTGTATAACGCATCACTCATAAAATCAAAGGTCCAACTGTAGTTCGCCTCTGCCGGAACGGCTAATGGCGCGGGGTTACGCTCGGGTAATCGTTTTTTAGTCCGTCGTTTTTGGTTCAAATTCATCGCACAATATATACGCCAGACACGTTTAAAATTCCACGGTTTTCCATCTAATCGCAATCGATAAAAGCATTTCCAGAAACCCCACCGTGAACGAGTGGGGTCGCTAAGGAGATCATTGAGCGCATCAATAATGGGCTGATCTCGCTCGAGGCGGCGCTGCACAGGATCGGGCCGGTACCAACTGCGACGAGGCAAGCGTGTCAAGCGACACGCTTGTGAGATAGACAGCGAGCCCGATTGCACTAGGTGCTGTGCCGCTTCTCGTCGTCGCTCCGGCGTTAAAGCTTTCCCAGTAAATCCTTGATCGCCGCATTTTCCAAGGCGAGCTCAGCATACATCTTTTTCAACTTCGCATTTTCTGCCTCAATATCGCGTAACCGTTTTAGGTCAGATGCCTCTAAACCGCCGTATTTGCTTTTCCATTGGTAATACGTGGCACTACTGATACCGTGCTCACGACAGATATCGGTCACTTTAGCCCCTTGTTCAGCCAGTTTTAAAATGCTAACGATTTGGGCTTCGGTAAATTTAGATCGTTTCATGATTTCCTCCATGTAAAGAATCATGGCAGAAATCTCTGGTTTTGGCTTGTGCCTTTTTAGGGTAAGTCTACGATTCAATTATAGGAGCTGTAGGATGACTCGTATAAATTTACAAGTGCCATTTTCTCAGAAGGATGAGGCTAAAGCATTAGGGGCTCGCTGGGATCCTGTTCAAAAAACTTGGTATATATCTACTGAAATGAATCTAGATCCATTTATGTGCTGGTTGCCGCAATCGCAGCCAATATCTAATTTAGACTCCCCAGAGTATTCAGTTAGAGCACCACATTACTTTATTATTAAGTCGCAGACAGGGTGTTGGCGTTGTAAAGAAATAACTTCAGTTTTTTCTTTTTTACTCCCGCCTGAATATGAATATTATGAGAGTGAGGATGAGGATATTGGTTATTGGACTTCCCCAGGTGGTTTTAGTATTACTTCAATGGTCGATGGCTTAGCAGTTTCAGTAATAAGTCATATGCAAAAACTGACGAAAAAATATAGTATTGCTTACAGTAAAAAAGCCGGTGTTCGCTATTATATGAATCATTGTGAGCATTGTAATGCAACACAAGGAGATTTCTATTTGCATAATGAACCTGGGGGCGCTTTTTTTCCAATTGATCAGTGGGATGCCCAGCGTATAAGTATTTATCCAGTAGATTCTCCATTTATGGGTAATTGTGATTTGGGTTTTCACTCGGAAGATTATTTTTATGAGTCAATGAGGATAATTGAATTTTTCTAATTTAGGCTTAAATTTATCTTCAGGCCGGTATTCAGCTGGGGCGGTGGCAGGATAAGACTCTATGGCTTTATTACAGTAGTCAGAGTCGTACTAGTTATGACCAGCTAAAAAAGTAATGATGCGAGGTTGTTTACAAAAAATACGTTTTGTTGAGAAATTTTCAGAATGATGGGGGTTATAAGCATGTAATTAGTTTATATAAAGACATAACATGAAAATAACTCATGTTGTTTTGAGAAAGTATCGCCATCTTTAACCTCTAAACCGCCTATGATGGAGATCTTCGATGTTTACGCCATGCTGCGGCATGGCGATGTTTTTTTTAGAGGTTTTACATGTCTTTGTTTCGGTCTTTGCCCCCTTTTCGTGCGGATGTTGTTGGTAGTTATTTGCGCCCGGCAGCGCTTAAAAAAGCGCGTCATGATTTTGAGAAAGGGATGATGTCGGCGCAAGCATTACGGGCAGAGGAAGACAAAGCCATCCGTTATTCCGTAGAGCGTCAATGTGCTTGTGGTTTGCAAGTGGTGACAGACGGAGAGTTTAGACGTACATGGTGGCACTTTGATTTTTTTGATGGCCTAGAGGGTGTAGAGCGTTATGACACACAAGAAGGCATTCAATTCTCTGGGGTGCAGACAAAATCGCATAATGTACGGGTCACCGGCAAGGTACGGTTTGGGGATCACCCCATGTTGCAAGATTTTGCGTTTTTGCAGTCTTTACAGACGGGCGCGACGCCAAAGATGACGATTCCAAGCCCCAGTGTGCTGCATTTTCGTGGTGGGCGAGATGTGGTCAGCCCTGATATTTATCCAAATTTGGACGATTTTTTTGATGACTTGGTGCAGACCTATAGAGACGCGTTAGCGGCTTTTTATGCAGCGGGCTGTCGTTATCTGCAATTAGATGACACGGTATGGGGTTATTTATGTTCTGAAGAGCAAAAGCAGCTCGTGCGAGAGCGGGGGGATGATCCCGACGTGCTCGCTAAAACGTATGCCGATGTACTAAATCGAGTCCTAGAGGGCAAGCCAGAAGATTTAGTGGTGGGGTTGCATGTGTGTCGGGGTAATTTCCGTTCGACATGGATTTCTTCGGGGGGCTACGAGCCTGTTGCTGAGTTGCTGTTTGGCTCAGTGAATGTGGACGCTTTTTTCTTAGAATATGATAACGATCGTTCGGGAGATTTTCGGCCCTTGCGCTTTATTAAGCCAGGTCATCAGCAAGTGGTTTTAGGTTTGGTGACGACGAAGACGGGTGAATTAGAAGACAAAGCGCTCATTAAAGCTCGTATCCAGGAGGCTGCACAATATGTGCCGTTGGAGCAGTTATGTTTAAGCCCACAGTGTGGATTTTCTTCTACCGAAGAGGGTAATAACATCAGTGAAGCCGAACAAGAAGCAAAACTGCGTTTTGTGGTGGAGATTGCACGCGAGGTGTGGGGTGAGCCACAGCAGGCGCTATGAGCAAGACGGCTTTTGCTTCTGACCTTAGCCTGCGTCAACGCTTAGATACCGCATCGATGGGGCGTTTGCAGTGGCGAGCCATCGCTTTATGCTTTTTAATCAATGCGATAGACGGCATTGATGTGTTGGTGATGGCTTTTACTGCCTCAGCGGTGGCCAGCGATTGGGACTTGAATCCCGTGGTTTTGGGGTGGTTATTATCCGCTGGCATTATTGGTATGACCTTGGGTTCTGTGTTTTTGACGCCGCTTTCGGATCGTTGGGGGCGGCGCCCCATGGTGCTAGGGAGTCTGGCGGCAGCCGGCGCCTTTATGGTGGCCACGGAGTGGGTACAAGATCCATGGACGCTAGGCATGCTTCGCTTGCTGACCGGTGTAGGCATTGGTTGTAGCATTGTGAATGCCAATGTGTTAACGAGTGAGTATGCAAATGCGCGTTGGCGTGCCCTAGCAATTGGTTTGCAGTCGGTGGGTTTTGCGCTGGGAGCGACCCTAGGTGGGATGCTAGCGGCCTATTTGCTTAAGCGAGGGGCGTGGCAACATGTGTTCGTTTGGGGTGGGTTTCTGACGTGGGGTGCGGCCGTATTAGTGGCATTGGGTTTGCCTGAGTCGTTGGATCAATTGCTCCAAGGTCGGAAAAAAGGGGATGTGCAACGTGCGCAGCAATTATTGCAGCGCATGGGGCATGGTCATTTTTCTGTGGAAATACAGACCACTGTAAGGCCCAAGCCTAGTGCATTGCAGGCATTGCAGCTATTATGGGCGCCGGGAGCCGTGCGCACATGGTTGTTAGGCGGGAGCTTTTTTACTTTGATGTTCAGCTTTTATTTTGTAACAAGCTGGACCCCAAAACTACTGGAGCAAGCCGGGCTATCCGCTGAAAAAGGGGTGGCCGGAGGTGTGCTTTTGCATGTGGGCGGTATGCTTGGCGCATTAGCTTTAGGGGTTTTAGCGAGTCGGTGGCAATTACAACGCGTAGCGCAGTCATTAATGGTATTGGGTGCGGTGGCGCTTTGTGTGGTCATACCTGCTACCGGATGGTCTTTGCCCATTGCTATTTTGCTAGGGGTGGCGATTGGTTTTTTAATCAATGGCTCTATTGCGGGCTTATATGCCACCGCTCCTCAAAGCTTTGAAGCGGCCACACGTAGCTCTGGGGTTGGAATAGTCTTGGCCTTTGCCCGTTTAGGGGGAATGGCATCGCCCGTTGTCGCTGGGCATTTGCTGCAAGCGAACTGGTCCGTGGCGAGCCTATATTGGTTATACGCGGGTACTCTGTTGGTAGCAGCGCTATTTTTGCAAGGTTTTTTAGCGCAGCAACGAGAAGCACGTGGCCCATTACGTGAGGATGGGCTCGTCTTGCTTAAAGAATAGACGACTGGATATTGGTTTAAGCCATGCTTGGCTGCCTACGTGTAGTCCTAATTCGTGAAAGCGGTGCTTGCTGAGTTCGGCATGCACCGCTTTATTGTTGTATAGGGTGCGCAGTATCAGTCGTACATTAGGGTTGGTTGAGTGCTGGAAAGTATCGTTTACAGCTCCAAACGTGCTGGTGTTGTAATACGGAAAGGGGTAAAACAGATCGAATGGGTAGAAATGAATACCGAATCTACGTTAAGCTTACAGATCACTTTTAAAAGGAGCGTTCCATGCAACAAGCCTCTGCAAGTCATATTTTGGTTAACACTGAAGCCCAAGCTCTAGAGTTAAAAACAGCGATTGAAAATGGTGCTGATTTTGCTCAGCTTGCCCGTGAAAACTCAAGCTGCCCTTCTTCTCAACAAGGTGGTGCATTAGGCACATTTGGTCGTGGTCAAATGGTGCCCGAGTTTGATCAGGTGGTATTTAGCGCCCCAGTAGGCGAGGTCCAAGGCCCTGTGAAAACGCAGTTTGGTTATCACTTGGTTTTAGTGACCGGTCGGAATGACTAAGCCAAGATCATGGTTTATAAAAAGCCGCTCTTTGTATAAATGAGCGGCTTTTTTCATTACGCAGTGCTATGTTTTTGCATAATGGATGTTGGTTATCCTAGGAACTAGTCTAGTTTCAAGTTATAAGGAATCACTACGTGATAAGGCGCATGGATATATGTTTAGTTTTACTTTTTTAGGAACTGGCGATTCAGCACAGGTGCCCGTGTATAACTGTTCATGCGCGGCATGCACACGCGCGCGTGCGCAGGTTTCTTTCCGACGCCGCCCCAGCAGCGCTATGTTAACGATCGATGACAAAAAATGGCTGATTGATAGTGGCCGAACGGATTTGAGGGAGTTATTTCCCCCGCCTAGTTTAGCGGGAATATTACAAACCCATTATCATGCGGATCATGCCCAGGGGTTATTGACCCTGCGCTGGGGGCTGGGTATAACCATACCCGTCTGGGGACCAGAGGATCCAGTGGGTTTTGCGGATTTATATAAGCACCCTGGTATTTTGGATTTTTCGGCAACGTGGCAGCCTTTTGAAACCCGTCAGATTGCGTCGCTACGCATCACAGCAGTGCCGTTGAACCATTCACGCCCTTGTTTTGGTTATGTGATTCAAAGCCCTGATAAAACCTTGGCTTATTTAACCGATACAGTGGGCTTGCCCACCGCCACCCAACAGTTTTTATCCCAACTGGTGTTGGATGACTGTATTGTGGATTGCTCTTTTGCGCCTCGGGCTCAGCCACATCGCAATCACAATGACGTGAATACAGCATTAGCAATGTATGCGTCGCTTTCTATACGTCGTCTTTTTTTTACTCATATTGGACATGAGCTAGACAACTGGCTGATGCAGCATGGACACACGTTGCCGGATTATGTGCATATTGCACAAGATAATATGGTGCTGAACTAAAAAGAGCAGCCGGAGCTGCTCGGGAACCCAAGGGGGTTAAGCATAAAAGTCTCTGGGGGCGTCTTGTACTGGAGTAACGACCCCCGTGCGTACCACAAAGTCACCAAAACACTCCTGATCTTGGCGCTCGTGCGCCCATCGTTCAATGAGTGGCGCTAAAATGGTCAAAATTTCAGCGGTAGTGATATTTTCTTTATATAGACGAGGGATGCGTGTGCCAATGCGGTTGCCGCCTAAATGCAAGTTATAGCGTCCGATTGCTTTACCGACTAAGCCGACTTCCGCTAACATGGCGCGCCCACATCCATTAGGACAGCCTGTAATGCGTAACACAATAGATTCCTTGGCTAAACCATTCTTGGCTAATAGGGCATCGATGTCATCAATAAAAGCAGGAAGTAAGCGTTCCGCTTCGGCCATAGCCAACGGGCAGGTCGGAAAAGATACACAGGCCATTGATTGTTGGCGTTGCGGGCTGATGCGATCATCCATTAAGCCATGAGCGCGGGCAATGGCTTCGATGGTGGCTTTATTTTCTGGGGCAACATTGGCCACAATCAGGTTTTGGTTGGCTGTGAGTCTAAAATCACCTTGGTGCATGGAAGCAATGGCGGCCACGCCGGTTTTAAGAGGACGATCAGGGTAATCGAGCAGTCGTCCATTTTCAATAAACAACGTCAGGTGCCACAGCCCATCGCTGCCTTGTAGCCAGCCGATTTTGTCACCACGCTCGGTAAATTGATAAGGGCGGATCGGCGCAAAAGCGATCCCCATGCGGCGCTCTACTTCGGCTTTGAAGGTGTCTAAGCCAACGCGCTCTAGGGTATAGCGTGTTTTTGCTGCTTTACGGTCGTGACGGTTACCCCAGTCTCTTTGGGTGGTGACAACGGCGGCCGCCGCTTCAAGCGTATGGGATAGTGGGATAAAGCCGAGTTCTTTTGCCGTATTTGGATAGGTAGCGGTATTGCCATGTTCCATGGACAAGCCGCCTCCTACTAAGACGTTGAAGCCAACCAGCTGGCCATTTTCAGCGATAGCTACAAAAGCTAAGTCATTGGCATGTAAATCCACATCGTTTTGTGGGGGGATAACCACGCAGGTTTTGAATTTACGGGGTAAATAAGTATCCCCTAAAATCGGCTCGACCTCGTCTTCTGTGCTATGAAGTTTCTCGCCATCAAGCCAAATTTCTGCATAGGCTCGGGTTTTAGGAAGCAAGTGTTCAGAGATTTTTTTTGCCCACTCATACGCTTGCTGATGCAGCTCGGATTCGACAGGGTTAGAAGTGCAGAGTACGTTGCGGTTCACATCGCCAGCTGTTGCGATAGAATCCAGCCCTAAATGGTGGAGCCATTGATGCATGGGCTTAATATCATCTTTAAGCACACCATGAAATTGAAAGGTTTGACGGTTCGTGAGACGAATACTGCCATAAAGCGTATGCTCACTTGCAAAACGATCAATGCCTAACCATTGCTTTGGGGTGATGATACCGCCAGGTAAGCGACAGCGGAGCATCACGTTTTTCAGCGGTTCAAGTTTTTGCTCTAGGCGCTCGACACGTAGGTCGCGGTCATCTTGCTCATACATGCCGTGAAAGCGAATGAGCTGAAAATTATCACCAGTAAAGCCGCCTGTTAATTCATTGTTTAAATCCTCGACAATGGTGCCACGTAAATGGCGACTTTGTTTTTTAAGGCGTTCGTTATCGGATAACGGTAGCGTGGACTCAGAAGAAGAAAAAGATTGACTCATAATGGACTCTTAGTAAACATCACGTTGATAACGACCGTTGTCGCGTAGCTCATCGAGATACTGCTCTGACTGTTCGCTATTGAGCTGGCCTTCGTGTGCGATGACAAGCAATAACGCTTGCTCGACCTCTTTGGCCATTTGATTGGCATTGCCACAGACATATACATGGGCTCCTTGACTGAGCCACTGCCAGAGTTCTGCGCTTTCTGCACGGATTTTGTCTTGTACGTAGACTTTTTGTTGAGGGTTTTGGCGCGACCAAGCCAGACTGGCTTTATGCAGGAAACCTAGTTGGTGCCAACGTTGCCATTCGCTTTGATACAGAAAGTCATCTGTGAATTTTTGATTACCAAAAATGAGCCATGCTCGGCCTTGTGCTTGATCTTGTTCGCGCTGTTGCATAAAGGCGCGATAAGGTGCAATCCCCGTGCCGGCACCAATCATGATAATGGGGGTGTTTGGATCATGAGGTAAGCGGAATCGAGGGTTCGGCTCAATGAATATGGGAAGGGTATCGCCTTCTTCCAATTGAGCGCATAAATAGTCTGAACAAACACCACGGTAGTGTTTTTGTTGATGCGTATACTCCACTACTCCTAAGGTAATATGCACCTCGGCTCCAACCTCTGCTTGCGCGGAAGCAATGGAGTACATGCGTGGGCTAAGTGGTCGTAAAAATGCGAACCATTGTTGGGGATCAATGGTGGCGGGGTAAGCTTGAATCATCGCGTATAAAGGGGTGGCGCTCGCGTAGTGTTGAGCTTTTTCGGGATGCTCTACCAGTGCGATTAGTTCAGGGTGTTGACTGATTTGTGCCCATTTTTTTACTAAAGCTACACTGTTTTGGGTCAGTTCAACATGATGCGTCAACGCTTCGATTAAGGGCAAAGATTGTCCTGACTTTAGCTGTACTAAGGCTTCGGCTTTAAAGTCAAAGAGGGCTAAAAAATCCTGTACCAAATCGGTATTATTTGTAGGGAGTATGCCTAAACTATCACCTGGGCTGTATTGTATTCCCGAGTCACCTAAGTCAATTTCTACATGCAGGGTGGTTTTGTTGGCTTGGCGAGCAGTGATTTTTTGTTTTTGAATGAGCTCAGCCAGATAAGGGCGCGTTCTATCATAGGTCTTTGAGGCTGGTACTATCTGTACAGCGGGGTTGGATACAGCTGGCGTTTCATTATGCAATAGCTCTGATAAGCAGGCATGCAGTTGTTCTTGCCATTGGGCAATCGAGTCCTCATAATCGATGTCGTTATCCAACCGAGGTAAAAGGCGCTTCGCACCCAAGGCCTCAAGGCGTTGATCCCATTTTTTACTTGCCTCACAAAACAAAGGATAGGAGCTGTCACCTAAGCCCACCACAGCAAAAGAAAGATGCGCTAGGTTGGGAGCACGCTTACCGAATAGGTATTTAGAAAAAGAAATGGCTTCCTCGGGGAACTCGCCCTCGCCTTGCGTGGAGCTGACAAAAATCACAATGTCTTCTTCGGTGATTTGTTTGTTTTTGTAGTCACCCAAGCGGTAATGCTGCAAGCGCACAGGTAAAGATTGCAACGACTCATGTAAACGCTCGGCGACACGGTTAGCGTTGCCGGTTTGGGAGGCGGATAAAATCGTCACGGTACGCGTGGTTGTAGCCGTTGCCGTTGAGGCCTGATCTAGGTCGGCGCTGAAAGACTGCAGTCCGTCAACTTTGGATTTGGCCCAGCAATAACCGGATAGCCAAGCGAGTTCCTTAGTGCTTAACTGGTCTATGTTCTGAATAAGTTCAGTGGATACGATCATGGTTATAGCTATCCCAGTTGTTCGATCATGCCCGCCGCGACGGTGCGGTGGCTGATATCATCAATCAAAATAAATGCGCCAGTCGCTTTGTTATCAAGGTAGCGATTAGCGGCAATGGGTTGTTGTAAAAGCAGTTGGACTTTAGCCATATCATTCATTTGTAATGGTCTAGCGGCAGGTTTTTCTTTTAGTTCGTGTAGATCCAAAACGCTAGCTATACCGCTAATTTTGGCGTAGACGGTTTTAGTCGTGTGCTTTAGCCAATATTTGCGAGCTGGGTTTAATGGCTGATCGTCAAACCAGCAAAGCGAAGCATGGATATGTTGATGGTTTTGGACGGGGTGCTCCACGGCAACAAGGGTATCGCCTCGAGAAATATCGAGCTCATCTTGTAAAGTGATGGTTAGGACTTCGCCCGGTTGTGCTTGTTCTTGTTGACCATGGATGCCATAAATGGCTGCGATAGTGCTGCGTTGTTGGCTTGGTAGCAGGCGTATCGTTTGTCCTACTTGCAGCTGGCCTTGTTCTAAACGGCCTTGGTAGCCACGAAAATCGTCTTTGGCACTGCCGTCCTGACGCGCTACGCGTTGTATAGGAAAAAGCGCAAGGCCAGGGTCAGGTTGGGCTGTGTCTGTAATAGGGAGCGTATTAAGGAGTGTGAGCAAACTCGGGCCGTCATACCAAGGCATGTTGGTACTGGAATGCACAATATTGTCCCCATGCAGGGCTGAAATGGGCACAAAATGCACAGCAGTGAGCTGAAGCTGTTTGGCGAGTTGTGTATACGCGTTTTGGATGGCTGTAAAGGCCGCTGCATCGTAATGTAATAAGTCGAGCTTATTGATGGCCACAATGATATGCGGGCAGGCCAATCGCTTTAAAAGCACACTATGACGTATGGTTTGCGGTAATAAGCGTACCGGCTGTTGCTGTAAATCTAAGCGGGAAGCATCAATTAAGACAATCGCGGCATCAGCTGTAGATGCCCCTGTAACCATATTACGCGTGTATTGTTCATGTCCAGGGGTATCAGCCAAAATGAACTTACGTTCAGGGGTACTGAAATACCGATACGCGACATCAATCGTGATGCCCTGCTCTCTTTCTGCGGCAAGCCCATCTGTCAGCAGCGCAAAATCCAATGGCGCTTGGTCTGTATGGTGATATGAATTGGATTTAAGCTGTTCAATGTGGTCACTTAATAAAACATGGCTGTCATAAAGCAGGCGGCCAATTAGTGTGGATTTACCATCATCGACGCTGCCAGCGGTGATAAAACGGAATACCGTTGGGGTTTGATTTGTCATCGTGAGTCCTTGGCATGAGGCAAATTAAAAATAACCAGCGCGTTTGCGCTCTTCCATTGCTGCTTCCGATGCGCGGTCATCTAAACGCGTGGCGCGCCGCTCGGATAGGGTGGCTTGGGCGGTTTCCAAGATAATTTCTGCAGCGGTTTTGGCTTGGCTTGGGACGGGGCACGTGCAGCTGATATCGCCAACAGTTCTAAAGCGAACAGAGCGTTGCTGACTGATTTCTTTGGGCTGTTTTGGGGTAAGTGGGGTAACGGGAACCAGCAAACCATTACGCTCTACGACCTCACGTTCATGCGCATAGTAAATGCTGGGCAAAGCGAGCTGCTCGCGTTCTATGTATTGCCAGATATCTAGTTCAGTCCAATTAGATATAGGAAAAACACGCATGTTTTCATTGGGATGTAAGCGCGTGTTATATAAAGACCAGAGTTCAGGGCGTTGGTTTTTGGGATCCCACTGTCCAAACTGGTCTCTAAAAGAAAAAATACGCTCTTTAGCGCGGGCTTTTTCTTCATCACGGCGTGCGCCGCCCATCAGTGCATCAAATTGATATTGTTCAATGGCTTCTAATAGGGTGACGGCTTGAGCAGCGTTGCGTGAATCATTGTCATGGCGTAAGACAACGGTGCCACGCTGAATGGAGTCTTCCACATGCGCAACGATGAGTTCAGCACCCGTACGCGCTACGATTTCGTCTCTAAAAGCAATGACCTCGGGGTAGTTATGCCCTGTATCCACATGTAGAAGCCGAAAGGGTAACTGCAAGGGTCGGTTAGGTAAGGCAAAGGCTTTGCAAGCTAAGGCAAAAAGCACAACCGAGTCTTTGCCCCCAGAAAAGAGTAAGGCGGGGTTTTTTGTTTCAGCAATGGTTTCCCGAATAATATAAATGGACTCCGCCTCGAGCCAGTCCAGATGACGGTTCACAATAGCAGCCATAAAAGCACACTCAACACATAAATAAAAATTAAGAGAGGGAGGACGTGGGGTTAGCGTGTAAGCCACACTCTTTACTGTCTTGACTTTCCCACCACCAACGCCCAGCACGCAGGTCTTCGCCTTGGCGTATGGGCTTGGTACATGGCTCACAGCCGATGCTGGGCATGCCGTGGTGATACAACGGGTGGATAGGAATAGAATGGGCATGGATATAGGCCCACACCTGTTCGTGCGTCCAGTCAGCCAGGGGATTGAATTTTTCTAAGTTGTGAGCAGTATCCCACTCGCGCTGAGGTAACTGTTGACGAGTGGGAGATTGCTCCCGTCGTTGCCCTGTAATCCATGCTGTTTTATGAGCTAGGGCGCGTTGTAATGGCTCGATTTTGCGAGCAAAACAACAGGCTTTGCGTACGCTCAATGATTGATAAATATCAAGAAAGTCGTGTGTGGTTTCAAAGTCTTGTAACGACTGGGGTAAAGGTTGATAAACAGCAAAAGTCAAGTGATCGTAGTGTTTTTTTACGATATCGAGATAGCTCAAAGCTTCGGTATGGAGTTTGCCTGTATCGAGTACGATGATTTCAATAGGTAGTTGTAATTGGGCAATAGCATGTGTTAGCACCATATCCTCGACAGCCAAGCTATTGGCAAGCACAACCTTTTTGTGCTGTTGGGCAATTTGGCTTAGTTGCTGTTCCAAATTTTGGATCAAAGGTGGTAGTGATACCGATTGGGTGATCGTAGTAGGTGGAATTTGCCACAATTGGATAGGGATAAATGAACTCATGGCTTGCTCAACAAAAATCAAGAATGACTTTCTATGCTAGCCATGAAGTCGTCCCAAAGGGAAAGAAGCAATTGCTCTTTTTATATGCCTATGAGGGTTATGTAAATATAGCTAAAAGGTGTATGCGTTTCATGTTTTTACACGCTAAGTCCTTATAGCTAAAAGGAAAATACATACAAGGATTTGATGTTTGGTTTTTATGAGACGGCCTCTAAGATAAAAAAGTTAGCTTTTTTACATCAAAGACGTTATGGATTATTTTCCTTTGTATGCCAATCTAAAACAGCGCCCAGTTTTAGTGGTTGGAGCCGGCGAGGTGGCTTTTAGAAAAATTGAGCTACTACGGCAGGCGGGGGCGCAGGTTCGTGTGATCGCAGCAAAGGTGGGAGCCGCGGTACAACAGTTGCTTGAGCAAAATCAGGTGCAGTGGCTGAAAGCCCATTTTGAGCCAAGTGATGTGGAGCAAGCGGTTTTAACGATCGCAGCGACAGACGATGCCCTGCTAAATCAAGCGGTGCATGATGCTTGTGTGCAACGACATCGTTTAGTGAATGTGGTCGATAATCCCGCATTATGTACCTTTATTGTGCCGGCGATTGTGGATCGTTCCCCAGTTCAGGTCGCCATCAGTACGGGTGGCACAGCACCTGTTTTAGCGCGACAGTTACGCCAGAAAATAGAACAAGCCTTACCACCGGTATTGGCCCCTATGGCGACGTTGGCAGGGCAATATCGTTCTCGGGTCAAAGCTGTACTTACACAAGCGACTGCGCGTCGCAGCTTTTGGGAAAAGTTGTTTGCAGACCCGATTTTTACCGAAGCCCTGAGCGCACAGCGAGCGCAGCACGCAGAGCAGCGTTTACAGCAGTTGCTTCACACCCAGATCGATACGACCTTAATCGGCCAAGTCACCTTAGTAGGTGCTGGGCCTGGGGATAGCGGGTTGTTAACACTGGCCGGATTTCAAGCTTTGCAGGCGGCGGATGTGGTGTTATATGACGCGCTGGTGGGCAAAGACGTATTAGCTTTTATACGACGTGATGCACAGCGTATTGCCGTGGGTAAACGCGCCCATGCGCATCAGGTTGATCAAGCCACGACGAATCAGCTATTGATTCAGTATGCTCAGCAAGGCTTGCGTGTGGTGCGTTTAAAGGGCGGGGATCCGTTTGTATTTGGGCGTGGTGCCGAGGAGTTAGAAGCGCTCAAAGCTGCGGGGGTGAGTTATCGTGTTGTGCCGGGTATTACTGCCGCGCTGGGGGCGACCGCGTATGCGGGCATTCCCCTGACCCATCGCTTATATGCTCAGGCGGCATTATTTATTACTGGTCATTGTCGCGCTGAGGGTGATGACATTGATTGGTCTTGCTTGGCACGACAGCGGCAAACTTTAGTGATTTATATGGGGACTTTAAAAGCGACTGAGATCAGCACGCAGCTAATAGCTCATGGTAAAGCTTCCACAACCCCTGTGGCTATTATTAGCCAGGGGACCCTAGCAGAGCAGCAGATTCAGGTGGGGACACTAGCCACATTGCCCGCCTTAGCACAACAGGCAGAGCGGCCCGCATTAATTGTAGTGGGGGAAGTGGTGCAGTTGCAGGCCTCATTGCAGTGGTTTTCCTAAGGTTTTCTTGAGCGTAACGGTGTCATCGCTTAATCTATAGAATTTCGCGTTATATGCCGTGATAGTGTCATGAGGTTTTGGCACACTGGCATGGATCGCCTTTTTTATTGCTAGAAAGAGAAAACCATGGATTTACCTTATCATCAGCTAACGATGACAATTTTAATGACCCCAGATACCGCTAATTTTTCGGGGAATGTTCATGGGGGTACGATTCTAAAGCTTTTGGATCAGGTCGCCTATGCCTGTGCTAGCCGTTATGCGAATCGTTATGTGGTGACATTGAGTGTAGATCAAGTCACGTTTAGACAGCCGGTTCATGTGGGTGAGCTGGTTACCTTTTTAGCCAGTGTGAACTATACGGGGACTTCCTCCATGGAGGTCGGTATTAAAGTGATTGCAGAAGACATTCGACATCGTGTGGTGCGCCATGTGAATAGCTGCTTTTTTACCATGGTGGCGGTGGATGACGAGGGCAAGCCTACCGAGGTAAAACCGTTAACGCCCACCACACCTGATGAGATTCGGCGCTTTAAAGCCGCCCAAATTCGGCGTCAGTTGCGTAAAGAAATGGAGCAACGCCAAATGGAAATTTTGGCGTCGCATAAACGCGATGAAGCGGTATAACTAGCCCATTTTACGCAGGGTCAAAATCTGTTCACTGCGCCCAAATGGCCCATGAATATCATGCAATATGGCGCTGGTTAGACCAATACCGTCAGTGCCGTATTGCTGCACGGTTTCCAAACCCAGCCAGCGGCCGCTTGGATAGCGGTAAAGGTGGATTTGTAAATCCAGGTTCGGAAAGCTCCACGTAAAAGGATCCTCTTGGCGTACGGCTGTGCCGTTAGCGGTATCCACCATCCCCATCAGATGAACAAAATCACTTTTTTCTTGGCCTTCGACCATGGCTTTTTCATTGGAAAGCCACACAATGCCATGCCCAGCGCGATGATTTGGGTCCACTTTAACGATGAGGCTTTGAATATAACCACCTGGCCAGCGTGTCATCCCCTCCCATAAAGGTAGCTGGTCGGGGTGGGTAACTGGCTGGTCTTCCAGACCGGCAATCTCAGAGCTATCCGATGTACACATCCGCCATACACGCGCCACAATACATGTTTTGTTATTGGCTTGCATGGTGGATTCGATGAGTTCAATGGTTTTGCCTGGGCGAATAACACGTGTAGTGATAGAAAATTCACCGGCGGCAATTAAGCCAAAGATATCAAAACTAATTCTTCCGATACGCATGCCCTCGCGTGGCTGAAACTGCTCAAGCTCGGCGGCAATAATACCGCTAGCGGGAGCCATGTGTTGTTCATGTGGATTCCAGGCCCCTTGGGCATGTTGTGTGGAGCGATAAGTGGCGGTGACGACTCCTTGCTCGTCAATGTGTCTATCGATGAATTGGTAGTAAGCACTCATAATCAATTTGCCTCGTATTATTCTCTGTTTTCTCTATTTTTGATTTTTTAATGTAGCACTAATTTGTGAATCGGGTGGGGTAGCGCTGATATTAACGATAAAATAAGCCCTATTTTAGTGTTAACACGGCATGTGCCTGTGGAAATGTCACACCCGTGACAAGGTTTTAATTTTTCATTTATTGAGTATGTGCGAGGTTTGTGCATCGTCCAGCTATTGCCTAAGCACTCTAGTGCGATGTGGCGGGAAGGGGTAAAAAATGGACATAATCAGTACGCCGATCACCGTGATGTTTGTGATCTATATTTTGGCAATGTTGTTGATCGGCTGGTTAGGCTATAGGTCAACGCAAGACTTGTCAGACTACATTTTAGGGGGGCGTAAGCTCGGGGCTTTTGTGGTGGCTTTAGCCGCAGGCGCGTCAGACATGAGTGGTTGGCTGTTAATGGGTCTGCCTGGCGAGGTGTATGACACAGGGTTGTCCGCTTCATGGATTGCGATAGGGTTAATCATTGGTGCCTATTTTAATTGGCGCTTGGTGGCGGCGCGTTTACGCGTTTATACCGAACGCTCTGGGGATGCGCTGACGTTGCCAGATTATTTTTCCAATCGCTTTCAGGATAGGTCTAATGTATTGCGTATCGTTTCAGCGATTGTGATCCTGCTGTTTTTTACCTTGTACTGCGCATCGGGCGTTGTAGCAGGGGCGCGTTTATTTGAAAGCATGTTTGGCATGTCTTATCCTGCGGCCCTGTGGCTCGGTGCTTTTTGTACGATTGCATATGTATTTATTGGCGGGTTTTTAGCTGTGAGTTGGACCGATACGGTCCAAGCCTCGCTCATGTTTACTGCATTGGTACTGATTCCTTTAATTGTGTTGCATCAGGTGGGCGGGCTTAACGAGGCCGTGACAGTAGCGCAGTCCGTACAGCCTGCTAGTGTGGATGTGTTATCAGGCGTATCTAAAGTTGGCGTGATTTCTGCCTTAGCGTGGGGCTTGGGGTATTTTGGGCAGCCTCATATTTTGGTGCGTTTTATGGCTGCGGATTCGGTGCAAACCATTCCCCATGCACGTCGAATTGGTATGACGTGGATGATTTTATGCTTAGGGGGGGCGGTGGCTGTTGGATTTTTTGGGATCGCGTATTTTGCGGCACACCCTGAACAGGCGGCAGGGGTCATCGCTAACCCCGAGCGTGTTTTTATTGAGTTTTCTATGCTGCTGTTTAACCCATGGATTGCAGGAATTTTATTGGCGGCGATTTTAGCAGCAGTGATGAGTACTTTATCGGCTCAGCTTTTGGTTTGTTCCAGCTCATTGACTCAAGATATTTATAAAACTTTTGTGCGTCGTCGTGCTAGCGATAAGGAGCTGGTATGGTTTGGACGATCTATGGTGTTGTTGGTAGCACTTATTGCGATCGCTCTAGCGTGGAATCCAGAGAGCCGGGTATTGGCAATGGTGAGTTATGCATGGGCGGGGTTTGGTGCTGCATTTGGTCCGGTGGTGTTGATGTCGTTGATGTGGCGTCGTATGACCCGAAATGGGGCGTTGGCGGGCATGATTGTCGGAGCGGTGGTGGTTTTGGTTTGGAACCACTTTAGTTGGTTTGGTATTTATGAAATTATTCCGGGGTTTTTATTTGGTGCGCTAGCGATTTATTTTGTGAGCCGCATGGGGAGAGAACCGGATGCTACGGTAACAGAGGTCTTTGATCAGGTAAAAACTGAATTAAGAGCGCTGTAATTGCATTTTGTTTTACGCGGCCTTTATGGCCGCTTTTTTTTTCCAGTGTATGATAGAAGTATGACGTCACACGCTGTAGTAGGCAGCGGCTTGTAGTTTGGGTCGGCTGAAACAAACAGCGTTCACCAACGAGCAAGGAGGTTTGTATGTCACATCCCAACAGCTTCAAAGCACGTGGCGAGCTAACAGTAGGCTCGCAGTCCTATCAAATTTTTCAGCTATCAGCCCTACAAGATCAAGGCTTAGACGTACACCGTTTGCCCTACGGTCTGAAAATCCTCCTCGAAAATTTATTGCGCACCGAAGACGGGGTTAATGTAACCGCGGATCATATTCGCTTTTTGGCGAACTGGGATCCCAGCGCGCAGCCTGACTATGAGATTGCTTTTAGCCCTGCTCGGGTCGTGTTGCAGGATTTCACTGGTGTACCGGCTGTGGTGGATTTGGCCGCAATGCGCGAAGCGATGGCGCAGTTAGGCGGAGACCCGAAACGGATTAATCCATTGGTGCCAGTAGAGCTGGTGATTGACCACTCCGTGATTGTGGATGATTTTGCGCATAATCAATCGTTTCAGCGTAACGTCGAGATTGAATATCAGCGTAATGTGGAGCGCTATCAGTTTTTGCGTTGGGGGCAAGAGGCTTTTGATAACTTTAAAGTGGTGCCACCGGGAACAGGGATCGTGCATCAGGTGAACCTAGAGCATCTGTCGCGTGTTGTTTTTACCAAAGAAGAGAACGGCACCGCCTATGCGTATCCTGATACCTGTGTGGGGACAGACTCGCACACACCGATGGTGAACGGCTTAGGTGTAGTTGCTTGGGGTGTTGGGGGTATTGAGGCCGAAGCCGCTATGCTGGGGCAACCCATTTCTATGTTGGTTCCACGTGTGGTGGGCTTTAAGCTTACGGGTTCTCTGCCCGAAGGGGTGACCGCAACGGATTTGGTTCTAACAATTACCGAGATGTTGCGCAAGCACGGCGTAGTAGGCAAGTTTGTGGAATTTTATGGTCCTGGGGTCAGCGCGGTGCCTTTAGCGAACCGTGCCACCATTGGTAATATGAGCCCAGAATACGGCTCCACCGTGTCTATGTTTCCCATTGATGAGGAAACCATACATTATTTACGCTTAACAGGGCGTAGCGAGGCGCAAATTGCTTTGGTCGAAGCCTATGCCAAAGCACAAGGGTTATGGCATGATCCCGACCATGAGCCTGTTTACTCTGAGCATTTAGAACTAGACTTGGCCTCTATTGTGCCATCCATTGCTGGACCAAAGCGTCCGCAGGATCGTGTGCCGCTTAGTTCGGCACAACCTGCTTTTAGAAAGGAGCTAGCTCAATTAGAAAAACAGCAAAGTGCTGCAGATTACGATGAGGCGCTTAAAGAATCTTTCCCGGCTTCAGATGTGCCAGCACATGACCAGCCTAAGAAAAAAAATACCGAAGCTCTTGTGCAAAGTGAAGACGGCCAGACCTACACCTTAAAAGACGGGGCCGTGGTCATTGCAGCGATTACCTCATGTACCAATACCTCTAACCCCAGCGTTATGATCGCCGCCGCGCTGGTTGCGAAAAAAGCGCATGAAAAAGGCTTAACGCGTAAGCCTTGGGTCAAAACCAGCTTGGCACCGGGCTCGCGTGTGGTGACCGATTACTATGAGCGTGCTGGGCTGACCCCGTATTTAGATGCTTTAGGTTTTAATTTAGTGGGTTACGGATGTACTACTTGTATCGGGAATTCGGGCCCGTTGATCCCCGAAGTGGCCGCTGCGATTGATGCGAATGATATGACCGTGGTTTCGGTGCTATCAGGCAACCGTAACTTTGAGGGACGTATTCACCCGCAAGTAAAGATGAATTATTTAATGTCACCCCCTTTAGTGGTGGCATATGCGATTGCGGGCACTATGGATATCGATCTACAAAATGATGTCTTAGCCACAGATGCGCAAGGTAATCCGGTTTACTTGAAAGACATTTGGCCAACGACAGAAGAAGTTCAAGCGGTCATAGAGCAGGCTATAACCGAGGATATGTATCGCCGCGGCTATCAAGATGTGTTCGCGGGGGATGAGCGTTGGCAGCAGCTTCCTACACCAGAAAGCGAGCAGTTTCATTGGGATCCACAGTCTACTTATGTGCGTCACCCCCCTTATTTTGAACAAATGCGTGCCCAGCCAGAGCCAGTGGCAGATATTGAAAACGCACGCGTGCTGGCTAAGCTGGGTGATTCGGTCACAACTGACCACATTAGCCCAGCGGGAGCGATTGTGCCCATGACGCCTGCTGCCATGTATTTAACTGAGCATGGCATAGAGCCCAAAGACTTTAACTCCTATGGTTCGCGTCGTGGTAACCACGAGGTCATGATCCGAGGCACTTTTGCTAATGTGCGCTTGCGTAACCAGCTAGCACCCGGTACCGAGGGCGGATATACCCGAGACTTTACCCAAGAGGGGGCACCCATCACGACTATTTATGATGCGTCACGCCATTATCTTGCGCAGCAAGTGCCTTTGGTGATTTTGGCGGGTAAAGAATACGGGTCGGGGTCCTCGCGCGATTGGGCGGCTAAAGGTACGATGTTGTTAGGGGTGAAAGCGGTGATTGCCGAGTCCTATGAGCGTATCCACCGTTCGAATTTACTGGGTATGGGGGTTTTACCTTTGCAGTTTCCCGAGGGACAGAATGCTCAAACACTAGGATTACTTGGTGACGAAGTATTTAGTATTACTGGTGTGACCGCACTGAATCACGGGCAGATTCCTAAAACGGTGCAGGTGAAGGCCGGAGACATAAGCTTTGAGGCGATTGTGCGTATTGATACGCCATCCGAGGCAGAGTATTTCCGTCACGGAGGGATTATGCAATATGTTTTACGTAGTTTGATGTAAACCACTAAAGGGGCATTACGCCCCTTTATTTTTGAATTTATTAATCCAATAGGCGGTAGAGACATCATGCTTCGTACAGGGGGGCGTGGTTTGCTGTAGTTCTTTAATGATGTCTGAAGCGAGGAATTTACCGTATTCCACACCCCACTGGTCAAAAGGGTTTATCCCCCAGATTAACCCCTGTACAAAGACTTTATGTTCATACAAAGCCAAAAGAGCCCCAAGGTGATAAGGGGATAAGCGCGGCAGTACAATTAGAGTGTTGGGGCGCCCACCTTGATGCGTACGGTGTTTGGCTAGCCAGGCGGCAGCGTTGGGTGCGTGGCCTTGCTGTAGGCATTCCTCGTAGGCTTGTTCGTAGCTCTTGCCTCGTAGCATGGCTTCGCGCTGGGCAAGACAGTTAGCTAACAGGCTTTGGTGATGCTCTTGCCAACGGTGATCGGCTTGCTGACAGACGATAAAGTCTACAGCGGCCCCTTCGGTGCCTTGGTGTAGCCACTGAAAAAAGGTGTGTTGCGCATCGGTGCCAGGCATGCCCCAAACTACAGGGCCAGTTGCTACGGGCACGGGTTCCCCATTTAGATCCACTGACTTACCAAGGGATTCCATTTCTAGCTGTTGAATATACGGAACCAGATATGCGAGGCGAGAATCATACGGGGCAATATTTAATGAAGCAATATGTAAGATATTGCGGTTAATAATGCCGTGTAGTGCCATTTGTACGGGAGCATTATGAGAAAGTGGCGCTGATTCAAAGTGGTGATCCATCGCTGCTGCCCCCGCATGCATACCCGCAATTACATCCGAGCTAACGCTTAAAGCGGTAGTGAGCCCCACACTGGACCAAAGAGAAAAGCGCCCTCCGACCCAATCCCAAAAAGTAAAAATGTTTTTTGTTGGAACCCCCCATTGTGCAGCTCGTTCAGGCTTAGCGGTAATGGCGACCACTTGCTCATGCGGAGCAGGGACGCCAGCGGCTTTGAGCCACTCTAGGGCTCGCTGCGCGTTGGTTAAGGTTTCGGCCGTGGTAAAGGATTTAGAGGCCACCACAACCAGTGTGTCATGTGGATTCAGGTCAGCTAAACCGCTTTCAATGGCATGGCCGTCAATGTTGGCCACGAAACGCACCGTACGCCATAACTTACTATAGCCAAAAGCACTGATACAAAGACGAACCCCCCAATCGCTACCGCCAATACCAATGTGCACAATATGACGCCAGCGGTGTGCCGTATCAGCGTGGCGGATAAAGGCATTAAAGCGCTCTCGCTCGGCAGTGACTTCGGGGGTAGTCATATGTTGGCGCAAGGCCGTGTGCCAGGCGGCTCGGTTTTCGGTTGGGTTGACGATACCACCATGTAGTAAAGCATGGCGTTGCTGCTCAAAGTGACGTTGCTCTAGTAAACGTGTGGTAGCAGTCTCGATGGCAGGGGAACAACGCTGACCGCTGAAATCTATCGTGATACCTGCCGCTTCGATCGTATAAAGACCGTTTAATGTCGGTTTAGTTTGCTCTACAGCTGAAACGAGTTCCGACCAGGCTGGTAGTTGAGTAAGAGATGGGGTGGGTTGCATAGTGTTACGGATGAGGAGTTGGCATAGGTTTATTTTCGATCAGATTAAGAGCACCACGCACTAAGCGATAAATGTTCCAAATCATAGCCGCAAAAAAAATCACAAAGCCGACCCCAAGTAAAGCAGTTAGGGCGCCAAAAATGCATAGTCCTAAAGTGATCCAAAATGTACGGATCTGCCAAGTGAAATGGGAGATCAGCATGGGGTCTTTGATCTCATTGCGTTTAATGTGGTTAATAATAATAGCCACAATTGCTGGTATACCACCAAGAAAATAGCCAGCCCCATAAAGCGCGTAAATAACCATGGTAAGTTGACGCTGACTTTTGAATGCATCATTGTTTAGGGGAGCTGGCTGTAGAGGCTGGTTCATGACGTTGGGAAAAACCTGTAAAAAGAGTATGGATAGAAAATAGTAGCCTTCGTATTAATATCACCATTCCTATTTGAATCAAAATAAAAAAGGTAAAGATAGGAATCAGCCACCAACCTTTTATTATAAAAGAAAATTTTTGATATAAAGGTGTATAAAGCTGAATAAAAAACACATGGATCCCATAAATGGTTAGGCTATGGGTACTCAGCCATAAGGTCAACTCTGTGGGCTTAGGCCAGCGATGGGCGTAGTGTACGATCAGATAAAAGGCGCTGGTAGCAGCTAGTATGACATTAAGGCTTAAATAGTCATAGAAAAGCACGGAAGGTTTAGCTTGAGAACGGCTAAGCCAATAGGTACCCAGCAGGGTAACCAGTGAGCCGGAGATCAAACTAAGCACGGCGCCTATGGAGTAGGTGCGGCGTGGCTGCCATTCCATGATCCACGCTCCGACAAAAACGTAGCCAATTAACCCAATAAAACTAAACAGCGCATACTGCGATTGGATCACAGAGGCTTTAGGAAAGAAAATCAAACCACCGTTAATGCCTGCCCAAAGCAAAAGCCAGAGCTGCTTTTCTTTGCCAGTACTATGCTGGTAGAAAACACGCAAAAAAGGGATAGTTAAATAAATACCGATTAGCGCGTATAGATACCAAAGATGATGACCCGAGGGAGTATAAATCGCTTTAAGAAAGGCTTGTGATAAAGCGGAGGGACTGGGGTCACGGACTTGATTCCAAATCAGATAAAACAAAGACCAACCGATAAGCGGTGGCAAGATACGTCTGAAGCGCTTTTTAAAAAACACACCTAGAGGCTCACGCTTATGCAGCAGCAGCGCGCCACTGAGCATCAGAAAAAGAGGCACACTAATACGAGCAAGTCCATCATAGGTGTTGCTTGCCCACCAGTTTTTATCCCACTGATGAAAGCCTAAGGCTGCCACGTGCAGAAGTACGACCAGTACACAAGCTAAAGCGCGGCAGAACACCAGGTTTTGCAGTTGATTCGGGGGGAAACTACGGGTATAACTCATGACGGATAGACATACATATAATCATGTCTTTACCCTAACAAAATCGCTACTGTAAGTTGTTGCGAGCTTTGTATAAGTTTGAGCAAAGCTTACAGGGCAGAAACTATGATAGGTTACGATGAAAACACATAAAATCGCCGTGATGGCTGGAGATGGGATTGGGGTTGAGGTCATGCCAGAAGCGCTGCGTGTGCTGGAGACCGTGAGCAAAAAGCATGGCATTGCCTTAGAGTATGAGACTTTTGATTGGTCAAGTGCAGATTACTACCAAAAACACGGACAGATGTTGCCCGATGATTGGTTCGAGCAGCTGCGGGGTTTTGATGCAATTTTATTTGGTGCGGTGGGCTGGCCAGCGGTGGTCCCAGACCATATCTCTTTGTGGGGCTCGTTGCTAAAATTCCGTCGTGAGTTTGATCAGTACATCAACATGCGGCCTGTACGTTTAATGCCGGGGGTACCGTGCCCTTTGGCAAATAAAAAGCCCGGTGATATTGATTTTGTGGTGGTGCGAGAAAATACCGAAGGGGAGTACACCAATCTGGGTGGGCGTATTTTCGAAGGGACCGAGCGCGAGGTAGTGATCCAAGAATCCGTATTTACACGTACGGGTGTGGATCGGGTCTTAAAATACGCGTTCGAGGTCGCACAGAGCCGCCCAGCTAAACATTTGAGCTCCGCCACCAAATCCAATGGTCTGGCTATTAGTATGCCGTATTGGGATGAGCGGCTTGAGCAGATGGCGGCGCAGTATCCCGATGTACGTTGGGATAAGCATCATATCGATATTATGACAGCTCGTTTTGTGCTTAATCCAGAACAGTTTGATGTGGTAGTAGCATCAAATTTATTTGGGGATATTTTGTCGGATCTTGGGCCGGCGTGTACTGGGACAGTGGGGATCGCGCCTTCGGCAAATTTAAATCCAGAGCGTCGTTTTCCTTCCTTGTTTGAACCCGTACATGGCTCGGCTCCGGATATTGCGGGTAAAAATATCGCTAACCCTGTGGCTATGATTTGGTCAGCGGCCATGATGGTTGAGTTTTTAGGTCAAGGTCAAGCGCCTTATCAAGCGGCTTATACGGACATGATGCAAGCCATTGAGCATTGCTTAGCACAAGGGCCTCGGACTGCAGATTTAGGTGGTAAGGCTACGACCACAGAGGTTGGTCAAGCGATTGCTGCTATGATTTAAAACAAGAAAAGTCACCGATTGGTGACTTTTTCTTTATTTGGGGCGACGCATATCAAACAGCGTATCATCGTTGATTTCATAATAGTCGCCTGGGCCGCCGCCTCGTAATATCGGCCGCCCAGCAGCACAGTGATAGATACCATCTTTAATGAGAGCGGGGTTAATATGCACGCCCACGGCTTCTCCTAGCACCATCCACGTATCGATGGCTTCGCCTTGATGGTCAGTGAGCTGAAAATGCTGCGTTACTTTGCACTCAATAGAAACATGGCTTTCCCCTACACGAGGAGCTGCCACAAGCTGACCCGCAATGGGAGTCAGTTGAGCAAACTCGAATTCGTTAACTGCTTGCATTGTGCTACTTTGGTTCATGGGCTCGGCTAAATCGCGCGAGGCCAAGTTCCAGGTGAAGACACCGGTTTCAATGGCATTGCGCACACTGTCTTTGTAACCCACACTGGAAAAAGCAATAACTGGCGGTTGGTAATTAAAAATATTACAAAAGCTATAGGGTGCAAGATTTGGGTTGCCAGCTGTATCTTGGGTACCTATCCAACCGATTACTCTAGGACCGACGATGGAGCTAATGGGATCATGGCGTAGGCCGTGACCTTTTAGGGGTTCGTAAAAATGGTAATGATTTTGCACAGTTGTCTCTTCCAGTAAGCCAAAATAGAATCAAGGTTCGGGAATATCCCCATAGTGAAGCATATACTTTACAACTAAAATAATTAAACGGCAAACGTCTAAACCGTTTGTTTATATTGGATTTTATCCTTTTGCTAGTGGCCTTTTTAAGGTAATCATCATGTCACCTAATTCGACTCAGTGGCAGGACTTTGCCTCGAACGATCTTGATCAGGTGCAGTCCTCTGTTAGCTCCATGATTAAACCGCATCGCCTTAGTCTGAAAAAGGCATCGCAGCCTTTGCAGACACGTATGCGTTTTGTGCAGTTTGGGCAAGTGGCTTTAATGCGCCTGGGCTATGGTGCAGATGTACGTATTCAACCCGAAGAGTTGGCCGGTTTTTACTTAATTCAGCTACCACAGTATGGACAAGCCACGATTCGTTGTGGAGGCGAGACGGTAGATTCTTCGCCTAAGATTGCGACGGTACTGAATCCGAATGCGGAAATTGATATGGTGTGGCACGCTAATAATGAGCAGCTGATGCTAAAAGTAGACCGTACGCTTGTAGAAAACATGGCCATTAATTTGGATTGGCATGTTCCTAGCTCAGGACTCATTTTTCCCGTGAAGCTCGAAGCGCATCGTTCTACGAATTGGCAGCTGATGCTACGTTACGTGGTTGACTGTGCACGTAACTCAGATTCGGTTTTACAGTCGCCATTATTGATAGCGCAATTAGAGCAGCTGATTGCCACCACATTATTAGACGCACATCCCCCGTTAACAGCAGAAAAGCCGCGTATTCCGGGTAAGGTTTTGCCAAAACATATTCGCTTAGTAGAAAACTATCTTCATGAACATGCTGATCAAGTGATTCGTGTGGATGAGCTTGCGGCACTGGCGCAGGTCAGTATTCGTACTTTACATGCAGGTTTTCAAGAGTATTGTGGCATTAGTCCTATGCAATACCTACGTCAGATTCGATTGGATCGAGCTCGTCATGATTTGCTGCATAGTTTGGATCCCAACGTTTCAGTAGCGCAAGTAGCCTTGCGTTGGGGGTTTATGCACCAAGGGCGCTTTAGTGCAGAATATAAACAGCGTTTTGGTGAAACCCCTAGTCAAACGCTGCAGCGTCGGCGCCACGAAATGTAGCGCCGATAGATCTATTTTTTAGCAATGCGGTTCGCTGCTAAATAACCGGATTGCCCTCCTAAGCCTGGACCAGGGTGAACCGAGGCACCAATATGATGTAGATTGGCGATAGGGGTTTTACCGGTGCGTGCTTTAGCTTCGCCGGCAAAGGGGCGCATAAAGAAAAACTGATCGGGTGAGCATACTCCCGAATAAGGATCCCCACCCACCAGGTTGATGTTCCACTGCTCTAAATCGGCTGGACTAAAGGCTTTGTGGCCAATAATATGTTGACTCCAGCCGGGCATCACGCTTTCTAAGCGTTGCTTGACGCGCTCTACCATGGCTTCGCGTACCTCTTCATTCCATTTGCCATCGGTGGGGATGGTAATTTCATCGGCCGCATCTGCTTTAATCGTAGAGGGCATGTCTTGCATTTGTACCCATAAAATCCACGAGCCATCGGGGGCACGGCTAGGGTCTACGGCAAGTGGTTGCCCCACCGCTAAAGTCGGTTTGCGTGGGAGCCAACCGTTATTGGCTTCGACGACCGAGGCACAGACCTGCTCCATGCTTTCGGTCACATGCACCATAGGTACATGAATGAGTTCGGGGTTAATCCAAGTGGGTTTTTCTTTAAGCGCAAAGTGGATTTGCATGCCACCGCGTCCATAACGGTAAGCGCTAGCATGGTCTTTGTAGCGTTGTTCGGCATTAGGAATGAGTTGTTCATAAAGCTGGTTGGGTGTGACGTTACAGACAACGGCTTTGCTGGCTAAATATTGTTCAGAACCGACCCGTACGCCTGTGGCTTTGTTATTTTCGATGAGGATTTGATCCACATGTTTGCCCGTTAATACTTGCCCACCGGCTTTTTCGATAAGTTGAGTAAAGGCTTTGACGATATTGTAGCTACCGCCTTTTACCACCGGCATACCCCCTGCAACGACAGCAGAAAAGGTTAATTTGCCAATTAAAGACGATGTGGCTTCGTCAGGGCCTAATCCGCTGTGAAGTACCCAAGGGGCAATCATGGCGCGGGTTGCATCCCCAGAAAGCTCGCGTTCTGCCCAACGCCTGAAGTTTTCTAGGGACTGCGAGGCAAAGTGCATCATGCCATCGATGCCGCGCTCGCGCCATGATTTAAACACTAGCTTACTGGTGTCCCAGCTGTATGGCTCACCGCCCATGAGACCAAAAACCAACCCCGCATCCGGGCCAAATAAGCGTGCGGCGGCTTGTCCTATTGCATCGCCATCACCCGGAGCGATTTGGTTAAGTCTTTGAATGGTGTCATCCATGTCTTGACGTAAGGCAATGCCTACGCCGTCTGGCGTGGCCAAACCCGTACTATAGTCACTTTGTACAAACTCGAGCCCAGCTTCTTTTAAAGCTGGTGCGAGCTCGGCATAGGCTGCACCGCCTACAAATAGGGGGTACCAGCTAGAAAACACATCGTGAGTGAACCCGGGAAAGAGCTCCTCGGTGCGTATGCAGCCCCCCGCGATGGGGTTACGCTCTAAAACCGTGACGCGTAAGCCGCGTTGTGATAGAAGCGCTGCACAACTTAATGAGTTCATGCCGCTGCCTACAATGACCACGTCTGATTTGGATTGCATGGATGTCTCCTCAGTGGGTTTTATTATTCGCTAAGACGAGTGAACTTACCGCGGTGAAAAACGGCTGGCTCATGTTCAGTGATGGTACTATGGCGAACCACGCGTCCGATAAAGATCGTGTGATCGCCGCCTTCGTATTGACGATAGTTTTCACAGACAAAGGTGGCGACGCAATCATCAATTAAAGGCACGCCTTCTTCACCGTCAGCATGAGAGACCAAAGCGAACTTATCTTCGATTTTTGAGTTGGCAAATCCTAGCGCTGCCTCAGTTTGCTTACTGTTAATAATATTAATAGCAAAATAATTGCAGTTTTCAAAAAACGCGCGGCTAGGGGAGTGATTAACCAAGCTCCACATAATCAAAGGGGGTTCCAAAGAAAGCGAGCTAAACGAGTTAATGGTCAAGCCCACAGGCCGCCCTTCAGGTGTGCGGGTGGTTACAATAGCGACACCAGTAGGAAAGCAACCTAAGGCTTGTCGAAATGCACGGCTGTCAAAAATATTGACAGAGCTATCTGAGGATGAGGTGGCCTGATTAGACATGAAAATAACTCCTTATTAATACAACTATGCAGTCACGGGCTCTTGAGCTTTGGCTTGGATTAACTTTTCAGCCTCGGTGAGATCAGCCCACGCAGGGAACAGCACGGGTGGATGGTCAAAAGCATTTGCCATAAAGTGCGCTAAACGTGGGTGTTTTTCTGCACCGGTTAACAAAGCGAGCGCTTGAGGGGTAGGGGGCAAGAGCATGGAGTTTGTCCATGTCACCACGCGATTGGCATACTCCCAGTATTTTTCAAACGTGCTTTCCATCCATTGACGATCAAAAGGCTGCTCGCCGCGTTCTAAAATACTATCTAAATATACCTGAGCACATTTAGCGGCGTTGTTGGAACCCTGACCTGTAATGGGGTCATTGACTACGACCGCATCACCCATACCCAACACAATGTTGCCAGAAGGCAAGGTCAGTACGGGTTTGCGCACTGTGGGAGGGAAGCTGCCCGCTAAATAGCCTTGATCATCGGTAAGCTCACAGTTACGAGCGCGGTCGCCTTCCCAAGGTAAGAACTCTTGTAAGAAAGAGACGCTACGCTCAAAGTGTTCTTGCGGGCTTTGGGCATCGCGGAAACGATCTAAAGGACCACCGGGCACGCCTTCAAATACCATGATATCGCATGGTCCTGATAGCGTTAAGGAGGGGAACACAAAATACTCACCCACACCTGGGATAAAGTTAAAGGAAACGCGGGAGTATTCGGGGGTGGGCTCTAAACCATGGACATAGGTAAGTGCCAAAGCGCGTTGGGGCTTGTCAAAAGGGGAGCGAGAGGGATCACGCTCTAATAAGCGTACGACTTCGCCTTTACCAGCCGCTAAAACTGTTAGATCATATTCGTTGCTGATACGTTCCATTTCGGCAATGCCCACGTCTTCAATAACAACGCGGCCACCCCGTTTTTCAAATTCCTCTAACCAGACGGGCATTTTAATGCGTTGGTCAGTGGCTTGGGCGACGCGATCAAGGCGTCCGCTCCAATCTACGGCTTTGGTATCGGGTTTTTCTGGATCAGGTAAGGCAAAGCCGATCCCTTCTACCGGAGGGCATTCATCTTCCCAAAAGTTAATGCCTAAACGGCGCTCTACGTCGAGTGCATTGGCAAACATACACTGACTCGACATGACGCGACCTTCACGGATTTGATCGGGAGTGCGGTTGGTGTATACCGCTACCTCATAACCTTTTTCTAGCAGGCCAAAAGCAACCGGCATACCGGCTTGTCCGCCACCAATAATAGCGATTTTACGCATAGTAAAGTCTCCTGTTATCTATCAGAGAATCATGGAAAATGAGACGCACTTACTCCGCGAGTTTAGGGATAGCGGGTACGTTTTGTTCGGGGCCCATGGCGGAATAACCACCATCGACGGCATAATCAGCACCGGTGACAAAGCTTGCTGCATCGGAGAGAAGAAAAGCCACCACTTCGCCCACTTCTTCTGGGTTGCCGACACGCCCAAGCATATGGAACGGTGCGGCCACTTGATCTGTTTTGGCTCGGTCACCCCCGGTGATTTCGTCCATGACGCGCGACCAAGTCCAGCCGGGGGACACAGAGTTGACACGGATATGATCCGCCGCAAAATCCATCGCTAAGCTGCGGGTTAACTGCAAAATTGCGGCTTTAGAAACGGGGTAGAGCCAGCGCCCTGTTTGGGCAATAGAAGAAGAAATGGAGGTGAAATTCACAATCGCTCCCCCTTGCTGTGCTTGCAGATAAGGGCGAACAATTTTGCTCATTTCTACGGAGCTGACAACGTTAATATTGAGGGCGGTGAGCCAGTCCTCACGGCTTGAGTTCATTCCTTCATCTAGGTAAGAACAGGCCAGATTGACTAAGCCATCGATACGACCAAAGTGTTGGCTTACTTCTGCAGTGGCAGCAGTAATGGCATCATTATCCGTAATATCAACATGCCAGAAGCGTGCTACTTGTTCATCTTGGCCAACGGCCGCTGCCCCGCCCACCTTGTCAATATCAAATACGGCAACGCGAGCGCCATATTGGCGTAGCACTTGCACCACACCAGCACCAATTAGAGTGGCGCCGCCTGTGACAATAAATACTTTTTTTTCTAAACCTTTCATGGTCAGCTCCGATAGAGATTAGTTAAAATGGGATAGCGGCTTTAACGAGGAATTGATGGCCTTTGGGGCGACTACGAACGCCAACGTCTTGCTGCCATTTCGCGGTAAAAAGCCAGCCGTTAGGGTTGGCATAGCGCAAGGTTGGGCCAATGCCAAAGGCACGCGCTTTACCATCCCCAGCTAACGGTCCACTATCTTTTTTAAATTGCTGATAGGCATATCCCCCAATGCCTGCGACCCAACCATTACCAAAGCCATAACCGAGTGCATAGTCAGCATGAATAGCGTGCCCGGTACGGGTATGGGTATCGCTGTTATTCATGTTGAAATCCACCATGGCTTTAATATCGAAATTCACTCCTTTGGGCTGGGTATAGGTAAACGCCGCAGCAGGTTGGATCGTCCAGTAGTTACGACCCAGGTTGGCCATTTCACCTTTTTTGTAGCGTCCAGTAGGAGCAACAAAATCCACACCGATGACTGCATGTGCAGCATCGCTAAAGTGGTAGCCTAGAGCTGGACCAAAGGCAATGTCGCCTAGACCGGAGCGGCGTTTACTCATTCCCATGGCTTGCTCTTTAACGGTCAGTAAGGGAAATAGCGCATGAAAAGCCAGCTGCCCACCGGCGACTTGTTGCGGTGTTACCCAAACGACCCGAGGTGCGACCATGCCGACCTCGACTTTAAAATCAGGAACAGGGATTTTGTCACCATGACGATCACGGACGGAGTTGTAACGCATGGTGCCACCGTACATAAGCAGGTGCACCCCTGGCCCTGGTAAAGCGCCTGACATATAGGACTCCAAACCATCTGGATAAATAGGAAGCCCATTTCCTTCGATGGCGTGCGCGTTATAAGACAAGCCAACAAGGGCGGCACAGCTTAGTGCACATGTCAGATATTTTGTTTTAACCATTGTCTCCACCTTTACGCTTTTATTGTTTAGTTGTGAATGATTTAGATGGTAGGGTTATGACTTTTATTGGTCTATCCAGTTTTGGCAGGGCTTATCCACTTAGTGCAAATACTTGTCTTTTTTAGGGAAAACCCCAGCGGTTTTTCATAAGGCATTCATAAGCGATTGATATAGAAAAAGAAATTTTTGTTTAGGTTTAAAGTAAAAGGACAGGGAGCAGAGTTGAAATATGGGTGTTTGTACTAGATTGACCCATTTGGTTTTTTTATTTACTTTGATAGAGACAGACGGGATAGTCTGTACTTAATTGAAAAACATGCAGATGCTGCCAGTGTTGCCAGCAGTATGCAGGGCAAAAAAGCCCCATTCCGATGCATTGTGCTATCGGAATGGGGCTTTTTTATTGCTGGTCACATCTTACTAGGAGACAAAATAATGACCTATTCCATCAAAGAGGCCTTAGCGGCCAAGGGGGTTTATCCCACTGATGAGCATTTAAAAAAACTCGAACAAAAATGGCAGGAGACCTTAGCGCTCAAAGGAGATTTAGCAGGTGTCCCACTAAGTGATGCCGATTTAGCTATCAAAAATGTTGCAGGAGGAGATCACTATGAATAAAGAACTATTAGAAAAAAGCGTCACAGAGTTAGCGCAATTGATTAAAAGCAAATCCGTTTCACCGGTAGAGGTAACGGAAAACATGTTGCAGTATATTGAGAGTAGCAACCCGCAAACGAATGCGTATGTGGCGATCACAGCAGATAGCGCGTTAAAAGCAGCGAAGCATGCAGAAAATGAAATCATGCAAGGCAAATATAAAGGCACCTTTCATGGTGTGCCGATTGCATTAAAGGATAATATTTATTTTGCCAATGAAGTTACTACCATGTGTTCTAAAATCCATCGGGATTTTGTTTCTAAAGAGGATGCAACGGTAACGGCGCGCTTGCGCGAAGCTGGTGCAGTATTTACTGGTAAGCTCAACATGCATGAATATGCATGGGGAATTGACAATAATAGCCCTCATTTTGGTGCGGTGCATAACCCATGGAACCCAGAAAAAGTGCCTGGCGGATCTAGTGGTGGATCAGGTGCTGCAGTGGCTTCGCATAGTACATATTCATCCCTAGGGACGGATACAGCAGGGTCGATCCGTATCCCTTCATCCGCTTGCGGGATTGTGGGTTTAAAACCCACGCATGGTCGCGTAAGTAAATACGGCGTCTATCCATTAGCGTGGACGTTAGATCATGTGGGTCCTATGTCAAAAACTGTGGCGGATGCGGCAGCGATGTTACAGGTGATAGCAGGGTTTGATACAAAAGATCCAACCTCTGCACCCGTACCTGTTGTTGATTACAGCGCCTCCTTGAACGAGGGAGTGAAAGGTTTACGTATCGGCATCAACGAAGCGTATTTCTTTAATCAAGTGGATTCGCGTGTAGAACGAATTATTCGGGAGCGCTTAGATGATTTAGAAAAACAAGGGGCTATTTTATCTACAGTTAGTATCCCTGCATTGCAGTATGCAGAGTGGGCAGAGCTAGCGATTAGTTTAAGTGAGGCTTCTACGATTCATCATGAGGATCTCCTTAAGCGCCCTGATGACTTTGGTGATGATATTCGCTTTTTATTCGAGTGGGGGGAGCTATTTAGTAGCGTAGATTATTTGCAGGCACAGCAGGTACGACGCGCTTTGAAACAGCAGTTTACTCAGGTGCTGAGAGAAGTGGATGTATTAGTGGCGCCGACGTTGCCGTTTTTAGTCCCGAATATTGGTGATAATTTGGTCGATATTAATGGCCAAAAAACGGATTTTATTCAGAACTGTATTCGTTTTACTGGGCCGAGCAATTTAACCGGTTTACCGGCGCTATCTGTACCAGCGGGAATAAGTGAGGGCTTACCAGTAGGTTTGCAAATCATTGGTCGGGCTTTTGATGAGGCGACCTTATTAAAGGCAGCTTATGCGATTGAGGCAATGCAACCGTTAGCAGGGCATAAGCCGGTATTGGCACCATAGCCCATAATCTGTGTGCTAAAAAGCTCACCCAAAAGGGGTGAGCTTTTTATTGGGCTAAAGTTTTAGTACGGCTTGTGCGGTAAGAATGTTTTTGCTGACGGTTTCGATACTGATGCGCTGTTGCATTGCCTGTTCACGTAAGAGCTCATAGGCTTGCTCTTCATTTAAACCTCGTGACTTCATGATGAGGTGCTTCGCTTTTAATACGTCTTTGGCCCCTTGGAGTTTAAGGTCTAGGCGGTGTATTTGTCGTTGAAGGCGTTGGCGCTGAAGATTGATTTGACGCGCATGAACCAGCGTGGATAAAAGCCCAAAAGAGCGAATGGGAGTAGGTAATAGGGCATCAACCTCAAGTTCGAGCATGCTTTCAAGCATGGTTGGGCTTTCATAGGTAATGATCGCAATAATGGTTGGGCGTTTTGTTTGTTGTAGCTCTATCCAATTTGGCAGCACGATATCAGGGTGTACTGCTACCAAAAGAAAATCGGTGGTTGCGGGTAATGAGGGGCGTGGAGGCCAAAACGTTTGTGTCTGGCAGCCAATGCGTAACAGCTGTTGCTGAATCGCCTGTCTGTCTTCGTCGTCTGGGTGAAAAAGAGTGATATGAAGATTACGTAGATCACGTAGTAAAGCCTGAAACGTAATATGTTGGGGTAGTGGTTTTCGGCTCATGCCACAGATCTCCATCTTTAAATCGATAAAGGTGTTTTGGAAAAGGTATGTGTGACTAAATAGGGATCGGGCTTAATGGCAACCGGGCTTTCCCAGACCACTCGAAATTGCCCATTGGCATCAGCAATGCCGATGCGAGGTTGTAAATAAGTGTGGTGATTATCCGGGTCGATACGTATTTTGCCTTGGGGCGCGTGAAACTCTTGTTTTAATAAGGCGGGTAGTAGTTGTTCTATTTCTTCACTCTGTGCTTGGCGTAAGGCATTGGCATAGAGATGTACTTGAAAATAAGCGGCCTCCCAGCCAGCGTTTACGACGGCATCTGGACCAAAGCAAGCTCGAAAAAGCTGTAGGCATTGTTGGTTGGTTGCTGTCTGTAAAGATTGAAAATAAGGAGCGGAGGCAATGTGTCCTTCGCCTAAATCTGCGCCCATATGGGCAATCTCCACCTCTTGCGTAGTCAGACTAGCAATGGGCATTTTATAAGGGTCTAGCTTGGCTTTAGCATAGGCTTGATAAAGCGCCGTGGTTGCATTCCCTACAACTGTGGAAAAAATAAAATCTGGCTGCTGGTGTTTGATATCCTGAATGATCCAACGGAAATCCTCTAAGGTAGCGTTAAGAGGCACATAGCGTTCTGCAAGTTTTTCTCCGTGCGGGTGTTGGTAGATCAGATCGCTCATAATACGGTTTGATTCGTGAGGATAGATATAATCGGAGCCGATAAGATAAACCCGAGGTCCATAGTGCTCCATAAGATACTCAGCTAGTTGCACGCTATTTTGATTTGGGACCGAACCGGTATAAATAATGTTTTTTGAGCACTCAAACCCCTCGTAAAGGGTGGGGTAAAATAAGAGTTTGTTCCATTTTTCTACCACCGGCAACATGGCTTTGCGGGTGCTGGATTTGTACCCACCAAAAATCACGTTTACTTGATCTTTTTGAAAAAGCGTTTCGGCTAAAACACGATAATTTCCCGGGGAAGAGCCCGGGTTGTAGTATTTGGGAATGATTTCTCTTCCGTGAATGCCACCGGCTGCATTGATTTGCTCTATGGCAAAGAGCGTCCCTTTTAATTGGGATTGCTCTATAGTTGAAACCAGACCTGAAGTGGAAAATAATACGCCAACATAAATAGGATCGCACATTGGATTTCTCTTAGCTCGTTTTCCAATTTGTAGCTTAAACAATGCTTAGAGGCGGTGTATATATGTGTTTTCGACTATTTACTCTTTCGCTGTTAATCATATAAAAAACCCACCTTTAAAGATGGGTTTTTGAATCGTAGGGTGTAGAGTTAAGGCTGGCTAAGGGTTTGAATTTGTTCGCGGTAATAATCAAGTACAGCCTGACCATCTACGTTTTTACTTGCTGCTTTCTGAATCCACTTTTGCTCTAGAGGGGCCAGTTTTTCTTTTAGCTCTTGTAGCTCGTCACCTTCGACGATATAGGTGTGTAAGCCATCTGCCGTTAAGGATTGAATTGCATTTTGCTCGGACTGATGCCATTTTTCCCCAAAGGTTTTGGCCATGTGTTTTTCGGACACGCTTAGAATAGCCGCTTGATCTTCTGGGCTGAGTTGATTCCATTTGCGTTCGTTCATAAATAAAAACTGGCTGGTTTTACCAAATCCGCCAGGGACGGCTACCACGGATTTAATGAGGCGGTCTAATTTGAAGTTATGGATTTGATCGTATTGGAAATACATCCCATCGATGACGCCGCGGGACAGCATCTCATAAGCCTCAGAAGCAGGTGCAGTTACAGGAGTGGCACCGAGCTGTTTAGAGACCTCATCAAATAGGGGACTAGGAGAGCGTAGTTTGGAGCCTTCTAGATCTTTGAGGCTATTAACATTTTCTTTAGTCGTCAGAATAACGGACGGTGGACTGGTCCAGGCACCGAGTAGTTTTACACCTCGGTGTTCGTCGGCTCCTGTCATGAATTTCTGATAGGTATCCCAATAAGCTTGTGAGTTGACACCACTATCTTCAGTAGTAAACGGAAGCTCAGCAAACTCAATTAAAGGAAAGCGACTAGCCGTATAGCTGTGGACCGACATTCCAATATCTGCAATGCCATTCCGCACCAAGTCAAGGTGAGCTTGAGGTTTGCCTAGAGGATTAATAAGTTCAACTTTGACGCGACCATTGGTTGCTTGCTCGACTTCTTGGGTCCAAGGAGTCAGCATGTCAGTGGTAATGAAATGAGCTGGAGGCTGCCAGTTAGAAAAACGTAAAACCACGGTTTCAGAGGCTGCCGCCACCAACGGTTGAGCTAAAGCCAGGCCGAGGCCAATAGTGGCTTTGAAGAGATTGAGTTTATTCATTGTCTACTCCTGAGGGAAAGTTGGTTTATTTATTGTTTACATGCTGTTGGGTACTACCATGACAATCCACGGTACTAATACTAAGATAGCTAACCGAATAATGTCGGTCAGTACAAAAGGGGTAACGCCGTAAATAATGGTACGCAGCGGAATGTCCGGCATCACGTTTTTAATCATAAAAATGTTAAGGCCCAAGGGAGGGGTAATAAGACTGATTTCCGCGGCTACTACCACCACAATACCGAACCAGATCAAGTCAAATCCCATTGAGGTCACAATAGGATAGAAAATTGGTACGGTGAGCATCACCATAGACATGGTTTCTAAAAAGCAACCTAGGATTAGATAGATTAAGCAGATGATAAAAATCACCATAAGCGGCGACATATCTAGGCTATTAATAAAATCTAAAAGTTGGTTAGGTAAACCTGCTACGGTAAGAAAGTTGGTGAAAATAAGTGCGCCAATCACTAAGGCAAACATGACGGCGGTAGTTTGAGCTGCTTCAACCAAAACGGTAATATAAATTTTGGGCTTCCAGCCACGGCGTTTTAGGGTGATTAAGAAGGTACAGAAGGCACCAATACCCGCTGCTTCCGTTGGGGTGAAAAGGCCACCATAAATACCGCCCATAATGACCAAAAAGAGCACACTAATGGATAGAACCCCTTTGGTGGCATGTAAGCGTTGTGACCAACTGCTTTTCTCTCCAGGTTGGCCTAACTTGGGATTAATGGTTGTCAGAATGAGTACGGTTGCCAAATACATAACAATGGCAAGTACTCCAGGTACAAAACCGGCTGCAAAAAGCTTGCCAATATCGGTTTCGGTCAAAATGCCATACACCACCATAATGATGCTAGGTGGGATAAGAATACCTAAGGTGCCTCCTGCAGCAATACTGCCTGAAGCCAGGCAGTCATCATAGTTATATTTACGCATGGATGGCATGGCTACGCGGCTCATGGCGGCGGTAGTAGCCATGCTAGAGCCAGATAATGCACTAAACGAGCCACAGGCCAAGATAGTTGCCATGGCTAATCCACCACGTAAATGACCGATAAATGCATTAGCCGCCGTATAAAGATCACGCGAAAGGCCGGAGGCGTTGACTAGGTTTCCCATCAAAATAAATAGGGGCAGTACGCTAAAGCTATAGCTCATGCCCGTGTCATAGGCAGTTTGTGCTGCCATGCTAAGAGCGGGTTCTAGTCCAGTATAGAAACTAAAGCCAAGCACACCTACTAAGAGCATGCCCCATGCAATAGGTAAGCCAACAAATAGGCAGGCTAATAAAGCAATTAAGCCAATAAGAGATACAAGCATAGTGGTCAACCTTAGCGGGTTAAGTCTGAGGCGTTGAAGGAAGGAAGACGTGTGCTAAAGCGGCTAAAGCTGAGATAGCCGTTAAGACAGCAATGACATAAGCAAAGGGGGCTAAAGGTAAACTTAGGGCGTTGCTCATATCACCATAACTGGCAAGTTGAGCGCCGTGTTGCCATAAAAAGTAGCTAAGCACTAGTAAACAGAGTCCAGATATCAAAGATAGGATACGTTGTTGGGCCAGCTGCATCCTAGGTGATAAGGCTGTACTCAAAGCGGTTACAGTTAAGTGTTTTTGGTGCCACGTGACACGAGGTAAAGCGGCAAAAACCAAAATACCTAAAAGCAGCTCATTACTTTCATAGGCTCCATAAATAGGAGCGTGGAAAAAGTAGCGGCCCACCACGTCTATGGTGGTAATACCCGTCATGAGAATCAGTAGGGACGCGCAGAGTGTGTCCAGTAAGATTTCTATAAGTCGAGCGAGTCCGCCTTGGGAGCGGGGGAGTTCCATTCCGATTAAATCGTCGTTGTCCATGTTGTCTCCATACGAGGACATTGAGGTTGTTTTGGGTTGGCGTGTTGTACACGCCTTATAATTAGATATTAGTCCTAAATAGTTTACGACTTAATAGATTCATTTGAATAGAAAAAAACCCTTAAGTAACCTAAATTTTTAAGGTGCCAATACTGGCTCCTCCGCATACATAAAGAGTTTGACCGGTGACAAAGCTGTTTTCAGGGTCAGCAAAAAAAGTGACGGCACGGCGAATATCGTCAACGCGTCCTAAGCGTTTAACAGGAATAGAATTGGCAATTTGTTGTTCACGTTCACTCCCTGCATCGACCACATCATGGAACATAGGGGTTTGTATGGGACCAGGAGCCACAACGTTGACGGTAATACCTTCGGCAGCTAGTTCTAGGGCCCAGGTGCGTGCTAGGCCAATCATGCCCGCTTTGGTGGCGGAGTAGGCGCTGCGTGTTTCCAGACCTAAGGCACCGCGTGATGACATAAAGATAATTCGACCAAATTGTTGCTCACGCATGCGGGGGGCAATCGCTTGCATGAGCTGAATAGCGGAGCCCAAATGGATTTGGGTTAGACCCTGTAGCTCTGAAATCTTGACGTTTTCTAGCAAGTTAGGCCAAATGACGCCTGCATTATGGATAAAGTGTGTGACGTTATATTGAGCTGCAATCTCATGAGCGACTTTAGCGGTAGCGGTCTCATCCAGTAAATCTAAGGAAATTTGGATTAAACGCTCGTGAGACCAATCTAGCTGAGTTCTTGCCAGGGAAATGACGGTATACCCAGCCTCTATATAGTGTTTGCAAAGTTCTGCGCCAATACCAGTGCTGCCACCTGTAATTAAGGCGGTATAAGAGGTAGTCATAATGATCTTTCCTAAGAGTGTGAAGCGTAGGCAACGAGCACGCCCGTTTGCCCTGCATCGAGTTCTAGTCGTAATGAGGTGCGGTCGCCCGTTTGTAAAGCATCTTGAAGATGAGCAATGACGACTGGGCCACAATCCAATTGCACGGTGCCTATACGCCAGGGTAATTGATCTTGAAAGTAGGGCTCATTGCTGTGGTGTAAGGTGCAAGAAGCCAGCACTGTGCCCGTGTTTTTTACAGGCTCCCAAGGCAGCTGATCGTGCAGACAGTGTCCACAGACATCACGTGGAGGGTACTGAACCGTTTGACACTCAGAGCACACTTGCAAGGCAAATTGTTTTTGTGCCGCGGCTTGAGTTAAGCCTGCGGCCGCGCTGCTGCGAGCACTAGGTGGGAGAGGCTTGTTCATGCTTCACCTCGTTTTAAAATGGTGGCGGCAGTGCAAAGGCCGCGATCATAGTTAATCATGCCAAAACCTGAAACCATGCCTACGCTAGCATTGGCGACTTGTGTAGTGCCGGCGCTATGCGTGAGTTGCCGTAGTGCTTGGACTAGCCCTAAGTAACCTCCGGCTGCACCCGCTTGACCTACAGATAGCTGACCACCTGAAGTGTTAAAAGGAAAGCTACCGTCAATTGTGAAGGTATGAGAGCGAATGAAATCGGGGCCGGCTCCTTTATCACAAAAACCCAGATCTTCAAATTGCAGAACATTGATCACCGGGTAATCGTCGTAGGTTTCTAGAAAATCAATGTCTTGAGTTTGTACCTCTGCCATTTCATACAGCTCGTTCACATCCATAGCCCAACCACCACGGTATTGCACGGGGTCTTCGGGGAAAGCATTGTGACGCTCAATCGTAGATAGAATTTCTACAAAAGGAAGCTTTAATGCCAGAGCTTGTTCTTTGCGCATGACTAAGAAGCCTTCTGCTCCCGCACAGGGCATGACGCAATCAAATAAATGAATGGGCTCGGCAATAGCTCTGGCCTCTAGGTATTGATCTAGAGTGAGGGGTTTTTTCATAAGAGCGTGTGGATTGCGCAAGGCGTTATCACGCTGGGCGACGCAGAGTTTGCCAAAATCAGCACGTGTGGCTCCGTAGCGGCGCATGTAGTAATCGGTCAGCAGAGCAAAACTGCCATTGGGGCCTGCTGCACCATAGGGGTAGACGGCGTCTTGGGAAAAGCGCGAGAAACCGCTGACTGTGTTTTTGAAGGAGTCACGGTGATTGGTGTCTCCAGCAATACAAGCTACCACATCCGCATCACCACACTGTACGGCTCGAGCAGCGCGACGTAGGGCTACCACGCCACTGGCGCCGCCCATGGGAATATGCTCTAAAAAACGAGGACTCATTTGGAAGTGCTGCATCAGACCAACAGCCGTATCAGAGCCCAACGTAAAACTCGAGACACAAACACCATCTATAGCTTGTTTAGGAAGCCCACTGTGTTGAACCAGCTGTCGTAAGGCAGTTCCAAGCCAACGGTGGGCACTTTGGTCCGAAAAACGTTCATAGGGCACAGTGACGGGGCAGACTAAGACCACATCGGTGTAGGGCAAACGTCTCATGACACCACTTCCTGACGACGTTTTAGGTGATTGGTGTTGATGTAATCTTCGGCCTCGAGTAAAGCTAAACCTAGCGTTTTAAGCTCTCCACGTTGGATTTTATTGGTGGAGGTCAAAGGTAGTGCTTCTACAAACTTCACATAGCCAGGGACTTTAAAGTAAGCCAGTTGACTTAGGCCCCATGTTACGATCTCTGTGGCTAGGGCTTGCTGCTCTGCTGTCTCGGTGGGTAGGGTATGCGGCACGATCAGAGCCATGACCTCGTCGCCTCGGATAGGGTCTGGCACAGCAGTAACGGCAATAGAACGAATAGCCGGGTGCTGTTGCATCACATTTTCTACTTCGACTGCGGCAATGTTTTCACCACTGCGGCGAATCACATTGCGTTTACGATCAACAAAATGCAAATATCCATTTTCATCACGACGGACGATATCGCCAGTGTGGAACCAGCCATCGGCCCAGGCTTCAGCTGTGGCGGTAGGGTCTTTCCAGTAACCAGAGAAAAAGCCGTGTCTGGGGTTATCGCCACTACGACGCACTAAGAGTTCACCGTTGGTGTTAATAGGTACTTCTTGACCTTGATCATCAACCAGTTTGACTTCTACGGCGGCCGTTTCTTTGCCAAAACAGTTCGTACCTATATAACGCGGTTCGTGGTTGGCAATAATACACGCGGCTGCACCTGTTTCCGTCATAGCCCATGCTTCTAGTAGAGGGAAACCAAAACGATTTTCAAACTGCTGGTGTAAGGTGCCATCCACTCCAGCACCAAAACCAAAGCGGACAGCGTGGTTTCGGTCTTGTTCTGAGGCTTCGAGCTTCATTAAAATAGCAGGCATCACCCCTAAGTAATGAATAACAGTGGCTTGAGACTGGCGCACGGATTCCCACCACGTGCGTGGGTGGAAGCGATCCAGCACAATTAAACAACCACCGGTTTTAATCATAGCCATCGTAGAGGTGGCTAAGGCATTCATATGAAACAAGGGTAGTGGGGTTAGCATACGTTCTAGACCTGGGCGTAGAGTCGCTAAACCTCCTAGCTCGGCATACCATTCACCAGAAAAATGGAAGTAGGTATTCGAGAGCATGCACCCTTTGGGGCGTCCCGTAGTACCTGAGGTGTACATAAGTGCGCACTCAGTATCAGCATTAATAGTGCGATCGGCTAACGGAGCTGTTGCAGGGGCTGCGGGTGGTAGCTGGTCAGGAGTAATGAGTGCTAGCTGATAATTAGCCTGATGTGCTGCAGCCGATAAGTCTGCATGACGATTGGCCAAAGCAACGGCCAATATCATTTCAGAGTGCTGAATGAGGTATTCCAACTCGGCAATACGTAGGTCAGGGTTAATGGGAACGATAGAAACACCGAGTCGGTTTAAAGCTAGCCAATGCAAAATAAAAGCGGGACGGTTCTCGAGTAGGATCCCTACGCGGTGACCATGACCATAACCGGCCGCTTCGTATAAGGCAGAGAGACGATCAATTTCTGCTAAGGCATCTTCGTAACTTAGAGCACCAGCTTCAATTTGGTAGATGTCAGCGGTTTCGGGTAAGACCATCATGAAATCGTTTTGAGGCCAGTGCATTGCCGTTTTTTTAAAAGCACTATAAATAGTGGAGCTCATTATTTTCTCCTACATAAACAGCTGAATGTTGCCAAAGGGGGCATCGCAGTTAAGTAAATCGACGCGTTTGAGTTTGATGCGCAGTTGGCCGTTATCTTGGACAAGGTGATGCGTTGCCCAGCCAACATAAAAGGTTTGTTCATCACCTCGGGTTTCGGTGTAGTGAAAAGCAGTGCGTACTTGATGCTCTTTGGCGTTGGGATCAAAGTGAATGACGCGAGGCTGTTGTAGCAGATGGTGGCAGCGGCTTTTAGGTTGCTGCGAAAAGGTACGTTGCCCAGCAAGACGCTCAATACGAACCTGAAGCAAAAGCTTGTCTTCGTAGAGTAAAGAGGCGTGCAAAATGGGGTCGGTTTGTCCGTGCGCGAGCGGCATCCAGTAGTAGCCGTCATCGGTAAATAAATCGAGCCACTCGTCAAAACGTTGTTCATCGAGCAGGTCGGCTTCGTGGTAGACAAAATCAATTAAATCTTGAGCGGTAAGTTGTGTCATGATGCGTCCTTTCTATCAATGAGCTATAGGTTTAGGCGTCAATGCCCATGTATTTCAACCACGCTCGGAACTGAGCTCGCATTTGCATTTCGCTGGTGCCATTAATAACCACATTTTTTTGTTCTTTTTCAGCGGGGTCATACAGTCGACCCACATTTAGCCAGTCGCGTCCGCGACTTTTTAGGGCTTGTTGGGCGCGCTCGTACATCTCTAGGTCATCATGGCCAACCACAGAGGTGGGGGCGTTGATGAGACGGTTATACATGAGCGTACGCTCTAAGAGCTTGTCGGGAGCGCCGACTAAACGGAAGGTCCATGACTCCACTAAGGTTTTGTCTACGGCAATGGGCTTAAAAATACGTAGGGTTTGGATAGGGCCTTTGATCATGATGTTAGGAAAGTACACGGTGTTATGACGTACATCACCGAGGATTTCTTTGGTGCGCTCTTCGCCATACGCAGCAACCATTTGGTCCCAATAACCGTCAATATCGGAGTATTCCGCATGAATGGAGTCTGCAACCCCTGTATGGCCATGACCGTTTTCCCAGACGCGAATCCCCATGTTTTCAAAGAATTCGTAAGGGGACATAAAAGGAGCAAAAAGCTCAACTGCCATGGGTTTGGGCGTGCCTTCTGGCGCATTTTCCCAAACTTTGACGGCGGTGCCCGCCGAGGACTCGTGCGCAACCATTGGGTGACAGGTATCGGTTTGGTTATCTACCAGCATTTTCCAGTTACAGTGGTGCATGTAGCGCATTACACCACCGGCAATTTCCAGTTTGCCCTCAGGTGAGCGGTCAACCATATTATCGATCGTTGACAAGGACTCGCCGAAAAAGTCCTCAAAACTTTCTCCTTCCGCACTTAAACGACAGAAGACAAAGTCGCGATAGACCACCACGTTTTCTACTGCCGCCATGCCGCGACTGGCTTCAGAGCATTCAAAGCCGGTGTCCTCGTAGCCTTTTTTAAGAGGGATGGCAAGTAAACGCCCGTCGGTGCGAAAGGTCCATGCGTGATAAGGACAGCGGAAAAATTTGCCTGTATTCCCACAGGTTTCACCAGCGACTTTGACGCCTTTATGGGGACAGCGGTTATACAGCACTTTAATGCTGTTATCGCTGTGCCGTACCATAATGACTTCTTCGGTGCCGACTGTGGTGGTGAAGTAATCTCCTTTATTAGGGATTTGGCTAGCGTGGCCCACATACACCCACGTATTGGCAAAGAGTTGTTCCATTTCAAGCTGGAACAATTCCTCGTTAATGTAGAGGTCTTTGTGGACTTCTGTGTCGCGGACCAATTGACGGATAGCATCTGGATTATTGCGATAAAGATTCATGGCAAGCACCTTACATATCGAGAACAAGTTTTTGAGATTTTGCGCGAGAAATACAGATCTGCATGACTTTGCCGCTAGCTTTTTCTTTGTCGGTTAAAAAGTAATCACGGTGATCCGGAATGCCTTCGAGTACATCTACCGTACAGACCCCACATTCGCCCCGTTTGCAGTCATACATCGGATCCTCACCCGCTTCTTCGAGCACATCGATGATGGTTTTATCTGCAGGAACTACAAAGCTCAGCCCAGACTGGCGCAGTTCTACTTCAAAGGGTTGGTCGCCCGCAACCGGTGCAGCGGTTATGAAAAGCTCGAAATGGATATGACAGCGGGGCCAGCCGCGGTCTTTAGCTAGTGCAATGACCGCATCAATCATGCCTTGCGGACCGCAAACATAAATATGTTGATCAGGGCTTAAGCCATCAAAAAGTGTCGATAAATCTAATGCGTGGTGATCGTTGGTGTAGCAGTGCAGTTGTTCCCCAAGTAGCGAGCGCAGCTCATCAGCAAAAGCCAGTTGTTCTGTGCTGCGCGCACTGTAATGAAGCGTACAGGAACGGCCTTGTTGTGTGAGCGCGTGTGCCATACTGGCAATAGGGGTAATGCCAATGCCACCAGCAATTAATACGATGGGCTTCTCATCCGGTTGGGCTTCGGCTAAAGGAAAATCATTGACGGGTCCTTTGACTGTTAAGACATCACCGACTTGGCGTTGATGCATAAACAGGGAGCCCCCTTTGCTATTTTCTTCCAGACGTACACCCAAGCGGTATTGCTGAGGGGAAGCATGCCAGTCGTAGTCGGGATCTGTGACAATTAACGAGTAACAGCGGTGGTCATTTAGTTCAGGAATTTGAACTTGTAAGTGAGCGCCAGGCTGTATGGGGGGAAGTGCCGTGTTGGTGTTTGCGGTTAAAACAAACTCGCGAATGAGTGGGGATACATCACGGATTTCTTGAATAAGGAGGTCAAATGTTTGCATCGTAAGCCTTCCGGTCTGGGTGATGAGGGGCAGACGCATAACCACAACCATAGGCTATTTTCCATCTCTGGGCGGCAGCATGCCTTCCCGATGGGTTGTCTCCGTCAGCTTGATGACTGTGGCTTTGGGCAGAAAGCCTCATCACTGAAAATCGTTATTAATATGTGATGTATTCTAGTGGTGAATAGTTTAGTAATCAATATATTCTTGAGAATGTAATGGAAAACCATTAGAGCTTTAGGCATAAAAAAAGCCCCTTAGGACAAGGGGCAAAAAATGCGGATGTACGATAAGAAAATTGCTACGCGTTGACGATAGCCAGTACGCGTAGTGGGCTGCCTGAGCCACCTTCGATTTTAAGTGGCGCCGAGAGAATAAGAGTACCTGTAGGGGGTAACTGATCTAAGTTACGCAGGCACTGCAGGCCATAGCGGTTAGCACCATGCATTAGCGTATGACAAGGGTAGGCGACAGGCCAGGCATAAGATTGACCTGCATCGGTATTGATGGTTTCTACACCAAAGCCATGGACATCGCGTTCGTGGATCATCCATTCGACGGCTTCTTGCGAAGGGCCAGGGGTATGCGGGCCGTTTTCTTTCATGTTGACGTAGGCTTCTGGACCTTGCTCTTCAAGGCGTTTGGACCAGTCAGTGCGTAAAAACACCCAAGAGCGGGCAGGAATGCGTCCGTGTTTTTCTTCCCAGGCTTGGAGAAACTCGGGGGTAAGTATCCAATTGTCGTCTTGAGCGACTTCTGCTGTTGCATCTACCACGACGGCTGGGCGTATAAAGTTTTCGGCAGGAATGGTGTCTACCGTACCTTGGGGATGATCTTTACCGGAAATCCAGTGCGCCGGTGCATCGAAGTGTGTACCGGTATGCTCACCACAGGTAAAGTTATTCCAGTACCAGCCCGGACCGGCTTCGTCATATTGACTGATGCGTTGCATACTAAAGCCAGCGGTTTGACCAAATTGCTCAGGTAACTGTAGGGATGGAAAAGATTCGTTCAGTGTATGGGTAAGATCAATAACCTTAACTTGATTATTGTTCAGGGCATCAATCATGAGGCTAAGCGCGTTGCTCATGGCTGTCTCCATTATGTATTTTATAAATATGGCTCAGGGCAATTTCATATTGCCCTGAGAGGTCATGCATTAGTTGTCGCTGGGATCAAAATCCGCTGGGTCGGGATTGAGCTCATCAACGTTAAAGTTGTCATTGACAAAAGTCGCTGCGGTCAGAGCGCGGCGGTTCACTTGGAGGTTAAACACATCAAAGCGGTTGTAATGACCAGTGACGTCGTGCATCTGGCGCGGCTGGATGCAGCGCGATAGATCGATATCCCCGTAAGCAATCCCCTCATCATCAATGAGCGGTTCACCTACGGTACGTCCGTCGGGACCAATAATGCCTGAGAAGGCACTATTTTTACGAGCCAGCAGTTCGCGAGCTTCAGGGTGTGAGGCACTCATAAGTTCCACGATTTCTTCAGAAATGGTGGAGCAAGAGATCACAGTGAACACCTTGCCCTCAAAACAATGCGCAGCAGCACGTAAGCGAATCGCTTCGGCCATGTCGTAGTCTTTAGGTGCAACCGGTAGAGCAATGTAGTTGGCGGTGTGTACCATTTCGCCCTGAGCAAGCAAGCTAAAGCGCGCGAGGGTGTTGGTGTTCTCGCCACATGCGAGTGAACCCAATGGACCAATGTTGGTCTTGTGTACACGCATGGAAGAGGCATCACCGGGAGCCCAGGTGAGCTTTTCTGCCCAGGTAGGGACAAGCTTACGATGGCGACCGATGATACGGCCTTCGTGGTTAATGGTCACCAAGGTGTTATAGAGCGTTGCAATACTATTTGGGTTGCGTTCGTTAACGCCAATCACAACGTTAACTTGGCGTTGCGCTGCCACCTGAGCGATTTTTTGAATTTCCGGACCAGGCACTTCGATAGCGGATAAAACCAGCTTTTCGAACCAAGGGCTGGCCTCGACAGGATTCATGACCCAGCTCCAATACGGATAAGCGGAAATGAATACCTCAGGAAAGGCAACCAGTTTTGCACCGTTGTCGGCGGCTTCATGGATCAGGCGGCAAGCTTTTTCAACGGTCGCGTCGGTGTTAAGAAACACCGGCGCGGTCTGAACAGCTGCAGCCTTGAATTTTGGCAATTCAAGCATGCATGTTCTCCTTAGTTTTTGGGGGTAACGTCCACGATGGGGTGACGTAGCGTACCGATACCTTCGACGACGGCTTCGACCACATCGCCAGGCCACATCCATTCTTGTGGGTCACGACCAGCCCCAACGCCTTCAGGTGTACCGGTAGCAATAATGTCACCGGGCTCTAAGGTGATACCAGCGCTGATGTCAGCAATAAGGTCATTCACATTAAAGAGCATGTGCTTGGTGTTGGAGCTTTGCTTGGTTACACCGTTTAGGGTGAGGCTCAGGTTCAGGTTGTGTGGATCGGTGATCTCATCGGCGGTTACGATCACAGGACCAAAGGGAGCGTAGGTGTCTTGGCCCTTGGAGTAAATCCACTGACCAGCACGACGACAGTCGCGCGCGCTAACGTCAATCATGACGCTGTAGCCAAAGACGTATTTCAGCGCCTCTTCTTTGCTGACACGTTGTGCTCGTGTGCCCATGATCACGGCAAGCTCAACTTCCCAGTCCATTTGTTGGGTGATGTTGCGATTGTGCTCAATGGCATCGCCAGGACCAATAACAGTGGTTGGGGGCTTGGAGAAAATGACTGGCTCTTTAGGCAAGTCGGCAGAGGTGTCCAAAGTACGGCTGGATTCGGCAACGTGCTCTACATAGTTCAAGCCAATACCGAAAATGTTTTTACGTGGGCGTGGGATAGGTGCCAAAAGCTTTACGTTAGCCAAGGGTACGGCCACGCCTAACGGCATATCGTCAGCATGCTCGTCGAGCAAACGGCTAGTTGCTTTAACCGCAGCTGGACCCATGTCGATGAAATCGAGCATGTTGTCGGGTAGGGGGTGGCCAGTGGCTAAGCCAAACTCGAATAAGTCAACGACGAGATCGCCAACAATAGCACCTAAGCGGCCAGCAGCAGCAACTTCGCTGCGATAAGTAACAAGACGCATTTTTATCTCCAAGAGTAGCAAGATATGTTGCCGAGGCAACACATCGGATTCATGAATTATTCGGTGATGATCTGGTGACCATCATTATCTGCGAGCGCTTCTTCGTAATAGAGGTTGAGCGCACGCATCACAGGTAGATCGTGGAATGAGAACAAGCACGCATCATCGCTGCTGGACCCGTTAACGTGTTCGTGGAACATCCAAGAGGGTACGCAGAAGATATCGCGCTCGCGCCAATCAAAGCGTTTGCCATTGATGATGGAGTAACCATGACCTTTGGCCACTTGGTAGATGATGCTACCTGTGTGGCGGTGTGCTTTGGTGTGTTCGCCGGGCCGCAGCATTTGCATGCTTGCACCCATGGTTGCCATGACGGGACCACCCGTTAAGGGGTTGGTGTAGTCCATGATAATGCCATCATAGGGGCTGCCATCGGTGACTTTGGCATAACGCGATAAGGCTTCGTAGGTGGGCTCCCACTCATATTTCAAGAGTGGGGAGTAGGGTTTTTGCCAGTCATGTAGCACAGGTTTTAAGCCCGGGTTCCCCCAAATATGGGAAGCATCATTCACAGGAAAGGTGACCGCTTGTGATAAGTCGGGGTGGACAGCGTAAAAGCCGGCTTCCATGGCATTGACAAAGGGGATGTCTAGGCCGTCTTGCCAGATGCAGGTGGTGCCGTCCTCACTGACACCATGCTCATGCCACGCCCCATTTGGCGTTAAGACAAAGTCATTGGCGCCTAAGGTCATCTTGTGACCGTCTACAACGGTATAGGCACCAGAGCCTTCCATAATGAAACGTAGTGCGGAAGAGGAGTGTGAGTGAGCGGAAGCAGCTTCGCCAGGATGCATCACCTGCAATCCAGAATAGAGCCAGCCTACGGCTGCCGACACATCTTGGCGCCCTGGATTATTAAGATAAATCACACGGCGACCCGCTTGTTCAGGGGTTACTAAATCCACAGAGCGCAATACGTACTCACGCAGATCCTGATAGCGCCACAAAACAGGAACAGACTGGGACTTGGGTTCCCACGGCTCGATTTTATTGGCTACGTTCCACAGAGCCCCGGCTTCAAACTTTTCGAGGTCTTTATAGTACTGGACAAGCTCAGGGGTGTCGCTGACATTAGCACGACCCGCTACGTCCTCTTTGTAGATGTCATAACGTTCGGTTGTCATGGTTGTCTCCTTTAGCCTTGTAAGACAGGGCGGTTTTCATTACGTTCCAACCAGTCTTGACCCCACTGATATTGTTTTGGCCAAGCGACCTGGTGATAACCAAGCTTAGCGGCCTCGTGTAAGGGCCAGTTTGGATTGGCGAGGAACCCACGAGATAGCGCACATAGGTCAGCGCGACCGGCAGCGATAATGCTGTTGGCATGGTCGGCTTCTAAGATGGCGCCTACTGCCATGGTAGCAATGCCGGCCTCGTTACGCACGCGATCCGCAAAAGGGGTTTGGAACATGCGACCATAAATGGGTTTTTGTGCTTTGACGACCTCGCCGCTGGAAACATCAATGAGATCCGCTCCGGCGGCTTTGAATAAGCGTGCAATTTCGACGGCTTCATCCACGGTAGTTCCACCCTCTGCCCAGTCTGTGGCAGAGATGCGCACGAACATGGGTTTATTTTCTGGCCAAACCGCGCGCATGGCTGTAAAGACCTCTAAGGGGAATTTCATGCGGTTTTCTAAACTGCCGCCAAATTCGTCTGTACGCTGGTTGGTTAAGGGCGAAATAAAGCTAGAAAGCAAATAGCCATGTGCCGCTTGAAGCTCAATACAGTCAAAGCCAGCTTGGTCCGCACGTTGGGTAGCGGCGACAAAAGCATCACGAATAGTATCCATTTGCTCGCGAGTGATCGCGGCAGGGGTGGCACTGTCTTGGTCATAGGCAATAGCTGAGGCCGAGAGCAGATCCCAGTTGTCAGATTGCAGTGGTTTATTTACGTTTTCCCAGCCGCGTTGTGTGGAGCCTCGGCGACCTGCATGTCCGAGCTGGATGCCCATACATGCGCCATTTTGTTGTACTTGCTGAACCACCTCACGCCAAGCTGTCATTTGCTCGTCGTTCCATAAACCGGCGCAGCCAGGGGTGACGCGACCCTCGGGGGTAACCGCTGTCATTTCTGCCATGACAAGGGCTGCACCGCCTAGAGCGCGAGCACTATAGTGATTTTGATGGAACGCATTCACCACACCGTTCTCGGCGCTGTACATGAGAGTTGGAGCAAAAACGATACGGTTTTTGAGTTTCATATCACGCAGCGCATAGGGCGTGAACATCGGCGGTGGTGGAGTTTGTTCTGCGGATAGCGTCATGCCGGCTTGCTGAGCGAACCAGCGCTCAAACTGCTCAATGCCTTCGGCATCGCGTAGACGCAGATTTTCGTGAGAAATACGCTGCGAGCGTGTGAGCATTGAGTACGTAAACTGCTCTGGCTCCATATGCGCATAGCGGGCTACGTTCTCAAACCACTCCGTGGAGTTGCGAGCGGCATTTTGAATTCGAAGCACGTCAACACTACGGGCGGCGCTGTATTCTTCTAGGGCTTGTTCTAAAGTGGCATCATTTTTAAGGTGCTCCGCAAGAGAGATTGCGTCCTCTAAGGCCAGTTTTGTACCTGAGCCAATGGAGAAGTGAGCGGTATGGGCGGCGTCACCCATCAGTACAAATGGGACTTTTTTGTTATCCACATCAGCCCAGTGCACCCAATTATTACAAATGACGCGAGGGAAGCGAATCCAAATGGCTGAGCCGCGTAAGTGCGAGGCGTTACTGATTAGTTCGTTACCGTCTAAGTAAGGGGCAAAAAGTGCTTCGCAGTACTTAATGCCTTCTTCTTGGCTCATGTTTTCAATGCCGGCCTTTTCCCAGGTTTCGTTGGGGGTTTCGACAATAAAAGTAGAGAGACCATCCTCAAAGCGATAAGCATGAGCTTGGAACCAGCCATGCTCGTTTTCTACAAAAATAAAGTTAAACGCATCGAAGACTTTTTTGGTACCGAGCCACACAAAGCGACAGTTACGTTCATCAATATCTGGTTGGTAGCTTTCAGGGTATTTATTACGTATACGGCTATTGATACCGTCTGAGGCAATGACCAGATCGGCGTTGTATTTGCGAGCGACCTCGATTTCATCTTCAACGTTGGTTTCGAAAACGAGTTCTACGCCTACCTCTTCACAGCGAGCCTGAAGAATATTGAGAAGTTTTTTACGCCCAATGCCAATAAAGCCGTGGCCTTTGCTACGAATAGCACGGCCTTTAAAATGCGTTTCAATGTCATCCCAATGGTTAAACGCATCACCAATTGTCTGTGCGGATACAGGATCTGCTTGACGCAAGTTTTCCATTGTGGCATCAGAAAACACCACACCCCAGCCGAACGTGTCATAAGGACGGTTACGCTCAACGACCACGATGTCATTGTCGGGGTTTTGTAACTTCATCAGCAGACCAAAATATAGGCCAGCTGGGCCTCCACCAATACATACGATTTTCATAGCTTTCCCGTATGGTTATGTTACGGACTTGATGTATTCAAGTCAGTATATTTATTGATAAATAGTATACAAGTAAAGTATTTAGGTAAAGTAAAAACCTAAAAAATGACTTGGTATCCTGCTTTGTGTCCAAGTGATGTCCTAGTTGGCCAAGGCTTCTTCGGCAGGCAATAAATACTGCTGCATTGGCTCACGAAGAAACTCAGGCACCTCGATCGCTTGGTGGGTTACCAGAGAGGTGGTCACAATCACCTGCTGCACTTCCATACGTAACACACCATCTTTACCTACACATTGCAGTCGCAACTGTAAGGAGCGGCTACCGATGTGTTTCACCCCGATACTGAGAACGACATCATCACCCATTTGACTGATAGAGCGAAAATCGGCTTCGAGGTGAACGGTTGGCATACCCACTTTTTTATGAGCAATGAGGCCGCTAAACCCTTCGGGGATCATGGAATCAATCCATTGCTCCATGAGGTCGTTAAACAACACAAAATATTGCGGATAAAAAACAATGCCAGCCGGATCGCATTCAGAAAAACGAATACGATGTTCAGTTGTGTACAGCTTTGATCCCATGCATTTACCTTTACAACGTGAAGCGCTGTTTGCACTTTAGTTAATCAAGGTTTGGGTCAAGCAAACAGGAAGTGCAAACCCAAACCAAAGCTTTATCATGTTTTTAGGTGTGCTTTATTTGATGACGCTCAATAAATGCACACGTAATTGCCCTAAATGTTGGTGTACGCTGTCGATAGCGTCGTGATCCAACCCTTCGAAAAGCTCCGCAATCCATTGATTGTGTTGTTTTGCCATTTGTTCGAAAGTGCTTTTGCCTTTAGGGGTTAAACGTAAAAGCCAAGCGCGGCGGTCAGTGGGACTGCTTTGACGAGAGACTAGTCCTTCGCGAGAGAGCTCATCGGTTAAGCCAGTGACGTTACCCCCTGTGACCATTAAGTAGCGAGAAAGCTCGCCCATTTTGAGACCATCCGGGTAACGGTAGAGCTGAGCCATGTAGTCAAATCGAGCCAGAGAAATATCAAAATTACTTCTTAGGCGACGGCGGATTTCGTCTTCGATTTGTTTGGTACATGTCATAAGGCGGAGCCATAAACGTAGACTCGCTGGGTCTTTAGGACCAATACGCCCTTCGTAGCCACTGTCTTGGTTTTGTTCTAGTACCTCGTCATGTGTCGCTGCGTTTTGCTTCATGATTCGTATTCCTGTGCATTTTGGTGCTTTTACACACCAAAATGGTTAACCATAAGTAAGGATAATTCCGCTGTCATTGTTCCATTGCTTTAAAATGTATTCTACTATAAATAGTTTAGTAGTGAAGCAATTGTGAGCTATGGTTAACCATAAGATGCCTCAGGGGTTAAGCCAAAGCATGTGCTTTGAGCGCTTTGTCTAACTCTTTGCCTTGCTCATCAGCTAATGCCGCATCTCGCAAGGTTTGCAAGATATCGGGCGAAATACGATTTTGGTGGCGATCTAAGGCTTCCATCACCGTATGGAAGTTTTTGAGACCACGTAAATGAGTATCACCGTATCCCTTGACTAGACGCTGAGTTCGAGCGATTTCTAAGGCTAATGCGGGGTGAGAGCCAGCGTTTTGCTCAATACGCGCTAACCATTTTTCAATACGCTCTTGCTCAACCTGATAGCGTAGGGTTTTACGACGCCAGCGCTTGAGACCACCAAGTGTATGCAACATCAAAAAGCCACGCAGGGAACTGGTTTGAATCACGCGACCTTCTTGAGTGAACTTACGTAATAGCTTATGCCCCCATGAGCTTGGCTTCAGTAACCAGCGTCCTAGCTTCGTACAGGGAAGGATTTCACTAATTTCCTCGACGCGGGGGTGCATGTATTCATTGATGGTGAGAATTTGACCATCAGCGAGCTTGACTTCATCTTGTACGCGCTCAAAGCGACTGCTACGGGTTTTGAGCTCGGCAACACGGATGGCGTCTTCAAATGACATCCACAAGGCTAAATAGCGTCCGGTTTCGCGAAGGAGTGCGGTGTCATCCGCATGTGCTTTTTGCTGAACTTGTAAAAGACGTTGCACATAAAGCTGGGCATAGTCCACATCTTGGAAATCAATCAGGCGCCGTACCCCTTCCACAATAATGGCTTGACTGTCTTCGGGGAATTGCTGGCGCACTTGGTTGACTAAAGCGGCAACTTTAGGGTGCTTAGGGTTGATTTGGCTCAGGTCGCGGATTTTAGCATCGGTTTGCTCATCGGCAGCTCCCTCATTACCCACACGACGGTAGGCATTGGCAAAAGCGCGTAAACTTGGTTTTACCCCGACTCCGCCGCGCTCAATGGTTTGCTCAAACTGTTCGCGGCTAAAAGGTAGAACACCAGAGGCAGAGAGTGCGCCAAAAAGTACAGCACTGATCACGCTGCCGGCTTCTTCCGCGGCTTTTGCCATATCAAAATGAATATATTTCTTGGCGGCTGCACGGGTGTGTTCGATGAGCGCCTCGCTATCTACACGACCATCACCCATGGCTGTTTTTTCTGCAATGGAATATACACGATGGGTAGAGGTGATCAGTGTTGTGCGGTCGGGGGTCACAAAGCCCCGTTGTACGGCGCGGCCTGCCTCCATTAGCTCAGAGGCAAGCACCACATCCACATCGCCAGGCATCGGCATTAGGGCTAAAACTGGAGCTTTATCCCCTTTAATTTGGCTTTTTGGGAAAAGCTCTACGTAATAAATAGTGGCACCTGTACGCTGGGCCACCCCGGGCACCGAGGTGGTTTGAGCGATGTAACCGTTATGCTCACCGAGGGCGACAATCCAGTTGGCTAATACGCCACCGCCTTCACCCCCCATCGCTAAAATGGCAATTTTGATTGGTTTTGCTTGCATTGCGTTAGACCTCTAGCGTATTAGAATGCGTATTGTTCACGTTTGGCAGCGCTACGGCGCTGAAACCAGCTAATAATTCCACGGCGTAATTTCTCACGGAATTTGTCCATGCCGGTTGGGTTACTGATGATTTGGGCACGATAAAAAGAAGGGCACAAAATCGCGGCATGAGACACTTCACCACATAAGCCACAGCCCACGCAGCTGTTCATCACTGTCGCCACGGGATCTGTGCGTAAGGCATCCGGATTGGGGCGAATTGATAAGGAAGGACAGCCAGACAAGCGGATGCAGGAATGATCCCCAGTACATGTATCGGGATCAACCCCAAAGCGTTCGCGCACGACACGCTCACCTGCCGCAATGGCTTTACGCACCTGACCGCGCTCGCGACGCTGACGGTTAAGCATACATTCGCTTTGCGCGATGATGACTTTGGGGCCTTTGGTTTTGGTGGTTAAGGCCTCGCGTAAACTTTCGGTCATCGCTTTAAGGTCATAGGTGCGCTTAATGGTACGCAGCCATTTCACGCCAACACCACGGGCGGCTTTTTCAATCAAATGCCCTGTGCTACGTGTGGGGTTCTGGGCTTTAGAGGAGAGAATATCCTGCCCCCCCGTTGCGGCGGTGTAACTGTTATCGACCACAATCGTTAGGTTGTCGCTCTGGTTAAAAACCGCGTTCGCAATACCACTGGTTAGGCCGTTATGCCAGAAGCCACCATCGCCCATGATAGAAATGGCTCGTTTTTCTGATTGGTCTGTATTCAGTGCGGCGGCACCGGCTCCCCCTAACCCGTAACCCATGGTGGTATTACCTAGGTTAAAAGGAGGCAAAATCGAAAATAAGTGACAGCCAATATCTGCACTGACATGATGCTCGCCGAGCTCACGCTCTACCAGTTTCATGGCAGTAAAAATCGGACGCTCTGGGCAGCCTGTACAAAAGCCAGGAGGGCGAGCATGGACGTTTTCATCTAACGACCCCATGGGTTTGACCTCTGCAGCTTCTACCGCTTGGCTTAAGTCACTGACTTCAACCTTGCGTTTATTATCTTCCACGCGCGGCACCACAGTGGGTTTTGGAGCGGGTAAGGGCTCAATGCGGCCATAGTGTTCTAGGAATGCTCGAATCCCTTTGAGCATTGTTTGGGTGTTGTATTCACCTGCCATGGGTAAGAAGTCTTTACCGTGTAGTTCGGTCTGGCATTTGTGACGATTTAAAATCGCGGTGATATTTTGCTCAACAAAGTTAGGTTGTCCTTCTTCTAACACCAAGACGGCGCGCTTGCCCTCGCAGAATTTAATCAGCTCAGAATCAATGAGCGGATAGGCGACGTTCATCACATAGAGCGGGATTTTGGATTCGCCAAATACATCAGCTAAACCTAAATGCTCTAAGGCACGGATGACACTGTTATAGCCACCACCCTGAACAATTAAGCCAATATCCTCGTTGTCATCACCAAAGAACTCGTTGAGCTGGCGTTCTTCGATAAAGCGAATCGCTGCTGGCCAGCGTTGTTCAACTTTTTCTTTTTCGTGCAGGAAGCTAGCGGGGGGCAACACAATGCGATCAATGTCGCGTTCGGGTTGTTCCATGGCTTCTTTTAAGGAGAACTTAGCACGTTTGTTGTCCGAAGCCACGAACTGGCCATGTACATGACAGGCTCGAATTCGTAATTGCAGCATAACGGGAGTGTTACTGGCTTCGGAAAGGTCAAAGCCGTCTTTTACCGCTTGCACAATACAGGGTAGGTTAGGGCGAGGGTCAAGCATCCAAATCTGCGACTTCATCGCAAAAGCATGACTACGTTCTTGCATGATAGAAGAGCCTTCGCCGTAGTCTTCACCCACAATAATTAAGGCACCGCCTTTCACCCCACCAGAGGCCAAGTTAGCCAAGGCATCGGAGGCTACGTTAGTTCCTACTGTGGCTTTAAAGGTGACCGCTCCGCGTAAGGGGTAGTTGACTGAAGCTGCCAAAGAGGCTGCTGCCGTGGCTTCTGATGCGCTGTTCTCAAAGCGAATGCCGTAATCAGTCAAGATGTCTTGAGCATCGGCTAATACGTCCATTAAGTGAGAAATGGGGGCGCCTTGGTAGCCCGCCACATAAGAAACACCGGACTCCAGCAAAGCTTTAGTGACGGCAAGAATGCCTTCCCCACTAAAAACCTCGCCGTCTCCCAGGCGTAGTTTTTTGACTTCTTCGACAAATGAGCGTTCAGCCATGTTGTCCTCCTCGTGGTACTGCAATAGTTTTGAATTAAGTGATGATTATTATTTTCATATGAATATATTTAGAACTCAATATATCAAGCCTAATGGTTTTCCCTATAATGGCGTTTTTTTTGCTAGATCAAACACCAAAGGCTTAAGCTTAGGTATAGTTAAGCCGGTTTCTATTTGTTAATTACAATGAGAGTGAAGAGCTTGTGGGTACAGAAGCGGTATTTGTAGATAATTATTTGCCAGCGTTGTTGGCACAAGCGAGCCAAATTATTTCCACAGAGTTTCATCAAGTGGTGCAAAAAAATGGCTTGTCGATTACTGAGTGGCGAGTGTTATCGACGTTATCTGGGGCAGGAGTAGTGAGCGTTGGGCATTTAGCACGTATTGCTACGAGTAAACAGCCTACAGTAACTCGGGTGGTCGATAAAATGGTCAATGCGGGCTATGTGCATCGTGTCGCTCATCATGGAGACAGGCGAGTCACTTTAGTGGAGATTACGGAAACAGGGCGGGAGCTCATTGCCGGCTTAATTGTAGAAGCCAAAAAGCACGAAGACGAGGTAGTGCGCCGTCTACAGCCTTTAGATGTAGAGGCGCTAAAATTGACATTGCGACGTCTGATTGCTGAAAATCGGACTGAGGATTAATCCGTACTTAGACCGTGGTATTTACGACCAAATTCTACGGTTGCTTTAAAAAAGCCCGCTTTGCTCCCACAGTCGTAACGTGTTCCTTGGTACTCAAAACCATATACTGGTTTTTGTTTGAGTAAGCTAGCGATGGCATCCGTTAGCTGAATTTCCCCACCTACACCGGGTTGGGTTTGGCGTAAATGATCAAAGATCTCTGGCTCGAGCACATAGCGTCCCACCACAGCACATTGACTGGGGGCTTTATCGGGTGCGGGTTTTTCTACAATGCCGTGTAAGCGCATCGTTTGTGCATCCATGGCTTCACCAGAAACAATACCGTATTTATCTGTTTCGTTAGCAGCCACCTGTTGGGTGGCAATAATACTGCCATTGTACTGGTGGGCAGCTTCGACCATTTGTAGAGATACAGAAGGCGAGGCATCAATCAGGTCATCGGCCAATAACACTAAAAAGGGCTCATTGCCTACGATGGGGGCAGCGCATAACACCGCATGACCTAAGCCTAATGGCGTGGATTGACGGGTATAAATACAGTTGACGTGTGGGGGAAGCACATTTTGCACTATATTTAAAAGCTGGTTTTTTTTCTTAGCTTCTAGCTCAGCCTCCAGCTCTGGGGTGCGATCAAAATGATCTTCAATGGCTCGTTTATTGCGTCCTGTAATAAAAATGAGTTCAGTAACCCCAGCGGCGATGGCTTCTTCTACCGCATATTGAATGAGAGGCTTATCCACAATGGGCAGCATTTCCTTGGGCATTGCCTTGGTAGCGGGTAAAAATCGAGTGCCTAATCCGGCAACAGGAAAAACGGCTTTACGAATGGGCTTCATACAAGACCTATTTAGATATTATGGGGCTGCCAACATGAATATTGGCGTGGTTAAAAAAGGGCTTAGGACTTGGGGTACGGCCTAAATCATGAGGGGCTATACCAAAAAAACCTTGGCCATAGGCTAAAAGAAAAACATTAAATAGCAGCAGGAGTAAGGCAAGAGTACGCATAGAGATAAGCGCTTGCTAAGGGTTGCGAAATGATGTTGTCATATAAGCTAAACCATCTAAAACGGGCATAGGTTGCCAAATAACAGGCTCTACGGCTAAGTGTAACAGCTGTAATTGCTGTTGGTAGGCATTTTGTATTTCCTCCTGTATCAGATCCCAGCCACCACCGCTACAGACTAACAAAGGAGTACCTCGGTGTTGCTGCCAAGCAAGCTGCCATTGGCGCAGCACGGCGCCGCTTTGAGCGGCGGCAACGCCACTGCTAATTGCCGAGCGGGTAGCAAGGGGGAAGGCGGTGATGTTGCCTAAGCCGTTACCAAGCTGGGCCGTGTTGTCGGCTAAGCTGTCATACATCAGCTGGGGACCGGGCAAAATAAGCCCGCCGATAAACTGGGCGGCGCAAGTGGTGGCAGGCATGATAGTGTCGATGGTGGTGGCTGTACCAAAACTCACATGCACAATAGGGCGTGAGCGGTGTTGGTGTTGTTGTGCAAGCACACCGATCATAGCGAGCCAGCGATCGGCGCCAAGGCGATCGGGCTGTTCGTAGTTGTTATGGAGCAGTGGACAAGGGGTGGTAGCATCAAGCCAGCTTATGTTGCATTGGATGTGTTGCAGCAGACCTTCTAGTTGATACATGAGGGCTTTGGAAGCCACAGAAATACCAAGCGCCCGAGTAGGGCGTAGCCCATGTTCTTCTAGCCACGGCAGGATGGCTTCAATTTGTTGATGTGGTAGGGCTAAGGTATGTTGCTGTTGACGCCTACCATCGGAGCCCGCATAGCCAATTTTAATGCGGGTATTGCCAATATCGATTAAAAGACTCATGGCGCAGTGTTAGCAGAGACGGGACGAACTGAGACCTCGCCCACAGAAATGGCATGCGTTGTGGAGCCTTGGCGAACCAGTAGCTGCCCGTGTTCATTGATCCCCGAGCCTAGGCCAGATAACACCACCCGATTATTATCCATAATAGAAAGAGGTTGGTCACGTAAACCATCTATTTTTTGGTAGCGAGCCGGTAAATCCGTAAACCCAAAGGCGGTTACCTCATTCATGCTTTGGTACCAGGCTTGGGCAATGCGTGTCACGATGTCTACAGCGGTAATGTGTTTGAGCGAAGGCACATCGCTGACGATTTCAGACCAGTCAGCAATGCGACGATTTAGTGATGCACTGAGGGCGCGGGCATCATTAAGATTGATGCCAATGCCAATAATCACTACATGGTGATCGGCGCTCAGTGGAGAAGTGCTAGCACGCGTGACTTCAGTAAGGATCCCGGCAAGCTTTGCTTGATGCCATTGCAAATCATTTGGCCATTTCATGGTGAGTTTTGGTGCCTCGTGTATGGGCAAAAAAGCACGTAAAGCCTCACAGGCACTGACACCAGCAAGGGGGGATAAGGTGGCTAGCTGGCGTGCTGGTAAAAATACATCAAAAGCACAAGAGAACATTAAGTTCGCACCACGCTGGTTTTGCCAAGTACGCCCAGCGCGACCGCGACCACGGTCTTGTAAGTGAGCGCCTAAAAGCCAAGGCCGAATCAGTTGTCCTGAGCTTGCGCGCGCTTGAGAAAGCAGATCGCCATTGGTGGATTCAGTTCTATCGACCCAATGAATAGTTGGGAAAAAAGGCAATTGGCTTTGGAGGCTTTTTTGCATTGCTGCAGGATCAGCAAGCCCTAGCGCAGCCGAGCAGTGTGGAGAGGACATACTCAGGTTCACAAGCAAAGTAAAAGGATTTCGTTAAAATAGATGAAATTGACTCTATTATGGCATTTTAGACATGGAACGTATGCAAACCATTCAATTTCAAGGGCAGGCGGGTAGCATTGATTGTGCGCTCGACTGGCCGACCTCTCCCACCCCCTCTGGTTGGGCGCTTATTTTACACCCACATCCTTTGCACGGTGGCGCCCGTAATAATAAGGTGGTGACCACCATGAGTCGTGCTGCTACACAACTTGGTCTAGTCGCTGTGCGACCCGATTTTCGGGGGGTGGGGAAAAGTGATGGGCAGTTCGATCAAGGGCAAGGGGAAACCTGGGATATGCTCGCCGTGGTAGAGCAGTTTCAAAGCCAGTTTGAATCCCTAGCACAAGGGCATTTTGTGCTAGGTGGGTTTTCTTTTGGTACCTCGGTCGCTGCTCAGCTTTATAGTTTATTGGCGCAACAGCAGCAACGCTTGCCCCAAGCTTTAGTTTTAGCAGGGTGTGCGGTGGAGCGCTTTCGGTTTTTAGAGTCGCTAACTATTCCCACACATACTTATTTGGTGCATGGGGAACAAGATGAAGTGGTGCCGTTGTCAGAAAGCATGAGCTTTGCTCAAGCCCATGATTTAGCCGTTCATGTGATTCCCGAAGCAGGGCATTTTTTCCATGGCAAGCTCATCTTATTGCGAGAACTCGTATCCGCCCAGTGGCAGCTAGGCTTGCTTAGAAACACTTAGTTGCATTTTATTTCATTTTATCGCCTTTACTCTGCGTGAGAATGGGCGCAGACCGTTGTGGCATGCCTATAATGATAAGCATCCCTTTTATAGCTTTAATTCGATAAAAATGACTATGTTCAAATTAGGTCGTGCTTCTTTACGCCGCTATGTCGCGGCCCTAGCGTTGAGCTTTGCTCCGCTGGCTTTGTTTGCACAAGACTCTGGCGCGAGTGTGACGGAGCCTGTGTTTTTAAGTGAGCTTTCTTCTATTCCTGCTCCCACTTTGGGGGCTAAAGCCTGGCTTAGCTTAGATGTAAACAGTGATCAAATCATTGCAACACATAATGCCGATGAGCGCATTGAGCCAGCTTCCTTAACAAAGCTGATGACGGCATATTTGGTGTTTGATGCCCTAGAATCTGGGCGTTTGACATTAGATCAAGAGATCTTGGTATCCGAAAAAGCATGGCGCACCGAAGGTTCGCGTATGTTTTTAAACCCCAACTCCAAAGTAACCGTCCACGAGTTATTACAGGGGGTGATTGTACAATCTGGTAATGATGCCACCGTAGCCTTGGCAGAAGCCATTTCTGGTAGCGAAGAAGCATTTGCCGCTCTCATGAACGAAGAAGGCAAACGCCAAGGCTTAACCAATACGCATTTTGAAAACAGCAGTGGTTTGCCACACCCAGATCATCTTACCACTGTGCGAGACTTGGCAATTCTGGCAAAAAACCTGGTTAAAGATTTCCCCCAGTACTTACACTATTACAGCCAAAAAGAATTTCTATATAACAAAATCAACCAGCCGAATCGCAACCGATTACTTTGGTTGGACAATACAGTAGATGGTTTAAAAACCGGGCACACGAAATCAGCTGGCTATGGGCTGATTACAACAGCGCTACGTGATGGGCGCCGCATTATTACCGTGGTAACAGGGACAGCTAATGATGCCGCTCGTACCGAAGACAGCTTACGGCTTTTAAACTGGAGCTATCAAAATTTTGAAACTGTAGAGCTCTATCAGCCGAATCAGCCAATTGTGACCGCACGCATTTGGGAAGGTGAAACTGATACAGTTGGCTTGGGTTTGAAGCGCTCTGTATGGGTTACGGTTCCACGTGGCCGTAGTAATGACATTAAACCCGTGGCGCATTATACCCAGCCGTTGATCGCACCCGTGGCGCAGGATCAGCAAGTAGGCACCGTCGCATTTAGCCTAGATGATCATATTATTGCGAATGAGCCATTGCAGGCGTTGAACGCTGTGCCCCAAGCCGGCTTTGTTGGGCGTATGATAGACAAAGTCCGTATGTGGTTTAACTAATTCCCCTTTTCTTGTTGGCGAGGTTTTTCATGATTCCAAACGTAGATCCAGACACCATTGTCTTTTTGAATGGCGACTATATGCGCTTAGCCGATGCTAAAGTCTCGGTGTTGGATCGCGGCTTTATTTTCGGTGATGGTATTTACGATGTGGTGCCGGCGTATAAAGGTAAACCCTTTCGTATTGATGAACACTTAGGTCGATTGGAGCGCAGTTTAAAGCTGATCGATCTTAAGGTGGACTATACCCGCCAAGACTGGGAAAAGCTGGTGATGGATATGTTGGCGCGTGTGGGGCGTGGGCAGGATTGCATGGTGTATTTACATGTTACCCGTGGGCCAGCAAAGCGTGATCATGCTTTCCCTGCACAAAGTACACCAACCATTTTCTGTATGGTCACCCCGTTCGAGCGGCCTACCGTAGCACGAGAAAAGGGCTTGAGTGCGATTGGCGTTCAAGATCTGCGCTGGTTGATGTGTCATATCAAGTCGATCTCCTTGTTGGGGAATGTGCTGGCACGTCAGCAGGCAGTAGAAGCAGGCGTAGACGAGGTCATACAGTTTCGAGATGGCTTTATGACCGAAGGCTCATCGACCAATATTTGGGTAGTAAAAGACGGTGTTTTATTGGCTCCCCCACGTAATCATTTAATTCTTGAGGGGGTACGTTACCGCTTGCTCGAGGACTTAGCCGCCAAGGCGGGGATTCCCTTTGAAGCGCGCCCTATCGCACAAGCCGAGGTCGATACGGCCGATGAGCTTATGCTGAGCTCGGCAACCAAAGAGGTATTGCCCATCGTGCAATACAATGGCAAACCGGTGGGGACAGGGCAGCCTGGTCCTGTATACCAAGCATTACGCGCCGGCTATGATGAGGTGCTCGCTAAGCACGAAGGATAAAACAATGGAAATCAAACCCGAAGACTCCCTAATTGAATACCCTTGCCATTTTCCTATTAAGGTCATGGGCAAAGCGGTGCCCGAGTTCGCGCAAACCTTAACCGAGGTGGTGCTCGCGCATGATCCAAAATTTGATCCTGCTACAGTAGAAATGCGCCCGAGTGGCAAAGGAAACTATGTAGGGCTCACGTTTCGTGTTTGGGCTACTTCGCGCGAACAGCTTGATAACTTGTATAAAGCATTGCATGGCCATCCACTGGTTTCCATTGTGCTCTAAACGACTGGGATGATACCGCTTTCTATTCGTCACATCGCTGGCTTGCCGGAGTTTTCTACGGTATGGCAAGCCATGCAGGATTACACTAATGCCCGCACAGCCCAGAGCCCCGATGAAATTTGGTTGCTAGAGCATCCGCCGGTGTATACCTTGGGGCAAGCGGGCAAAAGGGAACATATATTAAATGCGGCTTCGATTCCCGTGGTACAGACTGACCGTGGTGGTCAGGTCACATACCATGGACCGGGTCAGCTAATCGCTTATTGCTTAATCGATTTACGCCGCCAAGGCCTGTATGTGCGCCAATACGTGGCGAAACTCGAAGACGCCATTATTGCCACCTTAGCTCATTTTGATTTGACGGCAGTGCGTAAACCGGGAGCGCCTGGGGTGTATGTGTTAGGGCAGTCAGTAAAAAATGCCCTTTACGCAGCTGATGAATTGGTGAAGATTGCAGCCTTGGGTGTTAAAATAAGAAATGGTCGCTCCTATCATGGTTTATCGCTTAACGTAAACATGGATTTGCGTCCTTTTGATGGCATCAATCCATGTGGTTATGCCGGCTTAGGCACCACTGATATGCGTTCGTGTGGGCAAATCATCCCGTTAGATCAGGTGGCTCACGTCTTGTCTTTACAGCTAAAACAGCAATTTAGCGCAACCACTGAAAACGCTTATGAATAACGTTACTCCTCCCAAACCCACTGTGCGTCCGCGCGATTACGATCCTACTCGTAAACAAAAAGCCGAAGACAAAACCTCGCGCCTACCGATCAAAATCGTTCAAACGGAACGCCTCAAAAAACCGGATTGGATCCGCGTTAAAGCGGCGGCACCTAGCTCGCGTTTTTATGATATTAAAACCATTTTGCGCGAACGAAATCTTTATACAGTTTGCGAAGAAGCCTCTTGTCCTAATATTGGCGAATGCTTTGGTAAAGGTACGGCAACGTTTATGATTATGGGGGATAAGTGCACCCGTCGTTGTCCATTCTGTGATGTGGGACATGGTCGTCCCGACCCGCTTGATACAGAAGAACCTATTAACTTAGCCAAAGCAATTGGCGCCATGCGTTTATCCTATGTGGTGGTCACCTCTGTAGACCGTGATGACTTACGCGATGGCGGTGCGGCGCATTTTGCGGAATGTATCGCCAAAGTCCGCGAGCATTCTCCACACACCACCATCGAGGTCTTAGTTCCCGATTTTCGTGGGCGTTTAGATCGGGCATTGGATATTTTTGAACAAACGCCCCCCGATGTGATGAATCATAACCTCGAAACGGTGCCACGCTTATATAAGCAAGCCCGTCCCGGTGCAGATTATGAACACTCGTTAAAACTGCTCTCTGATTTCAAAGCTCGCTGTCCAGACGTGCCAACAAAATCTGGCCTGATGGTAGGGCTTGGGGAAACCAACGAGGAAATCCTCGAGGTAATGCGTGATTTACGTAAACACAATGTCGATATGTTGACCATTGGTCAGTATTTGCAGCCCTCTGAACACCATTTACCTGTGTTACGTTACGTCACCCCAGATGAGTTTAAATATCTAGAGGAACAAGCCTATGCCATGGGCTTTACGCATGCAGCCATTGGTGCCATGGTGCGTTCGTCTTATCATGCGGATCAACAAGCCGAAGCGGCTGGAGTAGTGGCTTAGAACCAGTTAATCGGTGTTTGGCCTTGTTGTTCTAGCCACTGATTGCAGGCTTTGAAATGCCCACATCCAATAAAGGGTGTGGGTTTTCTTTTGGCAGAAAGGGGCGAGGGGTGGTTTGCATGCAAAGACAAAACAGGACCGCTAGCGTGAGTATCTACCAGAGTTTGTTTGGCTTGAGCATGGTTACCCCATAGCATAAAAACTTTTGGAGTAGGGTAGCTTAGAATGTGTTCAAGGATACCGTCACTAATGTATTCCCAGCCTTTGTTGGCATGAGATGCCGCTTTACCGTCCTCTACTGTGAGCGAGGTGTTGAGCAATAATACGCCCTGCTGTGCCCATGGTGTCAGGTCATGACGCGGGGGATGATTAGCGTATTCGGGGTATTCGAGATGGAGCTCTTCGTAAATATTACGCAGGCTTGGTGGACAAGGCACATAGTCTGGCACCGAAAAAGCAAGCCCTTGGGCTTGGCCTGGGCCATGGTAAGGGTCTTGGCCTAAGATAACAACTTTAATGTCTTCGGGCTGACAAAGCGTTAGTGCATAAAAAGGGTTAGCTGGGTAGATCACAGCACCAGCCGCTAAACGCTGCTTGAGCCAATGGTCCAGAAGCTGAAGTTTAGACTGCAGGGGCTCTTGCTGAAGCACCTGCTGCCACGAAGAAGACAATGCCGCAACCAAAGGCTGAAGGGAGCCGGTGAGTTGATTAAGCGTTTCTGGCTGATCGAGCAGCCCTAGTTGTTGCATGTGCATAGGGGATACGAGTGTTTAGTTAAAAAACAATTGTTCCAATGCCACCCCTGGGTCGGGCTGGCGCATAAAAGCCTCACCCACTAAAAACGCGTTCACATCATGATCGCGCATGGTTTTTACGTCTTCAGCATTAAGAATACCACTTTCTGTGATGACTAGCTTGTCTTCAGGCACTAAGTGAAGCAAATCAATGGTGTTTTGAATACTGGTCTCAAAGCTACGCAGATTTCGGTTGTTAATCCCCAATAGTGTGCTTTTCATGTTTAAGGCGGTTTCTAATTCAGCTTGGTCATGCACCTCGACCAAAACATCCATACCGAGCTCATGAGCTAGGCTTTCAAATTCTAAAAGCTGATTAAGACTGAGCGCAGCGACGATAAGCAAAATACAATCCGCACCAATGGCCCGAGCATGAATGATTTGGTATGGGTCAATCATAAAATCCTTACGGAGTACGGGCAAAGCACACGCGGCACGGGCTTGGCGTAAATGATCGTAGGAGCCTTGAAAGTACTGCATATCCGTAAGTACAGAAAGACATGCAGCACCATGAGCGGCATAAGAGGTAGCAATTTCAGTGGGATTGAAATTTTCACGGATCACGCCTTTGGATGGTGAGGCTTTTTTGACCTCGGCAATCACGGCGGGCTGGTTTTGGCTAATTTTATATTTAAGAGCTCGTGCAAACCCGCGTACATCTTTGCGACTTTTTGCTTCGCGTAATACGTCAGATTCGCTGCGTAGCTGGCGTGCTGCAGCGACTTCTTCTTTTTTGGTTTGGAGGATTTTTGCGAGAATATCGTTCATGCCTTTAATTTCCGAGTGTACGTACAAAATTCATCAAGTTTGGCGCGCGCTGCACCACTAGCAATGGTTTCAAAAGCTATCTTTAGACCGGCCTCAATAGAGTCGCAGCCATTGCCTGCGTAAATAGCTAAGCCAGCATTAAATGCCACGATATCACGAGCCGTGCCAGGGGTGTTGGCAAGCGCTTCTTTTATCATTTGTGCGGACTCTTCGCTGGAGTTCACTCGAATACTACGGTTTGAACTCATCGCCATCCCAAAGTCCTCGGGGTGGATTTCGTATTCGTAGACGCGGTCGTCCTTGAGCTCACCCACCATAGTGGCAGCCCCTGTAGAGGCCTCGTCCATGCCGTCTTTACCATGTACGATCAGTACATGCTTGGCTCCTAAACGTTGCATAGCGCGTACTTGAATACCAACCAAGTCAGGGTGAAAAACCCCCATTAGCTGGTTGGCTGCACGTGCCGGATTAGTTAATGGCCCTAGTATATTAAAAATGGTGCGTACCCCCAACTCTTTGCGTACAGCGGCGATGTTTTTCATCGCGGAGTGGTGGGCAGGGGCAAACATGAACCCAATACCGATATCTTCGATACTTTGAGCAACCTGTTCTGGATGTAAATCGAGGTTTGCACCGAGCGTTTCTAATACATCGGCACTACCCGAAGAAGAGGAAGCGCTGCGCCCCCCATGCTTAGCGACTTTGACACCGGCGGCAGCTACGACAAACATTGCCGCTGTGGAGATATTAAACGTGTTGCTACCATCACCCCCTGTGCCACACATATCTAAGAGATTATCTGGATCGTGGGCCTCAACGGGTAGCGCAAATTCGCGCATGACTTCGGCCGCGGCGGCGATTTCACCAATAGTTTCTTTTTTAACACGTAAGCCCATGAGTAAAGCACTCGCCATCACGGGTGACATTTCTCCGCGCATCAGCATACGCATTAAATGGAGCATTTCGTCATGGAAAATTTCGCGGTGTTCAATACAGCGAACTAAGGCTTCAGTAGGTGTGATGGTAATGGTTTTGTCTTGTTTCATGGCAGGTCTCTTATTGATTCAGAAAGTTTTTGAGAAGCTGGTGGCCGTGTTCACTCAAAATGGACTCAGGGTGAAACTGTACCGCACTAATGGGCAGTGTTTTATGACGTAGCCCCATGATCTCACCATCGGCGGTTTGTGCGGTGATCTCAAGGCATTCCGGTAACTGGCTCGCGTCTACAGCTAAAGAGTGGTAACGCGTGACGGTCATTGGGCTTGGTAAGCCGACAAATACGTCTTGCTGTTGGTGGGTGATAGGGGAGACTTTGCCGTGCATAATTTCTTTGGCGTGAATGACTTTACCGCCAAAGGCTTGGGCAATGGCTTGATGACCTAGGCAGACGCCCAAAATGGGTTTTTTCCCTGCAAAATAATTGATGACCTCTAGTGTGATACCGGCGCTATCCGGGTTGCCGGGCCCAGGAGAAAGACAAATATAGTCAGGGTTTAGGGCTTCAATATCAGCAATGCGGCACTGGTCATTACGAGCGACAGTGACTGGCATCCCCAGTTCTTCAAAGTACTGAACCAGGTTATAGGTAAAAGAGTCGTAGTTATCGAGCATAAACAACATGATGGAATCCTTATGAGTATAGAAGGCTGGCATAGAGGGCATGAAGCCCTCGGGGTGTTCCCTTAAATGGGTTCGTCTAAGCCAAACTGCACTTGTTCGGCAGCGCGTAATAGCGCGCGGGCTTTGGCTTCCGTTTCTTGCCATTCGGCTTCAGGATTCGAGTCCGCCACGATGCCGGCGGCGGCTTGTACATGTAACATACCGTCTTGGATAACACCTGTGCGAATCGCAATGGCTAAATCCATTTCACCGGTGTAGCTAAGGTAACCCGCTGCTCCCCCATAGATACCGCGACGCACAGGCTCAAGCTCATCAATGATCTGCATAGCGCGTACTTTAGGTGCTCCGGTTAAGGTACCAGCGGGGAAACTGGCTTTGAGTACATCCATATTGCTCATATCGTCTTTAAGCTCACCACGTACATTCGAAACCAAGTGTTGAACATGGGAATAACGCTCGATACTCATCGTATCGCTGACCTCAACAGTGCCAGGTTTAGCAATACGTCCAATGTCATTACGTGCTAAATCAATGAGCATGACGTGTTCGGCGCGCTCTTTGGGATCCGCTTGCAGTTCAGCGGCAAGCTGTGCGTCTTCTTCTGGGGTAGCACCCCGTTTACGGGTACCGGCGAGTGGGCGGATAGTGACATATTGTTTTTCTTGGCCTTGCTCTACCACTTGCTCGCGGCGCACGAGAATTTCCGGGGAAGACCCCACCACCTGAAAATCATCAAAATTCCAGAAATACATGTAAGGTGAAGGGTTAAGCGAGCGAAGAGCGCGGTATAAAGAAAGTGGCGCATCACGAAAAGGCTTGGTGATGACTTGCCCAATTTGTACTTGCATGACTTCGCCATCTGTAATGTATTGTTTTGCCTGGGCAACCGCCGCTAAATAATCCGCTTTTTTGAAATTGCGCTGCTCAAAGGTCTCCATGCTGGCGTAGGCATAAGGGATAGTGACCGGATGACGCAGCTTTTCGCGTAAATCGCGTAGACGACGGCGGGCTTTGGTGTAGCTTTCGGGTTCATTTGGGTCAGCGTACACAATTAAGTACGTGCGCCCAGCCAAATTATCCACGATGACGAGCTCGTCGATATGCATCAGCATGATATCGGGCGTACCCGTTTGACCGTCGGGAAAGGGCTTGGTGTTGACCCCTAAAGAAGGCTCGATGTGGCGGACAGTATCATAGCCAAAATAGCCTGCTAGCCCACCGCAAAAACGTGGCATTCCTGGACGTAAGGCCACCTTAAAGCGTTGTTGATATTGTTCAATAAAATCGAGGGGGTTGCCTTCCACCGTTTCTACTACCTGACCAGCGTGAAGGACTTCGGTGGTGGTGCCAGTGGCACGAATCACGGTTTTAGCGGGAAGCCCGATAAAAGAGTAACGCCCGAATTGCTCTCCTCCAATTACTGACTCCATCAAGCAACTATTGGCACCATGTTCGCTGCTGTTATGAGCGAGTTTTAGGTAAATAGAAAGCGGAGTGTCTAAGTCGGCATAGGTTTCAATAATTAAGGGAATGCGGTTAAAACCTTGGGCAGCGAGTGCTTTAAATTCGATTTCTGTCATAGCTAAGGCCTACTGAGGTGGTTAAACGTTACCAAGAGCCGAGCTATGCATACAAAAAAGCCCGGCTCTAAACGAGTTCCGGGCTTTTTAGGGCGCGTGTTGTGCAAAAGTACCGCTATTAGTGCATGATCAACACGGGCGAGAATACAGCTGACCCGGAACCCAAACGCCACCAGCGCCAATAGGCGCCATAGATGGAGTAAGAGTTACGGTTCAGTTGCATAGGTATTAATGTCCTTTAGGTTGAGCCGCCCATTGAGCAGCTTCACTGATATTGGAAACTATACCATCACAATCGAGATTTTGCACACTTTCGCCCTCGTTATAGCCGTAGGGCACGATCAGTACATCAATGCCAGCCTCACGTGCGGCGATGCTGTCATTGCTGGAATCCCCAATAACTAAGGCCTCTGCCGGAGTTACGCCGAGTTTTTCGCACGCATAAAGGAAAGGCATAGGATGTGGTTTTTTTTCTTCACATGTGTTGCCACCAACCAGACAGGTAAAGTAATGATCAATACCCACATGTTGAATTAAAGCTGGGACAAACTCGATAGGCTTATTGGTCACGATGGCAAGCTGGCAACCCGCTGCTTGAAAAGCGTCCAGTCCCTCTTTAACACCATCAAATAAGGTAGAGCTTGGCTGTTGGAGTTGAAGATCATAGTGCTTAGCAAACAGCTCTCGGCCTTTTTGGTAGTCTTCGGGAGCAGGGGCGGGGGCGTCGGTCAGTTCATTTAACGCTAGCCAGATCAAGTGATCCATTCCTTTGCCCAAAAAAGTACTGATTTTTTGAGGGCTGAGTGTAGGGTGCCCCATTTCTTCGAGCATGTGATTGACGGCTTGGGCAATATCAGGGATAGAGTCAACTAATGTGCCATCTAAATCAAATAGCACAGCACGATAACGCATGAACAAACTCCTGAGAGATGAATGAATAGCTAATAGTGTACCTTGCTAATTTTTAGCTTCGATAATAGACGCATGAGTCAGGTCAGCGAGCCAGTGATGATTTGTGAGACGCGTGACTGGCTGATCTAAGCCGACATGCTATCAGCGTAAGTGATTTCCTGACGCATAGCAGTAATTTGTTCAGCGTAGTTTTGTTTGCCAAAAATCGCTGACCCCGCTACAAAAGCATCTGCGCCGGCCTGACGAATAGCGCGGATATTTTGCGTTGTGACTCCACCGTCGACTTGTAAACGGATTGGTTGCCCCCCTTGATCGACCCATTGATCAATGCGAACACGGGCATGGCGAATTTTATCTAAGGTGGTTGGTATAAACGACTGCCCCCCAAAGCCAGGATTGACTGACATAAGCAGGATCAGGTCGACTTTATCCATGAGGTAGTCCAAATAATGAAGAGGTGTACCAGGGTTAAAAACCAGTCCGGCCTTACAGCCGTGATCACGGATCAGCGCAAGCGTGCGATCAGGGTGACGTGAAGCTTCGGGGTGAAAGCTGATTAGATTCGCTCCAGCCTTTGCAAATGGCGCGATCAGACTATCCACAGGCTCTACCATGAGATGGACATCAATAGGCGCATCCGTATAAGGACGGATCGCCGCACAGACCATGGGGCCAAAGCTCAGGTTAGGCACGTAATGGTTGTCCATCACGTCAAAATGAATCCAATCAGCGCCCGCGGCAATTACCTGACGTACTTCGTCGCCCAGACGAGCAAAATCGGCAGCGAGAATACTGGGGGCAATAATAGCTGGTTGTATGTGAGACATAGTGATAGGGTGATAAAAATCAAAGGTACAATGGGCACAGACGATGAGAATTTCACTCTGCTGTGGTGTAATACATATCATGCATTGTAAACAGCAATTAGACATGGAGCGAGCTTATTTCTATGCAGCCTGACGATATTGTAGTCACTGTTACCCCCCACTATCTGCCTGATCAGTCTGAGCCCAGCCAGCAACGTTTTTTGTTCGCTTATCATGTGCAAATACGTAATAATGGCACACAAGCCGCACAACTGATCAGTCGTCATTGGGTCATCACGGACGCTCAGCAGCGCGTACAAGAGGTGCGAGGCTTAGGAGTGATTGGTAAACAGCCTTTGATTGCTCCTGGTGATGCTTTTGAATACACCAGCGCTTGTCCTTTGCCCACGCCACTTGGCACTATGAAAGGTGCATTTCACTTTGTGGGGGAAAACGGGGTGCCTTTTGACGTGCCGATTGCTGAATTTGTGTTGGCGATGCCTCGAACCTTGCATTAATCTGAGATAACGATGACAGCATTAAGAAATTTTAGTTTAGGTTTGATCGCGGTACTGCTTTCTGCTTGCTCTACTACGACCTCAGACTCAACTCGACCTGTGGGGCTAGGGGGTGCACACGCTCCCAAAACTGATATTGCGACTCAACCTTTACAGGTGCCTGATTTAACCCAACTGCCAGAAACCCCAGTACGCCCTTTGGTGGGCAAATACCAGGCGGTGCAGTGGGGGGCGTTACCGGGCTGGGCAAATGACGACTTGCAGCACGTTTGGAAAGGCTTTATCAATAACTGTAAAGGGTTGATGCGGCCAGTCAGTGGCTCGTTGGCCATGCCCGCGCGTGCAGCGCCTAGAGCGTGGCAGCCAGTTTGTTTGGCGGCGCACAACAGTGGTATTAGCCCTGATAGCAATGATACCCAACGTATACGACAGTTTTTAGAAACGCATTTACAACCTTGGCGTTTACTCGATGCTAACGGGAAGATCGCAAAAAATACAGTGACGGGCTATTACGAACCATTAATTCGCGCTTCAAAACGTCAGCACGGGCCTTATCAATGGCCGCTCTATGCGGTTCCTAATGATTTATTAACCATCGACTTGGGTGGTTTATATCCAGAGTTAGCTGGCAAGCGTATACGTGGCAAAATCGTAGATGGTAACCGCGTCGTTCCTTATGACACCCGCGGGGAAATTACCGCTAACCCAGCTCGTCAACCAAAAGTATTAGTGTGGGCCGATGATCCGGTCGAGGCGTTTTTCTTACAAATCCAAGGGTCCGGGCGGGCGGTGCTGGATACAGGCGCCGCAGTGCGTTTGGCTTATGGCGACCACAATGGGCACCCCTATAGTTCTATTGGTAAGTGGCTCGCCGACCAAGGGGAGCTCCCGTTGGCACAAACCTCGATGCAAAATATAAAAAAATGGGCAAAAGAGAATCCACATCGGGTGCACGAGATGCTCAATGTGAATAAGGCCATGGTATTTTTCAATGAGGAAACCATTACTGATCCATTATTAGGCCCTAAAGGCGCTTACGGTATTCCTTTGATTGCGGAGCGAGCTGTAGCGGTGGATCCAACCTTTGTGCCTTTAGGTGCACCGGTGTATTTGGCGACCACCTACCCAGGTACACAGCAGCCATTACGTAAACTGGTTTTTGCCCAAGATACGGGGGCGGCGATTAAAGGGGCGGCGCGCACGGATTTTTATTGGGGCACGGGCGATCAAGCTGGTGCACAGGCTGGCAAAATGAAACAAACCGGAGAAATGTGGGTGTTATGGCCTAAACAGGCTGGCGCTCCAAGTGCACGATGACACAACAATCCATTCTTGTTTGCGGGGGCGGGATTGCCGGTATGGCTACCGCTCTGGGTTTAAAAAAAGCCAATTTTGCGGTGCAGTTATTAGCACCTGCTTATACTCCTTGGGGTTTAGCTTCTCATCAATATCATCCGCGCGTCTATGCACTATCAGCGACCAGTCGTGCTTTTTTAGAGCGACTGGGGGTATGGAGCCTGATGCGAGCAGAGCGCATCACCGCCGTCGAAGGGATGGAGCTATATGGCGACGGTGATGGTTTTATGCAGCTGGATGCATGGCAAAACGCGCAGTCTGATTTGACATGGATTGTAGAATCCGGCGAAATGGAGCGCGTGTTACATCAGGCGCTGCAGGTCTATAACGTACCATGGAAAACAGACCTGTTTGTACGTCTGAGCCCTAAAGGGGTGGTGACTGCTTCAGGTGCTGAATTGCCCGCTGATCTTATTATTGGCGCGGATGGAGCGCGCTCGCAGGTTCGGGCGGCTGCGCATATTAACCATGACTGTAAACCTTATGGTTATAGTGGTGTGGTGGCGCATTTGGATGCTAGTCTGCCTCATCAGCATGTGGCGTATCAGTGGTTCACTGGGGATGCGGTATTGGCTTTGTTACCCATGCCTGATACCGATCAAGGTCCACAAGTATCTATGGTGTGGTCCGTAAAACAAGATCAAGCGGATGCTTTTATGGCAATGGACGAGGCCGCTCAAGCTCAGCATATACAGTCTTATATCAGTGCGTTGAGTCAGTACCGGTTGGGCACATTATCGTTGCGTAGCCAGCCGTTTGCTTTTCCTCTCACCTTAGAGCGTAGCGACATGATTGCACCTAAAGTGGCTTTGGTTGGGGATGCGGCTCATCGGGTGCATCCTTTGGCAGGGCAAGGGCTAAATTTAGGTTTAGCTGATGTCGAGGAACTTATTCGTGTTTTAGTAGACAAACCCTCTTATCAGTCCGTAGGGGAGCTACGTGTATTAGAGCGTTACCGACGCGTACGCTCCGAGCCGATTCTAGCCATGCGTTGGGTAACACATGGATTACATCAGCTCTTTGCTTTGCCGGGGGCGCCCGCGGCGTTAATACGCAATGTGGGTATGAACATAGTTGATAAGCTTCCTTTTGTTAAGCGTCATTTAATCGCGGGAGCGGCGGGTAAAACCTCTGGACTATTTTAATTTTAATGATTTAACGGCCTAATACAGGCAAAAACAAAGCAGGAGTCAGAATGAAATTGCGTTTTGTCGCAGCGACGGTTGCGTGTGCTGTGGGAATGGTGGGGGGGAATGTCTGGGCACAATCTCAGTCGGCAACGGTATCTGCGGCGGTATTAGAGCAGGCCAAAAAACGCTTTGAGACCGAGTTCAATGGCATTGTGATTGACGAGGTTTCGCCCACTCCATTCCAAGATATTTTAGAACTACGTTTGGGTAATGATGTGCTTTACACGAATCCGAATGTAGATTTTGTGTTGCAAGGCTCATTGGTGGATGTAAAAACCCGTACCGACTTAACTGCTCAGCGTATCGAGGAGCTCAATCGAGTCGACTTTGCCCAGTTGCCTTTAGATAATGCCATTAAAATGGTCAAAGGTGATGGTAGTCAAAAAATCGCTGTGTTTGAGGACCCGAACTGTATTTATTGCAAACGTCTCCATCAAACTTTAGACGAAATCGATAACATTACTGTGTACTCGTTTTTATTTCCTATATTAACCCCAGATTCGCGTACAAAATCTGAGCATGTATGGTGTGCCGATGATCGGGCGGCAACGTGGTCTGCTTGGATGAAAGACAATAAAAAACCAGCAGAAAAAACTTGCGATACACCCATTGATGCAATCCTAGAGTTTGGTATGAAACTAGGGGTACAAGGCACACCAGCGATTTTCTTTGAGGATGGTTCTCGTGCGAATGGCTGGTTGCCTGCGGATCAGCTAAAAGCTCGACTAGCAGACGCAGCTAAAAATTTAGAAAAATAAGTCTTTCAGTTATAGCCGAGGCGTAAATAACTCAGGGAATGGTCGGTGCTACCATATGATTAACTATCTAAAGTAGCACCACCATCGATACGTAGATCATGTAACGTAATGTGGGCGGCGGCATCGCTTAATAAAAAAAGCACGCCTTGTGCGATATCTTTTGGTGTGGCGATTTTTTGTAACGGTATGCCTAAACGAAAATCTTTCGCATTCCCAGCGATAACGGTTTGTTGGCTGCTGCCTTGTTGCCACATGGCTTGTTGCATGGGGGTATCGGTTGACCCTGGTGAAACAATATTGACCCGTATTCCCAAAGGCGCTAGTTCTAGCCCTAAGCATTTAGCAAACTGAGTGGTCGCCGCTTTAGAGGCGGCATAAGCCCCCATATTGATGCGGGGGGTGGTGGCGGCATTTGAGCTAATAATGACAATAGCGCCTTGTTGACGCGAGCGCATTCGCGCGGCAACCGGCTGACAAAATAAAAAAACGCCTTGAGTATTGACGGCGAACACGTCTTGCCACTGGGCTAAGCTCAGCGTATGTCCATATCCCATCTGCAATACGCCGGCCGCGCAGATCAACGTATCGATGGTTTGCTGGGCAAGCAAATCCGCTAAAAAGCGTTGCACGGCTGGGGCATCACGTATATCTAAATCCTGACAATAGAGCTGGTTTGGGTATTGTTGCTGTAACGATGCTAACGCGGATGTATTTTTATCAACGGCCCATACCGTGTGTTGCTGAGCGAGCAGCTGCGCACAAATTTCTGCACCAATACCGCTTCCCGCTCCGGTGATTAAAATGGTTTTTTGAATAGCGCTCATGTTTTACTCCTGGATTTGAACTAGTGCCGTGGCGGTATCCAGGCTGACACCGCAGCGCTGTGAAACATGGTCAATAGCCATTTGATGTTCGGTCGCACTAAAGTCAGCGGTTGCATCCAAAATAAAAAAAGGCTGAATGTCTCGCATAAACGCATCGAGTGCTGTGGTCAGGCAGCCAATATGGGCATAGATGCCGGTAATGATGAGTTGGTCACGCCCTCGTTGAGCGAGTTGCGCTTGAAAATCAGACCGCACAAACGCACTGTAACGCCATTTGGTTAATAGGATATCGTCAGCGGCTGGACGTAGCGCATCGATAATAGGTTGCTCTGCTTGAAAGTGGGGGGCCGTTACACCCGAGCCCCAAAAATCATTTAAAAGCGCGCGGTCTTTAGGGTCTTGATCTTTGGGTTGAGCGGTATAGAAAACGGGAATGCCTGCTTGTTTGCATGCCTGATATAAGGCCTGCGTGTTTTTGATTAGCTCAGGAATAGGCGCCTGATCCATATTGTATTTCTTTAAAAAATAATACTGCATATCATGGATTAATAAGGCGGCCCGCTGTGGTTGTATGGTCCAATTCACGCGATTGGGGCGTGTGCTGTTGGGCATGGGGTAGCTAGGGATAGCGGCAATGGTTTTTTCTGTCATTGGGTAATTCCTTGTTGAATTTGTTCGTCAGGGATCTGTAACGCATTGAGCATAGTGCGTAACTTGTTCCCTGTTTCGATGCGTTCGGCTTGTGCGTCAGAGCCAATCACGATGCCTGCTCCTGCAGAAAGACGTAATTGTTGGTTTTGATAGTGCGCACAACGAATGGCAACCGCCCATTCGCCATCACCCGCCTGATTCATCCAGCCGACTGCTCCTGCAAAAAAGCCACGGTGCTCAGACTCGATGCTTTCGATAAGATCGCGTGCCAATAAGGTGGGGTGACCACATACGGCGGGGGTGGGATGCACAGCCAAAGCCAGAGTCAACGCATCTGCATACGGTGATTTGAGTTCGCCATGAATTTCTGTAGATAAATGCCACAGTGTTGCTGTAGACACCAAGCTAGGTGTTGCTGCGGCCGTTAAGTGATCACAAAAAGGACTTAGGGCTTCTAGAATATTTTCAATAACAATGGCATGCTCATGCCGGTCTTTGGCAGAAGCTTGAAGCTGCTGGGCAATGCGTTGGTCTTGTTCTGGGTCTGCTAAGTCGCGCAGAGCGGTACCTGCTAAGGGATTCAGATAAACACGGTTTGCCTGCTTGCGTAGCAGCAGTTCTGGGCTGGCTCCCAAAAAGGTAGCTGGGTCAGTACTGTTGTCTAAAGGAATGGCATAGGTATAACCCTTTGGATTTTTTTGCCACAGGGCATCTAAAAGCGCTGTACGATCTAAGGCCTGCGAGAGCTGCAAATCCAAGTGTCGAGCCATGACCAATTTTTGTAATGGCGGGGTTTGCTGTAATGCGGCCAGAGCCTGCTCAACCTGTTTTTCAAAGACAGCGGCGGTTGGGCGGGCTTGGATATGCTGGATGGCGGTGGAGGCGTAAGTGGTGTTTTTTGCATAGGAATAGCCTTTAGTGTAATGGGCCTGCTCGGGGATAAGCAGCTGGGCGGGCTGGTTAGTATTAAAGGGCAGCAAACCCACCATGTACTCGACCTCAGGGTGTGCCCGCAGTAGTTGCCGCGCTTGTTGGGCGAGCAGCCCAGAGGCATTAGTAAAAAACTGCCGTTTTTTGCTACCGTAAGTTAATAAGGTGCCCATGGGGCTCGCAAATAAGGCACTGTGTGGTTCGTACATCTGCAACACATTCATAGCAAATAGGCTAGGTGTACACCTAGCCCCTTTTTAAAAATTATTTAGGTTGAATCCGTGTTATTTGATCAGCGCTGTTATCCTCTTGACCGCGCGCTTTATTCACCACATATACATGGCCTTTTTGATCTGTGGTGATGTGGTTGGGGAAACTGCCAATGGGTAGGTGTGCAACCAGCTCGCCGTTAATGTTGATCACAGTGACGGCATCTGCACCACGAACGGCGACATAGGCAAGCTGAGAAGCCTCATCCCAAGCGACATTCAGTGCGCCTGCGCCCACAGGTGTGTTGTGCAAAATGCTGTTGTCTTTTAGATCGACAATGACTACGTTATCGGTAGATTGTCCGGTCACAAAAGCGCGTTGGTGTTCGGGGGCGATGGCAATCCCAGAGGCATTTTTAATACCAGCAAGCGCCACAACGGTTTCTACAGTATTGGTTTTGGTGTTTATGACAGCGAGCTCGTTTGTGCTGCGGCTAACGGTGTATAAGCGTTGCTGCTTGGCATCGTAAGCTAAGCTCATCGCCGCAAAATTTTGACGGGTCTTAGAAGGAATCGTAATGGGATCAAGTGCTTTGAGCGCTTTGCTATCAAAAACATAGAGTTGGTTAGAGGTGGGCGAAGACACAAACGCTTTTTGCTGCGTTTCGTCCACAACTACATCGCGAGCATGAGGCGCGCTACCATGTTCAAACTGTTTAAGCAGTTTGAGATCATCCTGACTATAGACAGCGACAGTGCCAGCCCGAGTATTAGTCACCCATACGGTGTTTTGCTTGTCGTCAACCGTTACCCCATAGACGGCCATGACTTGCCCCTCACGTGCAGGGTCCGCAGCGGGCGTGATATGTTGTGTTATTTTGAGTTGTTTTGGATCGACCTTGCTAAGCTGAGATTGTTTAACGGGCGGGCGTCCTACGGCAGATGTCACAAAGAGCACATCGTTTTTAGCGCTGTAGGCCACTTGATATAAACCTGCGGTGACGGGGGCTTGGGTCAGGGTGAACTTGTCCTCACCGGTGGCCTCAATTTTGGGCGAGACTTTTAGATCAAAAACCGTAGCCGCCGATGGTTTAGCCACTTGTGTAACGATGGGGTGTAAGCCTAGCGCCGCATCGTGGGGGATATGGATTTCCACACGAATTTGCCCCTGATCGTCGGCAACCACTGGCTGGTTTCCGGTTAGGACTTGGCCATTACGCATAAGCTGTACTTCTTGGCCGGGTTTAAATCCACGCCCCCATACTTCTGCTTTATCGCCTGGGTGCACCACGCCGCTGACACCGAGCATGGCATTAAAATCAGTGTCAGGCTGGTCAAACACAGCGTTTTGTGCAAACAGTTGGGTGCTTAAAAGGAGGGCCGCTGTGCTTAGCGCAAAACGCTTCCACGTGTTGTTTTTAGTAATAAGATTGATTTGCATTTCTATAGTTCGCTAAAAAGAGAGTAAGTACAGGATTGAGTTAACATGGATTAGTTTTCGATGTGTTTTAAGCTGCGATTACGCCAAGCAAAGGCGCTGCTCAGTAGAAAACAGGCACCCCCACCAATGAAAAAAGCCGTAGTCGGATTGAACCAACGTGAAACCACACCCATTTGCATATTGCCTACCGCCGTGCCTAATGCCGACTGGGTCATCCAGAGACTCGACATACGGCCTAGCAGGTGATCTGGTGTGTGTTTTTGTACAAGTGCCATACGCAAGATTTTAGAGACGGTGTCGGCTGCACCCATGCAGGCAAGGCAAAGCAAAGACCAAGGCAACCAGACCCACTGGGAAAGGGCAAACACAGCGGCACCCCAAAGCATCACAGCCGCGATAATAAAGCGTCCAGGATGTTTTACGGTTTTGGTCCAGCCAGAGCTTAATGCCATTAGGGTAGCGCCCACCGCTGGGGCAGAATACAGAAGCCCAGTAGCTTCGGGGCCTAGTTGTAAAACCTGTGTTCCCCACTCAGGAAGCAAGGCCAAAGGGGTAGCCAGCACCACCGCCGTCAGGTCAATAAGCAGTAAAGAGCGCAAAAGGGGTTGTTTAGCCATATAGGTAAAACCTTCGATAAAGGCATGGAATATGGCGGGTTGTTGTGGCTGTGTCCCTTTAGGGGGTAAAGCGGGTAATTGTTTTAAGAAAAAAGGGGTGGTGAGGACGGCAGCCAACACAATTACATAACAAAAAATTAAGCCCGGCCCCGCGATAATCAAACCCGCAAGTGATGGGCCGATCACGCCACCAATCTGCATGGATAACCCTGAAAGAGCAGCGGCGGCAGCCAAGTGTTCGCGACCGACCAAGGCCGGTGTTGCAGACATCATGGCAGGCACACTAATACCGCCGGCGGCACCACCAATGGTGGCGGCAAGATAAATAAGCCAAATGGTGGGGCTGGGTAAGAGGGCATTAATTAAAAACAGGCTCACGCTAAACACATACACACTGCGTGAATACAGCATCAGCTTGCGTCGGTCCATGCGATCCGAAAGCACGCCCCCAACCATCAGAGCCAAAACCATAGGGATTGCCATGGACGCATTGAGTCCGGCGACTGCAATACTGGATCCCGTCATTTCGAACAGCTGAATACTGGCGGCCACCATGAGCATGCCAGTGACTAACACGGTGGCTGTACGGGCGGCGTAAGCGTAACGAAAAGCACGGCTTTGACGTAAGGGACTGATATCTAATAAAAAACGACTCATGATTCCATAGATAAGGTAGGGTGTGTTTCTGACTGCTGTAAAGCATGCTTGAGCAGTGGTGCGATTTGAGCTGAGGCTTCGGGGCCTGTCAGGTGTGCATGTAGAAAAGGCAGGGTGTGAACATGAAGTTGTTCCACCCATGGTTGCCACATAGCCGGGTTTAAATCGGTGTCTTTGTGATCTAAGCCCGCTTGGATATACAGCACCTTGGCATGTAGCTTTTGTTCCTGATGTTCCCGTACGGCGGCATTATTTAGGGCCACCGCCTCAAAGACACCATTGAGTTGTGTGTCATCTAAGGCACCAAGAGGGTGATTTTGTTGGCGCAGAAAATCAATAACGCTTTGACGCGTTAAGGCAACATGGGGCAGCTCATTAGGATCAAAGCCAGCAATATGTAATAAGGCTTTGTAGATAGCATTGGCGGCCGGTAATGGTTGGGCGCGCCATGCGGAGCTTGGGTAAGCGTCTAATAAACAAATCAGACCAAGGCGTTCCCCGCGACGTTGGAGCGTGACGCCCACGGCGTGGGCAAGAATACCACCTACAGACCAGCCTAAAAGGTGATATGGGCCAGAGGGTTGCAAGGCTTGAATACGGTCGGCATAGCGTTGTGCCATCGTATTCAAATGAGTTTGAGAGGTAGACTCATTATGGAACGTATCCGCTTGCAGCCCATAAACCGAGCGTTGATCTAAGTCGGCGCGTGCCAGTGCTCCGTAGCACCAGCTGAGCCCTCCTGCTGGGTGGATACAAAATAGCGCTGGGCGCTGTGTCTCCCCTTGGTGTAAGGCCAACACCGGCTCAAAGCCAGCACTATGTGTGCGGGTGGCTAGCTCGTGGTCTAAATAATGGGCTAATTGCGCCACACAGGGATGAGCAAAAATCGCCCCTAAATTAAGCTCGGGATAGGATTGACGTAACTGGGCAATCAGTTGCGCCGCTAATAAAGAGTGTCCGCCAAGGCGGAAAAAATTATTTTCAATGTACACAGGGTGTTGCAGCTGTAGTACTTGTTGAAATAAGGTCGCGATCTGTTGCTGCGTAGCGGTGGTAGGCAGGGTGCCCGCCTGATTTTGTCGTGCCGGAGCCGGTAGCGCTTTGCGATCCAGTTTACCGCTGCGATTCAAGGGCAAGGTATCCAGAATGACGAGGTGGTTTGGCACCATATAGTCAGGTAAGTATTGGCGACACTGCTCAAGCAGGTCTTCGGGGTTGGTTGGGGTGGTTAATACCACATAGGCCACGAGCAATTGTTGACCAGGTTGGTCCTCGCGCACCAGAGCGACGCTGTGTTGTACGGCAGGGTGCTGCTGTAAGATCTGTTCAATTTCCTCTAGCTCAATACGTAAACCGCGTAATTTGACTTGAAAATCCGCACGCCCGAGATATTCTACGGCCCCATCGGTGCGCCAGCGTGCCTTATCACCCGTACGATAAATACGTCCTGTGGCAAAAGGATGGGGGATAAAGCTCGCGGCGGTTAAATCGGGGCGCCCTAAATAGCCGTCGGCCAGTTGCACACCACCGATATACAGATCGCCGCTGACACCCGCAGGAACGGGTCGTAGTTGTTCATCTAAAATATATAAGGCGGTATTCCATACCGGAAAACCAATGGGGATAGGATCGCTTTGATCCTGTGCGCTGGCATGCCAGTAGCTGACATCGACCGCCGCTTCGGTTGGACCATATAGGTTATGCAGTTGGCCTTGGATGCGAGTGTAAAAGCGATCACGTAAATAAGCGGGTAAGGCCTCGCCACTGCAAAAAACCAAAGGAATACTTAGCCCCTGACTGCTTGCATCGGCTAAAAACGCAGCGAGCATAGAGGGCACAAAGTGAATGACCTCAATATGGTGCTGGCAAATCAGTTGCGCCAGTTGCTGGGGGTCTTTATGCGCTTCGGGGGGCGCTACGTATAAATGGGCACCACTGATAAAGGGTAAAAACAATTCCCATAAAGACACATCAAAGGTATAAGGGGTCTTTTGTATAAAGCGAGTGCCTGCTTGGATAGCATAGTGTTCACGCATCCATAGTAGACGATTCACAATGGCTTGGTGGGAGACAACCACGCCTTTGGGGTCACCAGTAGAACCGGAAGTAAATAGTACATAGGCTGCGTCCGTGGCGTGTGCGCTCTCTATCTGCTGAAAACTAAGGTGCGGTGCGGCCGAGGGCAAAGCATCTATAGGCAACGTGGGGCAGGGTAGTGGGTCAGCAGAAGCAATGGTCGTATCGCTAATACAAAGGACGGGCTGAGCCTGTTGCAAGACATTGATTAAGCGTGCTGGGGGCTGGCTAAGATCCAGAGGTAAGTACGCGGCACCCGCACGCAGGATAGCATGCAGCAATAAAACCCGCTCCGCACGGCGTGTCATGCCCACAGCCACAATATCGCCTCGGCGCACCCCCGCTTGATAGAGTTGCAGACAAAGTGCTTCTACCCGTTGTTGATATTGGGTATAGGTATAGGAATGGTTGTCATCGCTTAGGGCGGTTTGCTGAGCATGCAGGGATACCGTGTCTGCGATCAGTGCATTGAGCGTGGTTACCGGAACAGGGTGTTCAGTGTGGTTGAGCGTATGCACATAATAATGTTGTTCGCTTGGGGTCAGGGTTGGGATGGCTTGTAGAGTAGGGGCATCCCAGGCTTTTTCGATAAAGGTGAGTAAGCGATCACCGTGCGCTTGCAGCATGTCCAGTGAATAGAGTTTGGGGTTGGCCTCGATTTCTAAACGCATGCCTTGCGCCTGCGTACCGGCCCTAAATGTAATATTAAGGTCTTCGACTGGACCAGCGCACAACACATGTGAAGTTGCATGCAGCGGAGTCTGATCGTAGGGCGTGTCAAAAGGCAAGATATTGATCAGTGGACCATGTAGGCGACGCATTTCACCGAGCAGACCTAAGTCTCGGCGTAATTGCTCACTGCGGTAGCGGCCATGACGACGTGTACGCATCAGCGCTTTCATGCCTTGGTGTAAAAAGTCGGGAACAGATAACTGCTCGTCAATTTGTAGCGGCAAAGGGGCTACATTCATTACGGTGGCGATAGCAAGCGCGCTTTGGTTACCCATGCGTCCCATGTAGGGAACCCCAAAGACTGAATCGTATTGACCCGTATGGCGTGCAATATATACAGCGCTAAGCAGAGTTAGCACGTCTGGCCATGGGTATTGGTGGGTAGCACAAAACTGGAGCAGTTTTTGGCTCCATTGTGTGCTGACTGGTTGATGATGAGCTAAAAACGTATGCGCACTCAGTGCGGTAGTGGATGCTAAGCTCGCTACATCCAGATCAGGCTGAAGCTGTTCTAACCAAAAATCACGATCTTTTTGATATTTTGGGCTGTGTAAATAGCGTTGATCATCGGCTAAAACGTGATGGATAGAGCTCAGGGGGGCGGGGCAGGGTTTACCTTCGGTGAGCGCTAAGTAATGTTGTAGGATGCGTGTTTCCAGTAGGTTCATGGCATAGCCGTCGGCGGCTAAGTGATGAACACGCATATAAAAAATAAAATGATGGGTGTTGAGTACAAACAAAATAAAGCGTGAGACACTGTCGTAACGCAAATCAAGAGCTTGTTGCTGGTCTGCACGCATGTGGGCTAAGGCTTCTTCAGTGGTGGAGCAAGCGGTATGGACCTCTAAGACCGGTTGGGGACCATCAAAACATTGTTGGGCCATGTCATCTTGAATGCAAAGGCGTAAGCGCAATACATCCGCTTGTTCTAGGACGCGGTTGACGGCTTGTGTGAATAACGAGACGTCTAAAGGTGATTGAATATCGGCATAGTGCGCGGTATTAAAAATCGGATTGCTCGGATCAAGGTGCTGAGCGTACCAAAGACCTTGCTGAGCAGAACTAAGAGCAAAACAAGAAGACATACACTGACAACGATTTAAATGTGATGACGATTAATGACATCCCACCAGTGAGCCAAGGTGGGTTCGGCGGCCATATCGGCAAACTCAATTTGAGCGCCGGCTTTGCGCCAACGAGCGGCTAGGCTCATAGCACGCATTGAATCGAGCCCCCATTCCATCAGGTTATCGTCATCGAGAATTTCGGTTGGATCTTCGTGGAGCATGGCAGCCACATCGGCGCGCATGGTTTCTATAGTGATAGGTAATACAGTGTGTTGATCAGTCATGGTAATTTTGTAACAGTTGGCTAAGTTGGGCACGTAGTTGTTTACGGCTAATTTTTCCCGCCGCCGTAATATCGAATTTATCTACAAAAATGACTTGGTCCGGAACTTTAAAATCAGCAAGACCACGTTGACGAATCCAGCGTTTGATATCAAGGGCACGTGGTTTAGCGTGGTCGCTTTTTGGGATAATAAAAGCACAGCTACGCTCGCCCAGGTAGTCATCAGGCACAGAAACAACGGCCGCATCAAAAACAGCCGGATGAGCTAATAGATGGTCTTCGATTTCTTCGGCAGAGATTTTTTCCCCAGCGCGATTGATATGGTCATTGGCACGCCCTTGGACAATTAAATACCCTTGCTCGGTAAGCTGCACAATATCGCCGGTACGATAAAAACCATCGGCAGTAAAGGAGCGTGCATTTGCGCTTGGGTTGTTGTGATAAGCCCGAATGGTATAGGGCCCGCGCGTAAGCAAATGGCCAGCTTGTCCAGGAGCAACAGGCTGATCGTTGTCATCCACAATACGAATTTCATCATCTGGGCTAATGGGGCGACCCTGAGTATGAGTAACCAGATACGCATCATCGTGCAAGCGGGTGTAGTTCACCAGCCCCTCTGCCATCCCAAAAACCTGTTGTAGTTGCACACCCAGCGTAGGGGTGACGCGTTTTGCGACCTCGGGGATGAGTTTTGCTCCCCCAACCTGTATGGTTTGCAGCGATGAGATGTCATAGCGGCTATGGGGGGCGTATTCAAGCCACATCAATAATAGTGGTGGTACCAAGCTAGTAAAACTGACCCGGTGTTTTTCAATCAGGGCAAAGCAGGCCTCGGGTTCGGGGGTTGAGCTAAGCACCACACAACCTCCTGCATATAACGTACCTAAAAACCCCGGTGAGCTCATCGGAAAATTATGTGCAATAGGCAAAGCAGCTAAAAATCGGGATTGGGCGTTAACACCACAAATGCGTGCGCTTTCACGCAGGGTGTAGATGTAGTCATTGTGAGTGCGTGGGATAAGCTTGGATAAGCCCGTGCTACCGCCAGAAATCTGTAAAAAGGCGACATCGGTCGCATGCGAGACATTATCGGGGACGGTGATACCTTGACCTTGGTGCATGAGCTGCTCTAACGATATAAAAGGGCCGGCCTCGCCAACGAGAATGACATGTTGTAATTGGGGGCAGCGGCTGTGCAGCGTTTGAGCCTGTTGTACGTAATCAAACCCATCAAAATGATCCACGCCGATATAGGCGTCGGCAGGGGCTTGATCAGCAAAATGCGCGAGTTCAGTGATGCGGTGAGCGGGCAGAGCATAAATAGGAATCATACCGGCCCGAAATAAGCCAAAAACTACACTGATGAATTCAGGGATGTTGGGCAGCTGCACCAAAACCCGTGCGCCTTGTTTGAGCCCAAGCTGCTGTAAGCCGGCGGCGACTAGAGAAGCCTTTTGATTTAGCTGAGCATAGCTCCATTGTTCTTGCGGGCCAATCACCGCCAGCTGGTCGGCATAGTCTTGTGCCCGTTGTGCTAATAGGTCCCCAAAGCACTGACCTTCCCAGTATCCGGCTTGGGTGTACTTTTGAACGAACTCAGTAGGCCAAATTTGTTGAAGTGGAATGTGACTGGTCATGATAATGAGAATGATTATTAATTATATTAGTGTATCACTTTAGGTAGAGAAAAAGTCAACACCTCCCATCCTTGTGGAGATAAGTCTGGTAGAGGTAAAGGCGATGCCACGCAGCTCATAAGTCCCGTAACGGGTAAAGCACACTGAGCATAAAAATTTTGATTGGCTAGCTCTGCTTGAAAAGTCCAGTCTTGATGGTTATGTAAATGCAGTTGCAGTGGGTTGGTAAGAAAACCCGTCCCATGGGCTTTGAGTATGGCTTCTTTGGCACACCAATAAGCATAAAAGTCAGTAGCGCTTTGGACATGAGGGCGTTCACGCGTAGTAAGCACTACATCAAGTAAAGCTGGGTCGATGGTGGGCGCGATATGTTCAATATCTACCCCAATAACCGTTGAGCTGAACGCCACAGCAGTGTATTGCTGACTATGACTAATAGAAAAAAAACAGTGGTCGTGATTTTTGACCAAGGGTTTTTGGTAAGGGTTGTAGGCGAGCTCGATATCGAGTGGAGAGCAATGCAGTTGTACAGCCAGCTGTTGGCGCACAACGGCGCGCCCAATGATATAGCGTTGTTGTAGCGCTAAAGAGCGTAAACGTTGGGCGTGCTTAAATTCGCTTTCATGTAAATAGGGCATGAAGGCGGACATAGCGGGGGCTTGTTGACGATCCAAGAGCAACCAGTAGTTCATGCCATGAACTCCGTGAGCGCAAACTCGGTGGCTAAGCCTAGCATGGCGCCATGATCGGCCTCGGGATAGAGCCGTAATTGTTGCTTAAGCTGACTTGAGCTAGGTAAATGTTGTAAAAAGGCTTGTAAAAAACCCAATGTGGGGATACCCGCAGGACGCGGGGCGTCAGGGGTGGCGGGTTTAGGGCGCCATTGTTCTTGTTCACCAATAAGCAGATCCAGCTGAAGGCGTGTGCTGAGCGGTGGGAGGTGTGAGGCGTGTTGTTGCATAAACGGGTGATACCACCAAAGCGAAGGGCTTGCGGAAATATAGTGTTGGAATAGCTCTGGTTGCTGCAATAACGCCCATAGCACAAAGAGCCCCCCATAAGAATGCCCAAATAAGCCTAGGCGTTGTGGGTGAATCACCGCATGTTGGTTGAGAAGAGGCAAAAGTCGTGTTTGGATAGTGTGTAATAAGGCCGGCGCACCCCCCGCTAACCAGTTGGGCACACGTGGGTCGACGGCAGGGTGGGGAGCAGGTGGAATCGGTGTGTACTCAAAAGAGCGGCGTTGGCGCGCCTCGGGGCGTGCGAGTCCAAATCCTAACGTAGCAATTGCATAATTAAGTGGGCGGGGCTGACGCTGTAAAAACTGCTGCACATGGTTATGGATCCAATCACCATCCAGTAAGAGCAACAAAGGCACGGCGTGCTGGGAAGGTGGGGTCCATAGGTGAATATGGTAGGGTTGTGCCAATAGTTCGGTATGGGGAGCCGTGGCTACATAAGGAGTAGGCAGTTGAAAAAACTGGTGTTGCATCATAATCCGGACGCGGGTAAGTCCACAATATAGGTGCCTTGCATGGGCACGGTTAGAAAATGCTGATTGACATAATCTAAGGTTTGTTGGGCAGACAGGCCTTGCATACGTTGTGGGTGAATCCAGCTGGCTAAGGCTTGGATAAAAATCATATGCAAAGGGGAATCATTAAACGCGTGCCAAATCCCGTGTGCATTGTGTTGTTGTACCGCACGCAGATGCTGGAGTTTATTGCTCTGGATAACACGTTGTAAGCTCTTTTGCGCTTGTTCGGGCTCAATGGCCGTGCCGATCAGTAATCCACCGGCTTGTTCTCGTCGTTTTGCGCCCGTTCCGGTGGCTACATATACATGGGGGTTGCGCGCGTTAATAAACTCGTAATTAAGTTTACCTGTCGGGGTTTTAAGCACATCGACGCCAATATTATGACCGCCGGCATAGCGCACCATATCGTTAAATGTGCCGGTGCCAGGTGAGTTACAACAATCGGTACTGCCAGCGTGTGCGTGGATAAAAACAGGGGGGCGCTCTTGCTCATCCAGATCTTGGAGCCGATGTTGTACCGCTTGCATTTGTTCTTGATAAAAATCGATAAAAGCTTGAGTGCGTTCCGTTGCGCCGATGGCTGCCCCCAAAGCCTTTAGGCTGGGTACGGTGTTTTGTAATGGATCCATAAAAAAGTCCACGATGAGTACAGGCACGCCAGCGGCCTCAAAGCGGCGAATGAGTGCTGATTCGTTGGGATCCTGATTCGGTAAAAGTCCCGCAAAGCGAGCGGTCAATACAACCAGATCGGGACGAAGGGCAAGACTTTGTTCCACAGAGAAGCTTTCAGCGGTATGACGCCCTACGGTAGGGATGTCGCGAATGGCAGGAAACTGCTTCTGATATTGCTCGTATTCGTTGACAAACGCGGTTTTAAACTCATCCGACCAGCCTGCAATCAAGCTCACTGGGTCAGGATGTAATAAGGCTAACACAGGCATGTGACGTGCCTGAGTCAAGATAATACGTTTGGCAGGCTGGGCAAGCGTGACCTCGCGCCCTGTAATATCCGTAACGGTAATGGGTGCGGCGTGGGCTTGCCAAGCAAACAGGAGCCCATAAAAAAACAAGAAAAAACGTTTCATGTGTTTACCTCGGCATTGGTGCTGAGACCATCAATAAAAACATGGAGCTGTTGGCGGCTGCAGGCTTCGATACGTGCGCGAACCCCATAAGCCGTAGCTAAATGCTCAGCGTGGATGACTTGTTCAACCGGACCTTGGGCTAAGATATGTCCGTGATTAAGTAATAAGCAGTGTTGGCTGTGTTGAAGCGCAACGTTTAAATCATGTAGCACAATCACACTGACCATTTGTTGTTGTTGCGTCTGCTCTTTAAGCAGCTCCATAACGTGGTATTGATAATTAAGATCCAACGCGGAAAGCGGCTCATCCAAAAGCAATAGCGTTGGCTGCCGAATCAGCGCTTGGGCAAGCCCGACCAGTTGCTTTTGTCCCCCAGATAGCTCGTCTAAATAACGCATGGATAAATGCGCGATCCCGAGGCGCTCAAGCAAAGCCATGATGCGATCGGCATCGGCGCTGCTTTGTTGGGTAGGGCGTAGCGTGGCATTGGCCGCCACAAGCACGGACTCAAAAACACGTAAATGCACTGAAGCTGGTAAAGATTGCGGTAAATACACCACGTGTTGAGCGCGCTGTTCAAAATTTTGTTGGGTAAGGTCTTGGTGATTGAGCGTAATATGCCCTTTTTTGGGGCGGATTAACCCCGCTAGACTTTTGAGTAGGGTGGATTTGCCACAGCCGTTTGCTCCCAGCAGTGACACAACCTGACCGGGAGCGATCGGGTCGACGTGGATATCTTGCAAAATGATTTTGTTGCCATAGCCAACTTGAAGGTGGTCGATGGATAACATAGGACTCCTTTATGCGGTTTGGCGACGTAATACGACGGATAAGAAAAAGGGCACGCCGACTAAAGACGTCACAATGCCAACCGGAACAATGACACCGGAGACGATGTTTTTTGAGGCAATGGAGGCCATGGATAAAATTAAAGCGCCCACTAGTGCACTGCCAGGCAAATAGAAACGATGGTCTTCCCCAAAGAGCCGGCGTGCAATATGAGGAGCGATCAGCCCTACAAAACCTATAGTGCCCACAAAGGACACCGCCAACGCGGCTAGCAGACTAATGCGTAATAATGAGCTAAGGCGTAAGCGTTGAACATTAACACCAAAGCTTAAAGCGCGTTCTTCGCCCAAGCGTAGGGCGGTGAGCTTCCATGCATCGCGCATGGCGAGCGGAAATAGGAGTAGCACCATTAAAAACATGAGGCCGACTTTAGGCCAGCTTGCTCGTGATAGGCTGCCAAGCGTCCAAAAAACCAGACCTTGAAGGGCTTCGGCGCTAGCTACAAACTGCATTAAGGACACGAGGGCATTAAAGGAAAAAACCAGCGCAACCCCAAAAAGCACCAAAGAAGACGTGCTTAGTGCGCCCCAACGGGCCACAGCATCGAGCAATAAAGCCGAGAATACCGCAAAAATAAAAGCATTGGTGGCAATCATCCAGCTGGCTGGCACTCCGGGAACAGAAAAGTTCAGCACAATGGCCAAAGAAGCACCAAAAGCCGCCGCTGAAGAAATACCCAGCGTAAACGGGCTAGCCAACGGGTTATTTAAGATGGTTTGCATCTCGGCACCTGATAGGCCTAGCCCCATACCAATGGCAACAGCCATCAGCGCGTAAGGCAGACGAATGTCCCACACAATGACACGTGTAGTGGGGTCCGCCAAGCTGGGATTAAATAAGGCGTGATAGAGCTCAGACCAAGCGAGCCCAGAGGGGCCCAACATGAAATCAGCAATTAAGCACAACACAATAGCGAGCACAAGCCCGAATAAAATAAATAGCCGTCGGTGTAAAACCTGTTGGTAAACCGCAAGCGTAGCGGGTGCAGCAGACATAAATAGAAATGAGAATAGTTATTACTATGGTTTAGTATAGTGGATTTTCTAGGGCGTTGCCTATGCCTATATAATGGAATTTTTATTGGGGGATTTATGTCACAGCAGATGGCGATGCCGGATCTTTTGGCTTTAGATGGGAGCGATACCCAGTTAAAAATCACTTTGCGTTCAGATCATTATGATTTTGCAAAAACACAGAATGCGTTGCCTTTAGCGCAAAGCGAATATGAGCTTGCCTGTAAAAACTATCCTATTGTGTTTATCGCGGCCGACGCACAAGGCAATACTTTACAGTCCGTGGTGTTAACCAGTTTTCAGGCACAAGATAATGCTTTTGTCCAAAGCTCAGGGGCATGGGAGCCATTTTGTTATATTCCGGCATGGGTAAAACGTCATCCTTTTCATTTGGGCTTTGATGAAAAAACACAACAGCCCTTGGTCTATGTGGATAAACAGTACCCAGGTTTAAGTCATAGCGATGGCATGGCTTTTTTTGAGGCTGGGGCGCCCTCTGCCTATTTAACGCAATTGGTGCATGCATTACGCACCTTACAGGTGGAATTAGATCAAACTCAGCAATGGGTTATGCGGTTAAAAAACCAAGGCTTACTAAAACCGCAGTCGATTCAATTAACTGATGGGGATCACTCAGAGAGCCTGGCTGGGATTTGGGTGGTTGATATGGATAAGGTAGCGGCATTAGAGGACGCGGAAATTGCGCAGATGTATCACAACGGTACGTTAGCGTTGATTGAGCAGCATCGTTTATCTTTGGCTAATCTGGATATCTTGGCGCAGCGCCTTTCAGCGCGAGGACAATGATTCGACCGCGCTTTTTTCCTAAAAACTTGTTGCCAACGCCCGAGCAGCAGGCGATTCAGTGTGCTCAGCAACGTATTAGCTTAATCGAGGCAAATGCCGGTGCGGCAAAAACCACGACTTTGGCCTTGCGCATTGGAGAGGCTTTGACGCGTGGTTTGGCACCGGAACAAATCTTAGGTCTGGTTTTTACCCCAGAGGCCTTGGAGGTATTACAACAACGGTTGTTGGAGTTGGGCGTAGCGCTAGCAGTGGTGCGGCGTTTGGCTTTGTATCGTGTCGAGGACTTTGCGCAGCAGGTCTTGACGTATTGGGAGGAGCAAGAGCCGCCGCGTATGACGCAGATACACGCTTTGCAACCGATGATGCTAGAAGCACAAGAGATGCTGAGCCAGCGGTATGCGCATCGTGAAGAGTTTTATTTGGAAATACGCTCACATCATGTGGCCCTGAGTCAGTTTTACCAAAGTCAGTTGCGCTTAAAAGCGCGCATGGATTTACGTTTGGACGAGGACGAGGATCTTTTTGAAAAAGCAGCCTTAGCCGGGGTCACAGTGACGGATTTTTTGTGGGCGCAGCAATACGAACGCCTGCGCCAAAGCCCCTACGAGGGGGTATTGTTTAGGGGGCCTTTTGATGCGACCTATGATTTGGCGTGTGCCCTGCTAGATCAACCCGAGCTATTAGCGCATATACCTGTGTATCGTGTCATTGTGGTCGATGAATTGCATGATGCCAACGAAGCGGCGTTTCAAATTTTGCGGGCATTGATGTCACGCCAGCAAAGTTATTTGGTAGCGGCCGGAGATAAGGATCAGGTCATTCATCAGGACTTAGCTGCCGAGGCCACCTATCTGTATGAGCGCTTTGCGGCGTATTTTGATTCGATTGCACGTTACCCTTTAAGCCAAACTTATCGACATGGTCCATATTTGGCTTACGCGGCGGGAGCTTTTAAGAAAAAACGAGTAGAGAGTGCCTTACCGTTGGCTACACAGATTCATGTGCACCCCTATGCCATGACAGGGGCGGCAATGAGCACACCGCTTGTACAAGCCATTCAATTATGGGTGCAGCAAGGGGGGACCTTAGCTGCGTGTGCCGTGCTTTTGCGTGATACGCATCAATCGGTTGCCATAGAAAATGCGCTGATGGCGGCGAATATTCCCTATCGCTTAGAGGGTATGGTTGGGTATTTGCAGCGTGATGAGATTTTATTTTTGCGCGCTTTATTAGCTTTGGCTTTAAAAGATTATGGCGAAGTGAATTTAGATTTACGACGTCAAATGCTGCGCGCATTGGTTTTGTTTTTTGAAATTGATATTTTACCCTCTGAGTTTGAAGAGGTAGTGGAAGATTTACTCGTTAGCCCCCAGTTACTACCTGTTTTCTTACGTTATCAAGTTAAAAAAACATCTTCGATTAAAAATGTATCACGTTTAGAAAAAATATTAGCTTTAGCGCAATCTTCGGCTCCTCATCATATGGCGTTTGATTTTTTAAATGAGGCGGTAGCAATAATGGATACCGTACATACAGCAAAACGTTTATATGTTTTGGAGCATCAAGCGCAAGTGATTCAAAAGTCCATTGACGCTTTTATGGATCTGGCCAGTCAACAGCAAAGCGATTTACATGGTTTATATCAATGGTGTATAGATAGAGAAAAAATCAATCAACAACCGGTGGCTTTGCATTTGAGTTGTGTAGCTCAGGCCAAAGGTAAAGAGTTTGAGCATGTGTTGCTACCATTTTTAGCCCAAGGCGAGTTTCCTTCAGCACAAAGCCCCGCACTTATCGAGCAGAATCTTTTTTATGTGGCCATAACGCGCGCGCAAAAGCGATTAAGTTTGTTTGTGCCTGACAAAGCTCATTGGGTGAGTGATTATGTAGCAGCCATGTCTTTAGAGCAGGTGAAGCCGCTGGCGCAGCAGCGTTTACAACAATTACGTGTGGAAGCACAACAAGCGCAAAAGGGAGCGCCTACGGTGAGAGAACCCCAAGCGGTTTATAAAACACCGCGTATTGATTTGGTTGTACCCTTTGCTGAAAAAGATCAGGCCAAGCAGCGTGGCGCTCGTTGGGATCCGGTAAAGCGTGTATGGTATGTGCCCGCGGGGGGAGACCCCAGCCGGTTTGAGCGCTGGCTAAAAGCGCCCCGTTAGTAGTGGTGTAACATAAAAATGCCCACCATGAGGGTGGGCATATAAAGATCATTTGATTTGTAGCTTGCGTGCGCCTTGAAGCGTGTCTTTTTTAGGTAGGCTTAATGTTAAAACCCCGTCCTGGTAATCGGCGCTGGCTTGATCCACGTCAATTTCTACGGGTAGTTCAAAGCGGCGTGCCACGCTGCCTACATAACGCTCTGTACGTAGTACTCGGTTATCTTCAGATTTTTTCTCTTGTTTGATTTCTGCTTTGATATTAACAGTAGCGCCATGGAGGTCTACATGGATATCTTCTTTTTTGACGCCGGGTAGTTCGGCTTGTATTTCAAAAGCTTTTTCATTTTCAGTGATATCTACTGCAATACGATTTGGTAATGGCTCACCTTGTAATGGTTTAATAAAAAAGCCATCGGTTAAATCATTAAAAATATCACTCATAAAACGACTGCGAATAGGAAAGTTAGTCATAGATCATTCTCCTTTCTCATTCAATATATCTTTCTTGTTTTTATATATGGGGTGGGGGTGGATATTTTCAAGGGGTAGGGTATTTGGAGTAAAACCTCAATCATACTGATAATAAAAAAGCCCAAAAAGCGAAAAGCGTTTTGGGCAAGTGTGAAAAGCAGAGGATCAGTTTGGTATTAAGCGACGGCCGCAGCTTTTTTACGATGCGCTAACCATTTGCCGAGTACAACTATGATAAGGGCACCGGCTACTTGCGCACCATAATGCACAAGAGAGCTGGGCTCACCAAAATGCTCAATATAGGCAATATCAGTCACTAATAACCCACCGGCGATCCAGCCCAATAAGCCTGCCCCAAACGTCACAATCGCAGGGAAGCGGTCGATGAGCTTTAAAATCAGGGTGCTGCCCCAGACAATAATAGGAATACTAATGACTAAGCCAAAAATCACTAAGCCGAGCTGGTGATCCGGGCTGGCGAGTTTTGCGGCACCGGCAATCGCGATGACGTTATCCAAGCTCATGACAAAGTCTGCAATGATAATGGTTTTGACTGCTGACCATATGCTTACACTGCTTTGGATATTGCCGTGTTCCTCATCGTGGGGGATGAGTAAACGTAAGGCGACCCACGCTAAGAGCACAGCACCAACAATTTTTAAATAGGGGATGGTTAATAGGGTTAGGGCAAAGGCAATCAGCACTACCCGAAGAATAATGGCGCCAGCGGTGCCCCAGAGTACGCCTTGAATACGCTGCTTATGCGGCAAATTACGGCAAGCCAAAGCAATCACCACCGCATTGTCACCGCCTAGCAGAATGTCGATCATAATGATTTGAAAGACGGCTGCCCAGCTTAGGGTTTGAAAAAATTCCAACATATAAAACTCCAACAATAAAAAAAGCCTATCCCACAAAGGACAGGCTATTTCGTTTGGAGTAAACGCACCTTGCCCTTTGAGTGGCAAGGTCTTGCTTGTAACGATGTGGGTTGAGACCACATTTCACTATTGTGCGTTACCCGCGCACCGGGAAACCGAGGTTTACCGTGATGACGATGCGACGGAGCTAAGCTACTCCCCTTGATGCGCTGATTATAGCGGTAAATGGTGATGCTAGGTCAATGTTGTTTGTATCATTTTTTCTTTGTTGCGACGTGATGGTGTGCTTTACGATCTTTTACCTTATCGTCGTCGCCCTTTCGCTACACTGGCTAAGTCTAATTTCAGCACAACAAGATATTTTAGAGGTGGCCTGGTAGCGGTAAAGCCAAAGCCTGAGGACATAGGATGCATAGATTATTATTTTTCATCTTTGGGGTAGGGTGGCTATTAAGTGGTTGTAGTTCGTTTTTAAGCGAAGGTGTGAGCGCAGGGGCTGGAGTAGCGGGTGTCGCCATTGCGGATCAAGTCACGGACAACGCTGCTGCTGCGACAGGAATTGGTTTGGGTGTGCAGGCTGGGGCTAAAGCAGCATTGCAATATTTAGAACGAAAAACGCGAGCCGAAGAGCAAGATGCGATTGCTCAGGCGGCGAGCCCATTAGCCGTAGGGCAAGTGGCTGAGTGGCAGGTGGCCCATCAGTTGCCTTTGGAACCGGATGCTTATGGGCAGGTGACGGTTAGCCGTTTGATCGGTGGAATGGGCTTAAGCTGTAAAGAGGTGGTGTTTTCGGTGGTGGATAGATCTGCTGATGAGCCTGCGGCGGAGCGCCAGTTTTATGTGAGCACGATTTGCCAAGATGGGAAAACGTGGCGCTGGGCAAGCGCTGAGCCCGCTACAGCACGGTGGGGAGCACTGCAATAATGCGCAGCATCATGGCGTTTATTGTATTAGCTATGGCATCGTGGCTCTCGGCATGTACTACCTCTTCAGTCGGGAGCGCTGTGGGTGCCGTGTCCGGGTTAGCCACCAGCGCGGCTACTGCTAACCCCGCTGTTGGCTATGCCGTAGGTATTGGGGTGCAAGCGGCTACTGATGCGTCGATTAAAGCCGTGCTGCGCCATTGGACAACGCAGCAGCAAGACCTAATTGCTCAACTTGCTGGTGAGCTGCCATTAGGCCAAAGCCGTGCTTGGGCGGTACATAGAACGATTCCATATGGTCGAGAAAAAGGGCAGCTCGAAGTGATTCGTGATATACCTAATGCGTTGGCCTTCTGTCGTGAGTTATTGTTTACCGTAGAGGAAAAAGAACAGACACAAGCGTACACGGCGGTGATCTGTAAACAACAGCAGCAGTGGAAATGGGCGAGTGCTGAGCCGGCCGTGCCGCGTTGGCGTGGTTTGCAATAAATAGCGAATTGTCAGTCTTTGGGCTAATGTATATAGCTTTAACTTATTTATAGCTGTAGAGCAGGAGCATGGGACAACTAGAAGCCGTTCTTCATCAGTTAGCCACCTCGTATGACGCTTTTCCTTATTTTTCTAATGCATTCAAATGGTGCGCGCCGGGACATCTTCGTGCGGTCGCCTATTTGTATGGCCTAAATGCGCCTCCAGTTGCTTCGGCTCGTATTCTAGAGATCGGTTGTGCTGCCGGAGGCAATTGTTTACCCGCTGCTTTTTTATATCCAGATGCCCACATTGTAGGGGTGGATATTTCTGAGGTCCAAATTCGTGAAGGACAGGGGGTCATTGCGCGAGCTGGCTTATCCAATATCTCGCTGCACGCGATGTCATTTACGGATATTCCAGACGCGTGGGGGCCGTTTGATTATATTATTGCGCACGGGGTGTTTAGCTGGGTTCCCCCAACACTGCAACGGGAGTTGCTTCATGCCTGCCAGCGACTATTAAGCCCTCAGGGCATTGCTTATATCAGTTTTAATACGTATCCCGGGTGGAAAGCACATGAGCTGCTACGTGATTGGATGATGTGGCATACTGAGCCCGCTGTTTGTTACCAAGAGCGTATTGAACAAGCGCGTGATTTATTGCCGTTTATTCAAGAGGGTTTAGCAGTGCAGAACCCATTGGCGCCTGTGTTGCAGCAGTTGGCACAGCAGGTGCCAGCCTCGGCACAAAATGATTATTATTTGGCGCACGAATACTTAGAAACGCATAATCACCCGCTATATTTTAAGGATTTTTGTGCGTTAGCACAGCAATATGGCTTGGCTTTTGTGGGCGAGGCAGATGCTAAAGAAGACTTAGCCCAAACTTATGGTCTCACCACAAATGCAAGGTTTCAGAGGCTGACTCAACATAAATCCCGCTTAGAGCAGCTGCAGTATTTAGACTATGCGGTAGGAAGAACATTTAGAAAAAGTCTCCTCACGCATCATACAAGCTGCCCCACACCGGTAGCGCCGGACTTATCCCGTGTGGCTGACCTGCGTCTGGCCGGCTGGTTTACCTGGCAGCTTTTAGCAGATGGTGGTTATGCGGTCACAAGTGCTTTATCTGGGCAATTTATTTTGCGTGATGCGCGCTTGTTACCGTTACTGGACCTGCTTACCCAAAGCTGGCCGCGCCCTGTAGCCGGTCGGGATGTAATGGATTATGCATTACAGCAGGGCGCTACCGACCCCCTTTATTTGCTACAACAACTTTTTCTTCAGGTTCCTGTAGAAATCAATCGCAGTTATGAAGATTTGCCCTACTGTTTACAAGACTATTACACAGGGCTTGTGCCGGGTGTAGGTCAAATCATCGCCGATCGCCAGCAACACTTATCACAAATGAGCGAGTGGAATGCTTGGTATTCCAGCAGTACAGAACGGTTTAGTACCGCTGAGCTTTTTGTTATCGATCGTTTACATCAGGGGTATAGCCCATTACGCACGGCAACGGCATTGGCTCAAGCGTGGCACATGGGCCAGCTTCCTGCCGATGTTCTTATGCCTGCTGATTTTGAACAAGCGGCCGATGACTTAGTCGATGAAGTCATCGCTCGTTTACGTAAATATGCGATGTATGTGTGAGAGAAGCTATTTTTGGTGGGAAATAAGCTATAGGAAGGAACAGCATGATAGAAATTACAAACACTTTAGTGTTGTAACTCTAGCCAAAAACAAAAAGCCCAGTCCGAGGACTGGGCTTTTTATGAAATTCTTTGGTGGCCTTGGGCGGAATCGAACCACCGACACAAGGATTTTCAATCCTCTGCTCTACCGACTGAGCTACAAGGCCACTTATTTAGTGCTGTTGCGCTAAAGATTTAACTATAGCACAGTAAAATCTGTTTTGTCTAGTCCTTTTGCTTGCGCTCTAAAACAACAGTTTTAGCCACAGGACGACCGCTAATAAGTGATAGATTTCAGTTATCAGCGTTGGGGGATTATAATCATATAATTGCAACTGTGCCACCTTTTTGATTTTTCTTCTTTTTGCCCATGTCTGTAGACGTTCTTACTTTTGGCCTTAACCACGTATCGGCGCCTGTTGCCGTGCGTGAGCGTGTGACTTTTCCACTTGATGTGGTGCGTCCAGCATTAGAGGGCTTGCGTTCGGCTTTTGGGTCAGGGGTGCGCGAAGCAGCGATTTTATCTACCTGTAATCGCACAGAACTATACTGTGCGGCAGAGCCGCATGTGATTGATCACGTGCCGGCATGGATGGCGGAGTTCAATAGCCTACGTTCCGATGATCTAACTCCCCATCTGTATCGTTACGAGCATAACGAGGCTGTGCGTCACGCTTTTCGTGTGGCCAGCGGTTTGGATTCGATGGTACTCGGCGAGCCCCAAATCCTTGGCCAAATGAAAGACGCGGTACGTGTCGCGAACGAGGCCGGTGCTCTGGGTACGCTGTTACATCAGTTATTTCAGCGTACATTTGCCGTGGCTAAAGAGGTCCGCACTCAAACAGCGATTGGGGCGCATTCTGTATCTATGGCCGCCGCTTCCGTGCGTTTGGCGCAGCGGGTGTACGGGGACTTGTCTCAAACCAATGTATTATTTATTGGGGCGGGCGAAATGATCGAACTTTGTGCCGCGCATTTTGCAGCGACGCATCCTAAACACATTATGGTGGCAAACCGCACCGCAGAACGGGCCCAAAATCTAGCAGCCCGTTTTGATAATGCGCAAACCATGCGTTTGGCAGATTTACCCGAGCGCATTGCCGATTATGATGTCATCATTTCCTGTACGGCCAGTACCTTGCCTATTTTGGGTTTGGGTATGATTGAGCGTGCGATTAAACAGCGTCGTCATCGTCCTATCGTGATGGTGGACTTAGCGGTGCCACGAGATATCGAGCCCGAGGTTTCGCGTTTGTCCGATGTGTACTTGTACTCGGTCGATGATTTAGGGCGTATGGTGCAAAAAGCTAGTGATGCACGCCAAGCCGCCGTAGTACAGGCAGAAGCCATTATCGACACGCGTGTGCAACACTTCATGCAGTGGCTAGAAAACCGTGAGCTGGTACCCACAATTGTAAGCCTGCAGGATCGAGCCCAGCAGGTTTCTGATCACGAGGTAGATCGCGCTAAGCGTATGATTGCGCGTGGTGAAAACCCAGAACAAGTAGTAGAGTGGTTAGCATATAGTCTGCAACAAAAATACTTGCACGGGCCCCTGTCCCAACTTAATCAAAGCCAAGGCGCTCAGCGCGAGCAACTACTGCAGCTAGTGCCGCATTTAATTCCTTCTCAAAATCGCAGTCGCTAGCTAGGCTCACGCCCCCTTGTGGTGTTATGCCCACTTGCGTTCTGCTATTTAACTATTATCAAAATACTGTATGAAAGACACTATGCGAGATCGGTTGGAGCAGTTGGCTCACCGACTCATCGAAGTTGATGCCATGCTTGCTGAACCGGAAATTGCCTCCGATATGGACAATTTCCGTAAACTGTCTCGTGAGCGTGCCGAGCTAGACCCTGTGGTGACCGCTTTTAATGCCTATGTTGCGACCGAGGGCGATTTAGAGGCCGCCCAAGAAATGATGCGAGATCCCGAGCTCAAAGAAATGGGCGAAGACGAATACCAAATTGCTAAAGATAAAATTGCCGAATTAGAAAAAGAGCTGGAGGTGCTTTTATTACCCAAAGACCCAGATGATGGTCGTAGCGTCTTTTTGGAGATTCGCGCAGGAGCCGGTGGGGACGAAAGCGCGATCTTCTCTGGTGATTTATTACGCATGTATACTCGCTATGCAGAAACACAAGGTTGGCGAGTGGAGATCATGTCCTCAAACCCTTCGGAGATGGGGGGCTATAAAGAGGTCATCGCGCGTATTGATGGCGATGGGGTGTATGGCAAACTGAAATTTGAGTCTGGTACTCATCGAGTGCAGCGCGTTCCTGAAACCGAAGCGCAGGGTCGTGTCCATACGTCAACTTGTACGGTTGCGATCATGCCTGAGGCGGATGCCGCGGAAGATATTCAGATCAACCCTAGCGATTTGCGTATTGATACTTTCCGTGCCAGTGGGGCAGGTGGACAACACGTAAACAAAACGGATTCGGCGGTGCGCATCACCCACTTGCCTACTGGTTTGGTGGTAGAGTGTCAGGATGATCGTTCTCAACACCGGAACCGTGATAAGGCGATGCAGGTATTGGCGGCGCGCTTAAAAGATCAGCAATTACGTGAAATGCAAGCCAAAGAGGCTGAGCAACGAAAAAGCTTGGTAGGTACAGGCGATCGGTCTGAGCGTATTCGTACCTATAATTATCCCCAAGGTCGTATTACCGATCATCGTATTAATCTGACTATGCATAAGCTTAACTACGTCATGGATGGGGACTTGGATGAGCTCATCAATGCATTGTTAACCGAGCATCAGGCCGAACAGCTGGCGGCTTTAGCAAATGAGTAGTTAGGCCATTATGCAAACCATTAAAGCGGTGATGGCGCAAAGCGCGCTGCCGCGTTTAGAGCAGCAAATGTTGTGGGAGCATGTGCTGGGTGTTTCAAGAGCGTGGTTGATTGCGCATGATACGGACCCACTGCCCCCTGCGGTAGTAGCCAAGTATTTTGCATTAGCGCAGCGTCGCCTAAACGGTGAACCCATGGCATACATTTTAGGGCAGCGTGAGTTTATGGGGCATATGTTTAAGGTGACGCCAGCGGTACTGATACCCCGCCCTGAAACCGAGTTTTTGGTTGAGCAAGCTTTGGCGCTGCTTCCCTCTACCCCCGCGCCCCGCATTGTGGACCTAGGCACAGGAAGCGGTGCTGTTGCTATTGCCATTGCGTTGGCACGACCCGATGCGGTCGTAGTAGCAACAGACTACAGCCATGATGCGCTTGCTGTGGCGCGTGAAAATGCCCACAATTTATGCGCTGATATCGAGTTTTTTCAGGGGAGTTGGTACGATGCTCTTAAAGGGCAAGCGCCTTTTGATATGATTGTATCCAACCCCCCTTATATTGCAGAAAAAGATCCCCATCTATATCAAGGTGATGTTCGGTTTGAACCAATAACGGCGTTAACCGCTTCGCAAAATGGGCTTGCTGACTTAAGGCAAATCATTCAAGGGGCCAAAGCCTATTTAACCCCGACCGGTTCGATTTGGTTAGAGCATGGCTGGGATCAAGCCGCGATAGTACGTAATATGTTGGCAGAAGCTGATTTTAATCAGCCTACTAGCATTTCTGATCTAGCTGGTATTCCTCGGATTACCGGTGCTTACTCCTGAGAGACAACAATGAATCAAGAAGTTCAAGATTTTATCCGTGAAACTGTGACTGAGCACCCTGTGGTGTTATTCATGAAGGGAACCGCCCAGATGCCTCAGTGTGGTTTTTCTGCGCGTGTGGTGCAAATTTTACGTGCCGTGGGTTTATCCCAGGTCGTGACCATCAACGTGCTTGATGACGAGGAGGTACGTGAGGGTATTAAACAATACGCAAACTGGCCAACCATCCCCCAGCTTTATATTAAAGGCGAATTTGTAGGCGGTTCGGATATTGTTTCTGAAATGTTTGAAAGCGGGGAACTTGAAACCATGCTGCGTGATGCAGGGGTTTTGAATGCCTAATCCGAAAAAACGGATTATTGTGGCAGTAACGGGCGCTACGGGCGCCCTTTATGCCATTCGGGCTTTGCATCTTTTAAAAACTCAGAGCGAAGTAGAAAGTCATTTAATTATTTCTCCGGCTGGGATTTTGAATATGCAGCATGAACTGGGTTTAAGCCGCCAAGATGTGTTGGATTTGGCAGATGTGGTGCATAACTTCAAGGACGTTGGTGCTAGTGTAGCCAGTGGTAGTTTTAAAACCCATGGTATGCTGATTGTGCCTTGCTCTATGCGCACCCTAGCTGCTGTCGCACATGGTTTTGCTGATAATTTAATTACACGTGCTGCAGATGTGGTACTAAAAGAGCGCCGTCGTCTTGTGCTAGCCGTAAGAGAAACCCCTTTTAACTTAGCCCATTTGCGTAATATGACCACCGTCACTGAAATGGGTGCAGTGGTATTTCCGCCTTTGCCTGCTTTTTATTTTCAGCCTAAAACCATGACAGAACTAGTAGATCATTCGGTGATCCGTATGCTAGAGCATGTAGGTGTGGAAATCGACGGCCCAAGCTGGCAAGGCTTATCATCCTAATAGATTCTGTGGGCGAACCACATTAACGAAGGAGTTCTTCATGAGTTTTGTGCAGGTAACAACAACCGATGGCAAAAAAATGCAAGCCTTTGAGGTGTTATCAACCAACAAAAATGCACCTGGCTTAGTGTTAATCCAAGAAATTTTTGGAGTGAATGCCTCCATGCGTCAGTTGGCTCAAGACTGGGCCGAACGTGGTTTTAATGTTTGGTGTCCTGATCTATTTTTCCGCTCTGAGCCTGGCTTGGAGTTGGACCCTACGAACCAAGCGCAGCTCAATTTAGGCTTGGAACTAATGCAAGAAATGGATAATGAGCAGACGCTAAAGGATTTAGAAAGCACCCGGGCACAGCTAGCGCAAAAGCTTGGTCATGACAAGATTGTGGCGGTGGGTTATTGCATGGGGGGGCGTTTAGTGGTGGAGTTTGCTAAACAGAGCCCGATTAAAGCGGGTGTGAGCTATTACGGCGTGAACTTAGATAAGGTATTGCCCCCACTGGGCGACGCAGCCCCCATGATTTTACATATTGCTGAGTTAGACAAGTGGGTAGAGGGCGAGGCTCGCACTATTATTGAAGCCGAGGTCGCAAAACGCGAGGGCTGGGAGTCTTATGTGTATGCAGGTTGTGATCACGCATTTGCTCGACCTAAAGGCATGCATTTTGATGCTGACGCGGACCGTTTAGCCATTCAGCGCTCTATGGCGTTTTTACAACGTTACGTGTAAATATCGTTCTTTTAAAAGGATAAAAAAGCGCCTGTGTTTGGCGCTTTTTTTAATAGAGTAGGTGATAGCGTGCGCTGAGTTCTTTGATGCTCTGTACGCGCAAATCCACATAAGCACTACGCCCGGCATAACGTGATGAAAAAGGCGTGGCGGGATGAGCAAAATGCACGGTTTTCATGCCTAACGCATAAGCCGCTTTGAGATTGCGTAAGGTATCATCCACAAAAATTGTATGCTCTGGGGCGTGCTGTAGCTCTGTTACGACTTGCTGCATCAGGGCGCGGGATGGCTTAGGCCGAAAACGTTGTTGGCGCTGCATGTCTTCGATGCTAAACACCCGCTCAAATTGATGAGTGATACCGAGAGCCTGTAGCACTCTAAAGGCGTAGTTAGCCGGGGCGTTCGTTAGAATGACCTTGCGTCCAGAGAGCTGTGTTAAGTGCTGGGCTAAGTACGGCTCGCTTTGTAGATGCTCGCTAATCGCAAAGTCATGGCTACGCCGTAAAAAGTCCTCGGCACAGACACCATGATGCTTAACGAGACCAATGAGTGTGGCTCCATATTGTTGCCAGTAGCGTTGGCGTAAGTAGTCGGCCGTGTTGGCATCTACTTGTAAAAGCTGCTCAATGCTTTCTTGCATAAGACGGTCGATAAGCGGGAAAATCGCTGCAGAAGCATTATGGAGGGTGTTATCTAAATCAAACAGCCAGAGAGGCTCTGGCTGCGGTTGATTAACAGTACGCATGCGATTAGTGTGATCGAATCATAGTGCCTACGCCTTTGTCGGTAAGAATTTCTAGTAGCAGGCTATGTTCAACACGACCATCAATGACATGGACCGAGTTTACGCCATGGCGCGCTGCCTCAAGCGCAGAGGAAATTTTAGGGAGCATACCACCTGAAATCGTGCCATCTTTAAAGAGCTCATCAATGGTTTGGGCAGAAAGCTGACGTAATAAATTTCCGTCTTTATCGAGAACCCCAGGGGTATTGGTGAGCATAACCAGTTTTTCTGCGCCTAAGACTTCAGCCATTTTGCCAGCGACCACATCGGCGTTAATGTTGTAAGAACGCCCGTCCTCTCCAAAGCCTATGGAGGAAATCACAGGAATAAACTCATCGTCTTGTAAGGCTTTGACAACGGCTGGCTCAACACGTGTAATATCACCTACAAAGCCAATATCGAGCATTTTTTCTGGGTCATTGGCATCGGGAAGCATTTTCTTTTTGACCTGAATGAGTTGGCCATCTTTACCGGTTAGACCGACAGCTTTGCCGCCGGCTTCGTTAATCATCATCACAATATCTTGCTGAACTTGTCCGCCCAACACCCACTCTACGACTTCCATGGTTTCAGCATCGGTGACACGCATGCCTTGGATAAACGTACCTTCTTTGCCTATACGTCGCAGTGCATCGTTAATTTGAGGTCCGCCGCCATGGACCACCACGGGTTTTAAGCCAACGAGCTTTAGTAGTACGACATCGTGAGCAAAGCTGCGCTGCAGATGCTCTTCGGTCATGGCGTTGCCCCCATATTTAACAACGATGGTTTTACCGTGAAAACGGCGAATATAGGGAAGCGCTTCGGAGAGCACATCGGCTTTAACTGTAGAAGAATAGTTAGGTTGGTCGGCGTGTTGTGTCATGGCGTTTTCGTGATGAAAAGTAAACAAATAAGAAAAAGCCGGAGGCGGCCCCCGGCATCTTGTTAAGCAAACCCGCTGCTGATTAGCCGGCTAATGCTTTTTCTAGAGTTTGCTTAAAGGCGGCTTTGTCGTAGTTACCAAGATACCGTTTTACTACGCGTCCTTTTTTATCGATTAAAAAAGCCGTGGGTGTCATGCGAACATCACCAAATGCTTTGGCAATGGCACCATCATGGTCGCTGACTACGGTAAAAGGTAGCTGACGGGATTCGGTAAAGTTACGTACATATTCTAACGGATCGTGTTTCATTGCAACAGCGATCAGATCAAAACCTTGATCATGATATTGGTTGTAGTATTCGATGTTGTCTGGCATTTGGGCCACACATGTTGTGCAATCCGTTGACCAGAATTTTACCAAGGTCACACGTCCGTTGAGTTGATCAGAGTGATAGGTGTCGCCATTTAGCGACTGAAATTGGAATTCAGGGGCTTTGGTCGCGCCAGAAAATAGATCACCACATGCACTAAGAGCAAGAGCAAAAAAACTAACGAGTAATAAGCGAATTAATGACATCATTCAATGGTAAAAACTTCGGGTTCAGACGCATTTGCAGCGGGTGTCACCTGAGGGGAGGGCTGCTCTTTAGGGGCGGCTGGGGACGCGGACTGTTTTTGCGGGAGCAGGATTTTTTCGGCACTCACGTATTCAAAAAGTTTTACGACCTGCTGTACGCCAGCAACAGTTGCTACCGCACGGGCGGCTCGATCCCCTTCGGCATGCGTAACGCGGCCTTGTAAGTACACCACACCGCGTTCTGTAGTAACGGAAATAGTGCGACTTGGGACGTCTTGGGCATTAACCAGGGCTGTGGTGGCCTTGGTGGTAATCCAGCTGTCATTGGTACGTACGCTTAGTTCAGTAACAGGGCCAATACGTAAGCGATTAATGACTTGTTTAACACTATCAATTTGTTTAACGGTATTTTCGATTTTTTGGCTATCTGCTGCGCTAGGAACATCGCCCACAAGTAAAACTTGGCCACCGTATGAGGTGCTATTGACGCGGCCTGGGCGCTCGCCAAGGATCTCGCGGACCTCTGCGGCAATTTTGACCCCAATGGTTTTATCATCGACTTGCTCACCAGCGGTGCGTCTATCAGTGGCAACCATCGCTGTCGTGGCCGCAGCGCCCCCAACAACCAAAGGTGCGCAACCACTAAGTTGACTAGTTGCCAGAGTGGTAAATAAAGTAGCAATGAATAGCCGTTGAGTTTTTCCACTGAGGTTGAGAATCATAAAGGTTCTCCAAGCAATAAGGCATCAATGCCATCACATAAGGCATGTAGTAAAACAATGTGTACTTCTTGGATACGCATGGTGCGATCATCGGGTACACAAAGGTGAATGTCCGTGTCGGTAAGAAGCTGTCCAATTTGACCGCCATCCTTACCTGTTAACGCAATCACTACCATATCACGCTCGTGCGCCACACGAATGGCATTGATTACATTTTGTGAGTTGCCGCTGGTGCTGATAGCGACGAGGATATCGCCCGTTTGCCCTAGCGCTGAGATCTGACGTTCAAAAATTTGATCAAAACCATAATCATTGCCGACCGCTGTCAAAATAGAGGTATCTGTATTAAGCGCAATACCTGCTAAGGGTAATCGATCGCGTTCAAAGCGCCCGACTAGCTCAGCAATAAAGTGTTGTGCGTCGGCAGCAGAGCCCCCGTTGCCGCAGGCAAGAATTTTTCCATTGTTGGCAAGGGTTGCAAATAATAACTCGACGGCGGCGGCCAACGGCTCGGTCAGTGCCTCGGCACTGCGCTGCATGGCAAGCACGGAGTCATTAAAATGCGAGTTCATTAAAGCGGTTAAATCCATGGGCTAATTATGGCATGTAGTGATAAAGGAAGGAACGCTAGATATAGCTGGTCGCAATCGTTGCAATTAGTTAACTCTATCAGCGAGCACATTTTGATTTACCAATTATTGTAATGAATATATAGCGGCTAGGGGAAATTAGTAAAAAGCATTAGGAATCCATTGCAAGCCATCCTTATCTATTGCTATGACATCAAAACGACAAAAAGGTTGCACTCCCCCAAAAAAATAAGCACTTAAATGAGGTAGTAACTGCTCAGCAACGCGCTTTATGCGCTGCTGCTTGGTAGGGTGGATACTGTAGATTGCTCCCCCGTACTGCTGATTTTTTCTATAGCGTACTTCAATAAAAATTAGGCTATGATGGGAGCGCGCAATCAGATCAATTTCCCCAAAGCGCGAACGGATATTTCGTAGAAGAATGTCTAAACCGTGCTGCTGTAGATATTGAGCAGCTAACGTTTCGTAATGCTCGCCACGCTGTTGGGTTGGTGAAAGCCGATAGGATTTAGGCCGATTTTTGGGGCGACTTGGCTTTTTATTTAGTTGTTTTTTTTGAGCTTGGGTGGCAAGGGTTTCTGGGCTCATTTCATTAGGCATGATGAACACCATGGATCAGGTAGATACACATCAACATATTTGGACGCGACTGCAGGAGCGTATTGAGCAACAGTCTTGGCCTAACCATACTTTATATGTGGTGGCTACGCCTATAGGCAACTTGGGTGATTTAAGCCTACGTGCTTGGCAAGCATTACAGCGGTGTGATGTGATTGCAGCCGAGGACACGCGTTCTACGCGTCCACTGCTTGAGACATGGGGGGTGCAGACCCCTTTGATGGCGGCTCATAGGCATAATGAGGCACAGGCAGCGGCGCAGATTATTCAGCGTCTAGCTCAGGGGGAGCGCGTGGCTTTGGTGTCGGATGCGGGAGCACCGGCGGTGAGTGATCCTGGTGCGCGCATTGTGCGCGAGGTTCGTGCCGCGGGCTATACGGTGATTGCTATTCCAGGTGCTTCGGCAGTGATTACCGCACTGATGGCCAGTGGCGTAACTAGTGATGAAAACCCCGCTTTTGTCTTTGCGGGATTTATGCCTCATAAAAGCACGGCGCGTAAAAACTGGTTGCAGCAGTGGGGGACCGTGGATGCACCTATTGTTATGTTTGAGAGCCCACATCGGCTTAGAGCTGCACTTGCTGATATGGCCGCTTTATTCACGGATCGCCATATCACCATTGCACGAGAGCTCACAAAGCGTTTTGAGCAGGTGCATACCTGCGCTTTAAGCGAGGTGTTGACCTGGTTGGATAGTGATTCACACCATGAGCAGGGTGAGTTTGTATTGATTTTGCATGCGGCAGAGGCTCAGAGTGTGGTGGCCGGCATAGATCCGGCCACAGAGCGTTGGCTGCGAGCCTTATTACCACAGGTATCGACGCGTGATGCGGTAAAAATAGCGGTTAAGGCGACAGGCTTAGCGCGAGATGTGGTGTATGACTGGGTGCTTGCCCATAAATCCTAACGCACAGCTAAGGTAGGTTGTAAACCGGTTTCTGCTTGAATAAGTTGGGCTGCAGAAAGAGCGTCTTCACGGCTTGGATAGGGGCCCATTTGCACACGAAATAAATCATTAGCGGGCTCAATGTGGGCATCGCGAGTATCAAGACTGCCTATTTCGCTATTGATATGTTCTGCTAAACGTGTGGCGCTTTCTGCATTTTTAAAGGCACCAAATTGCAAATAGATATGTGGGATTACATCACCCGCAATTGGGCTAAGCGTATTGGGAGGGGGTGGGGTTTGTCGGCTATCTACCGTAGTGAGGCGGCGAGGCTCAGCTTCTTTGATAAAGGTCTCCAGCTCATCTGGTTGCTCAGCATCGGCTAAGTACGTACCGGTACGGATATCATCGTGTGTGATGGCTTCTACAATCACTGTGCCGCTACCAGGACCAATCAACCCTAGCTTAGCGGCAGCCACATAGGATAAATCAATAATGCGATTACTATGAAAAGGGCCGCGGTCATTAATGCGTACGATAATAGACTGACCTGTTTTTGGGCGGGTAACTCTAGCATAACTAGGCAAAGGTAATGTAGGGTGTGCCGCCGTCATGGCATACATATCATAGATTTCACCATTGGCGGTTTTTCGACCGTGAAATTTTTTGCCGTACCAGGAAGCCGTACCTGTTTGGCGAAAAGGTTGATTTTCCGACAAGGGTGTATAGCTTTGCCCTAAGACTGTGTAGGGACGCATGTTTGCAGGTGCATGTGGTTCAATACGAGGGGTGGCATTAGGAATTGTATGCAAATTTTTAGGAAGATTCGTGCCAGGACCATCGTCTTGATAGTAGCCTCCGCCGCCAGAGCTTGAGGTAGGGCGGTTAGCGCACCCTGCGATAAGACCAATCACACTTAGACTAATCAGAGCTAAAGCAAAAAAACGCCGAATCATAAGGGGAGATCTGCTGGGGGCTGATTACGATGACGAATAAGTAAGGGCGAATGGTGGGCAAAACGCAGGGCAAGTTGCTCTGTGACATAAACAGAGCGGTGCTGCCCGCCTGTGCAACCAATACCCACGGTTAGGTAGTTGCGCGTATCTTGCATATATAAAGGGAGCCAACGCTCCACAAAACCGGCAATGTCATTAATCATGTTTTCTACCGTACCAAACTGAGACAGCCACTTGGCAACGGGTTCGTCTTTGCCTGTGAGTGGGCGTAGTGCTGGGTCGTAATGGGGGTTAGGCAAGCAGCGGACATCAAAGATTAGGTCCGCATCGCCTGGCACGCCACGCTTATACGCAAAAGACATAAAGGTGAGCACGACAGGAGCGCGTTCTGCTTGTACTAAATCGCGTACCCAGGAGCGGAGCTGCCCTGGCGTCAAGTCCGTTGTGTCAATGACATGTTCGGTTTCACGTAGCGGAGCAAGCAGATGCCGCTCCATATTGATGCAGGTTTGTAAAGAGGGAGACTGCCCTTCTTGGCGCAAACGATCAGTAAGAGGGTGACGGCGACGGGATTCGGAATAGCGTTGAATGAGGGTATGGTCACTTGCATCTAAGAAAATAACGCGAATAGGTAGCCCTGCTTCGCGTAAATGGGCAATAGTGCCAGGAAGCTGATGCAGATCACCGGGTGCACGTACATCGATGGCTACGGCTACGCGTTCGATGCCTGTGTCTTGTGCGCGATAAAGAAATTCTTCAAGAAAGGGAACGGGCAGGTTGTCTACACAGGTATAACCCGTGTCTTCGAGCAGACGTAGGGCAACCGATTTGCCTGAGCCAGAAATACCTGTGATTAAGACGACATTAAGCATGGATATCAATAAGTATTAAGGGTCGGAAGAAGATGGGGTATTCTCCATGATAGCAAGAGCTTGGCGTTGCATGAATTCTTTCATGGTGTCAATGCCACGTAAGTGTAATATTGTATTACGTACAGCAGCTTCGACCAGTACGGCAAGGTTTCGTCCTGCGGCGACCTGTAGCATGACTTGTTTAATTTCTACGCCCAGTACATTTTGAGTCTGTTGCTGAATAGGTAAACGCTCAAAATTATCAGGCGTGGAGCGCAGTAAATGAACAATTAGCTTGAGGTTCATTTTACGCCGTACGGATGTTTCACCAAAAATCGTACGGATGTCTAATAGACCCAACCCTCGGACTTCGAGTAAGTTTTGGAGCAAAGGAGGGCATTGCCCTTCGATGAGGTTAGGCGCGGTGCGCGATAGCTCAACCGCATCGTCGGCGACTAAGCCATGCCCACGTGAGATGAGTTCTAAGGCCAATTCACTTTTTCCTAAACCCGATTCGCCAGTAATCAGCACCCCTAAACCCAGTACATCCAAAAACACACCATGCATTAATGTGGTGGGAGCGAGCCGTTTTGCTAAGTAAACGCGTAACACGTCTATTAATTCGGCTGCATCGTGTTGAGTATTAAGCAAAGGGATGTTGAGCTGCTGGCAGAGGTCAATCAGGTCAGCCGGTGCTTGGCTGGTGCCGGCTACGATCATGGCGGGCACACCACCCTCGACCAGCTCGGTTAAGTAGTACTGTCGGCGCGAGGCTTCAAACTTAAAGTAATAGTTGATTTCCTCCACCCCTAATACTTGAATACGGCGGGGGTGAATAAGATTCAGGTGCCCGATTAGGTCTGCAGAAGCAACACCGTAGTCAAGTTCAATATGCTTGGCCGCGTTCTCAGATGCCAGCCATTGGAAATTAAGCCGGGCTTGATTATCGGTGACTAGGTCATGAATGCTCAGCATGGAAGTTGCCTTCGGCAGAGGTGGTAAGAAGCTGATGGATGACCGCCGGATCATTTTCCGTTTCTAGCTGATAGCGTAGGTCGTTATCGGACATGAGGCGCGCAATTTCAGCCAGGAGGTCTAAGTGGATTTGTGTCGCATGCTCTGGCACTAATAAAAAGAAAAGCAAACGGGCGCTACGACCATCGCTGGCATCAAACCGGATGGGCTCAGCTAGGCGCATAAAAGCACCAATAGGATCCTTGAGGTCTTTGATACGACCATGTGGCACGGCTACTTCGTGGCCAAGTGCAGTAGATCCAAGGCGTTCACGGGCAATAAGACTTTGAAAAATTGCCGTACGCGCAATACCGTGATGGTTTTCAAATAGCAGGCCAGCTTGCTCAAAAGCCCGTTTTTTACTGGTGACTGCAATATCCAAGACGATATTAGAAGGGGGTAAGATACGTGACAGTAAGTTCATGGCTGCCATTATAGGGCGGTTAGATAAAAGCAATATACTGACATTTAATACGAAGTCAGAGAAATAATAAAGCCCCGTGCTATGGAGCAGCGGGGCTATTGATAGTATCAGTGTATCACTTGAGTGAAAAGAGTAAGTGCTAACCCGTTAGGCCAGAGAGGCTTCCATGCGCTTATGTGGTTGGTGGGCATGGTTTGTGGTTTTAGCTTTGTGTTTGATGACCTGACGCTCGACTTTGTCGGCGAGAACGTCAATGGCAGCATACAAGGTGTCTTCGGAGTTAGAGCAGTGAATATCTTTGCCGGCAACCCGCAGTGTGATTTCTGCAGTATGTTTAAGGCGTTCGATAGATAGTATGACCTGAGCTTCGATGACCGAGTCAAAATGTTTATCCAATCGTCCGATTTTATTGTGAACGTAGTCGTGGATAGCGGGGGTGACTTCGAGGTTGCGACCAGTAATATGCAGGTTCATAGTATCTCCTGTGTGTAAACAAAACAACGCATACAAGCAATGAAAAGCGTGGTGATGGGCCTCCTTTTTGTTAACGACACAGTTTCAGTATACCGAAAAGCCAAAAGAAATCTATGCGTAATATCAACACCTGTTTTTATTTTATAGGTGTATTACATTTTAAAGTTTTTACCAAGATAGACTTGGCGTACCGCCTCGTTGTGAATAATTTCATTAGGATGTCCACTGGTTAGTACAGAACCATCGCTAATGATATAGGCGCGATCGCAGATCCCAAGGGTTTCTCGTACGTTATGATCGGTAATGAGTACGCCGATTTGGCGTGATTTTAAAAACTGCACAATACGCTGGATTTCAATGACTGCGATGGGGTCCACACCAGCAAAAGGCTCATCTAACAGGATAAAGCGTGGGTTGGTGGCTAAAGCTCGTGCAATTTCGACCCGTCTTCGCTCTCCACCGGATAAGGACACGGCCGTATTATGGCGAATATGTTGGATTTGTAGCTCTTCGATAAGGTGATCGAGCTGTTCCTGGACGGCCACTTTGCTTAGACGCTTGCCCTGAGCATCGCGCTGCAGTTCCAGTACTGCGCGGATATTGTTCTCTACGTTCAGCCGCCTGAATACCGAGGCGTCTTGGGGCAGGTAAGACAAACCCATTTGGGCACGCTGGTGCATTGGCATCGCTGTGATGTCATGACCGTCAATTTCAATGCGTCCCGAATCGACCGGTACAATACCAACAATCATGTAAAAGCTTGTGGTTTTACCCGCACCATTTGGTCCGAGTAATCCTACGACCTCGCCACTTTCAACAAGTAGGCTGACATCTTTAACAACGGTGCGTTTACCATAGGTTTTACGTAAGCCTACTGCACGTAAGCTACCAGGGGATAGAGAGTTCGGCATAAGGGCTATTGGGCTTTTTGTTTACATTCAGCGATGGCACGGTCAATTTGAGCGCGTGGTCGTGCCACGGAACGTACGCGCTGATTGGCCGAGGAGTGGCCACCGATTGCTTGATAGGTATCTGTTTTTTTATTGTAAATAATGCGCTCGCCCTGAATACTATCAATGACTTTGCCACAAATTGAGCGTGTTAATACGGCTTGACCGATAAGAGTGAGTTGCTCTGAGGCACTGTGGTATTCGGCACGGGTGCTTTGACCTTTGATGATCTCGTACTTTTCAGGGGTTTCTTGGCGTACTAATACACGTGGGCTCTGTTGTACAGTAGCGATCGCGTGTTGCGAGCCATCGGCTTGCTCATTAACCGTCACGCGATCAGCATGCAAGTTTAGATTGCCACGCGTAAGAATCACGTTGCCATTAAAGATACTTTGGCGTTTGATATCATCATAGTCTAGCGTGTCTGAAAGAATCACGGTATCCGGCTCGGCGGGTTGGGCGAGCACCGATACAGGAAAAACACTAAGCAAAATAGATAAAAGCAAAAAAAGAATTTTCATGGGGCAGGCGGGGGTTGAGCAGGGGTCAAGGTGACCTGTGCATTGCGGTGGACTTGGAGTTGGCGAGAAGTATTGTCATATTCCACACCAATACCTTGCAAGATGTTCGGCCCATTGATAATAACAGCGGGACGATCGGTTGTGATTTTATCCTCATCGACGTAGATCGTTAATTGGTCGCTACGGATAGAGAAGCGATCACCTTTTGTATCAGGCTGACGATGCACATACGCATTGCCTATCATTTGAATACGTTGACCGGCCTCATCCATGATGGCGAGATCGGCAGTAGCCGTGGTTAGTGGGTTTTCTTTTTGTTTGACAAGAGCGGTTGCTGCATCAACATGATACGAGTCATCGTCAGGGTAGTGCTGCATAAAGCGGCCCTCTAAACGGTTGACGGCAATACCTTGTTCATCGGTGCGTAACATAACAAAATCGTTGGCCCAGCTATCCGGCTCATGGGTGTAGCGTCGCGGGGGGTCGAGTTCAACCGTGGAGTGCGTGTAGTGCGCCGCCCACCAAGTGCCCGCAACCAAGGCTGCCAATAAAAGTAAAGCCGTAAGGGCGGGCAAGCGTTCACGCATTATTGGGGGCTTCCGGTGATTAAGCTAACAGGTGGGGTAGGGGTAAAATAATGACCTAGGCGTGCTTGAGAGGCGAGGATTAAATCACAACACTTGCGTGCGGCCCCATAGCCGCCTTCGATGTCAGAGACCCAGTGGGCGAGTTGGCGAATATATTGTGGGGCATTGGGTACGGTAGCAGCAAAACCAACGCGTTTCATGGCGCTTAGATCAATAATATCATCCCCCATATAGCCAACCTGTTGCATGTCCAGCGCGTATTTTTGGGCGAGTTGTTGGAGCACTATAGATTTGTCTCGGATACCCTGATGGACTTCGTCGATGCCCAGCTCGCTAGCGCGTCGAGCCACAATTGGGCCGGATCGACCAGTAATTAAAGCAACCGTAATACCGCACTCTTGGAGTAGCCGTAAGCCGTAGCCATCTAAGGCATGAAAGGCCTTGATACACTCGCCCTCTTCGTTATAAAACAAGCGGCCATCTGTTAAAACACCGTCCACATCAAAAGCCATAAGACGGATGGCACGCAAGCGCTCACGCGTTTCGGGGCTCAGAGGCGCAAGAAGTAAGGATTCGACGGGGTGATAAGAGATATCAGCTTGGTTCATTAGATTACCTTTGCAGCAAGTAGATCATGCATATGTAGAGCTCCTAATAATAGCCCGTTTGTGTCCACAACTAAAAGCTGATTTAACCGAAGTTGATCCATATGGTTCGCGGCCTTGATGGCAAGCTCAGAGGCGGGAATGGTTTTGGGGTGAGGAGTCATCCCCTCTTCGACGGGGCGATAACGAATATCGCCGCAACGCATGATGAGTCGACGCAAGTCACCATCGGTAAAAATGCCAATCGGCTGAAGTTTGGGGTTAATTACGATAGTCATTCCCATGCCTTTGGCAGACATTTCCGCAAGCGCCTCGGGGATTAAGGTGCCTGCTTCAACAATGGGTAGGGCGTCACCTTGACGCATGATATCGCCTACGTAAGTGAGAAGCTGTCTTCCCAAAGCCCCCCCCGGGTGCGAGCGGGCAAAGTCTTCTTTGGTAAAGCCTTTGGCTTCTAAGCAGGCTACGGCCAGCGCATCGCCAAGTACCAAGGTCGCTGTGGTGCTTGAGGTCGGGGCCAAATTAAGCGGACAGGCCTCGTGTTGAACATGTACATCTAAATGAATATCGGCATTCTGGGCGAGCTCGGATTGATGATGCCCGGTGATGGCAATAAATGGGCAGCCTAAACGTTTTGTGGCAGAAAGAATGGTTAAGAGTTCAGCGGCTGCTCCAGAATAAGAAATGGCAATGATGACGTCTTGAGGGGTAATCATGCCTAAATCCCCGTGCAGTGCCTCGGCTGCGTGCATAAAAAAAGCAGGGGTACCTGTGGAGGCAAAGGTTGCGGCAATTTTACGAGCGATATGACCAGATTTACCTATTCCAGTGATCACTAAGCGCCCTTTGCAATTCAAAATCTGTTGTAGAGCCTGATAGAAGTTTTGTCCTAATTGTGCTTGTAAATCAGCTAGCGCGTTGATTTCTGCTTGAAAGGTACGCTGGGCAGATCGGAGGGCTTGCTCTTGGCTAAAAGGTGGGGGTGAGATACTGGTCATAAAGGTATAAGGCTGTCATTAAAGCTACATAGCTTAATTTTACAATTAAAGCGGATAAATCACGACACTTTGGGTCTTTTTGGCGCGTTTTCTATCGAGAAAAGCTAGCGAATCTTGTTTTAATCGTCAAGCAGCGATATGATTCTAACTGTATCGTCATTTCAGTAATTACTGAAAATTGGAAAAATGTTGGAATTAGAACCACAAGCTGAGCGCTTTATTTTACATTTTGGGGAAATGGGGGGGCGATGGGGCGTGAACCGCACTGTCGGCCAAATCTATGCATTGTTGTTTTTATCTCCCGAGCCACTTAACGCGGAAAACATTGCGGAAACATTAGGCATATCGCGTTCTAATGTTTCCATGAGTCTGCGCGAGCTACAGTCATGGCGCTTAGTGCAAATGGTCCACAAAGTAGGGGACAGACGTGAATATTTTGAGACTCCCAAAGACGTATGGGAGATTTTTCGCGTTCTTGTCGAGGAAAAGCGTAAAAGAGAAATTGATCCAACATTAACTTTATTACGTGGGTTACTTTTAGAGGAGCCTACGAGCGAGCAAGAGGCATATGGGCAGCAGCGCATCACCGATATGCTGGAGTTAATCGAATTGGCGACAAGCTGGTTTGATGAGGTTCATCGTTTACCTCCTGATACGATTAAAAGCCTAATGCGTTTAGGCTCAAAGGTACAAAAAGTATTAGGGGTAGCGGATAAAGTGCGTAAATCAGTCGGTTCGGGAGAATCAAAATGATAGATCTTGATGTGGTTACGCTGTCGCGCTTGCAGTTTGCATTGACAGCGATGTTTCACTTTATATTCGTGCCGCTTACATTAGGGCTCGCCTTTTTACTGGCGATTATGGAAAGCGTCTACGTGATGACCGGTAAGGACATCTGGCGTCGCATGACCATGTTCTGGGGCAAACTCTTTGGCATTAACTTTGCCGTTGGGGTGGCGACCGGGGTGGTGATGGAGTTCCAGTTTGGGATGAACTGGTCCTACTATAGTCATTACGTAGGGGATATTTTCGGGGCCCCCCTAGCGGTAGAAGGGCTGATGGCCTTCTTTATGGAAGCCACTTTTATTGGGCTGTTTTTCTTTGGCTGGAATCGCTTATCCAAAGTGGCGCACTTGATTGTGACCTGGTTGGTTGCAATCGGTGCAAATTTTTCGGCGCTTTGGATTTTAATTGCGAACGGTTGGATGCAGAATCCCGTTGGTGCTTACTTTAATCCTCATACCATGCGTATGGAAATGAACGATTTTGCGGCGGTGATTTTTAATCCCGTAGCTCAAGCGAAATTTGTTCATACGGTAAGCTCTGGCTATGTGCTGGCTTCTATTTTTGTACTAGGGGTAAGCGCTTGGTATGTGTTGCGTGGCCGTCATATTGAGCTCGCACGCCGTTCTATGGTGGTAGCGGCAAGCTTTGGCCTAGCGGGTTCGCTTTCTGTTGTGGTGTTAGGTGATGAGAGCGGCTATTTAAGCACAGAGCATCAGCAGATGAAAATCGCCGCCATGGAATCCATGTGGGAAACTGAGCCTGCGCCTGCTAACTTTAACGTCATCGCAATTCCTAACCAAGAAGCTCGACGCAATGATTTTGCTTTAGAGATTCCTTGGGCCATGGGGATTATCGGAACGCGTTCCTTAACAACGCCTATGTTAGGGATTAATGATCTCGTTGAGCATGCAAAAATTCGTATTGCTCACGGTATTGATGCCTACAATGCCTTACAGGTTTTACGAGCAGACAAAACCGATACGCAAGCACAAGCTGTGTTTGATGAGTATTGGAAAGACTTAGGTTATGCCTTGCTCTTGAAGCGCTATGTAGAGGATCTGAATGAGGCCACCGATGCGCATATTGCTCAAGCCGCATGGGATACCGTGCCTCAGGTTGCCCCCTTATTCTGGACCTTCCGTATTATGGTGGCTCTAGGGTTTTATTTCATTGGCTTCTTTATTGTGGCGTTTTACTTGGCCGCCAAAGATCGCCTTACCGTATCGCCACGTTTTCTTAAATTGGCTGTGTTTACGATCCCCTTGCCGTGGATTGCGGTGGAGTGTGGGTGGTTTGTGGCCGAATTTGGTCGCCAGCCATGGATTATCGAGGGGGTCTTGCCGACTTATTATGCAGCCTCTGGCTTGAGCGTGGCCGACTTAGCGATTAGCTTGGCCATCTTTATTGGCTTATACAGTGTTTTGGCCTTGCTAGGTATTAAAGTGATGCTGCATGCTGTACGCCAAGGTCCGGATGAAGACCCAAAATCCCCAGCAAATGATTTTGCTGCTAGCGCAGTTGCCGCTAAATAAGGAGCGAAAAAAATGGAATCGTTAATTCTGTTTGATTACGACACCATGCGCCACATTTGGTGGTTGCTGTTAGGTGTGTTGCTCATTGCCTTTACGGTGATGGACGGTGCGGACTTGGGCGTGGCGATGCTCTTGCCTTTTGTTGCAAAAACGGACGATGAGCGCCGCGTCCTCTACAACGTGATCGGTCCTGTCTGGGAAGGCAACCAAGTGTGGTTGATTCTAGCCGGTGGTGTGGTGTTTGCCGCGTGGCCTCTGTTGTATGCCATGTCTTTTTCTGGCTTTTATTTAGCCATGATGTTGTTATTGGTAGCCCTGATTTTACGTCCTGTGGCTATCAAATATCGCAGTAAGCTGACATCAGTAAAATGGCGCCAAAACTGGGATATAACGTGGTGTTTAACCGGCTTTGTGGCGGCTCTGGTATTTGGTGTGGCGATTGGTAACGTCATGTTAGGGGTACCTTTCCGCTTCGAACCAGATACTTTACGCCCTGTTTATGAAGGCAGTTTCTTTGGGTTGTTCCAGCCTTTTGCTCTGTTGTGTGGGGTGCTGAGTATTGCCATGATGCTACTCCAAGGTGCAGTAGTTTTGGGCTGGAAGACCGAAGGCGATGTGGCACGTTTATCTAAGCGTTGGGCGGTATGGTCTGGCATCGCTGTGATTGTGTTGTTTGTAATCGGTGGCGTGTGGATAGCATCGGCCGTTACCGGTTATGTCATGGATACCAACCTCATCCCTGCAAATGAAGCATCCAATCCCCTCTTAGATGCTAAAGCCATTTCTGCCCAAGCTGGCGCATGGATGAATATTTACAGTGCTACCCCTCTGGCATGGATTGCCCCTGTGCTGGGTGTGGTAGGTGCTGTACTGGCCATGGCGTTGGTTGGCCGTGGTGGGTTAACCGCGGTCGTCATGTCCTCGTTGAGCATCGCCGGTGTGATTTTGACTTTTGGCTTTTCCACGTATCCGTTCTTGCTGCCATCCTCCTTAGAGCCTGGCGCAAGTTTGACGATTTTTGATGCGTCTGCCAGTCATTTCACCCTGTGGGTTATGTTGTTAATTACAGCGGTGTTTTTACCTTTAATTATTGCTTATACCTCGTGGGTATACCGTGTGATGCGTGGTAAGGTCACTGCCGAAACTGTTAACGACGCCCCTCACGCTTATTAAGGAGTTCTAACAATGTGGTATTTTTCTTGGATTTTAGGTTTGGGTTTAGCATGTGCTTTTTCCATTCTGAACGCCATGTGGTTTGAACTGCGCGTGACGGATGCTAAAGAAAAAGCAGCAAACAACCCCTAGTTATTGCTGTTATGACAACAAAAGCTCCTTCTTCTTCGGAAACGGCTATACAGCGTCGCTGGTTATCTAGCTTGTGGCGTATAGCCCCGGCTGCCATGTTATGGGCGATTCTTGCGCCCTTGGTGGCCGGAGGGGTCTTGGTTTTACAGGCTTGGTTTTTGGCTCAGACCTTAGACCAAGCCATTCGTTTATCTGTTGTCCCTGCGGACTTACTAGGGCAAATGGTGTTAATTGCTGCTTTGATTGCTTTGCGAGCCATTTTGCTTTGGTCCGGAGAGCGTGCTGGTAGTTATGCTTCAGAGCATATTAAGCAGCAGTTGCGTCAACAGTTTTTTGCCCAGCTTTTAGCGCGTGGTCCAGCATGGAGTAAACAAACGCCTGCAGGCTCACTTGCCGTGGCTATTCTTGACCAGGTGCAAGCCTTAGATGGGTATTTGCAGCGGTTTTTGCCCGCTACCATCTCTGCTGTCTTTTTACCGTTAGCTTTTGCTATTGTTGTGATCCCGGTCGACTGGGTTGTGGCCTTGTTGTTTTTGATTAGTGCGCCTTTGATACCTTTATTTATGGCATTAATTGGTATGCGTGCCGAGGCGGCTAATCAAAAACATCAGCAGGTATTAAGTCGTTTGTCAGGGGTGTTTGCCGATCGAATACGTGGCTTATTTACCTTGGCGTTGTTAGGGCGTACACAAGACGAGGTGGCGTCTATACGTTCAGCGAGCCAACGCTTAAGTCAAACCACCATGAAGGTATTACGCATTGCTTTCCTCTCTTCCGCTGTGCTGGAGTTATTTGCGGCATTAGGGGTGGCTGGGGTGGCGGTTTATATCGGTCTAAGTTATCTAGGGATGCTGGGGGAACATTTTTCAGGCTACACCTTACAGCATGGATTATTTTGTTTGCTGTTAGCCCCCGAGGTCTATAACCCTTTGCGACAGATGGCTGCTAGCTATCATGATCGTGCTACCGCCAAGGCCGCAGTACATGGGCTACAGCAGCTTTATTCTCAGTTGCCTGCGTTGGATAATGCGCCACCCCTGCCTACCGTGTCACCGGTGGTACAGGTTGAAAGCACTACTGATACAGATGTGGTGTTGTCAGCGCGGCGGTTGGCAGTACAAACGCCACAAGGGCATGTGTTATTACAGCCTAGTGATTTTTGTCTTTATATCGATCAGCCGGTGGCGCTGATGGGAGCAAGCGGGATTGGTAAAACGACGTTATTAGAAACGCTTCTAGGCTTACGCCCCTATGCCACCGGTCAGATCACGCATTATTTTGACGCGGGACAAGCTGTATTAATTGGTCAGCAGCCTTTTATTGGTTTGGGGTCTATTGCTCAGTTTTTACGTCAGGTGAATCCACAGGCAACGGATGAGCAGTTGTGGGCCGCATTAGCCCAAGCGCAGGCGGCGGACTTTGTGCGAGGCTTAGCATCGGGGTTAGATACGGTGTTGGGGACCCGAGGGCATGGTGTTTCTGGTGGGCAGGCGCACCGATTGGCTTTGGCGCGGCTGTTCTTAACCGATCCTAAATGCATTTTTCTTGATGAGCCAACGGCTTATTTGGATGAAAGCACCCGAGACGCGGTACTAGAAGCTATTTTTGCCTTTTCTAAAGGTCGTGCCTTATTTGTGGCCACGCATGATGAGACGCTTGCTCGGTCGTTTACACATATTTGGCAGTTACAGGATCAACAGCTACATCGTATCAAAGAGGGTGAAGCGTGAGATTTTGGTGGCAATTAGCGGGGCCTTGGTTAAAAGCGCATTGGCGGTTGAGTTTGTTTGCCTTATTGCTGGCGCTCTCTACGGTGTTTGCTGGGGTGGGTTTATTAGCGGTTTCAGGTTGGTTTTTAACGGGTGCTTTTTTAGCAGGTACTACCTTAACCTTTAATTTATTTGCTCCCTCAGCATTAGTGCGGGGGTTGTCGATGTGGCGGATTGCATCACGATATGCAGAGCGTGTTGTTGGCCACAGGGTGACGTTGGATTTACAAGCCGAGATTCGAACCCGTAGTTTTGCCCATTTGGCCACGCTGACACCGGCGCAACTCGCTCAGTATCGCGATGGCGATTTGGTTGCACGGTTAATTCATGATATTGAGCGTTTAGATACTTTCTTTTTGTTGATTATTGCTCCCGCTTTTACGGCTTTGATTGCTGGCGGGGTATTTAGCTTGCTCATGGGCATGGCGCTTCCTTTGATGGGGTGGGTGCTGCTCGTGGTGTTATTGTTAGCAGCGGCTGTACTGCCTTATCTTTTAGCTCGACGCACCGCCAAAGCGGGTCTAGAGGCGCAAAAAACACATGCGGATTTACGCGCTTTGGCTCATGATGCGATTGCTGCGCATACCGATATTTTGGTTTTTGGTATGAGCGGGCAAGCGCAGGCACAGTTTGAGCAGATTGGATTGCGGTTAGCGCAAGCGCAAAAGCGGGTGGCAAATGCGGGTAGCTGGGGTACGTTATTACAACAGCTGTTGATGGGGATCTTTGTTTTGGTCTTATTATGGCTAGGCGCAGAGGCCCATGCGCAAGCAGAGCTAGCGGCCCCGATTTGGGTGGGACTGTTGTTAGGCGCCATGGGCTTATTCGAGGTCATAGGGCCAATTATGCGTGGCGCATCAAGCCTAGGCGCTGTACAAGGGGCGGCTCAACGTCTGCGTGATTTAGCACCTGCCCCCATAGCACCAACGGATGCGGCAGCGGTACCATTACCTCAGACAGGGAGTTTGGTATTGGATCAGGTAACGGTTGCGTATGATAAAACCCCTGTTCTACAGTCTGTGCAGTTATCCTTAGAGCAAGGGCAACGCATTGCAATTCGGGGGGTGAGTGGCACCGGTAAAACCACTTTGCTTATGGCTTTGATGCGCGTGCAGCCGTTACGCTCAGGTCGTATCACTTATGGCGGGGTGGATGTAGCTCAAGTTCCTTTAGCCCAGCTCTACGAGCGTTTTGCCCTGTTGTCACAACACTCGCCTGTGTTTATGGGAACGATTCGACACAATTTGCTCTTGGCGCAGCCCAACGCCGATGACGCGCGTTTATGGCAGGTCTTAGCGCAGGTGCGCTTGGCAGAGCATGTGAAAGCACTCGGTGGTTTAGACGCCTGGGTGGGGGAGGGTGGCAACACGCTATCCACTGGGCAAATACGGCGTTTGAGCTTAGCGCGTGTGCTGCTGTCCAAAGCGTCCGTATGGCTGCTTGATGAGCCCACAGCAGGTTTAGATCGCCTCACAGCGCAAGCCTGGCTCAAAGACTTACACCGGGTGGCAGCAGAGCGCACGGTAATTATTGTTACCCATGCGGATTTGCCTGCTGGTGTGGTGGATCAAAATTACGTGTTACGTGATCGTCAACTATTTCTCGACGAGAACACGACAAATTAGGTGCTTTGGCTCGCTTTTGTGTAAACTTGCTTGTATGCCACAGGCGCATGGGGCGCTTGGGCTTTTTTTGTGGTTATTACTTCTGCTATGCATACCGATCCCGCCGACTATATCCGTCAAACCATACGCAGTGTGCCCAATTGGCCCAAACCCGGTGTGACGTTTAGAGACATCACCCCTGTTTTACAGGACCCGCAATCTTTTCGGGTCTTAATTGACTTGTTTGTGTATCGCTATATGCGGCAACGACTAGACTTGATCGCCGGCATTGATGCACGTGGTTTTATTGTAGGCTCTGTTTTGGCTTACGAACTAAACCTAGGCTTTATTCCCGTACGTAAAAAGGGGAAGCTTCCTTATCAAACCGTGGTAGAGGATTACTCTTTAGAGTATGGCAATGCTTCGGTTGAAATCCACACCGATTCAGTACGCCCTGGACAGCGTGTATTATTAATTGATGACTTGATCGCTACGGGTGGCACGATGGTGGCTGCTTCTCGTTTATTACAACGCCTTGGTGCAAATACGGTAGAAGCCGCGGCGATTATTGACTTACCCGATCTGGGTGGTTCACAAGCCGTAAAGGATGCAGGCTTACCAGTATATACCGTCTGTACCTATCACGAGGACGATCCAGGTAATCAAGGGTAAATGAACACAGATAAAAGCAGCGCACCCAGCTGCTTTTTTTCACTTGAGAAGACGATGTGGTATTTAATTATGGCCTTTAGTGCTGGTGCTGGCATGGCGATGCAGGCAGCCGTGAACTCACAGCTAGGCAAAGCACTATTCGCGCAGCCCTTGTATGCTGCTTTTTGGTCTTTTGCTTCGGGCACCGTATTATTGTTTTTTTTGGCTTTAGCCAAAGGGCAGCTTTTTCAGGCCTTAGGACAGATTCCTGCTCAGCCCTGGTGGCAGCTGATTGGTGGGCTGCTTGGTGCTGGGTTGGTTTTTTCTAGTGTGTTTTTAGCACCCAAATTGGGTGTGGCAAACATGCTGTTTTTTATGATTTTAGGCCAGTTGGTTTTTGGGTTAATTATTGACTCATTTGGCTTGTTTCATATGCCTGTGCGCGTGATTAACTGGCAAAAAATCGTAGGGGTAGGGTTGATTCTATCCGGCTTGCTGATATTCTTTTTTGCTAAAAAGTAATAATAATGATTTGCAATACGTGTTTTAATAATAACTCGTTTTTCTTTTGATATTACCTAATCTTATAAAAGACTAGGTCTAAGGCTTGGCCGCAGAAGCCAAGCGTAGTGATGAGCATGCCACAACCTATTTCTTTAAGTTTTAAAACGCTTTTATTTCCTCTTGCTTTTGCTTTTTTTGAGCTTGCGGTGTATATCGGTAACGATCTGGTGCAGCCCGCTATGTTGAGCGTGACGCAGGGTTTTGGGGTCGATCCGCATTGGGCACCCACGTCTATGTCTGCTTATTTGCTGGGTGGGGCGCTAGTAGCCGCCATTTGGGGGCCTTTATCTGATCAGCTAGGTCGAAGAAAGGTCTTTCTTGGGGGGGCGGTATTTTTTATTGTATGTTGCATAGGGATTTTGTTTACGCAATCAATTGAACAGTTTATGTTGATGCGTGTGCTCCAAGGCACCGCTTTAACCCTGATTTCAGCAGTGGGTTTTGCGGCGATTCAAGAGCATTACACCGAAACCCAAGCGGTCAAAGTGATGGCGTTAATGGCGAATATTACGCTGCTTGCCCCGCTGCTAGGCCCGGTGATAGGGGCAGTGATGATTGAGCATATTTCGTGGCATTGGGGGTTTGTGGCCATAGCCTGTTTGTCCAGTTTTGCTGTATTTGGCTTATTTAAGCATATGCCGGAAACCTTAGCGGTAGAGCAGCGACGTAAGCGTTCTTTGCTAGGTATTTTGCAGGATTTTAAGCAGGTTTTGCTGCATCGAGCTTTTGTGGTGTTGGCCTTAGCTGGTCCACTGCTGGCCTTACCTGTCATGTTATGGATTGCCTTATCTCCCGTTTTTTTAATCGAGGGGTTAGGGCTGAGTAGCGGTCAGTATGCGTTGAGTCAAATTCCTGTGTTAGGCGGGTTGATTTTAGGCAATTTAACCGTAGCGCGTTGGGTGGACCGACTGCCTTTAGGGCGCACCGTGCAAATCGGCTTTCCCTTTGTGCTGGCTGGGGTTGTGATAATGGGCCTAGGAATAATTTGGCCGGTTTACGTGTTATGGGCGCTGATTGTGGGCATGAGTTTGATCGCTTTTGGCGAGGGGCTCAGTTTTGGGGTGTTATACCGTTTTGCGTTGATGTCATCGCCCGTGGCCAAAGGCACGGTAGCTGCAGCCATGGCATTATTAAGCATGACTTTTTTCTCTGTGGGAATTGAGCTAACAAAACAGGCTTATTGGCATTGGCAGCTGTTAGGGGTCTGGCTGGTCAGTGTGGTGGGGGTGATGGCATTTGCTTATTTTTCTTATCCTATCGTAAAAGAAAAAATTCGCCAGGCGCGTTTATAAAAAAAAGCCTGCAACGATAACCGTGCAGGCTTTTTTGTGAGGGCGGCATTAAACTAAAACGCGCTCAATCCCCCCGGCATTGGCTTTTTTCACATAATCTGCCATCCAATTTTCACCAAGTAAATGTTTAGCCATCTCTACCACAATGTAGTCCGCTTCGATTCCTGTATCTCCCTGATAGCGAGCCAGGCCTTGTAGACAGGATGGGCAAGAGGTCAACATTTTGACTTCTGTGTGATCGGTGTCCGCAGCGATCGTTGCTTGGTTTTTTTGAAGCTCTTCGAGCTTGCGGAAGCGAATCTGTGTGGAAATATCGGGGCGCGTAACAGCCAAAGTGCCGGATTCGCCACAGCAGCGCTCAGACTTGATCGTGGGCTCTCCCACTAAGGCTTTGACCGTGCGCATTGGATCTTGCTGTTTCATGGGGGTGTGGCAAGGGTCGTGGTACATATAACGCACGCCTTTAACGTCGTCGAGCTTAATCCCTTTTTCTAAAAGCAGTTCGTGAATATCTATGAGGCGACAGCCTGGGAAGATTTTCTCAAACTCATACATGGATAATTGGTCATAACAGGTGCCGCAGCTGACCACCACGGTTTTAATATCCAGATAGTTAAGTGTGGTGGCCATGCGGTGGAATAAAACGCGGTTGTCTGTGATCATTTGATCCGCTTTTTCAAAGTCGCCATTACCACGTTGGGGGTAACCACAGCAAAGGTAGCCGGGTGGTAGTACGGTTTGAACACCCGCGTGCCAGAGCATGGCTTGAGTAGCTAGCCCAACCTGAGAAAACAGACGCTCGGACCCACAGCCTGGAAAATAGAATACGGCCTCGCTTTCTGTCGTGGTTTTGTAGGGGTCTCGAATAATAGGGACGTAATTGGGGTCTTCAATATCAAGTAGCTTACGAGCAGGTTGTTTAGGCAAACCACCAGGCATTTTTTTATTCACAAAGTGAATCACTTGCTCTTGAATAGGGGCTTTGCCTACCGAGGCCGGCGGGTGTGCGCTTTGCTTGCGTGCGGGCACGGCGAGCAGGTCGTGAGCTAGGCGTTGTGCCTTATAGCCTACCTCGATGGCTTTACGCGTCACATTGATGACTTTTGGGGATTTAGCATTCAAAAAGAACATAGCGGCAGCGGTGCCTGGGTTTGCTGATTTTTTGCCCATGCGGCGCAGCAGATGCCGCATTTCCATAGAAACATCCCCAAAGTCGATATCAACGGGACACGGGTTATAGCATTTATGGCAGACCGTGCAATGATCCCCCACGTCCTCGAATTCTTCCCAATGCTTAAGGCTGATGCCCCGGCGTGTTTGCTCTTCGTAAAGAAAAGCCTCAATCAGCAAAGAGGTAGCAAGAATTTTATTGCGAGGCGAGTAAAGCAGATTAGCACGGGGTACATGAGTAGCGCAGACGGGTTTACATTTGCCACAGCGTAAACAGTCTTTAATTGCGTGGGAGATAGCACCAATTTCGCTACGTTGCATAATCAGGGATTCGTAGCCTAATAGGTTAAAACTAGGCGTCCAGGCCTGAGATAAGTCTGCTCCCGGCATGAGCTTACCTGCATTAAAGCGTCCTTCGGGGTCAATGCGGCGTTTGTAGTCTTGGAAGGGCTGGAGCTCCTCTTGGGTGAGGTATTCGAACTTAGTTAAGCCAATCCCATGCTCGCCAGATATAACACCATCTAAACGACGGGCGATTTGCATAATGCGTGCTACCGTTTCATTGGCTTCTTGGAGCATGCCGTAATCATCAGAGTTTACGGGAATATTGGTATGTACGTTACCATCGCCAGCGTGCATGTGTAACGCCACAAAAACACGACTACGCAGGACGCGATCATGAATAGATTGGATTTGCGCTAAGACCGCCGCACAATCAGCCCCAGGAAAATGTTTTTCCATGGCCGCGCGGATTTCTGTTTTCCATGAAATACGGATGGTGTGATCTTGTAACAGCTCAATTATGTGGACCTCGGGCTGTTCAGATAAGCGGGCTTGGAGAGCAGAAAAGTTGGGGACGGCAAGCTCTTGCAGGGTGTGTAAGTGATCCTTAACCTTAGCGTCTAGATGATGCAAGAGCCAGCTCCAGCGTTGACGTACTTGCTGTAAAGTTGCTAACGCATCGTGGCGACGATCCTCGAGCACAGTTTCACGAGTATGCACGGCATCATCATGATCCACAACTTTGCCTATGGGTAGATCACCATTGAGAAACTGCTCGATTTCATCAATAAGGCGTAGTTTATTTCGAGTAGAAAGCTCGATGTTAATGCGCTCGATTTCGTCCGTGTACTCGCCCATGCGCTCGAGAGGAATTACGACATCCTCGTTGATTTTAAACGCATTGGTGTGGCGGGCAATGGCGGCTGTGCGAGCACGATCTAACCAAAAACGTTTACGCGCTTCGGCGTTGACTGCTACAAAGCCTTCGCCATGACGTGAGTTGGCTAAACGTATGACCTCACTTGCGGCCTTGGCAACGGCATTTTCATCATCACCAACGATATCGCCAATTAGTACCATTTTGGGTAGGCCGTTACGTTTGCTTTTGGTGGCATAGCCTACTGCACGCAGATAACGCTCATCAAGATGTTCCAGACCAGCAAGCAAAGCGCCCATGGCTTTGCCTTCATGGTCGAGATAGTTTTTGATTTCAACAATAGCGGGTACGGCATGGCGAGCCGAGCCAAAGAACTCTAAACAAACAGTGCGGGTCTGTTCGGGCATGCGATGTAAAATCCAGCGTGCTGCGGTAATGATGCCGTCACAGCCCTCTTTTTGTACACCTGGCAAGCCAGCTAAAAATTTATCCGTGACGTCTTTGCCTAAGCCGGCTTTACGGAAACGGTGACCAGCAATCGTCAGGGTTTCTTGGCGTAGCAGCTTTGCGCCAGGCGCATGTGCGCCATCGTACCAGTGCAGTTCAAAGACAGCCTCTTCGACCTCGTGAATTTTGCCTAAGTTATGATTAATGCGCGTGACCTCGAGCCAGTTGCCTTCAGGATCAACCATACGCCACCAGCTTAGGTTATCCAAGGCAGTGCCCCAGAGTACCGCTTTTTTGCCACCAGCGTTCATGGCTACGTTGCCCCCGATACAGGAAGCATCGGCAGAGGTAGGGTCCACTGCAAAAACGCGTCCTGCCGCTTGGGCGGCTTCATCGACCCGCCGCGTGACGACACCGGCACCGGTTAAGATGGTATGAGTTGGCTCGCTGACACCAGGTAGTTGAATACATTCCACGGGGCCGATAGCGTCTAGTTTTTCTGTATTGATGACGGCCGAGCGTGCACTTAGAGGGATGGCTCCGCCGGTATAACCGGTGCCGCCCCCACGAGGAATAATGGTAAGGCGTAATTCAATACAGGCGCGGACCAACGCGGCGATTTCCTCTTCGGAATCAGGGGTTAAGACCACAAATGGGTATTCGACGCGCCAGTCGGTGGCATCAGTAACATGCGAGACACGAGATAGCCCATCAAATTTAATATTGTCTTTGGCGGTGATATTGGCTAGGCGTTTTTGGATTTGTTGGCGTAGTTCTCGAGCCTCGTGAAAGGCTCGCTCAAAATCGTTAACCGCTTGGCGTGCGGCAGAAAGTAGGGTGAGGACTTTATGGTCACGCTCCGGAACCTCGATCTCTCGGCGAGCATTGATTTCGTTGAGCCGATGGCTTAATGCTTCGATGAGCTGTTGCAAACGCTTAGGGTTATGCAGCAAATCATCTTGTAAGTAAGGGTTGCGACGCACTACCCAAATATCACCTAGTACTTCGAATAACATACGAGCTGAGCGGCCAGTTTTACGCTCTGAGCGCAGCTCAGATAGCTTTTCCCAGGCTTCTGCTCCAAGCAGGCGTAGTACGATCTCGCGATCGGAGTACGAAGTATAGTTGTAAGGGATTTCGCGTAAACGATGAGTGGATTCAGACGCATTAGCGGCTAAAAATTGGCTGGCGACCGGAGCATTCATAATGTTCTGACTAAAAGCCTTGAGAAAGATTAAGCAATAAGAGAACCCTTTAGTGTAAATCATTCATTGCAATTGGGTGCAGTGAGTTGTGGTTTTTATGGCGCGTTCCGTTCATTTAAGCCCAGCCCAAATGGGGCAGTATCCAGATAATCGCTGCTGTCATGATGGTATAGCGTAAAAGTTTGCCGATCGCCATATAAATTAAACTGGGGAGCAAAGGCATGCGCATCCAGCCGGCTATTGCACAAAGCGGATCGCCAACAATAGGCAGCCATGAAAACAATAGCGCCTTAGGTCCGAGTTTTTGTAGCCACTGGCTGATCTGCTGATGCCAACGTCCACCGGTTTTTTGTGCATAATGCGACTGTTTGTCATCATGTGGGTGTTTTTCACGCCATGTTTCATAGGTTTTGACGGCGCCTAGGCCCATCCAGTAGCTGATGGCTCCCCCTAGGGTGTTGCCTATTGTTGCCACGACAATAGCCGCCCAAAACATGGTTGGGGCTAGGGTGACATAGGCAAGAACCGCGGGTTCGGAGCCTAAGGGGAGTAGCGTGGCTGAAACCAAGCTAATGATAAATATGGCACTGAGACCAATTTCAGGTAAAGCTAAAACCTGTAAAAGCCACAGTACGGCATCGTGTGTCCACGCTTCCATGTAATTCCAAATCAAAATACAGCATAAAAAGGCGAGCTACGCCTATTTTCAGTGTGCATATGTTATTCTTTTTTGTTTTAATCGCGTCTATTTTTGCCGTGTTAAGCGGTATAGAGTAAAGAATCTACCCATTATGTCCAACGACTATCTTAAACGTACTTTGACTTCTAAGGTCTACGATGTGGTGTCAGAGACACCTTTAGAGCTCGCTCCTTTGGCTTCTGCCCAACTTAATAACCGTATTTTACTTAAACGCGAAGATCAATTGGCGGTTTTTAGCTTTAAGTTACGTGGTGCATATAACAAAATGGCTCAGATGCCGGCAGAAGACTTAGCTAAAGGGGTTATTGCGGCTTCGGCTGGTAACCATGCGCAAGGCGTAGCCTTTTCAGCTAAACGTTTAGGTATTCGTGCGGTGATTGTGATGCCTGTCACCACCCCTCAATTAAAAATTGAAGCCGTGCGCAATTTGGGTGGCGAAGTGGTATTGGCAGGGGAAAGTTTTACCGATGCCTATGACCATGCGGTGACCTTAATGGAAAAAGAAGGGTTAACTTTTGTTCACCCTTTTGACGATCCGGATGTGATTGCGGGCCAAGGTACGATCGGTATGGAGATTTTACATCAGCACCCCGGGCCCATTGATGCGATTTTTGTGCCTATTGGTGGGGGCGGTTTAATTGCGGGGGTAGCCGCTTATATTAAACAGTTACGCCCAGAGATTAAGATTATTGGGGTACAAACCGAAGATTCCGCTGCTATGCAGCGCAGTGTTAAAGCGAAACGTCGCTTGGTGTTAAATGACGTGGGGTTATTCTCGGATGGCACTGCTGTCAAGCAGGTAGGGTCAGAGACGTTTAAACTAACACAAAAATACGTGGATGACTTTGTGTTGGTAGATACGGATGCGATTTGTGCAGCGATTAAAGACGTTTTCCAAGATACACGTAGTGTGTTGGAGCCCGCAGGGGCTTTAGCCATGGCGGGAGCCAAAAAATATATCCGTGAGCATCAGCTTACAGGAAAAACATGTATTGCCATCACCTCTGGGGCAAACATGAACTTTGATCGCTTGCGTTTTGTTGCGGAGCGTGCCGAAGTAGGCTTAGCGCGAGAGGCGCTTTTTGCTGTCACACTCCCTGAAAAGCATGGAAGTTTTTTACGTTTATGCGAGGCTTTGGGGGATCGGTCTGTCACCGAGTTTAACTACCGTATCTCCGATGCAGAGACGGCTCATGTTTTTGTGGGATTACAAATACAATCCGCACAGGAAATCGATCATTTAGAGCAGCATTTTATGGATCAGGGCTTTCCTACGCTTAATTTGACGAATAATGAAATGGCTAAAACCCATTTGCGTTATATGGTGGGCGGTAAATCTGATTTGGCACATCACGAAGTGTTATACCGCTTTGAGTTTCCTGAGCGGCCTGGAGCGTTGCGCCGTTTTTTAAGCTGTATGAACCCAGAGTGGAATATCAGTTTGTTCCATTATCGTAATCAGGGTGATGACTATGGACGTATCCTAGTAGGGATCCAAGTACCACCAGCCGACAAAAAAGATTTTAAGGTATTTTTAGATGAGCTTGGTTATCCTTATTGGAATGAAAGTGATAATCCAGCGTATAAACTGTTCCTATAGCGAAGAAAAAAGCGGGCTAAGCCCGCTTTTTTATTTGGCAAATAATGAATCTAAAGAGTGAAAAGCTTTAAACTCCAAGGCGTTACCAGAGGGGTCCATGAAAAACATGGTGGCTTGCTCCCCGGGTTGGCCTTTAAAGCGCACATATGGCTCGATAACAAACTCCGTGCCGTCTTTTTTAAGGCGGTCGGCTAGAGCCTCCCAAGTGGGCATATCTAAGACCACACCAAAATGTCGCACCGGCACATTGTGTTCGTCCACATCACTGGTGGCGACAGGATTGCATTCATTAGGTGCTAAGTGTGCCACGATTTGATGGCCATATAAATTAAAATCGATCCATTGATCAGAAGATCGACCTTCTGGACAGCCGAGTTTTTTACCATAAAACTCACGCGCTTCTTCTAGGTCGCGTACGGGGAAAGCTAAGTGAAATGGACGTAATTCTGTTTGTGACACGATGGATCTCCATAATGAGTGTTCTTACGCCTCTATCATAGCCTTATGTGTTAGCAAAGCGAACTCGCTCTTTAGGAAAATGGATGCTAAAGGTGCTACCAGCGCCATAACGGCTTTTAATATCGAGCTCAGCTTGGTGTCGCGCAACGACATGGCGAGTAATAGCTAAGCCTAGTCCTGTGCCTCCTGTCGCACGTGAGCGTCCTTTATCTGCGCGATAAAATCGTTCCGTCAGGCGAGGAATATCTTGAGGGGCAATGCCAATCCCTGTGTCTTGAACGGAATAGGTGGCGGAGCCGTCCTCATTAAGTACCCAGCTCGTTGTAATCGTGCCGTCTTTGGGCGTATAGCGTATGGCATTAGTCAGTAAGTTACCTATAGCAGAGGCTAATTCGGTTTCTGCGCCCTCAACCCAGAGATTGTCATCGATATATGTGACAAAAACATGTTGACCATCAGATAGGGCTTTGGCTCGCTGCAGCGCTTGCTCGATAACGCAGTTAAGGGGCACGGCGGTGTTTTCAGCTGTAGGAGAAGACTCTAAGGTCGATAGGGTTAATAGGTCCGACACAATAGCTTGCATGTGCTGGGCTTGTTCTAGCATCATTTGCTCATAGCGTACTCGCTGTTCCATAGGCAAGGAGTCAGCGGGCATATCGCGTAGCGTTTCTAAAAAGCCCAGAAGCACTGTTAGTGGTGTCCGTAACTCATGGGAAACATTGGCTACAAAATCTTTGCGTGTGGTTTCGAGTTTTTCGACTTGGGTGACATCTCGGGTGACGAGTAAAAATTGGCCGAAACCATAGGGAGTCAGCTGCAATAAAAGAGCACGTTCCGGACCGCGCTGATTGATATGTAGTAATAAAGGCTGATCCCATTGGCGAGTATGCGCATAATGTGCAAACTCAGGGGTACGAACAATATTAAAAATACTTTGATGCCGATCTGTCGCCAGATTTAAGCCAAGATGTTGACTGGCAGTTTTATTGCACCATTGTATAGTCATGGACTGGTCCAAGGTCACGGCGCCATCGGGTAAGGCCTCGGCCGCCATCATCATGCCTTCTAAATGGCGGTTGAGAGTTTGAATTTGTTCGCGATTTTGTTTAAGGCGTCGATAGATAGGCGCTAATATATCGTCCCAAGGGCCAACAGCAGCTGGAGGGGCGGCGTCTACGTCTCGTACCCAAAGCTGGATCTTTTGAAGTTGGCGTCCACTCGTGAGCACCAGAGTCAGTAGGCCGAGTGCAAATGCGCCCCATCCTATGGCTGCGCCTAGCCATAGACCTAAAGCCAGTGAGAGGAGGGCCCATAAACTGACGGTGCTCAGGGTTTTCTTCATAACGGTGGTTTATTTATTGGGGCGCTCTGGTAAAACGGCTGCAAAACGATAGCCAGCGCCACGTATGGTTTCAATATGAGCATCATGGCCACTTGGTTCAAGCGCTTTGCGCAAGCGTCGAATATGCACGTCTACTGTGCGCTCTTCAACAAAAACGTGATCCCCCCAAACTTTGTCTAAAAGCTGGGCTCGTGAAAAAACACGTTCTGTGTGGGTCATGAAAAAATGTAATAAACGAAATTCTGTAGGCCCAATGGTAAGCGTTTTTTCATCCCCCGTCACCCGATGCGTAGTGGGGTCTAAGCGTAGACTGCCGATTTCAATGATATCATCGGTTAATTGCGGAGCGCGTCGACGTAAAACGGCTTTGATGCGAGCTAGTAACTCTTTAGGGGAAAAGGGTTTGGTGATGTAATCATCCGCGCCAGCTTCTAGGCCATCCACCTTGTCGGATTCCGCGCCTTTGGCAGTAAGCATAATGATAGGCACTTGTCGTGTGCGCTCATCGGAGCGTAGTTTTTTAGCTAGTGTGATACCTGATGCGCCAGGAAGCATCCAGTCGAGTAAAATAAGATCAGGCAGCTCAGCACGAATCAAGGTTTGTGCCTGCTCGGCATCATAAGCCCGTAATACCTTGTGGCCGGCAAAGGATAAATTCACCGCAATTAGTTCCTGGATCGCGGGTTCGTCTTCAATAACAAGAATAGTGGTGCTCATGGTGCTGAAATAAAACTGAGATAATTAACAATAGCTCCATAATATGGCGTTAATGTTTCAGGTTTGTGAAAATTCGATGTAAATATATGGACTTTTTCAGCGGACGCTTCGCTTTTTAGTGGCTTTTTACGGTACGATTACAGCATCATGGAAAATAAAACACCTCAACCCCAGTCTACTGAAACCACGCACTTTGGTTTTCAAACGGTCGCTGAGCATGAAAAGGCCACCAAAGTTGCAGAGGTTTTTCACTCAGTAGCGCAGCGCTATGACGTCATGAATGATTTGATGTCAGGTGGACTGCATCGCATTTGGAAATCGTTCACTATTGGTCGCGCCGCAGTGCGACCGGGTATGAAAATTCTGGATATCGCCGGTGGTACGGGCGATCTTTCCAAGGCTTTTGCTCGCAAAGTCGGTCCCAGTGGCCAGGTTTGGCTAACTGATATTAATAGCTCTATGTTAGGTGTTGGGCGAGATCGTCTGCTAGACAAGGGTATTGTGACACCAGTTGCTGTGTGTGATGCTGAGTATCTTCCCTTTCCTGATGGCTATTTTGATCGTGTCAGTGTGGCTTTTGGCTTGCGCAATATGACACACAAAGATCAGGCGTTGGCAGAAATGTATCGGGTGTTAAAACCTGGTGGGAAATTACTTGTACTCGAGTTTTCTCAAATTGCTAAACCTTTGGCTCCGGCTTACGATTGGTATTCATTTAATATCTTGCCCAAGATAGGAAAAATCGTAGCACAAGATGAAGACAGCTATCGTTATTTAGCGGAATCAATTCGCATGCACCCAGATCAAGAAACCCTGGCACAAATGATGCGTGACGTGGGGTTAGAGCGCGTACAGTATTTTAACTTAACGGCAGGTATTTGCGCTTTGCACGAAGGAATTCGGCTTGATTAGTTAGAGTTATTGTTACGCTATTAAATAAAGCAGCATCGTTGTAAGATGCTGCTTTTGCTGTTTTTGGAGGAAAAATGCAGAAAAATAAATATAGGCTGGAGGAGTATCCCTTACGCTTAGAAGAGCGCTTGCGTTATCGTGATACGGATGCTCAGGGACATATTAATAATGCCGTGTACGTAACACTTTTAGAAGTGGGGCGTGTGCAGTTGTTACGTGATCCTAAACATAAACTAGGACATGGTAAAACCATGTTTATGATGGCTCATATTTCTGTGGATTATTTGGCAGAGCTAACATGGCCGAATACGGTCACTATAGGAACACGAGTCATACATATTGGCACAACCTCTTTTACAACAGAGCAAGTGATTTTTGTAGGGGATACCTGTGTGGCTGTAGGTAAAACCGTGATCGTGACAGCAGATCGAGAAACACGCCAAAAAAAACCGTTGTCAGAGGAAACTAAGACGGCACTGAAAAGCATTATGTGAGCGGAAAAAATAAAGTAAAAGCCCTTTTTATGCTATGCTGTCAGCTTATAGTCAGTTTACATCCACTGTATAGGGTGGGGTGATACCGCCCACAGGAGCATTTATGATTTCTAAACGTTTATCCCGTTTTGCGGCGGTAGCCGTTCTTGCGATATCTACCCTTACTATGTTGACGGCATCGTTTGATGCCGAGGCACGTCGAATTGGCGGGGGCAAAAGCTTCGGGCGCCAATCCACTAATGTTATGAAACAACGTCAAGCTGTGCAGCCACCAGCTGCTACAGCCAATCGCAATGCGGCCACACCGGCCAATGCCAATGCGGCTCGTAATAGTGCTGCGCAGCAGCCCAAAAGCGGTTTTTCTCGCTTTTTAGGTCCTATTGCAGGGATTGCGGCAGGTTTGGGCATTGCGGCGCTATTATCTAGCCTAGGCTTAGGCGGGCCCTTGTTAGAAGCACTGTCTAGCATGGTGCTTATTGGTCTAGTGATTTTTGCGGTGATGTTCTTGGTACGTCGTTTACGTGGTGGTGCAGCACGCCCAGTTACGCAGGCGGCGAATACATCTGCCCCAATGTATCGTGAGTCATCGCCACAAATGCCGGCGTCGTCCCCTGCAATGGGGTCTACGGCGGCAACGGCAGGGGCTGCCTCCGTTGCAGCAAGCGCTCAGTCATCGACTCAAGAAATCGATCCTTCTTGGTTTATCCCAGCTGATTTTGATATCTCGGTCTTTTTAAATAATGCTAAACAGCAATTCCGCCATATTCAGGAGCTATGGGATCAGGGTAATCCTGCTGCATTGCGCGAATACCTAACGGATGACTTACTGAAAGAGCTCACCCCAGAAATCACAGCACGCGAGGGCGGGCAACAAACACAGATCGTGTTGTTGAATGCTGAGCTGTTGGGTATTGAAAAAGTGGCGGACGGACATTTGGCTAGCGTACGCTATTCAGGCATGTTACGCGAAACGCCAGACTCTGAAGCATTTAGTTTTGAAGAGGTTTGGAACCTTTACAAAGCGGATAATAGCGGTTGGTTGTTGGCTGGTATCCAACAGATTAACCCAAGCCACTAATCCCTTATACTACGGGTTAAACTAAGGTTTTATCCAAGCTATAGGTGGATTGTGTCGTTACCAACCCTTTTTGCTTCGCTGCCCATACCGGCAGCTATGCGCCCCACAACACTGCTTGTGCGGGCGCTTAATGCCGTTTTAAGCCGGGAGCCATGGGCGCAAGAGCGTTTAGCCGTATATGCTGGGCGTACATTGTTATTGCGTGTAGGGGCCTTAGATTTACCGCTAACATTCACTTATGCTGGTTTGCTGCAGTTAACAGATCCAGCTATTGTGGCAGATGTGCAGTTGGCTATACCAACCCCACGGCTTAATCAGTTGCCAGCGGCGTTGGCCACAAAAGATCCCGACGCTTTATTAGCTTTGGTGCATATCCAAGGCGATGCGGGCTTAGCAAATGCATTAGCTCAAGTGTTAAGCCAGTTGCGCTTGGACCCCGAAGCCGAGATTGCACGCTTTACGGGGGATATTATCGCTGTGCGTGTAATGGCTGCTTTAAAGCAGTTGATCGGTTTTGGTCAGCGCACACAGCAACACCTGCAGGCAAACATGGCCGAGTTTTTGGGCGAGGAAAGCGGTATCTTAGTCAGTCGCGATTATCTGCATAGCTGGCAAGTGCAATTGCAGCAGTTAGAGCAACGTTTGCAAGCTCTTGAGCAACGTACTCATTTGCTCGCCCTAAAAGGATAAACCATGCTGCGCATTCGTCGGTTTATCTTTATTTTATACATTGCTTTTAAGTACCGTTTGGATGAGCTGGTGCTTTCAAGTATTCAACACCCATGGACGCATCGTTTATTACGTTGGGTACGCTTGGGACGTCAACCGAAATTAAGCCGTGGGGTGCGTTTACGTCTAGCCCTGGAGGCGCTTGGTCCCGTTTTTGTTAAGTTTGGTCAGGTCCTGTCTACACGGCGCGATTTGATTCCTGCGGATATAGCGCAGGAGCTTGCTCGATTACAGGATCGTGTTCCCCCGTTTTCATCAGAGCTAGCCGCAAAAACGGTAGAGAAAGCACTGGGTGCATCGCCGCATGTGATTTTTAAACACTTCGAAGTCGATCCAGTGGCTTCGGCATCGATTGCACAAGTCCATTTTGCTATTTTGCCTGATGGGCGCGAGGCGGCGGTCAAAGTGTTGCGACCAGGTATGCGCGAGGTCATAGACAAAGACTTGGCGTTGATGCGCACTTTTGCCAACATAGTGCAGCGTCTATTAGTAGATGCGCGACGTTTACGCCCGCGCGAGGTAGTGGCTGAATTCGAAAAATATTTGCATGATGAGCTAGATTTAATTCGCGAAGCTTCTAACTGTAGTCAATTGCGTCGAAATTTTGGACCAGAAACAGGGCGTGCTGATTTATTAATAGTTCCCGAGGTGTATTGGGACTATTGCGCGACAAATGTTTTTACCATGCAACGCATGAAAGGCATACCAGTTAGCCAAGTTGATCGCTTACTCGAAGCCGGTGTTGACTTAAAAGATTTGGCTCGCAAGGGCGTTGAAATCTTTTTTAGTCAGGTTTTTAGCGATGGCTTTTTCCATGCGGACATGCACCCAGGTAATATTTATGTTTCTGATGATCCGGCCACGTTAGGGCGCTATATTGCACTAGATTTTGGGATTGTGGGCTCACTCTCTGAGTTTGATAAAAACTATTTAGCCCAAAATTTTTTGGCTTTCTTCCAGCGTGACTACCGGAGAGTTGCACAGCTGCATATCGAGTCAGGCTGGGTACCCCCTGACACGCGTGAGGAAGAGCTAGAGGGCGCCGTACGTGCCGTTTGTGAACCCTATTTTGACCGACCCTTGTCGCAAATATCGCTCGGTCAGGTGTTATTACGCTTATTTCAAACCTCGCGGCGTTTTAATGTAGAGATTCAACCGCAGTTGGTTTTGTTGCAAAAAACGTTGTTAAACGTTGAAGGCATGGGGCGTGACCTGGATCCTGAGTTAGATCTTTGGGATACGGCTAAACCCTATTTAGAAAACTGGATGCGTCAGCGCATAGGAGCTCAAGGCTTAAAAGAGCGTTTAACCAAAGAGGCCGGGCAGTGGTCACAACTACTTCCCCAAATTCCCCGTTTGGTTTACGAAAATTTAAGTCGCCCTGATGCTTTGCCGGCGCTTCATGATGAATTACGTTTGTTACGTCAGTCGCAGCAACAAAATAATCGGCTATTGGCCGCATTATGCGCTGTACTAGGCGTAGCTGTTGTGGTTGCACTATGGGCATTAGTGCGTTAACTCTAGGCTAAATGGCTGTTGTATATTGGCAATGGTCATTTTTTTGAAGAATACGCGTATTAGATTTAAACAAATAATTTCAGACTAATACGTGTTATGCAGTGGTGTAAGCATTGTGTCTTGTTACCACTCCACCAATACCATAAGGATAACTATGCTTTACCCTGAACTCTTTAAATCCATGGAAGCAGTACGATGGAATATGGCACACGATATTCCATGGGATGATTTTGATGGTAGCAAGCTCACAGATGAGCAGGCTTACACCATTAAAATGAACGCCATTACTGAATGGGCTGCTTTGCCGGCGACAGAAATGTTCCTGCGTGATAACCGCGATGACAGTGATTTTTGTGCATTTATGTCGGTGTGGTTTTTTGAAGAGCAAAAACACTCATTGGTTTTAATTGAGTACTTACGACGTTTTCGTCCAGAGCTGGTGCCTACCGAAGAGGAATTGCACAAAGTACGCTTCGAGTTTGATCCTGCTCCAGCCATGGAGACCCTAATGCTGCACTTCTGTGGTGAGATTCGTCTTAATCACTGGTATCGCCGTGCTGCAGAATGGCATACCGAGCCGGTGATTAAAGCCATTTATCAGATCGTGGCTCAGGACGAAGCACGCCATGCTGGAGCATATTTACGCTATATGCGTCGCGCTCTAAAGTTAGGTGATGAGCAGGCAGAATTAGAAACACGTTTGGCTTTTTCTAAAATTGGCGTATTGATGGCATCGGCGCATCGTACAGCTCAGGCTCTACACCCTACGAATTTGCACGTGAACAAGTCCATGTTCCCTAATGACACCGTGCAATCTAAACTGCCATCACCTGGTTGGTTAGAAAACTGGCTCGACAACCAGATCCGCTTTGATAAAGAATGGGAAGGCAAGGTCAGTACACGTATTTTGCATAATATGTCGCTGCTGATGGGAGAAGACTTTGAGTCGCCTGCGGCGTTAAACCGTTATCGTAAAGACCTAAGCAAAAAAATAGTTGTGGCTTAATATGCCTAGCTTTGAGAAAAAAATCTATTCTCGTAGCGATCTGATTAGGGCGGTGGCAGCAGGGGAACTGCCTCGCCCATTGGTCTTTACAAATGGGGTGTTTGATATTTTGCATCGTGGTCATGCAAGCTATTTGGATCAAGCGGCACAGCTAGGAGCCAGCTTAATAGTAGCGGTGAATTCTGATCAATCGGTGCGCACCCTGAATAAAGGCTCTGATCGACCCATTAATCAGGAGCAGGATCGTTGTGCTTTATTAGCCGCTTTGGCATCCACGACTGCGGTCACCATTTTTACGGAGTCCACACCGGAGCAATTGATTGCTGAACTTAAGCCGGATTTAATCGTAAAAGGTGGGGACTATGATATGGAAACTCTGCCAGAGACGGCCTTAGTGCGCAGTTGGGGCGGGGACGCCGTTGCCATCCCAATCGCATTTGATCGATCAACGACGGCCTTAGTCAAAAAAATTCGCGCTCCACAATAATGCGATGCGGTCATTGCATTAGTGATGAGTTAGCTGGTGCTAACAATGTATTTAACGCGGCTATATCCTCAGCGCGTAATAACCCAGCTGCTTGCTTCAGGCGTAGCCCCTGCAATAGGGTGTTGTAACGAGCTTGAGCAAGCGCACGCTGAGTTTCATAAAGCTGTTGTTGGGCATTAAGTACGTCAATATTAATGCGTACACCAATCTCATAAGCAGTTTGGTTGGCTTCCCATGCAGCACGGCTAGATTTTTCTGCTGCCTCTAGGGCTTTCACTTCGTGTAAGCCCGCCAATACACCACTAAAATAACTACGGACTTGCTCTTCTGCTTGGCGTCGCGCATTTTCTTGTTCGTAATGCTTTTGTTGTAAAAGAGAAGCGTTTTCTCGCACTCTAGAGGCTATAGCACCACCTTGGTATAAAGGAATGCTTAGTTCCACACCTATGCTGCTATCCAAAGAACGAGGGCTGGTGTTAGGGCCAAATACTCCCATGTTGCTTTGACTGCCGCTACGAGCTTGTAGTGTCACCGTAGGGGTGTGTTCGTGTTGATCCGCTTTGAGCTGATATTGTTGGGCCTGCATAGCAAGGCTAGCTCGCATTAAGGACAAATTGCCCAGGCTGGCTTGTTGCACCCACGCGTGGGGATCTAAGGGCTCGGGGGTGGGCAAGGTTGCTTGGTGATGAAGCGGAGCAATATGTTGCACAGGCCGCCCTAAAATACGACTTAGTTGGTTTTTTTCGGTAGTGAGGTTGTTTTCGGCGATGACAAGTTGAGCATTGAGTAAATCTAAACGAGATTGTGCTTCGTAGGTGTCAGTGATGGTGGCTCCACCTAAGGCAAAGTTTTGTTGCGCGGCAGCGAGTTGTTGCTCTATAGCTTGTTTTTGGCTTTGAAGGGAACGCAGGTTGTCTTGGGCAGATAAAATAGCAAAATATGTTTGAGCTACACGTAACATGAGCTCATGTTTGGCATTTTCCAAATCAAAAACAGCAATTGATGCCAAGTAACGAGAGCGTTCAAACTGGGCGATAGCCGATAAGTCAAAAAGGGGTTGGCTTAACCGCAGCTGCCATTGATTAACACGGGTATCACTGCTTTGATTCAGGCGGCTAGCGCGGCGGGTGTCGTTGTGTGTGATACCTGCGACGGCATCAACGGCGGGTAATAAACGAGCTCGAGCTTGTGCAATTTGCTCTTGAGAGGCCTGTGTTTGTGCGCGTTGTGCCGCATAGATGGGGTCATGTTGTTGGGCAAGCAGCCACGCTTGCCAAAGGTCGAGCGGTGTGGCTACCGCTTGGGTGGCTATCAATAGGCCAGCGAAGATAAAACCACACAGCTTTTTTTTCATCATTTAAAACTGAAAGCGGGTGACGCGGCTGCCACGTAAAGGCTTGATGACCGTATCAAAAAGAGGCGTGGTCTCAAAGCTAGCGGCACTGGTACGTGTAATACGCATAGCCGTCATAACTGGAGAGCGCCCGACTACTGCCACGAGCCGGCCGCCAATACAGAGCTGGTATTTGAGTGCATCGGGCACAACTGGGACGGAACCGGTAAGCAAAATAGCATCATATTCCGTCGTGCCCCAGCCCTCGTGGGCGTCGCCGATTTCTACATTTACATTTTGTACGTGTTGGCGTTGCAGATTTTCTGTGGCAAAGGCAGCTAGGGTGCTATTGATCTCTACCGAAGTGACCTGCTGAGCTAGACGAGCGAGTAGGGCGGCTTGATAACCGGACCCTGTGCCGATTTCCAGCACCCCATCGGTGGGCTTTAGGTTGAGTTCAACCGCTAAGCGTGCTTCGATGACGGGTTTTAGCATGTATTCGTTGGTATCAACGGCATCAATAATGAGCGGGATTTCGGTATCAGCAAAAGCCATGCCTTTGAAAGCAGGAGGGACAAAATGCTCGCGTGGTACATCGAATAAGGCCTGCAATACCTTTTCGTCTTCGACATACCAAGGACGAATTTGTTGTTCAACCATGTAATAGCGGGCAAGTTCGATTTCAGACAGCGCGTTGATATTCATAGCAGGTTCACAGTAGCAGGACAATAAAAAAAGACATTAACCAATCGTAAAGACTTATTATGCCTTGAACTCAATGGTATCGGCATTAATTTGGCACAAAGGAATCATATTTTGCAATAGCGTCGTGGCATTGGCCGCAGCAATAGGAGTAAATTGAGCAAAATCCATGTGTGCACCCGTGTTCGCATTATCTGAAATAGAGCGGATGCAGATAAAAGGAATGTGGTTTAAAAAACAAACCTGCGCAATGCTAGCGCTTTCCATTTCGCAAGCCAATGCATCAAAGTGTTGATGTAATTCTTGAGCTAGCTCTGGACTGGCAATAAATTGATCCCCTGTTACGATACGCCCAACAAAAAAACGGTGGTTTTTTAGATCGGCACACGCTTGGCGTGCCCATTGTAATAGCATGGGGTCAGAGGGGAAAGCATGGGTATCCATGCGGTAAAAATGCCCACGAGCTAAGCCAAGCGGGCGTAAATCCATATCGTGCTGCATGAGCGTGTCGGCAATGACAACGTCGCCAGGTTGAATCTCTGGATGCAGCCCACCGGCGACGCCGATATTAATAATGCGTTGGGTATGAAATTCAGAAATAAGAATTTGCGTGCAAAGCGCGGCGTTGACTTTACCCACCCCGCAAATAACAGCGACAACAGGGCTACCCGCATAGATACCCTGATAAAACGTCATACCCGCTCGTTGGTGAGCTTGAGGCTGTTGGAGGGACTGCAAGACCACTTCAAGTTCTTCTTGCATTGCCACAATAATACCGATTAAAGGCTGACTCATGGATAGTAAGACTTATAAAGAACGTTGTGATGGCGTCATCAAGGTTAATCAGTAGAGGGTAACGGTTTCCACCAAGCATGGAAATGATGTACAGGCCCATGGCCAGAGCCGACCCGAAGCTCGTTAGAGCGAGCAATTGCATTGTATAAATAAGCTTTTGCTGCTTTGGCGGCTTGGGGGACGGACGAGGACTGGGGGAGCAGTGCGGCTAAAGCCGCAGACAAGGTACAACCTGTGCCATGAGTGTTTTTAGTGGGAATGCGTTGCGCGGGCATTTCGATCATTTGATCGCCGTTATAAAGGAGGTCCGTGCACTCATTGCCTGGCAAATGCCCCCCTTTTAAAAGTACCCAGCGATGATCGGTGTCCGCCATTAAGCGTCGGAGCTTTTCCGCAACGGCATACATTTCCTTCACCGTTTCTGCTGGGCGCTGCTCTAAAAATACACCTGCCTCGGGAAGATTAGGGGTGATCATCGTGGCTAAAGGAAGCAAGGCTTCTCGCATTTCTGCGATGGCGGCTTTTTCTAGCAAGTGATCCCCACTTTTAGCGATCATGACGGGGTCTAACACAATATGAGTTGGCTGCCAGTGTGTGAGCGCTTCTACCACAGTGCGGATCACAGGTTGCTGTCCAAGCATGCCGAGCTTGACGGCATCGATACTGATATCGTTAAAAAGGGTGTCAATTTGCTGCTTAATAAAAGCAGGGTCAACCGGATAAATGCCAGTGACCCCTTGGGTATTTTGTGCAGTAAGCGCTGCCACAACACCTGTAGCATAAGCGCCTAAGGCACTCATGGTTTTAATATCAGCAAATACGCCAGCGCCCCCAGACGGGTCGACGCCGGCAATGGTAAGGGTATTAGGGATGTTATGCATTGCTACGGGAGTGAATCATACCTTCGAGTGGGGAGCTTGGGTCTGCATCATAATATTTGCGCGGGATGCGGCCGGCTAAATAGGCTTGGCGACCTGCTAGTACGCCATGTTTCATAGCGCTGGCCATACGAATCGGGTCTTGAGCGCCCGCAATAGCGGTGTTCATTAGCACACCGTCGCAACCGAGCTCCATAGCGATGGTGGCATCAGAGGCGGTGCCTACTCCAGCGTCGACTAATACGGGTACGGTGGCTTGATCAATAATCAAGCGTAGATTCCAAGGGTTGATAATACCCATGCCCGAGCCAATCAGTGAGGCCAGGGGCATAATCGCAACGCAGCCAATGTCCTCGAGCATCTTGCATTGAATCGGATCATCGGCACAATACACCATCACATCAAAGCCCTCATCCACAAGTGTTTTTGCGGCTTTAAGTGTTTCGGGCATATTAGGAAACAGGTTGTTCGGATCACCTAAAACCTCTAGTTTGACGAGCTTATGGCCGTTGAGTAGCTCGCGCGCCAAACGTAAGGTGCGTACAGCATCCTCAGCGCTATAGCAGCCTGCTGTATTAGGTAAAATAGTAAATTCCGAAGGGGGCAAATAGTCTAATAGGCTAGGCTGGTTTGGGTCCTGACCGATGTTAGTGCGACGTATAGCCACTGTGATGATTTCCGCACCACTTGCATCAATGGCGGCACGCGTTTGTTCAAAGTCTTTGTATTTTCCAGTGCCAACCAATAGACGTGAGGAATAGGTTTTTCCAGCAATAATAAAAGGATCGTTAGGGGTAGTTGGATTCATCATTTTTGTACTTCAGGTGGTGAAAATAGTGACTATTTCAATCATACCCCCTAAGCATAAACGATTTTGTTCTTTTTCGTCCTATTGGGCTTCGTTTTGGGCCTGAACTTGTGCGCATAGCGCTTCAGTGGCTTCGATTAACCGAGGCCCAGCCCGATAAAAATGATCCGCATTTACAAACAAAATGTGGGGTGACTGTGAATAAAAGGGTTCCAGCAGCTGCAGTAGCGGTGCAAGCTCGTCGAGCGTATCGCTAGAAATAAGGGTCTGAGCGGGGTGCTGTAATAGTTGTTCAAGCGTAATAGCAGTCATCACAGGCTGATCGGCGGGGATCCAATTGTATAGACCACAATGCCGGAGCACATCATTTAGCATGGGGTCATTGAGCCCATAGAGTGGGGTTATATTTAAAAGAATCAGGGCACTGGTATGAGGGGGCGGAGCAGGCAGTTGAGCGATACGCTGTTGCCACTCGGCGCTGATTTGTTCTGCCTGCTCAACGCGGTTTAACCATTGACCTAATGTTAGGGCGGCTTGTGGGATCTCGGTGAGTGACTGAGGCTGAATATACTGCAGCGTAATTTGGCTTTGAGCCAAGACGGACTCAAGGCGTTGTAATTGTGCAGTAGGCTGCCAAGCCAATACTAAGTCAGGGGCGTAGGCAAGTAAGGCTTCAGCAGAAATGCTGACCCCATCCCCAACCCGAGGGAGCTGGTTGGCGGCAGGAGGGTAGTCACTGCTGTTGACCGTGGCAATGAGCTTATCTTCAGCACCAATAGCGTAAATGAGCTCCGTGATATGTGGGGCTAGGCTAATAACGCGCTCATAAGCGGCACTGCTGCCACAGTACAGCAGTGCTACGCTTACTAAAAGCCATCGGCGTATAACTTGCATCACATACGCCAAGACAGGTTCACAAACACATTGGAACCAGGCATGTTGTAGCCATAGCTGTTGTGATACGTTTTATCAAAAATATTATTCCAACGGATCTGGGCGGTCATGGTTTTACTGAGCGCATAATCAGCCGTTAAGTTCACTAAACTATAGCCACCTAGCTGGGTTTGGTTGTCTTTGTCTTCATAGCGCTTGCCTACGTATTGGTATTCTGCGCCTAGATCAAGCACTTGCCATTGATATTGCACCCCGGCTTTGATGTTTTGTTTTGCGCGGCGTACTAGCTGATTACGGCTACTGTCGTCGCGCGGATTGGTGAAGTCTGCCGCTGCCCATAGACGAACGGAGCCCATATCATGTGCACCATATAATGACACACCGCGGATCGTAGCGCGATCAACATTTAGCGCGGTACATTCAAAGTTGTCATTACACACATAGGGGTCAATCAGATCACGGACTTTATTTTGAAAAGCGGTGACTTTGAATTGACTGGTTCCGTCATCGTAGCCAAGAGAGGCTTCGACATTACGAGATTTTTCAGCTTTTAAGTTAGGATTGCCTTGAAAGCCCCAGTCCAAGGGATAGTACAAATCAGAAAAAGAAGGGGCTTTGAAACCTGTATTCGCCGCCGCACCGATGGTCCATGAATCGTTTAAATCCATTTTATAACCGAGCCCACCGGTCATACGATGCCCAAAACCACTGATATTGTCATTGCGCAGGCTTGCTTGGACGCGATGCTGTCCGTATTGAGCCCGGTAAATAGCCGCCACAGCGTTGGTATTGCGGTTGGTATCCGTATAAGCCAACTGATGTGTGATGCGCTCCTCGAGACGCTCTACGATAAAAGCGAGCTGTTGATGGGCGCTTAAATCCCAATCGTTTTGCCAGCGATATTGCCGTTGTAGCGTACTAAAGCGACTGTCATAGGCAGGGTTTACCACTTGCTCTTTACTTAGACCAAAGTTTAAAGTGCTGAGCCAGTTAGCACCAAGGCGATTTTGACTATAAAGATCATAGCTTTGTTGGCGGGTTTGGGTAAAAGCGTCTCGAATCAACTCGCCCGCATCAAAATCCCCATTGATGTAGTTGTTATACGCGTTTATTCCTATTTTTTGCCCAGTAGCCCATTCATAAGCGAGGGCACCACTAAGGCTATGACTTTGGTAGCCGTCTTTGTCAGCGTAGTAGGAAAAAGTGTTGTCTTTGTTTGTGGCATTAAAACCCTTGCTATCAGCAAAGCTGGCGTTAAAGTTATAGCTGAGCCTTTCAGAGCCACCATCCATCCCTAAGTGGGTTTTGACGGTACGGTGGCTGCCATAGCCAATCGATCCGTAGAGCTGGGCGGGCTGATGAGCAGCACCTTGTTTGGTGATGATATTAATTACGCCACCAATTGCATCGGAACCATAAAGACTGCTTGCCGCGCCTCGTACAATTTCAATGCGCTCAATACTGGCTGGGTCGATCGCATTCCAGTTGGCGCTACCATTGATGCTGCTGTTGATACGCATGCCATTGACTAACACTAATGTATGGCGTGCCTCGGCGCCGCGGATCGATACCCCTGTCGTGGTTTGTGGTCCGCCACTATTGTAAAACTCGATACCAGGTTGGCGGGCGAGGATTTCAGCTACGCTGTTCTGGCCTGCACGAGCGATTTCTTCTGCTGAGACGACACTGATATCGCCGATTGCCTCTTGTTCTGATTGGGGCGCACGCGCCGCGGTGACAACGATATGATCCAGCTCTTTGACAGAAGCTTGTGCAAAAGCGGAAGCGGAAAGCAGACTAGCGAGTAGACTTAGACTCGGACGATAAAAAGAAAATTTCATGAATATACCTGCTGGGCGCGCGTCCCCGCACGCCATGAAAGTAAACCGTAAGCACGGATGATTCAGGTAGAAAACAAAGGCCAGTATCGGGCTTAGTGATGAGCTAATACCGTTGCGGGGGCAGCACGTTTTGCCGTTATACGGTTACGTTTCCTGTATAGGACTGAAAGTTATATAGAATCCGTTAGACTCTAGCGTTCGCCTATATAAACCTTTGTTTCTATGATGTAAATTCAGCGTAATGCTGTACTAAGGCTACAATTAAAACGTAGCTAAGGAAAGTGTGTGTACTGGATTAGCTCACTTTCTATTTTTTGTTGCTTAATTGATACACTTTGTAGGAATTTACCGTGTCTTATCCTGCCGCTCCCTATCCTCTGGATTCGTATACTCGTGCTGCTGACTTTGTGCGTTTGCTTGGTGAACGTATTGTTATTTTGGATGGTGCGATGGGTACCATGATTCAACAATACAAGCTTTCCGAAGAGGATTTTCGTGGGGATCGCTTTAAGACTCACCATAAAGATCTGAAAGGTGACAATGAGCTTCTGTCCTTAGTACGCCCCGATATTATTCAAGCGATCCATCGCCAATATTTAGAAGCCGGGGCCGATGTGATTTGTACGAATACCTTTGGAGCGACCGCGGTAGCGCAAGGCGACTACGAGCTTTATGACATTGCTTATGAGCTCAACTTGGCTTCTGCTCGGTTGGCGCGGGAGGCCTGTGATGCGTATACCCAACCAGAGCAACCACGCTTTGTGGCAGGTGTATTGGGGCCGCAACCTAAAACCGCTTCCATTTCCCCTGACGTCAATGATCCGGCCGCTCGCAACATCACTTTTGCGCAGTTGCGTGATGCATATACAGAGCAATTGAATGGTTTGATTGATGGCGAGGTCGATATTATTTTGATCGAAACCATTTTTGATACCCTTAATGCCAAAGCGGCTATTTTTGCAGTGGAAACCGTGTTCGAGGAGCGTGGTATCCGTTTGCCAGTGATGGTGTCAGGCACGGTGACAGATGCTTCGGGGCGTATTTTATCAGGGCAAACGGTTGAGGCATTCTGGAACTCTGTACGTCATGCGCGCCCTGTGACGATAGGGCTGAACTGTGCGTTGGGAGCGGCGTTGATGCGCCCGTATATTGCAGAGCTATCTAAAATCTGTGATACCTATTTGTGTGTATATCCCAATGCTGGATTACCTAACCCTATGGCAGAAACGGGTTTTGATGAAACCCCTAAAGACACATCCAGCCTGTTACACGAGTTTGCTCAAGCGGGTCTGGTGAATATGGTAGGGGGGTGCTGTGGTACCACGCCAGAGCATATTCGTGCGATTGTGGAGCAAGTCAAATCACTGCCACGGCGTCAGGTGCCAAATATCCCCATTAAAACGCGTTTATCTGGGCTTGAGGCCTTAAATATTGATGAGGACAGCCTGTTTGTGAACGTGGGTGAACGCACCAACGTAACCGGCAGTAAAGCCTTCTTGCGCTTGATTCGCGAGGAAAAGTACGAAGAGGCGTTGGATGTGGCGCGCCAACAGGTAGAAAACGGGGCGCAAATCATTGATATCAACATGGATGAAGCCATGTTGGACTCCGAGGCAGCTATGAAGCGGTTCTTGAATTTAATTGCTTCTGAGCCGGATATTTCACGCGTGCCGATTATGATCGATAGCTCTAAATGGTCTGTGATTGAAGCGGGCTTACAGTGCGTGCAAGGCAAGGCGATTGTGAACTCGATTTCCATGAAAGAGGGCGAGGAGGCGTTCATTGAACACGCTAAGCTTTGCAAAAAATATGGGGCGGCAGCGGTGGTGATGGCCTTTGACGAGATTGGTCAAGCCGACACGTTTGAGCGTCGTATCGAAATCTGTGGTCGAGCTTACGATATTTTAGTGAATCAGGTTGGGTTTGCGCCTGAGGATATTATTTTTGACCCCAACGTATTTGCCGTAGCTACGGGCTTAGACGAACACAATAATTATGCGTTAGATTTTATTCAGGCGATTACATGGATTCATAAAAATCTTCCTCATGCACGTACTTCGGGCGGGATTTCAAACGTTAGTTTCTCTTTCCGTGGTAATGAAGCCATGCGCGAGGCCATTCACACCGTGTTTTTATACTACGCGATCCGTGAAGGGTTGACGATGGGTATCGTAAATGCTGGACAGCTAGGGGTTTACGCAGATATTGACCCTGTGGTGCGCGACATGGTCGAAGACGTTATTTTAAATCGCGCAGAGCCAGTGGGGAAAACCGATCCCGACGATGAACGCAGCAATACCGAGCGTTTAGTGGAGCTAGCTGAAAACGTAAAAGGCGATGGCAAAAAACGTGAAGAAGACCTGAGCTGGCGAGAGCAACCCGTAGAGGGGCGTTTAGCCCATGCGTTGGTGCATGGCATAACCACATATATTGTAGAAGACACAGAGGAAATCCGTCAGCAGATAGCTGCACGTGGTGGTCGTCCTATCGAGGTCATCGAGGGGCCGCTAATGGACGGTATGAATATTGTGGGGGATTTGTTTGGTGAGGGCAAAATGTTCTTGCCACAGGTGGTCAAATCCGCCCGGGTAATGAAACAAGCCGTTGCGCATTTGGTGCCCTTTATTGAAGAGGAAAAACGTCAAATTGAAGCGGCCGGGGGCGATGTGCGTTCCAAAGGTAAGATCGTCATTGCTACCGTTAAAGGCGATGTTCATGATATTGGTAAAAATATTGTGGACGTGGTGCTGCAGTGTAATAACTTTGATGTGGTTAATATGGGCGTCATGGTGCCTTGTGCGGAGATTCTTGCTAAGGCCAAAGAGGTCAATGCGGATATTGTAGGTTTATCGGGCTTGATTACCCCTAGCCTAGAGGAAATGGCTTATGTGGCTTCGGAAATGCAGCGAGACCCTTATTTCCGCGAGCGTAATATTCCTTTAATGATCGGTGGGGCTACCACAAGTCGTGTGCATACAGCTGTAAAAATTGCGCCTAATTATGATGGGCCAGTGATTTATGTGCCGGATGCAAGCCGTTCGGTTGGGGTTGCCACGCAGTTGATGTCAGAAGACGCGCGCGAACCTTATTTAGAGGCTTTACGTAAAGAGTACGACTTGGTGCGTGAACGCCATGCGAATCGTCAGCACACACCATTGATTTCTTTAGAGCAAGCGCGGGCAGATGCACCAAAAATCGATTGGGATCATTACACCCCACCCAAACCAAAATTCATCGGGCGTCGTTTATTTAAAAACTTTGATCTAAACGAAATCGTTAAGTTTATTGACTGGACCCCATTTTTTCAGACGTGGAGCTTGTTTGGGCGTTACCCACGTATCCTAGAGGACGAGGTGGTTGGCGAAGAAGCGCAAAAGCTGTTTGCGGATGGGCAGGCGATGCTGAAAAAAATCATCGATGGACGCTGGCTGCGCGCAAACGGTGTGGTGGCTTTTTATCCTGCTAATACGGTCAATGGTGAGGATATTGAAATCTACACGGATGAATCGCGCTCCGAGGTGTTATTTACTTGGCGTAATTTGCGCCAGCAAACGGTAAAACGCGAAGGGGTCGATAGCAAGTGCTTGGCTGACTACATTGCCCCTAAAGCAAGCGGTATCGAAGATTATATCGGTATGTTTGCGGTAACGGGCGGGTTAGACATAGAAAAACACTCGGAGCGTTTTTTAGCCGAAGGGGATGTATATTCTGACATCATGTTAAAAGCGCTAGGTGATCGCTTTGCAGAAGGCTTTGCTGAGTGCTTGCATGCTCGAGTGCGACGGGATCTTTGGGGGTATGCGCCCGACGAGGACTTAGACAACGACGCCCTTATTCGTGAAAAATACCAAGGGATTCGACCGGCACCTGGCTACCCCGCGTGCCCGGAGCATACGGTAAAAGCAGATATGTTCCGTGTTATGCGTTGTGAAGACATCGAAATGTTTTTAACCGAAGGTTCGGCCATGCACCCCGCTTCTAGTGTGTCGGGATTTTATTTTAGTCATCCTCAGTCTCAATATTTTAGTGTTGGCGATATAGGAGAGGATCAGCTAGCCGATTTTATAGCACGTAGTGGGCGCGACGAAGCCGAGGTACGGCGTGCGTTGGCTTTTGCATTGCGTGATAATTAATGTGTGCGACAATTCTAGCTACCCTAAAGCGGATACCTCTGCGGCGGCTTTACGCCGCAAAGTATTAGGCAATTTTCTACGAGAGGCGCGTGCGCATGTACAGCCCCAAGATTGGGGCTTGCCTGTAGGAACACGGCGTCGCACCCCTGGATTACGGCGTGAGGAAGTCGCTCAGCTTTGTGCTATTAGTGTCACGTGGTACACCTGGATAGAGCAGGGGCGAGATGTTTCGATTTCACCTACGGTATGTGCGCGCTTAGCAAAAACGCTGCGCTTATCTCGCGCAGAGCGGCAGTACTTATTTGATCTAGCTGAATGCGCGGACCCCGAGGCCGACAAAGCTGAGCTTAAGCCATTGCCGCAGGGGTTAAGTGACTGCGTGGATCACATCCTTGCGCCGGCGTATATTTTGGATCGCAGTTGGAATGTGCTGGCACGTAATCAGGCTTTGTTAGATTTATTTGCAGGTTGGCCAGATTGCAGCTCTAAGCCTAATTTATTGCGTTATATCTTTTTAGATACCCGCGCTCGTGATTTGGTTGTGGATTGGGAGCGCCGTGCCCAGCGCGTGGTGGGGGAGTTTCGAGCGGATGTGGGGGTGCATGTGGATGAGCCCGAAGTGCGCGCCCTGGTCGCCGAGCTACAAGAGCAGAGCCCTATCTTTGCTCAGTGGTGGGGGCGGCAAATGGTGACAGAGCGTGAGGGTGGGATTCGTGAGTTCAATCACCCTAAGCAGGGCTTGCTGGTGTACCAACAGTTTACTTTTCGGTTGGCAATACGTGCTGACTGTAAGCTAGTTATGCTACTACCACATTGATAAGGCGGCAGGAGCCGCCTTTTTCACCTTATTGGCGTTGAATAGGAATCACCTTAGGCATAGGCTGCACTGATGCTGTGGGCTCGGTATTCGTATCGCCAAAGCGTACCGCTTCAGGGGCTGGACTAAAGTCCTGCGCATCAAAAGCCGTATCTCCCTCTGGGTCTGCTTCGCCGGTAATTGCTAAATTAGCAAAGTCGAATAAATTCCTATCCATTAAATGTGAGGGTACAACGGTATTCAGTGCTCCAAACACATTCCATGTGCGCCCCGGGTATTTTTTATCCCACTCTGCAATCATACGATTTGCTTCTTGGCGCTTTAGGTTTTCCTGAGAGCCACATAAATTACAGGGAATGATGGGAAAGTTACGCAATTTTGCATAAGCGATAAGATCTTTTTCTGCTACATAGGATAAAGGGCGAATCACAATATGCTTACCATTATCGGATTGGAGTTTAGGAGGCATCGCTTTTAAGCGGCCGCCATAAAATAAATTCAAGAAAAATGTGGCTAAAATATCATCCCGGTGGTGACCCAACGCAATTTTAGTTGCCCCCAGCTGTTCTGCCACCCGGTATAAAATACCACGACGCAAACGGGAGCAAAGCGAGCAATAAGTTTTGCCCTCGGGGATAACACGGGTGACAATGGAATAAGTATCCTGCGTTTCAATGTGGTAATCCACCCCAATGCTTTCTAAATAATTAGGGAGTACATCTGCTGGGAAACCAGGTTGTTTTTGGTCTAGGTTAACCGCCACAATATCAAAATGAATCGGCGCACGGGCTTTTAGTTTTAATAGAATATCTAATAAACCATACGAGTCTTTACCCCCAGATAAACACACCATGACTTTATCGCCGTCTTCAATCATATTAAAGTCAGCAATAGCACGTCCGGTCTCCCTTAATAACCGTTTTTCTAATTTGTTATTTTCGTGCTTTTGTTTTAGCTCTGCTTTAGTAGGGAAATCCTGAGTGTTCATAATTAACGCTGTAGTTCAATTTCAATACCCACCGCTTCACAGTCGGTAAATGCTTGGGGTTTACTAATTCGTAGTTTAACGCGCTGTACGGAAGGAAAGCGCTCTAAGATCGCTTGTGCAGTACGCTCAATCAATGTTTCTAAAAGATTAACATGCTCTTGGGTACAGCAATCAATAATAGTCTGTCGTAGTTGGCGGTAGTCTAAAACACTATGTATGTCTTGGTCGTTGCAACGCGCTGTGACTAAGGTATCAAACTCTGCATCAACATAAATGGGTTGGGTAGCGCGTAATTCATGCTCTAGGATCCCAATACGTGCGTCAATCGTTAGCTTATTTAAAAAAATTCGACGCAAAAACGGGGGGGTAATCATAAAACCGGTACTTCCAAAATTAAAGTAGGCTAAAGTCGCGCTGTAGACCCATTAAGTGCTGCCCTCCGTCCACCACAATACAGCTGCCAGTAATACTGGGGGTGTTGACGACGTATAGCACGGTTCGACAAATGTCATCGACACTACTGCCGTGTCCCAAAGGAGAAAGCCGATGCGTACGCGCAAAGTCTTCTGGGCTTTGGAGATGGCTAGGTAAAGTCAAACCAGGAGCGATGCCTACTACACGTACATGCGGAGCGAGCGCTTGCGCCATCATAATCGTAGCGGATTTTAGCGCTGCTTTGCATAAGGTGTATGAGAAAAAATCAGGATTGTAGCCCCAAAGCTTTTGGTCGAGCAGGTTTATTGCCACAGCTGGCGTTTTTTGTGGTTTTTGTGCGCCTAGGGCTTGAATAAGCTGTAAGGGGGCGATGAGATTGGAGCCGAGATGCTCTTGGAGGCATTCACTAGAAAAATCAGCGGCACTATCGTATTCAAAACGCGCAGCATTGTTAACCAGCAGTTGCACGGGACCCAGACGTGTGATCACGGCTTGCATCAGCTGCTGGCCGGCATCTTGTTGCTGTAGGTCTGCACAAAACAGTTCGCACCGGCGCCCTAGTTCACGGATACGGGTGGCCGTGGCAAGGGCGTCTTTTTCAGAGCGGTGGTAGTGTAAGGCAATATCCCAACCCTCAGCCGCGAGGCTAAGGGCGATATGCTTACCAAGGCGCTTGGCGGCACCCGTGACTAAGGCGGTCTTAGTTGGTGTTGGTGTCATGGGTAAACTCATATTCCTTAGCAATGCTTTCAGAAAGCGTGACGGTGTAGCAGCGTAATTCATCACGACGAAACACATGGATGTCTAAGGATGCGCCTAGCCCATAACGCTGAAGTCGCTGATCCCATTGCTGTTGTGTTTGTACACGCAAGCCATCGATAGCAACCACCCAGTCGCCAGCTGATAAGCCTGCACGGTGCGCTGCGCCATTTTCATAAACAGTCAGGATTTGTAACCCTTGTGGTTGTTCTTTGAGACGTACGTCTAAAGAGGGCTGAGCAGGAGCTTTGGCTTGAAGGGTGATGCCATGCAAGCCAAAGAGCTCGATTAAAGGAGGGTCTTCACGCCCCTCTGCATAGCGTTGGATGAGCGCCGATACATCCACGCCCGTGGCTTCCTGAATGAGTGCGGGCATTGCATTTTCTTCGATGCCTAATGCTTGGCCGCGATAAAAGTGTTTGCCATAACGTTGCCATAAAAGACGCATGACATCATCGAGGCTTTTCGCATTTTGGCTGTGGTGTTGGATGTATAAATCCAGAGCTAGTGCTACCAAAGCGCCTTTACTGTAGTAACTAACCAAGGCGTTTGGCGAGTTTTCATCTTGCTTGTAGAAACGCGTCCATGTGTCAAATGAGCTCTCCGCTACGGACTGTTTTTTGCGACCGCCTTGGCGCATCACTTGAGTAATAGTGCGGGCTTGACGTGCTAAAAATGTAGTGTGATCAATGACACCCGAGCGCCAGAGCATGAGCTCATCGTAGTACGAGGTAAAGCCTTCAAATACCCATAGTAATTGAGTGTGGTTCTCGCGTAATAGGTCATAGGGAGCAAAGGCTTTGGGTTTGATACGCTTGACGTTCCATGTATGAAAATACTCATGGCTCACCAGCCCTAAGAAGTCTTGATACCCCTGGCTTTTTTTATTTGGGTCGCAGTGAACTGTTGGTAAGTCAGAGCGTGAGGTCATCAGAGCAGTAGAGCTGCGATGCTCAAGCCCACCATAACCATCCGCTGTGACCATGGTCATGAACACATATCGATCAGAGCTGTCTAAAAAGGGAATATCACGACTTTCTGGTTCAAATAGCTCGATTTGTGCTTCACAGATTTTTTGTACATCGGCAGCAATACGTGTTAAATCAAGCTCAGGAACCACCCCGGTAAATACCATCTCATGCAACGCACCATGGGCGTAAAAGCGCACATATTGTGGGGTGCCAATTTCAAAAGGGTGGTCAATAAAGGCATCATAATCAGGTGCCTCGTAGACACCAAAGCCATGGCGTGGCGCGGCATTTGGGTGGGTGGCGGCCTCGGGCATGCTGGTATAAACCTGCCAGTTTTTTCCTTTAGGGGCGACCACGTCTACTTGACAGCGTTTATGTTCCTGGCCACTCACCCCCAAAAACACACTTGTGCCATTAAAAAAAGCATGGCTATCATCCACATGTGCACTGCGCACTGATAAGTCCCAGGCATAAACGGTATATTCGATACGTAGTTCGCCAGCGCAAGGCTCACAAAGCCACTCGTGATTATTGATTTTTTGGATACGAATTGGCTTTTCTTGCGCAAAAGCTTGTATGCTTTCTATTTGACGACTGAAGTCACGAATTAAGTAACTGCCTGGTATCCACGCAGGTAAAAACACCCTTTGACCAGAGGGGTCTGGTTGCGGAATACTTAGACTAACTGTGAGGCGATGGCCAGATAGGTCATCGAAACAAAGGCGGTAAAAAATAATATCTTGTTCCATAACTTTTATTTTACGAAATAAGCGGAGGCAATGTGAGCGAACCCTTAGTTTTAGTCCAAACCCATGGTCGTGTGGCTGTTTTAACATTAAACCGTCCTAAAGCCCTGAATGCCCTGAGCAATGAGGTGGTTGCTGAGCTAGCGCAAGCGATCCGAGGCTTTGAAGCTGACCCAAACATCAGCGTCATTGTATTAACGGGTAACGAAAAAGCGTTTGCGGCAGGGGCTGATATTGGCGCAATGAGCCAATGGAATTTTAGTGATGTGTACAATGCGGACTACTTAGGTGGTGATTGGCAATATTTGCGTGATGTGCGTAAGCCACTGATTGCCGCTGTAGCTGGGTATGCATTAGGTGGTGGCTGCGAGCTAGCTATGCTATGCGATATGATTATTGCCGCTGAGAATGCGCGTTTTGGGCAGCCTGAAATCAAGTTGGGTATTATTCCTGGCTATGGTGGCACCCAGCGTTTACCCCGTGCGATTGGTAAAGCTAAAGCCATGGACTTGGTGTTGACAGCGCGTATGATTAGCGCGCAAGAAGCCGATCAAATGGGACTCGTATCACGCGTTGTGCCTACTGAGCAACTCATGGAAAAAACCATGGAAGTCGCGCAAACGATTGCAAGCATGTCCTTGCCTTCTGTGATGATGGCTAAAGAGAGCATCAATCGCGCTTATGAAAGCGGTCTAAGCGAAGGCCTAATGTTCGAGCGTCGCAACTTTCATGCGCTGTTTTCCACCGAAGACCAAAAAGAAGGGATGGCGGCATTTGTAGAAAAGCGTCAGCCTGACTTTAAGCACAAATAATTTCAAAAATCACTGAAAGCCTTATTTTAAGCGCCTTGCAAGAGGTTTTCAGTGGGGGTTTTTGTGGCTTTTGCTTAGAATTTGCTGTTTTTTGTTACACAAAAAGCAAAACAGATTTGCTTGCAACAAAAAAATGAAGCTATACTTCATGGGCTTGACGCCGACGGCATGTTCTTTGTTACGTTCAATTTAGCGCAAAAAGGGCTTATGAATCAAAGCTTCTTTGCAAAAATTTATGGAAACCATTAGGATATGCGGCGGGTCAACGGGCCTAATCAGTCATATTCTTCGGATACTATGACTGGAAATCAAACAGAAATCGAAGCCATTGTGCTTAGCCCAGAGCAACGCCAGCGTTTGGCGCAGCGTTCCTCATTGGGTATAGTACAGGTGCTCATAGCGCAGGCTAGTTTGGCGTTACTCACCATTTTGCTTTCAGCATGGTGGGGGGGAACATATGCAGCCGTTTCGGCACTGGTCGGAGCTGGGGCATATTTTGTACCTAATGCCATTTTTGCGGTGCGCTTATTGTTGGGTTTGATTGGTGGCGCCAACGCCAATGCTATGTCCTTTTTTTGGGGAGAGGCGTTTAAACTCGGAACAGCAATCGCTATACTAGGTGTGGCAGCATGGCAGTTTCACGAGTGGTTGGTTTGGCCTGCCTTGCTGTTTGGTTTGATAGGTGTTTTAAAGGGTTACGTAGTGCTGCTTGCTCTGGGCAAGCTGCCTTAATCGTGGGCTTAAGGGCCTTTAACATAACAGGGTAATTACAGATGGCTGCTGCTAGTGCTAATTCGCCTCAGTCAGATTACATTCAACATCACCTCGTTCATTTGAACAACATCGGGGAAAAACAAGATGTAATCGCCAATTTCAGCGTTATCAACTACGACTCCGCTTTTTGGTCGTTGCTCATGGGTCTTATTGCCATCTACATCATGTACCGTGCCGCGCGCAAGGCTACAGCTGGTGTACCTGGGCGCTTTCAGGCCGCGATTGAAATTCTTGTTGGCTGGGTAGAAGACCAAGCTAAATCTATCGTTCCTAGTGAAGAATCCCGCCGTTTTGTGGCGCCTCTTGCACTCACCGTTTTCCTCTGGATCGTCCTCATGAACGTGCTCGACTTACTCCCTGTCGACTTGTTGCCCTGGACATTTGCTGTAACAGGCCTAGGCGCTGAAGCTGGCGATCCCTTGTATTACCATCGCATCTTGCCTACTGCTGACTTGAACGTACCTATGGGTATGTCTTTAGGTGTGCTGTTACTCACACTTTACTACGGCATCAAGATCAAAAAGCCCGGTGGTTTCGTCAAAGAACTCTTTACTGCTCCCTTCACGTTTGGTGGGATTGCAGGTGTATTGCTTTCACCATTTAATATTCTCCTCAACCTGATTGAGTACGGTGCTAAAACCGTGTCTCTCGGTATGCGGTTGTTCGGCAACATGTTTGCTGGTGAATTAGTTTTCATGCTTATCGCTTTACTAGGCGGTGCATGGACAGGGTTTAATGGCGCAAGCCTTGGCTTGGGTATTGGCCATGTATTAGCCGGTTCGGTGTGGGCCATTTTCCACATCTTGATCGTGCTGCTACAGGCATTTATTTTCATGATGCTGACACTCGTCTATGTAGGTCAGGCTCACGAAGGCCATTAATCAGTTTCCGATTTTGGTCGGTCACCAAAATCGGGATGCAGAATTCCTCTGCTACGCCGTTTTTTTGTAATTTTGAACTCACAAGATTTTTAACCAAGGAGTTGTCATGACCAACGTTGCTTTCGTTGCCCTTGCTTGCGGTATTATCGTCGGTCTGGGTGCGTTTGGTGCCAGTATCGGTATCGCCCTAATGGGTGGTAAATACCTAGAAGCCTCTGCTCGTCAGCCTGAGCTAATGAACGCTTTGCAAACCAAAATGTTCCTTTTAGCAGGTCTAATTGATGCGGCCTTCCTAATTGGTGTTGGTATTGCTATGTTGTTTGCGTTCGCTAACCCATTTATTGGTTAATTGCGGCGCGGGTCCGCTTGCCCTAAGGCGGACAGGCAGTCGTGAGCGGTGCTCATATACGCGCCGCTAGCGGCTTGATTAGATGGTGTCAGGTAGCTTCCTACTAGCGCCGGACACGAGTGGTATATAAGGGAAACGACCGTGAATTTAAACGCGACTCTCTTTTTTCAGATGATCGTGTTTTTCGTCTTGGCATGGTTTACGATGAAATTCGTATGGCCTCCCTTGACAAAAGCAATCGATGATCGTCGCCAGAAAATCGCTGATGGTTTGGCTGCTGCCGAAAAAGGCAAGGCTGACCTAGCACAAGCTCAGGCGCGTATCAGTCTGATGGAAGCATCCGCAAAGTCTGATAACCATTCGCGCTTGGCCGAAGCTGAAAAGCAAGCTGCTGCGCTAATCGAACAGGCTCGCCATGAGGCAGAAGCGGAAAAAGCGCGCATCATTGCGCAGGCTCAACAAGATGCCGCACAAGAAGTGCAACGCTTACGCGACACACTGCGTGGCGAAGTTGCGGTATTGGCAGTTAAAGGCGCTGAGCAGATCTTGCAACGCGAAGTTGACTCCAAAGCGCATGCCGAGCTGCTAGAGCAGCTTAAGGCTCAACTTTAATCTGAAGGCAGGCCATGGCTGAACTATCGACTATTGCCAGACCTTACGCCGAGGCTCTTTTTGCGTCTGTACGCAATGAGGGTACGCTAGAGCAGTGGTCGGCCCTGTTGTCCGAAATGGCTCAGGTGGCCGGTCACCCAGACGTTAGAGAAACCCTAAAAACACCAGGGCTATCTAACCAACAGCGTTATGAGCTTTTTGCAGGTCTGATGAAAACCCCGCTTTCTGACAAAGCGCGGAACTTCCTCGAGTTACTCGTAGATAAAGGCCGAGTATTACTTTTGCCTTATATCTCAGAGCAATTCGACGCTTTGAAACACCAACTCGAAGGTACGGAGCTAGCGCATATTACTAGCGCCTTTGAACTAAGCCCCGAGCAAATCGCCGATCTCGTCGCTGCGCTCGAAAAGAAATTTGGCTTAAAGCTCAAGCCTGTGGTGACCGTGGACGCTACTTTGATCGGTGGTGTACGCGTAATGGTTGGTGACCAAGTACTAGACACTTCCGTGCAGGCCCAACTGGCCCGCATGCGCGACACACTGGCAGCTTGATCGCAGGCCAGAATACAGGATTCCAGGAGTCTGAACATGCAACTTAACCCGTCTGAGATCAGCGAACTGCTAAAAAGCCGCATTGAAGGCTTAAGCGTGTCCACAGACGTTCGCACCCAAGGCACGGTGGTATCCGTGACTGACGGTATTACACGCATCCACGGTTTATCCGATGTGATGCAGGGCGAAATGCTCGAGTTCCCTAACAACGTCTTCGGTTTAGCGCTTAACTTAGAGCGTGATTCCGTTGGTGCTGTGATTTTAGGTGAGTACACCAGCATTTCCGAAGGTGACCCTGTTAAAACAACAGGTCGCATTCTTGAAGTACCAGTAGGCCCTGAACTATTAGGCCGAGTGGTAGATACACTAGGTAACCCTATCGATGGTAAGGGTCCGGTAAATGCTAAAGAAACCGACGTGATCGAAAAAGTTGCCCCTGGGGTAATTGCACGTCAGTCTGTTGATCAGCCTTTACAGACCGGTATTAAAGCCATCGACTCTATGGTACCAATTGGTCGTGGTCAGCGTGAGTTGATTATTGGTGACCGTCAAACGGGTAAAACTGCGGTTGCCGTTGACACGATCATTAACCAAAAAGGCAAAGACGTTAAATGTATTTACGTTGCGGTAGGTCAAAAAGCCTCTACTATTAACAACGTAGTACGTAAGCTCGAAGAGCACGGTGCACTTGAGTACACCATCGTGGTTGCTGCCTCGGCTTCTGAGTCCGCCGCTATGCAGTACTTAGCTCCATATGCAGGTTGTACGATGGGTGAGTACTTCCGTGATCGCGGTGAAGACGCTCTTATCGTTTATGATGACTTAACCAAGCAGGCATGGGCTTACCGTCAGGTTTCCTTGCTGCTACGTCGTCCTCCAGGGCGTGAAGCTTACCCTGGTGATGTGTTCTACTTACACTCCCGCTTGTTAGAGCGTGCCGCTCGTGTGAATGCGGATTACGTAGAAAAATTCACGAACGGTGCGGTTAAAGGCAAAACTGGTTCTCTCACTGCATTGCCAATTATTGAGACCCAAGCTGGTGACGTATCGGCTTTCGTACCGACAAACGTGATTTCGATTACTGACGGTCAGATTTTCTTGGAAACTGACTTATTCCACTCCGGTATCCGTCCTGCGATTAATGCTGGTATTTCCGTATCGCGTGTGGGGGGTGCAGCGCAAACCAATATCATGAAGAAAATGTCCGGTGGTATTCGTACCGACTTGGCTCAGTATCGTGAATTGGCTGCTTTTGCTCAGTTTGCTTCGGATCTTGACGAGGCAACTCGCCGTCAGCTAGAGCGTGGTCGTCGTGTGGTTGAGCTGCTCAAACAGCCACAATACGTAACACTACCCGTGTGGGAAATGGCAGTGGCTCTTTTTGCTGTGAACAACGGTTATTTTGATGACCTCGAAGTAGAGCAGATTCTGTCATTTGAAAAAGCGCTTAAAGACTCGCTACGCAGTAAAAACGCGGATTTGGTACAACGCATTGCTGAAAATAACAAGCTCAGCAGTGAAGATGAGGCCGAATTACGTGCTGCGATCGAAGACTTTAAAAAGAACGGCGCATTCTAACTCATAGGCATATCGAAGGGGCTTGCCTAATGCAGGCTCCATCATGCCTTTACAGGAAAGTGTGATGGCCGGAATTAAAGAAATTCGTACAAAGATCAAGAGCGTACAAAATACGAGCAAGATCACCAAGGCGATGGAAATGGTCGCTGCTTCGAAAATGCGTAAAGCACAAGAGCGCATGCGAGCAGGCCGTCCATACGCAGATAAAGTGCGCCAAATTGCCGCACATTTAATGCAGGCCCATCCGGAATACACCCACCCGTACATGGTTGAAAGCAAAGAGCTCAAAGCCGTAGGGTTGATCGTGGTGACGACGGATAAGGGGTTGTGTGGTGGTCTAAACACCAACGTGATGCGTGTGGTGCTTAATCGCTTGCGTGATTTTGAAGAGCAGGGCATTCAAGTACAAGCCACCGCTCTGGGTAGCAAAGGCGCGGGCACATTAGCTCGAGTTGGTGCGAACTTGGTTTCCCAAGAAGTCCAATTAGGCGACGAACCTAATCTATCTCGTTTGATTGGCGCCATAAAAGTGCAGCTTGATGATTACATGGAAGGCAAAATTGATGCGGTTTATTTAGCCAGCACCCGTTTTGTGAATACCATGAAACAAGACCCCACGTTTATTCGTTTATTGCCTCTACCAAGTGGTCTGGATGACCCCTTCCAGTCAGGTGATGACGAAGCCGTCAAAGCCGCACAAAACGTAAATAACTCCGAGTACGGCTGGGATTACATCTATGAGCCCGATGCAAAAACTGTAATTGATGAGCTATTACAGCGTTATGTAGAGGGTTTGGTGTATCAGGCTGTGGCCGAAAATATGGCATCGGAGCAATCGGCACGCATGGTTGCAATGAAAGCTGCTTCCGACAACGCCGCTAAGGTTATTGACGAGCTACAGTTGGTTTACAACAAAACACGTCAAGCTGCTATTACTAAAGAGATTTCTGAAATCGTGGGGGGAGCCGCAGCGGTATAATTATCCGCTAGGCTTACCGTATACGTTATTAAGCAAGGACTAAACATGAGCAACGGTACCATCGTTCAGTGCATCGGCGCCGTGGTGGATATTCAGTTCCCCCGCGACAGCATTCCAAAGATTTATGATGCGCTAAAGCTAGTCGATGCAGATTCTAAATTTGCAGAAGATGACTTAACTTTTGAAGTGCAGCAGCAATTAGGTGACGGTATTGTCCGCACCATTGCTATGGGTTCCAGCGATGGCTTGCGCCGTGGCATGGCCGTATCCAATACAGGTGCACCAATTTCTGTACCTGTCGGTGTGGGCACTTTAGGTCGTATTATGGACGTTTTAGGTCGTCCTATCGACGAGGTAGGCCCTATTGATTCCGACGAATTACGTTCTATCCACCAGGAAGCACCGAAATTCGACGAACTTTCACCCTCCGTAGAACTACTAGAAACCGGTATTAAGGTTATTGACTTGGTTTGCCCCTTTGCTAAAGGGGGTAAAGTGGGTCTGTTCGGTGGTGCGGGTGTGGGTAAAACCGTTAACATGCTTGAGCTCATTAACAACATTGCTAAGCAGCATAGCGGTTTATCTGTTTTCGCTGGTGTGGGTGAGCGTACCCGTGAAGGTAACGACTTCTACCACGAAATGGCAGAAGCTGGCGTAATTCAGCTAGATGACTTGAAAGAGTCCAAAGTTTCCATGGTGTTCGGTCAGATGAACGAGCCCCCAGGGAACCGTCTACGTGTAGCGCTCTCTGGTCTAACGATGGCCGAGAAGTTCCGTGACGAAGGCCGTGATGTGTTGTTCTTTGTGGATAACATTTATCGCTATACCCTAGCTGGTACAGAGGTATCCGCTCTACTTGGACGTATGCCTTCTGCCGTGGGTTATCAGCCTACATTGGCCGAGGAAATGGGTAAGCTCCAAGAGCGTATTACTTCTACCAAGACTGGTTCGATCACCTCGATCCAAGCGGTATACGTTCCTGCGGATGACTTGACTGACCCATCTCCTGCAACAACTTTCTTGCACTTAGACTCTACTGTTGTATTGTCTCGTGATATTGCTGCTTTAGGTATTTACCCTGCAGTAGACCCACTTGACTCTACAAGTCGTCAGCTTGATCCACAGATCGTTGGTCAAGAGCACTACGAAGTTGCACGTGGCGTTCAGCAGACCTTACAGCGCTATAAAGAGCTTCGCGATATTATTGCGATTCTTGGGATGGATGAATTGTCTCCTGAAGACAAACTCATCGTTGCCCGCGCACGTAAGATCCAGCGTTTCTTGTCTCAGCCTTTCCACGTAGCCGAGGTCTTTACCGGAGCGCCTGGTAAGTACGTTCCATTGGCTGAAACCATTCGTGGCTTTAAGATGATTGTTGAGGGTGAGTGTGATGAGCTACCTGAACAAGCCTTCTACATGGTAGGTAACATCGACGAAGCCTTCGAGAAAGCCAAAACCCTATAATAAGGATTGAGTCATGGCGTTGCTTCAAGTTGACGTAGTCAGCGCGGAAAAATCAATGTTCTCGGGTGAAGCAAAGTTTGTTGTTTTACCCGGAGAGTCCGGTGAGCTTGGTATCTTACCTGGTCACACACCATTGATTTCGCGTATCCGTCCAGGCACCATGAAAATCGAATTTGCCGACGGCACAGAAGAGCATATCTTCGTTGCCGGCGGTATTCTCGAAGTTCAGCCTGGTAAAGTCGTTGTTTTATCGGATACGGCGATTCGTGCTGAGGACCTGGATGAGCAAAAAGCATTAGAGGCACGTAAACAAGCTGAAGAAGCCCTGCGCAATACCAAAGATAAAGTGGATATTGCTGTAATGGAAGCGGAATTAGCAATGTTAGCGGCTCAAGCGCAAGCTGCTCGCAAGTTTAGTAAATCAGTTCGCCACTAATCCGATTTTCTGCTTTGCAAAAATAGGCGCCACTAGGCGCCTATTTTTTACGTAACGACTATGAGGTTTTTATCCTACTCAAATAGTTAACTATTACGGCTTATACGAGTCTTTTTTTTGCTCAAGTGTCAGTATTATGTAGCAGCTAATCGTAAGAGGAGTACTACATAATGTTGAGAGATTTACGAGCTGTATTACTACTTGATGAGAAAAGTCAATGGGCCTCGTTATATGAGGCAAAATATAAAAATATTTGCCTTGAGAAACGATCTTTTGAGTCCTTGTTGGATGTTGATAGTCAGCAGCAAGGCACTTTGCACTGGGCCGATTGTCTGAACCAATATGATGCAATTATTGTTGCAGCAAGTGCGGATAATCTTTCTTGGTTACGTAGCCATTTATATTATGCTCGACCGTACTTGCGTTGTCCGGTGCTAGCTATAGTGCGTAATTTGCATCCTTTAGCTATACAGGACTTATCGGATGTGGGCGCGTTGGACTTTATTATGGATTATAGCGTCCCAATCGAGCTTCCTATCCGTGTTAAGATTTTAGTGCAGCGTGCTCGCCAGTCCATGGCGGTAAAATATACCTCTTCAGACCAAAATTTTGATCATTTGCCGCAACCCGTATTGCAAGATGCTTCTGCTCCTATCGAGCAATATGTTGCGACGATGAATGAACAGTTTGGTTTGCAGCATCATTCATTCCAGCAAGCAAAAAAAATGCTGGTACAGTGTTTTGAAAAAGAATACATTTGCGCTGCTTTAATGCAAAATCAAGGCAATATTACGCGAGCAGCGCGTGCTGCACAAAAGCATAGACGCTCCTTTTGGGAGCTGATGCGCAAACATAATATTAATGCTGAGAAATTTAGGGTGTCTGCCTGCCCAGATCAGCCATTAATCCACTAAAATAAGCAGGCATTGATTACTTAGGAATTGCCGTGTCATTACCACAACTTAAAAACGATATTTTGTTGCGCTCTTTATTGCGCGAGCCAGTTCCCTATACCCCCGTATGGCTAATGCGCCAAGCCGGCCGCTATTTGCCCGAATACCGTGCAACGCGTGCCGAGGCTGGATCTTTTATGGGACTGGCGCAAAATAAGGAATACGCTTGCGAAGTTACACTCCAACCCTTGCGTCGTTTTGATCTTGATGCGGCGATTTTATTTTCGGATATCTTAACGATTCCCCATGCCATGGGACTAGGTTTGGATTTTGTTCACGGCGAAGGCCCTCAATTTGCTCACCCGGTTCGAACTGAAGAGGACGTTAAGCGTTTGGCCGTTCCTGATATGGAAAAGCTGCAATACGTTTTTGATGCGGTAAATCTTATTCGCCGCGAGCTCGACGGTAAAGTCCCTCTTATTGGTTTTGCGGGTAGCCCTTGGACAATCGCGTGCTATATGGTCGAAGGCCAAGGTTCTGCTGATTATCGCCTGATCAAAGGAATGATGTATGGGCGTCCAGACTTGGTGCACCATATTCTTGAAATCAATGCTCAGACAACCATTCAGTACTTAAATGAGCAGATCCGAGCCGGGGCGCAAGCAGCTATGATTTTTGATAGCTGGGGTGGTGTCATGGCCGACTCACTCTTCCAAGAGTTTTCATTGCGTTATACCAAAAAAGTCGTAGATGGTTTAATCCGTGAGCATGATGGTCGCCGTGTGCCTGTGATTGTTTTCACTAAGGGTGGTGGTCAGTGGCTTGAAGACATTGTGCAGTGTGGTGCTGATGCAGTAGGGGTTGATTGGACGGTTAACTTGACCAAAGCGCGCCAGCGTCTACAAGACCAGGTGGCTTTTCAAGGCAATATGGATCCTATGGTCATGTTTGGCGGCGAAGAAGCGATTCGTAAAGAAGTACGCCGAGTGATTGATGACTTTGGTCCGATAGGACAAGGTGGTCATGTATTTAACTTTGGTCACGGTATTTCACGCTTCACAGATCCTGATATGGTGAAGGTCTTAGTGGACGAGGTACATAGTTATAGTGCGCAATACCACCAGGCTTAATCCCTAACTTATATACTTCTAGGCTCAAGTTATCTTGAGCCTTTTTACTCTATGGCTAAATACTGGTTACGTGTGGCATTGGACGTACCCTTAGCTGGGCTCTTTGATTATTATCATGAAGAGCCAGTAGCAATTGGGACACGAGTGTTAGTGTCGTTTGGTGTACGCCAGTTAATTGGCATGGTGATCCAAACCCCTGAGCAACCTGAATATAATGCCGAGCAAGTAAAGGCCATTCGTATGGTCTTGGATGATGTGTCACCTATGCCAAGGGATTGGCTTGCTTTAGCTCAGTTTGCGGCGCAGTACTATCATCGCCCTTTAGGCGAGGTGGTCATACCTGTGTTGCCTAGTCCATTGCGACGACCAGCAGCTTATACTGGAAAGCTGTCAAAAGGCGGTCCCGTCGCACGGTTGCGAGCACGTCAAAAAAAATCCTCCACTCCGCCTAAGCGTGCTAAAGCGATTGCTGCGCCGGAATTAACCGCAGAACAAGCAGCAGCACTTGAGCAGATTCATATTGACCAAGGTGCTCGGCGTTATTTGTTATTTGGGGTGACTGGTAGTGGCAAAACAGAAACCTATATGCGGGTCGCTTTACAGGTGTTGGCACAGGGAAAGCAGGTGCTATTTATGGTGCCTGAAATTAACCTAACCCCACAATTTGAGCACATGTTACGTGGGCGTTTGGTTGATGAGCATAATCAGCCGTATCGTATTGCGGTGATGCACAGTGGTTTAGCTGCGGGCAAGCGTTTAGAAAACTGGCTGCAGGTTTACGAGGGTGATGCGAACGTTTTATTAGGCACGCGATTGGCGCTTTTTACGCCTATGCCTAATCTTGGCTTAATTATCGTGGACGAGGAGCATGATCATTCGTATAAGCAGCAAGAAGGTTTACGTTATTCTGCACGAGATTTAGCTCTATGGCGGGGACAGCAGCAACAGATACCTGTGGTTTTAGGCTCTGCCACGCCTTCTTTAGAAAGCTGGCATCATGCGCAGCAAGGGCACTATCAGCTTTTGACCTTATCGCAACGGGCTAAGTCGGTACCATTACCCGCCATTGAGCTGGTTGATACGCGACGTGCCCAATTAGAGCAAGGCTATAGTCCACAGTTAATTACTGCCTTGGAAAAGACCTTGGAGGCAGGCCAGCAAGCGCTGATTTTTCTTAATCGGCGAGGGTATGCGCCTGTATTGCACTGTGGGTCGTGTGGGTGGTTGAGCCAATGTCCGCATTGCTCCGCTTATGCTGTCTTACATAAAGGATATAAACATTATATGCAGTGCCACCATTGTGGTGGCCAGAGCCCCGTGGCCAAGCATTGTCCCGACTGTGGTTATGTGGATTTAACCCCTCTGGGTAAAGGCACACAGCGGGTCGAGGAATATTTAGCGCAACGTTTTCCGCAGGCTAGGGTATTACGTATCGATGCCGATAGCACGCGTCGTAAAGGTAGCGCAGAGGCACTATTTGCTCAGGTCCATGCTGGGGAAGTGGATATTTTGGTGGGAACGCAGATGGTCTCCAAGGGGCATGATTTTAGTCGGCTTGCTCTGGTTGGGGTGTTGAATGCTGATACCATGTTATTCGCACAAGACTTTCGAGCGCCAGAACGCTTATTCTCACAGTTGATGCAAGTCGCTGGGCGTGCAGGACGCCATCAGACTGGAGCTAGGGTTTTAGTGCAAACGGATTATCCCGAGCATGTTGTGTATCAAGCTCTGGTACAGCAAGATTATCCCTTGTTTGCGGAACACCAGTTGCAGCAGCGGCAGCAGGTTGGCTTACCGCCTTTTGTGTACTTAGCGTTGATAACGGCCGAGTCAAAGCAATTAGATCAGGCGATGGCATTTTTGCGTCATGCGAAACAGTGGGCACAGCATCCAGAGCTGCCAGGCATGGAGCATGTGTTTGTATACGATGCGGTGCCTTTACGTATCATGCGCGTGGCTAATATTGAACGGGCACAATTACTCATAGAAAGCCCTAACCGGTTGGCTTTGCACGCTTTTATACGAGCCTGGGCTCCGCAATTAGATGAGCTAGCGAAATACTATCGTTGTAAGTTTGTATTAGAAATCGATCCTCAGGATATTTAAGATGTCGGCATTAGGTTTAAACCCCGCACAGTACGAGGCTGTACGTTATTTAGATGGTCCGGCTCTCGTTTTAGCTGGGGCTGGGAGTGGTAAAACCCGAGTGATTACTCAAAAAATCGCCTATTTAATTGGTGAGTGTGGATACAGTGCGCGACGTATTGTGGCGCTGACTTTTACCAATAAGGCGGCCAAGGAAATGCAAGAGCGGGTGCAAGGGCTACTGGACAAGCACCTAACAAAAGGGCTAACGATTAGTACTTTTCACTCATTGGGTTTAAAAATATTGCGTGAAGAGGCTGAGTATGCTGGTTTGAAGCCCCGTTTTTCCATTATGGATGCAAATGATACGTTAGGGATTATCCAAGAGCTATTAGCGACTACAGATAAAGGGCGATTGCGTGCGGTGCAGCAAGATATTTCTTTATGGAAAAATGCGTTATTGAGCCCTGATGCGGCAGCCCAAGCGGTACAAACGCCTAGCCAAGCTGAATCTGCTAAAGTCTATCGCAGCTATGATGAAACATTACGTGCTTATCAAGCAGTGGATTTTGATGATTTAATACGGTTACCAGCACAGCTGTTAGCTACTAATGAAGAGGTACGCCAGCGTTGGCAGGCACGCGTGCATTATTTGCTAGTAGATGAGTATCAAGATACTAATGCTTGTCAATATCGGCTGGTGCAGTTGTTGGTTGGCGATAGGGCAATGTTCACCGCAGTCGGGGATGACGATCAGGCCATTTATGCGTGGCGAGGGGCTACGGTAGAAAATTTGCACCAACTGACGGTGGATTACCCACAGCTAAAACTGATTAAACTAGAACAAAACTATCGGTCTTCCCAGCGTATTCTAGAAGCAGCAAACCAGGTGATTGGCCATAACCCTGTGGTTTTTGGTAAAAAGCTGTGGTCAGATTTAGGCATAGGAGAGCCCATTAAAATAAAGGACTGCGATGACGAGCAGGCCGAGGCGCAGTGGGTTGGCATTAGCTTATCGGCTGAAAAGTTTGAACGTAAAGCGAGATGGGGGGATTTTGCCGTACTGTATCGTAGTAATCAACAAGCGCGTCTTATTGAGCAGCAGCTGCGAGAGTTACGCATCCCCTATGTGATGAGTGGTGGACAAAGCTTTTTTGATAAAGCGGAAATTCGTGACATCTTAGCGTATTTGCGTTTGATTGCTAACCCTGATGATGATCCTGCATTTATTCGTGCTGCTACAACACCACGGCGCGGTATAGGTCAAACAACATTAACTCAACTTGGTGAGGTCGCCGTTGAGCACCAGCTTTCAATGTTTGAGGCGATCGATTTGGTTCACTTAACAGGTCGTTTAGCCGATAGACAGGTAAAAACATTACAGGTTTTTGCTGAGTTTATTGCCCGTATGCGACAAAAAGCAGAGCAAACTGGTAAAGCGGCGGCTGCGGTGTTGGATGAGCTGCTTGCTGCTATTGATTATGAGCGTTACCTCTATGATGTTTTTGATGATAAGCCAGCCTTAGCGCGCTGGCAAAATGTATTGGAGCTCGTGGATTGGCTTAAATCTAAAGCCGAGTTTGATGAGATGAGTTTGCTCGACTTGTCGCAGCATGTCGCGTTAATTACGATGCTCGAGAGAAATGAAAAAGATGAGGACACGGACGCGGTGCATTTGTCGACATTACATGCGGCTAAAGGGCTTGAATACAAACATGTTTTTTTGATTGGGGTAGAGGAAGGCTTACTACCACATTTAGGCCGTGACGATGAAGATATACCGGTGGGCCAAGAAGAAATAGTATTAACGCAGCGCATTCAAGAGGAGCGCCGTCTTATGTATGTGGGGATCACACGTGCACAAAGAAGTTTACGAGTTAGTTGGTGTAAACGGCGCCGCCGAGCTAAAGAATATACGGTTCGGGAGAAATCCCGTTTTATTGCTGAAATGGGGCTAGCAGAAAGCGCTATTGTTGAAGCCGCTCAAGTGCATATGAGTCCAAAAGAGCGCTTAACTATGTTAAAGGACTTATTAAAAAGTTAGTGCATGAAAAAAGCCACTCAGAAGAGTGGCTTTTTAGTATTAGTAATAATTGCTGATTAATCTACGAGCTTCTTTGGCGCGAGCTTCGTAGAGGGCTTCAGCCATTTTACAGATAGCATTACCTAAGGCGTGGCCGATTTTTTTGCAGCTTTTTAACATGGTACCGCCGATGTCTTTCATAGACACCGCCTCACCATTGCTAAGCACTTGGTTCATAACGGAGCGTTCGATAGAGTCACTCCAGCGGGTGTATTGAAAATCAGCAGGTAGCGTTGCCATGATAAATGTCCTTAGATGAGTAAGCGTTGGAACTGACAGTATTTGAATTGTAGGGTTTTCCCTAGGTTTGAGTCAAGGGTAAACCCTAATGCAAGAGCAAAAGTGTAGTATTTCTGCTCATACATAAAAGGCAGAAATACGCTATCTTTAAATAAGTGATGATTTAATTAGGAGCACATATGGCTAGTACCCTCTTTTCCCGTTGGCAACAAGGTTACGGTCCGATCACCCATAGCGAAGAAACGCAAAAATATATCAAAAACATGGCGCAAGAATTAGTTGCAGAGGGTAAGCAACCGACTACCGATGCCGTCTATGAAAAACTGATCGCCTTGGATCGTTTAACCGCTGCTGGTATGTGGGTAGTGGTGCATATGACGTATGCTAATCGTTTGCATGTAGATGGACAGCCATTAGAGGCAGAAGATTTTAAAAAGCAGCCCGAAGGGCATACAGGGGGGGCCTTAAATATGGTGCCAGCCTATGCTGCTTACATGACGCTTAATGCTTTAACAGGGGAAACGCGCGCCTGGTTAATGGGACAAGGGCACAGTGTTGCCGCGATTGAGGCATTGAATGTTCTTTTGGGTAATCTACACCCAGAGCAAGCCCAAGCCTATGGTGATGGCGAGGCGGGGCTCAATCGCTTGTTACAAGATTTTTATGGCTATGCTTTGGCTGCGGATGGGTCACCGGCTGCTCCGCTAGGTAGCCATGTGAATCCACATACAGCAGGCGGGATCATCGAAGGGGGATATCTGGGTTTTGCTGAGCTACAGTATGCCCACATGCCTTTACCGGGGGAAAAACTGGTTGCTTTTTTATCGGATGGCGCTGCCGAAGAGCAGCGTGGTAGTGACTGGATTCCACGCTGGTGGCGAGCGGAAGACTCAGGAATGGCATTACCAATCATGATCGCGAATGGGCGTCGTATTGAACAGCGCACCCAAATGGGAACATTAGAAGGATTAAGCGGTTTTATTGAGCATTTAAAAGGTTGTGGTTTTGATCCAATTGCTTTTGATGGGCGTGATCCGGCCATGTTTGTTTATACCCTTTGGGATATGGAGAAGCGGTTGGCGCAGCGAGTACAGCTATTAAAAGCGGGACATCTTCAGTATCCTTTATCGATTCCGTATGGCATTGCACATACGGTTAAAGGCTTTGGTTTTTATGGAGCAGATGAAAACGCGGCGCATAACCTTCCCCTGCCCGCGAATCCTCGTCATGATGCCCATGCGCGAGCATTATTTAATCAGTATGCGCAGCCATTATGGGTGGCCCCCGAGGAACTTCATCATAGTATTAAGCAGCTCAGCACGCATCAGGATCAGGGGCGCGTCCTAGAAAGAGATAACCCGGTGGCAAATCGTTGTCCTGATTTGCCTTCTTTGCCACAAACTACCTATAAGCCACTCGGAAAGGCATTAAGCCCGATGGCAGCAATGGATACATATTTTGTAGAGCTAGTACAAAATAATCCATCCTTACGTCCTCGTGTGGGTAATCCAGATGAGCTAGCTAGTAATCGTTTATCAGGGGTTCTAGCCCATTTAAAACATCGCGTCACAGATCCAGAAAGTGAATTAGAGTCTATTCATGGCGATATTATTACTGCTCTAAACGAAGAGGCCGTTGTTTCTGCTTGCATAGGCAATCAGAGTGGTTTGAATCTAGTTGCGAGCTATGAGGCGTTTTGCGTAAAGATGCTAGGGGCGTTACGCCAGCGTATTATTTTTGCGCGGCAACAAAAAGAAATTGGGCGTCCAGCTCAGTGGTTATCGTGGCCGGTGGTCGCCACCTCACATACTTGGGAAAATGGTAAAAACCAGCAGTCACACCAAGACACCACGTTTGCAGAGGCTTTACTAGGCGAGATGAGCGATGTGTGTCGGGTATTGTTTCCAGCAGACTATAATAGTTTTATGGCATTGTTACCCACGATTTATCATAGTCGCGGGCAGATTGCCTGTGTGGTGGCTCCGAAGCGGGAGCGGGTAACAGTATTTGATGCAGAGCAGGCTCAGCAGTTGGCCGAGCAAGGGGCTATTGTGGTGCGTGAATACGAAGGTCCCCAAGCTGTATTGCTTTTAGCGAATGGTAGTTACCAACTGGAGCAAATGCAATTGGCGGCTGAGCGGCTTCAGGATCAAGGTCGTGGCTATCGCTTAGTTTATATCCAAGAGCCCGGGCGTTTACGTCAAGCTAGAGATAGATTTGAGCTCGAAAAAACATTAACTCCAGAGCAGTGTCAGTGGTTATGTCCAGATACGTATACCTATCGTATTGCTTTAACCCATATGCGTCCAGAGGTCTTTAGAGGGCATTTATGGCATCTATTCCCTCAGACCGCACACAGTACGGTGCTTGGTTACATTAATCGTGGTGGTACGTTGGATGATTTTGGGATGCAGTTTACTAATAACGCCACCTGGGCACATGTACTGCAAGCGTATGCGAATAGTACAAAAACTTCTCTACATGATTATTTAAGTCCTAACGAGGTCAATGCAGTCTTAGGTATTGGTGATCCTTTTGACTTGCGTTATTGACATCCTCCCCGGCCTGAAGGCCGAAGATTCCTACGGCGCTCAGGCGCGGCATTGAGCCACTCCTGAGTCGCTTCGGTGGGTTCCTGGGCCGAGTGCGCAACCGCTGCTCGTATCTCCACAGGCGTTACTTCCGGCATGCCCTGCCGTAGGCTGCCTTGGTTGTCGGCAGCAATGCCATTATAGGACGGCTGCGCCGTCCGCGCTATCCTTCCCCGCCCTGAACTAAGCGTAGCTTAAGCTCAGCACTGTATTTGGCCATAAAAAAGACCCCAAAAAGTTAGAGGAGTGTCCAACTTATTGGGGTCAGTTCAGATTAAGCTGGCTTTTTCTTTGGGGGGAGTACTAGACAAATAGGTATAGAGCATGAAATGACAGGGCTCTATTTACGACATGGTTCATATATTTGATAATAGTCAGAATAACTGTGTCGTTTTGGATTTTATTGAAATAGGAGACAGCATGTCTGAGATGAAAAAAATTGGGGTGGTTGGTGCAGGTGCGATGGGCCAAGGGATTGCGCAAATTGCGGCTCAAGCTGGCTATACCGTGTATTTGTTTGATACACGAGCTGAGGCAGTGACGGCGGCACAAAAGCAATTACAGGCCATTTGGCAACGTCAGGTAGAAAGAGGGCGTATGACCTCTGAGCAAACGGAAGCCGCCTATGCGTTGATTCAGCCTTGTTCCCAGTTAGAGCAGTTAGCTGATTCGGACTTAGTGGTCGAGGCGATTGTTGAAAACTTAAAGATCAAACAAGAGGTCTTTCAAAATCTAGAAGCCTTAGTCTCAGAGACATGCATTTTGGCTTCAAATACCTCGTCTTTATCGATTACAGCTATTGCACAGGCATGTCAGCGTCCAGAGCGGGTAGCTGGCTTCCATTTCTTTAATCCGGTGCCTTTGATGAAGGTGGTCGAGGTGATCGAGGGGTTACGCACCGATCCACAAGTATGTGAACAGTTAGTAGCCATGGCAAAAGCCATGGGACATACGCCGGTTCGAGCAAAAGACATGCCTGGTTTTATTGTGAATCACGCTGGGCGACCCATGAATATTGAGGGCTTAAAAATCGCTCAAGAGCAGGTGGCTGATTTTGCTACCATTGACGCTATTATGCGTGAGCAGGCTGGGTTTAGAATGGGGCCTTTTGAGCTGATGGATTTAACAGCTTTGGATGTATCGCATCCGGTCATGGAGTCTATTTACAATCAGTTCTACCAAGAGCCGCGCTTTAGACCCTCTCCTATTACGGCAATACGGTATGCAGGGGGTATTTTAGGGCGTAAAACAGGAGAAGGCTTTTACCGATACGAGGACGGTAAAAAGCAATTGCCCGAGGAACCTGCTATTCCTGCTTTAGATGCTGGGGTCAAGGTTTGGCTTGTGCCTCATCATGCAGAAGGTTATGAGCGGGCTCAAGCGCTTTTGCAACGCTTAGATGTAGAGCTGGTTGAAGCAGAAGAGGCGCCAGAGGATGCACTGTTGGTCGCAACGCCTTTTGGCGAGGATGTAGCTACGATTGTGGCGCATTTTGGTTTGGATGCAACGCGTACGGTGGCCTTGGACACCGCTTTTGGTTTAGAAGTCGGACAGCGACGTGTAGTGATGCGCTCTTTGTTGACCGCAGATGAGTGGGTGCAGACAGCGCGAGCCATTTTTGGTAGCGATGGCTCTCCTGTAAGTGTAATTGAGGACTCAGCTGGTTTTGTCGCACAGCGTTTGGTGGCATCCATTGTGAATGGCGCGTGTGATATTGCGCAGCAGGGGATCGCGAGCGCGGAGGATATCGATACTGCTGTATCCTTGGGGTTAGGCTACCCGAAAGGAGGTCCTTTAGCGTTAGGAGACGCGTTAGGAGCAGAGATGTTGCTTGAGATTTTACAGTCTATGCAAATGATTACTGGTGATATGCGTTATCGCCCGAGTTTGTGGTTGCAGCGCCGAGTGCAGCTAGGCGTGTCATTAAAAACCAGCCGTCGCGTATAAAAACGCCTGCAATAAAAAAGCTCGCCCCATGTGTTGAGCAGGGGGCGAGCTTTTTAATGGAAAGAACAATTAGCGCACTTGCTCAATCATGTAGAGAATAGCATCGCGTAAATCATCGTCGGAGGCATTCATGGCTGTGCCACGTGGAGGCATGGCGCCCTTACCTGTGATGGCCACTTGTAGCATGGTATCTAAACCTGTTTCGATATAAGGCGCCCAGGCGTCTTTGTCACCGAATTTAGGCGCACCGGCAACCCCCGAGCCGTGGCAAGCGAAACAAGCGGCATCATAAAGCTTTTTGCCCGCAGCAAGTTGTTCCTCGGTAGCGGCGGGGATGGCGTTATCGCCAGAAGTGGCGGCTGCTGTGGTTTCAGCGCTGTCATCAGCAGCTGAATCGGTTTTTTGTTCGTTGGCATCGGCCTGCTGTGCGGGGGCTTCAGTTTGGTTATCGCCGGGCTCAGCAAAGCCAGCACCTGCTTCGTTGGCCATGTAGACCATGGCTCGCTCAACCTCTAGGTCATCCAGGGTAGTGTTACCACCCTTGGCTGGCATAGCGCCTTTACCGTTAAGTGCAACTTGGAGCATAGTTTCGTAGCCGGCAGCAATATAAGGTGCCCAAGCGTCTTTGTCACCAAATTTAGGTGCCCCAGCTACACCTGTGGCGTGACAGGTTGTACAGGTGGCATCGTAGACCTCTTTACCCGTTTTAAGGGGCCGGTCGGCCTCGACGATATTAAGGGCAAATTGAGCCACGGGTTGAATACGGGCAGCGACGCTTTCGGATGTGTCAGGGCGTGCTTTACCCATACGCAGGTCGTTGGTGTTGCTGTCTATGTAGAACATAGCGGCGCCAACCACAAGCAAAAAGAGAATGGATAGCCAGAAAATGCGGGCTGGGTTTTTGACGTGCACAGATTGTTTATCGTCGTTATTGTGATTTTGTTGTTCCGTAAGGCTCATAGTCGGATCCTGCGAATTCGTACTAAGTGGGGCTGGCGGACCACCGAAAAATGGACTTACTGGGGCCGCAAGATTGATAGTAAATAGAGTATACCAACCGGTAATTATAGCGAACTAAATCGGCTATGGGGTGGCATTGTTGTACTAGGTGAGCAGTTAAAAATAAAAATAGACTAAACAAAAAGTCAGATACAGGGTAAAATAGCTTTTTTGCGCCCGTAGTTCAATGGATAGAATTAGAGTTTCCGAAGCTCTCGATCCAGGTTCGATTCCTGGCGGGCGCGCCAAAAACAAAGACCCGCGACGGGTCTTTTTGTTTTTTAGGCATCTAATAATGCCTGATATTTTTGTAAGTACACCTCAAAAGATTGATCTTTTTCGGCAGCCTCTATTTGTTGTTGGGCTGCAATCGAGTCGGTGGCCGCTTGCTCAAACTCTTGCTGTAGCTCGGCCGAAAAAGGCAAATCTAATAAGTGGTTTTTGTGCGCTAGGCTTTGGGCGTAGGTGTAATCCACAAAACTTTGCCCAGACTCGGATATTTGCTTGAGGACACGAGCAGAAGGGCACAGGCTAGCATCTTGGATTTTGGCCATTTGGGCATCCAGCGCTGCCTGATAGAGCGGTTGCTCTGCCCCTTTGTCGAAAAGCGCCGCATAGGGTTGCATGGCAAGGATTAAATCTTCTCCCCAGCTTTTTAGCTCCACGTCTTGCTTGTTTTGATTACGTAGTAGCAGCCCGGGCTTACGACCCTCGACAACCACTTTAGCAAAGTTGTTTTTACTGTCTTGGCAGAATCCACCATCAGGAAAGACGGGGCTAGGCTCGGTAGCACAAAATAATAAAAACACATCCAAAAAGCGTGCGGTTTCCGCTGATAGACCGATAGGATCAAAGGGGTCAATATCTAAGCAGCGCACTTCAATGTATTCCACGCCACGGTTAGCTAAAGCGCTAGAAGGGCGCTCATTGGCTTTAGGCGTGCGTTTAGGGCGAATATTGGAATAGTATTCGTTTTCGATTTGAAGAATATTGGTGTTGAGTTGGATCCATTCGCCATTACGGTGCGTACCAATATCCGCATATGCCGGCCAGCTTGTGGTAGCGGCACGACGCATGCGTAGTAAAAATGTATCCAGATCGTTGTAACAGAGCTGGAGCTCGGCCTGCGCCTCTTTGTTTTGATAGCCAAGATCACTCATGCGCAAGCTAGTTGCCCAAGGCAGACAATAGGTATCAGGCGCAATTTTTTCTAATGGGAGCTGGTGCTCACCCAGAAAATCCTTGGACACGGCTGGCGAGGCGCCGAACAAATACATAAGTAGCCAAGAATAACGCGTGAAATTGCGAATCAAAGCTAAATAGCCATTGGAGCGTTGCTCTTGGAAGGTGCGCCCGTCAATTTGTAATAAAGGCCAAATACGGTCGGGCAGCGAGTAGTTGTAGTGCACGCCGGCAATACATTGCATGCGCTTACCATAGCGCTCTGCTAAGCCGCGTCGATAGACGTGCTTGAACATACCGGTGTTGGAAGTGCCATACCAACCGATTTGAATATCGGCCTCTTCGGGTAAGTGAGCAGGCATCGATTGATTCCAGATGATTTCATCACCCAAGTGGCGTACGACAAATTGGTGCACATGTTGTAGCTCTGTACGTAAATCCTCAACAGAGGCATAGGGAGCGGTAATTAGCTCCAAGAGGGCTTCAGCATAGTCCGTGGTGATACGGCTGTTGCACAAGGTTGAGCCCAAGGCAACAGGGTGAGGGGTAGAGGCAAGAAAAGCAGAGTGATCTACCCGGAGCCCTTCTTTTTCAACTCCCCGACGGATGTCGCTCAGGAGGGTTAAATTTGAAGCAAGGGCTTTTATTGGATTCTGGCTCAATGTCATTACCTACGTTCACTTATTATCCGACTTATGATGTGGTCGATTGTAATGCGCAATCCAAATAAAGGGAAAGACACACGTAGGGAGGCTAGGGGGACGTCGGTTTTTAGCCGCTTTTTGTGACAGGGGGTTCGATGGGCAGCTTGATTAAGGACAGGTGATAGGCTTTGCTAATGGCTGCGGCGCGGTTAGAAACATTGAGTTTATGATATGCATTATGCAAGTGGTACTGCACAGTGTGATGCGTAAGTCCCAGAGCTTTGCCTGCCTCAACATTGGTTTTTCCTAGAGCGATGAGTTGTAAGCAGGCGATTTCTCTCAAGCTTAGTTCTTCGTTCATACATTAACCTCAGTATCATGAAAATGACAAATTATGACTTCGATGCCATTGTTTAAGTCTTTTTTAAAATACTCAAGATCTGAGAGGCTGGTATTAACCCTAGGGGATTTTATTTAGCTCAAACTCTTGTTTTAGGGGCATGACGGGATTTTTGTTTTCGAAGGTGCTAAACTATTTGCTTGTCTTTTTTGTTGGCGCCGATTTGCTTGATCCGCTTGCGGGCGCTCCATAAATCCAGCTAAAGAGGTCCGTCTATGGTCTCCAATACAGCTTCTATTATTATTCCTGATGGCTCGGTCGGTGTGGTTCAACCCGAGATTATTGCTTTTGATGAGCCGTTGCACTTGTCTAGTGGTCAGGTTCTACCCCAGTATGAGCTCGCCATTGAAACCTACGGTCAGCTTAATGACGATCGTAATAATGCCGTCCTGATTTGTCATGCTTTAAACGCCTCACATCATGTAGCGGGCATTGATCCAAATGACCCTAAAAATATCGGTTGGTGGGACAACATGGTTGGCCCGGGTAAAGCCGTTGATACAGATCGCTTTTTTGTGATCGGTGTCAATAATATTGGATCTTGCTTTGGCTCTACGGGTCCAGCCTCAATCAACCCAGAAACTGGTAAACCTTGGGGCGCAGATTTTCCGTTATTAACCGTCGAGGACTGGGTGCATGCCCAAGCGCGTTTAGCGGATTACTTAGGGATCAAAAAATTTGCTGCTGTCATGGGTGGGTCTTTAGGTGGTATGCAGGCGTTAAGCTGGGCGATCACCTGCCCAGATCGCTTAGAAAATTGCATTGTGATTGCTAGCACTCCTCGCCTTACTGCCCAGAACATCGCCTTTAACGAGGTAGCACGTCGTGCCATTATTACGGATCCTGAGTTTTATGATGGAGACTATTACAGTCGTAATACTGTGCCCAAGCGAGGTTTATCTGTGGCGCGTATGGTTGGGCATATTACTTATCAGTCAGACGAGGTCATGGCAGAAAAGTTTGGTCGTGCACAGCGCGATCCTAAAGAAGATGGACAGTACCGCTATGATTATGGCGTAGAGTTTGAGGTCGAGTCTTACTTGCGCTATCAAGGCGAAAAATTCTCTAAGTATTTTGATGCGAATACTTATTTGTTGATTACGCGTGCTTTGGATTATTTTGATCCGGCACGCGCCCATAACGGGGATTTGGCACGTAGCTTAGAGGCCGTTAAAGCCAAGTTTTTATTAGTTTCTTTCACGACAGATTGGCGGTTTACACCAGAGCGCTCACGTGAAATTGTGCAAGCGTTGCTTAAAAACAAAAGAACGGTCACTTATGCGGAGATCGATGCCCCCCATGGGCACGATGCTTTTTTATTAGATGATCGTCGTTATCACGGTGTGGTGCAGGGCTATTATGATCAAATCGCCGAGCAATTGGGCCTAGGGCCGCGGCAACGCACTACAGGAGTTCTGGCATGAGTCATCAGCAATCCGTACAGCCAGTGAGCTTAGCGCAACGCCCAGATTTAGCACGTATTGCAAGTTGGATTGAGCCATCGACCCATGTATTGGATTTAGGTTGTGCTGACGGTAAATTATTGGCGTATTTGCAGCGTACTAAAAATGTACAAGGCACCGGTATAGAGCGCGATCCCCAAGCGGTGGTAGCCAGTGTGCGTCGGGGGGTGCCTGTGATTCAACAGGATCTAGAAGAGGGTCTGGCCTTATTTGAGGACCAGCATTTTGATACGGTGGTCCTGTCTAAAACGCTGCAGTCTATGTTAAATACCGAACATATTTTGCGAGAAATGGCGCGTGTGGCGCGCTATGGCATTGTGTCTTTTCCCAACTTTGGTTATTGGACGCATGGCTTATCGATTTTAGCTGGGCGTATGCCTGTCTCTAAAGAAATGCCTTATGAGTGGTATGACACGCCCAATATCCACTTATGTACCCTAAAAGACTTTCAGGATTTGGCCAAATCCTTAGGTTTAATTATCACGGACAGAGTGGTTTTTAATGGTAAAAAAGAACTTCGCTTTTTACCTGGGCTGCGTGGTACCCTAGCCGTATATCGTTTCGAGTCGCCTTTTGCCCCCTCTTTGTAGTGATCATGCATCGTGTCTAATGTCTACCTAAACCCGCGTGTTGCGGCTTTATTTGTTTTAGGTTTTGCCAGCGGGTTGCCCCTGGCCCTAACTAGTGGCACTTTACAAGCATGGGCTACAGTAGAGCAGGTTTCATTGCGTGATATTGGTTTTTTAACGCTAGTTGGTTCAGCGTATACGCTTAAGTTTCTTTGGGCACCGTTTATTGATCGGTATACGGTGCCCTTTTTAGGGCGCCGTCGGGGGTGGATGGCGCTAAGCCAACTGTTGTTAGGTGTATCTATCGCGGCGATGGGGTTATTTAATCCCAGTCACCAACTCGGCGTCATCGCTTTATTAGCGGTATTTGTGGCTTTTATGTCGGCGACCCAAGATATTGCTTTTGATGCCTATAGTACAGATGTGTTACGCGCGCAGGAGCGGGCGGCGGGTGCGGCGGTAAAAGTGTTAGGTTATCGCTTAGCGATGATTGTTTCTAGCGGTTTTGCTTTAGTGATTGCTGATCAGTGGCTAGGGTGGAATGGCATGTATATGCTGATGGGCGCTTTAATGCTGGCGTGTGCTATTGCTACTTTTTTAGCCCCAGAGCCTGAGCGTGTCGTGTCTGCACCCCATTCATTACGGGAAGCCGTGGTGGCGCCTTTATTAGCTTTTTTTAAACGTCCCGAAGCTATTAGCATTCTCGTGTTGATTGTGTTGTATAAGCTAGGTGATGCCTTTGCTGGTGCATTATCGACCACTTTTTTAATCCGTGGTGCGGGATTTTCGGCGACGGAAGTGGGAACAGTCAATAAAATTTTTGGGCTGGCGGCCACGATTATTGGGGCATTGGTTGGCGGTGGCCTGATGGCTAAATTGGGCTTGTATCGATCCTTGATGCTTTTTGGCTTATTGCAAGCCGTGTCTAATTTTGGTTATTGGTGGTTATCGGTTTCCGAGCCCAATCTTTGGTTTATGGGGGCGGTAGTTGCCATTGAGAATTTGTGCGGGGGTATGGGGACCGCGGCTTTTGTGGCCTTATTGATGGCTTTATGTCATCAGCAGTTTTCGGCTACGCAGTTTGCATTATTATCGGCATTATCGGCGGTAGGGCGTACTTATTTAGCCGGTCCGTTAACCCCGCTATTTGTTGAGCATTTAGGTTGGTCTACTTTTTTTATTATTACCGTTTTGTTGGCTTTACCCGGCTTATGGCTGCTTTGGCGTAAACGTCACATCATCTTAGCTTTAGACGCAAGCTCGCATTGATATGTTACTGCTCACTTTTTATTTAATCGCGATTACAGCAGAAGCAATGACGGCCGCTTTAGCCGCTGGTCGGCGTGACATGGATTGGGTGGGGGTATGTGTGATTGCATGTATTACTGCCTTAGGTGGGGGCTCGGTACGTGATGTGTTGCTGGGGCACTACCCGCTAACATGGGTAAAACACCCCGAGTATTTATGGATGACAGCAGGGGCTGCCATCTTTACAGCCCTGACAGCACGCATGATGCGTCATTTACATAAGCTTTTCTTGGCGTTGGACGCATTGGGTTTAGTGACGTTTACGGTGATTGGTTGTCAGATTGCGATTGAGATGGAGCTGCCTGTCACGATTATTTTATTAAGTGGCATGATTACAGGATGCGCAGGTGGGGTATTACGCGATATTTTGTGTAATGATATTCCGCTGTTATTTCGCAAAGAGATGTACGCCAGTGTATCCATGGTGACAGGTGGTTTGTACATGCTAGCGATTCATTTTGAGTTAAATGAATTAGCTAGCATGTTAGTGCCGATGGGGGTGGGCTTGTTATTTCGTTTTTTGGCTTTGCGTTTTAACTGGCAGATGCCGCAATTTGTTTATCGTGACGATTGGAAATAATCACAACCAGTTTAAACCCTGTAGCAGCTCCAGCACCAATGGCATCAATAGCGCGGTGAGGATACCTGTTACGCTCATGGCTAATGCAGCAAAGGCCCCCATGGTTTCATTGATCTGGATCACACGAGCGGTACCAATCGCATGAGCAGAAACCCCTGTAGCCACCCCACGTACAATAGGGTTGTTGAGCTTGAGTAAATAAAAAACAGGGGTAGCTAAAATACTGCCAATAATACCGGTAAAAGCCACAGACACCGCGGTTAAGGAAGGCTGTCCACCAAAATGATCGGAAATGGCCATCGCGATTGGCATGGTCGCGGATTTAGGCATTAAAGAAATTACCATTTCAGGACTAGCCCCTAGAGCAAGAGTAAGTATGGCACTACTGACTAAGCCGGTAAGCGCTCCAACGACTAAGGTGATGCTCAGCGGACGCCAGAGTAGCTTAAGCTTAGGGAGCTGGTTGTAGAGGGGGATGGCGAGCGCTACGGTAGCTGGTCCAATTAAAAAATGAATAAATTGCGCCCCCTCAAAATAGGTTTCGTAGGGGGTGTCTGTAAGCAATAAAATCCCTACAATTGCACAGACCGAGGTGAGCACCGGCAAAACAAAGGGACTTGAGTGGCAGCGTCTATATAAATAAAGTGAAGCTAAATACACGCAAAGCGTTAAGGTCAGCCATAACAAAGGGGTATCGGCTAAAAATACCCAAATTCTAAAAAAGTCTTCACGAATCATGGGTTAACTGCGCCTTTTAAGTAACCAGGTTAAGCAGTAGGCGGTGACCACTAGCGTGATGACCGTTGCCAGAATACCTGCTACGACAAAAGCGACCCATTCATCCTGGATGCGATGAAAATACAGCATTACACCAGAGACGGCAGGAATAAATAACAACATTAAGTGCTGGATCAAGGTGTTAGCGGTGGTTTGTAATGCTGCTGGCACTTGCTTACGTATAACAAGGGCAGCAAATAAAAGTAGCATGCCCATCAGTGGACCAGGTAGGGGAATACGTAAGCTTTGTACTAAGATTTCACCTAGTAGCTGAAACACAAAAAGCGAGGCAAAAGCAAGAATAATGGGCATTTATTCGATGGGGGCAGTGTTGTAAGGGGTGGCTACCCAGGTGCGCCAACGTAGTTCCAGCCCTTCGGGTAAGTACACCACGACGGGTAAACTGCTGTTGTATTGCAAAAGAGAGCCATTGCTATGAACAGGGATAAACTGCAAGGTTTTTTTGTCGTCAGGGCATGCCATGCGAGTTTGTACGGGACCATCAAGCTCACTGAGCTTATAGTAATTATAGCCCCAACCTTCTAGGGTTTTTTCTTCGAACACACCGGTGAAGTGCGAGGTATTACAGTCCGCCTCTTGAACTTTTCCCGGCAAAAGTTCGATTTTCAGGTTATTTTCGTAATTACCTATAGGTAGATGAATAACGTGACGGCTATAACCGTCGGGAGCAGCTGGAAAAGCCTCGAGTAAAGGGGTTTCTTGGGCAAGTGCAACGGTACTGGATAAAAGCGTTACACTGAATAGATAACCTAAGGGTTTAAGCCATGTGTATAAAGAATAAGCGTGCCGCATAATCAAACCTATGGGATAAAAAGAATAATGCAACCGTACCACGAACTGAATCACAACGAATAGTCCTGTCATCGACTTGGGGCTATTCATGAAAATGGAGGATCTTTGCATGTTGTCTTTACACGCCATTGACCAACGCATGCAACACGCTTTGGCATCTGGGGATTTACAGCCTATTGAGTTTCAAGCACATCAGGTTCCCGCCAAAGATATGTTGTTTCATGTTTGCTGGGTTCCAGCATTATCAGTTAAAGACAAAAGCAAACCAGCAGGATTCCCCGGGGGGCCTAGGGATCCTAATTTTAATCCTTTTTTGCCCCCAGATCCGCAGCTCACCGTAGGAAAATTGGGTGATTATCATCATGTTGTGCTAAATAAATTTCCGGTTTGTGCGCATCATTTAGTTTTACCGCGTATTGAGTTTGCGGAGCAGTGTAGCGTATTACAATACGAGGATTTTTTAGCTTGGGCATGGCTTTTAACAGAGCTACAAGGCTTAGGTTTTTATAATGGGGGCGAGGAGGCAGGAGCGAGCCAGCGTCATTTGCACGTGCAGTGGATTCCTCCAGCTGTAGATAATGCCAGTTTATTGCCTTTTGTACAGGTGTTGGATGCCGATCAGGATCTGGTTATTCAGTCCCATCCCTGCTGGGGGTTTCGTCATGCTTTTATTTATGTTGGGCTAAGCGAGGATGCACATGAATATGCTCGTAACTTATATCAGGCCTACCAACTAGGTTGTCAAAAGCTGGGTTTACAGTGTGATGATCAGGGGTTGATGCCACCAATGAATATCTTGGTGCAGGATGGCTGGTTATTGATTGTGCCACGCGTTTATGAACAGATACATGATATCCCTCTGAATGCTTTATCGTTTGCGGGCATGATTTATGTGCGCGAACAGGAGCATATTGACCTGGTAAAAACTAAAGGGGTATTACCTTTATTAGCAGCTGTTACTCGTGTATAAGTTGTTGAAAAATTTAAAAAATTTTTTTTGTTTTTTGTAAAAACTAGACGTGCAGCGCGAAGCTCGTTACAATGCCTAAGCGCTGTTTGGCTAATTTTTAGCCAATAAGTGATATAGAGCAGGTGCATAATAAATGGATTGGTTCCATTTCTTATTCACCTCGATTGTGTGTAGGGTGGGTGGTTCTACATCCACCATGCTCTATGGCGCCTACACGAACCTAGTTGTTTGTTACGCATCGCTAGTCCCCTTAATAGGGGGCGGGCTGCTTGCGTCTTTAACTAAGCTTTTGTGTAGGCAATGGGGTGAGTGCCGCCCATCGTATCGATGCGCAAACGGCACGGTGTCAGGTTCAAAATGAATCCAATAAGAACCCTGTACACACACAGAGGATTGATAAAAACATGCAAGAGACAGAGTTTTTTCAACTCAAATCCTCCACAGCCTTACTGCTGTTGGTTGGATTTTATCTGCTGACATTTTTAATGTCGCTCATGATTAGCCGTAAAAATGAAAACGTAGATGGCTATATGGTATCGAATAGCGCGGTAGGCTTTGGTTTGTCGGCCGCGAGTATGATTGCTACGTGGATCTGGGCGGCTTCTTTTTATGCCAGTGCAACATCTGGTTTTAAGTACGGTTTATCAGGCCCGATTCATTACGGTTTTTGGGGTGCGTTGATGATTTTATTCATCTACCCCTTTGGACGTCGTTTTCGTAAACTTGCTCCTGAGGCGCATACCTTAGCCGAGGTCATTCATGCTCGTCATGGCCGCTCGAGTCAGCTGATTATGGCCGGATCTAACTTGGTAGGTAGCTGTATTAGTTTGATGGTGAACTTTACGGCTGCGGGTGCTTTAGTTTCCGTACTGAGCCCATTGAGCTTTATTCAAGGGGTGTTGATTGCTGGTTTAGGGGTGTTGTCTTACACCTTGTGGTCAGGATTTAGAGCGTCTGTGTTGACAGACTTTGCGCAGTTAGTTGCTATGATTTTGGCGGCTGTGATTATTATCCCGCTGATATTCTTTAATGCCGGTGGTCCTGATTTTCTTGCGGAAAACATGTGGCGTCTGGATGAGGAACAGGCAAATTTCTTCTCTACCAAGGCCATTTTAGAGCAGGGGGCGCCATATTTTGTCGCGGTACTTGCTTATGCCATCGGTAACCAAACGATTGCTCAACGCCTGTTTGCTGTGCGCGAAGATCTGATTCGTCCTACCTTCTTAACCGCTACCATTGGTTATGGTGCTGTGGTCATTGGGCTGGGGATGCTTGGTTTGCTAGCCTTATTTGCTGGGATTCAGCCAGCTAATGGCGATATGAACAATATCATTCCGCAAATGGCGTCTATGTACTTGCCACCGATTGGTATTGCGCTGTTTTTCTTATTGGTGGTGGGGTCGTTGTCTTCTACGGCAGATGCAGACCTGTGTGCTTTGTCGGCGATTGTGATGACCGACATCTACGGTAAAAACATCGCTAAAGGTAAACCCAACCCACAGCGCATGTTGTGGTGGGGTCGCTTTACCATGATCATCGCTACCATGATGGGGGTAGTTTTTGCGAGCCTACGCCTGGACATTTTAGTGATGTTGGTTTTTGTAGGAGCCTTATGGGGGGCAATTGTTTTCCCAGTGATCGTAAGTTTCTATTGGGAAAAGGTAACCAATCGCGCTTTTACTACAGCTGTTATCAGTGCGGTCGTGCTCTTTACCATAGTTCGCTTTGAACTTGTTCCCTTAACAGGTGCCATTGGTGTTTTCTTTGAAATAGCCGCCGCAATTGGGGGTGGGGTAGTGGCGGGTTTGATGACCTTTGCCTTTTTCCCTCGTTTATTTGCTATTGGGGTGGGCGTTGCCGTAGCATTTGGTTTGATGCCATATTTTATTGGTTTCTTGCGTGATTACACCGTGCTTCTTGGCTCCTTAACCTCTTATGGTGTGAGCGCTGTCGTGTGTATAGCAATGAGCTGGAATAGTAAAGAACGTTTTGATTTTTCGGTCTTGTCAAAACGAGTTACCGCTTTCCACGAAGAGCAAGAAGCGATGTTAAGCGCAACCACGACTACACAAAAATAAGGAGACGTCATGAGTATTAATGCTTTAGTATTTTATATCTTGATTTGGCCTGTGCTTTCTACAGGGATTCTCGCTTTGTTGCTTGTTTCTTTATTTAGAGATATTCGTGCCGCTAAGCGTGAAGGTCGAGAGATGTTGTAAACTATTACCCATATGAGTAATTGAGCTATGTGGTGATTTTACTACAAGCCTCTGTATACCAATTAGTAGATCCTGGTTATATTACGGCAAGCTCAAATCTATACCCTTGCATCAAAACTTACACTATAGTTTGGATGTAAGGGTATTTTTATAGCAGTTAAATTAGATTGGTTTAAAAATTAAGAGTAAGTATTTATGAAAAGTCCTGCTCAACAGCGTCAAGGTTCTGATGATGAGATTGATTTATTTGAGCTTGCCTTATTAATTTGGCAAGAAAAAGTGACAGTGCTATTAGTAACCGTCTTTGTTACGGTCTTAGCAGTATTTTATGCCTTATTTGCAACTCCCGTGTATGAGACGGAAGTGACTTTATTGCCACCACACGCCAGTGATATTCAGGGCTATAACCAGGGTCTAATAGCATTAAAGGATACAGATAGCTCGTGGTTAACGAAGCATACAACAAAGTCGGTCTATGATACGTTTTTGAAGCGCTTGTATTCTAAAGAGCTACGTAATCAGATCATGGAGGAGTTATATCTGCCTAGACTGCCTGAGAAAGAGGAGATATTGAATCGTCAGGCATTGCAGCAACGCTTTGAGAAAATAGTAAGCGTTAGACGACCAGATCCAAAAAACACACCAGACTTATATACAGTACAAGTTAGGCTTTCTGATCCTGAGCATGCTGCGGAGCTAGCGAATGGGTATGTGGAGTTGGCTGTACAGCAGGCAAAGCAACGCCTAAAAGCAGACGTTGAGGCTGAATATACGCGAGTACAGCTAGACCTAGAGGCACAACTGGCATCATTATTACAGCAAGCAGAGCAAGAACGAAAGAGCGAGTTAACTAAGCTAACAGAAGCCTTATGGATAGCAGAGAGCTTAGGGCTTGAGCAACCAATACTTCCGGATGGTAAAAGTACGATAGAGGGTGCTGCTTATGTTGATCGTAACTTATTATATATGCGCGGAGCTAAAGCCTTGCAAGCACAAATTAGAGTTTTAGAAGAGCGTGATAGTGAGGTTCCTTTTATAGATGAGTACCCAGAGTTAGCGGCAAAACTTGCTTTATTAAGAGCTTTTAAGTTAGATGATCGACAGGTAAATGTGGCGACTATTGATGAGGCCGCAGAGGTTCCTATAAAACCAGTACAACCTAAAAAAACGTTAATAGTAGTAATCAGTGGGCTGGTTGGTGGGGCTTTAGGCGTGGGAGCTGCTTTAGTTGTGGCTTTAATTAAGAGACGTAGGAGAGCCTAAAAGTTTTAGATGTGAGCTGTTCTTGATGTAGTATAGCCCCTTGCTATAGCAAGGGGACTTAGATTGAGGGCGATTAGCTAATTTTTTGCATCATCACTATGAATTTGCAGTGCCTCTAAAAAGCGAGACACCATATTGTATGTAGCAATTGTCGCCGTGATTTCTACGATGAGCTGCTCGTTAAATAAATGCTCAATGTCTTCGTAGACGGTTTGTGGGACTTGGACATTTAAGGTCATTTCATCGGTATAGGCCAATACGGCTTTTTGCTGATCGGTAAATAAGTCTTTATGATCACGCCAGTTGTCTAGTGCATCGAGCTGCTCTTGGGTAACGCCCTCTTTGAGAGCAATAGGTGCGTGTTGGTCGGCTTCGTAGGGCGCGCGATTTAAAATAGCAACACGCATAATAATCAGTTCTCGCAGATCGCCAGGGACTTGGCTATGAAGGCGTATACCAGTTAAATGGTTTAGCCAGCCCTGAGCCACCGTAGGGCTGTGTAACAGCATTTGATATAAGTGAATGACGCTACCGCGTTCCGCTTCGATCTGCTGGACTAGAGGCTGCAGCTCGGTTTGATTTAAATCGGCATAAGGTAAACGGGCCATACATCATTTCCAAGTCATTAAGCGCTAAGCGCTAAGCGCTACAGGTTGATGGGTGAAAGGAAGCACCTCGAAAATCGTGGCGCTTACTAATTCTACAATATGGTCGATGTCTTGGGCAGTGCAGATAAAAGGTGGGGCTAATAGGATGTGATCGCCATGCACACCGTCTACAGTGCCACCCATTGGATACATGAGTAAGCCTTTGTCCATGGCAACACGGCGTAATTGAGTATGGGTCTTGGCGTGGTGGTCCAATGGCGTTTTGCTTTGTTTGTCGGCCACTAGCTCAATTCCTACCATTAAGCCGCGACCACGGATATCGCCTACGTTAGGGTGGGCGCTTAAGGTTTGGTGTAAGCCTTGTCGCAATTGTTGCCCTCGCACGCGCACATTGTGTAGCAGCTGATCACGTTCGATGACCTGTTGCACAGCTAAAGCCGCCGCACAAGCCGTGGCGTGCCCCATGTAGGTATGACCATGTTGAAAAAAACCTGAGCCGTCCACGAGAGTTTGATAAATACGGCGGCTGGCAAGCATGGCCCCGATGGGTTGATAGCCCGCACCAAGGCCTTTGGCAATGGTGAGGATATCGGGAGTGACTTCGTCCTCTGCGCAGGCAAATAAATGCCCGGTACGCCCCATGCCACACATGACCTCATCCAAAATCAAAAGCACTCCGTACTGATCACAGACTCGGCGGATGGCTTGAAGGTAGCCGGGTACAGGAACGAGCACCCCTGCCGTCGCTCCTACGACGGTTTCTGCGACAAAAGCCGCAACGTTCTCTGGACCAAGTTGTAGGATTTTTTGTTCAAGCTCGTCGGCTAGGCGTGTGGCATAGGCGTGGTCACTTTCATCTGCCCCTTGATCGCGATAAGGATAGCAAGGGGATACATGGTGCGCTTCGGTTAGTAAAGGCAAAAAGGGGGCACGACGCCACGCATTACCGCCAATAGCTAAGGCTCCAAGCGTATTGCCATGATAGCTTTGACGACGGGCAATAAATAGTCGTCGACTGGGTTGCTGCTTTTCCACGAAGTATTGGCGCGCAAGTTTAAGTGCAGCCTCAATGGCCTCGGAGCCTCCGGAAACAAAATATACATAGTCCAAATCACCAGGAGCTCTTTGTGCAAGGAATTGAGCCAGTTGCTCGGCTGGCTCGTTAGTAAAAAAAGAGGTATGAGCATAGGCTACGGCATCAATTTGTTGATGAATCGCAGCAATGACTTCGGGGTGACTATGGCCTAGGCAGGACACGGCAGCACCGCCAGAGGCATCAATATAACGCTTGCCGTTTTGGTCAATGAGGGTAATGCCTTCGCCTGCCACGGCAGTAGGTAGGCTTTGTTTTGGGTGGCGGTGGAACACGTGAGTCATGATGGTATCCGTCCAGAGTTTATTTTGAATCGAATGTTTATTTGTATACTTAAATGAAATGTATGTTTCTTTTAAGGATAGCTCAAGCACCAAATAAATCAAACTTAACGCACCATGATTCATTTTGATTCATGATTTTTTGATTTAAATGTAGTAAAAAAACGATATACTGCTCGTTATGAGTAAAAAAAATCGCCCACCTCAAGACGTAGATGCATTGATTCAGCGCTTACAAGCTGACTTTGCAGCGATGCCCCCTCAGTTTCAAATAGGGGCGCGTTATCTAATTGACCATCCGCATGAAGTCCCGATCGCTTCAATGCGTACGCTGGCGACACAAGCCGGTGTGCTGCCAGCGACTTTGGTACGTTTGGCACAATCCTTAGGCTTTAGTGGCTGGACTGAGTTAAAAGCAGTGTTTGTGCAGTCTTTGCATGCTAGTCCTATGGCTTATACGGATTCGGCTAAAGCGGTACTCAAAGGTCGTAATAAACCATTAGCCATGTTGCAACGAGCAGTTCAGGCTCAAGCGCAAAATGTCTCCAAGATCGCAGAGCAAAATGCCACGTCGATGGCACAAGCGGTGGACTTATTAGTCAAAGCAAAACGGGTGTATGTAGCGGGGTTTCGGGCCTCGCATGCGCCTGCTTTTACTTTTTATTATTTATATCGACTATTTAGAAACCCCATTACGATGTTGCGTGCAGAAGCAGGGACGCTAGAGATGGAGTTGCGTGCTTTAGAAGCGGGGGATGTGGTGGTACTGGTGGCTTTTGCGCCGTACTCACAGGAAATTGTACGGGTTTACGAGGCCGCGCTAGAAAGTGGGTGTAAGGTGATTGCTTTGTGCGATAGTCAGGTGGCGCCGATAGCCTTAGAAGCGAACTGCAATTTAATCTTTAGTACGGAAGTACCCTCTTTTTTCCCTTCGAGTACAGCGGCTGTGGCATTGGTAGAGGGGTTAATAGAACAGATTTTAGCGCGCACGGGCAAAAAAGCCGTGATGGATTTGCAGTCGATGGAAAACCAGTTGCATCAAACGGGATACTGGAAGCGCTAGGGGGCTTGAAGCCCCTTAGTAGCGTGTTGGCGTTAATCTTAACGTTGCCACAGAACATCTGACACACCTTGGTGTTTGTTAAGATGTCGGGCTAGGACGAAACATAAGTCAGATAATCGATTTAAATACTGAGTACTATGTGCGCTTAAGCCGGTTTCAGATTGATTAAGTTGAATGACCGCACGTTCCGCGCGGCGCGCTACGGTGCGGGCAATATGAGCCAACGCAGCGGCTTTGCATCCGCCTGGCAGGATAAACTCCTTTAAAGGGGGCAATTGGGCATTGTAGTGCTGTAACTGGTGTTCTAAAAAAAGTACATGCTGTGCTGTCAGCACTTGATAGCCTGGTACGGCTAACTCAGCGCCCATATCAAATAGATCGTGTTGAATTTGATTTAAACAGAGATCCACGTCTTGAGGCAGAGATTCACAGCGCCATAATCCAATATGACTATTGAGCTCATCCACATCGCCCAGGGCTTGAATACGTTCGTGGGTTTTAGGCACACGCTGACCGTCCCCTAAGGCGGTGGTGCCGTCATCGCCGGAGCGTGTGGTAATAATAGAAAGACGGTGACTCATCGTTGAGCTGCCAGTTGTGAGAGTGCCTGACCCTCTACCCGAACAATACGCCAGTCGGGCAAGACCGTGGCACCGTGGTGTTCATAAAAATCAATTGCATTTTGATTCCAGTCTAACACTACCCACTCAAAGCGACCACAGTTAAGCTCAATGGCTTTTTGTGCAAGATACTTTAAAACAAATCCGCCTAAGCCCTGTTGACGATGCGCGGGGTCAATATAGATATCCTCTAAGTACAGCCCACGCTTGGCTTTAAAAGTAGAGTAATTATGAAACCAAAAAATATAAGCAACGAGGTGTTGGGGCTGATCGCGGGGGGTGATAACGAGTGCTTTGGCAGCAGGCTCCGATCCGAATAAATTATCATAGATGGCTTCATCCGTGGCTTCAAATTGATCTAACATTTTTTCAAATTCGGCCATATCACGCATCAAACAGATAATTTGTGGAATATCATCAGGGGTCGCTGGACGCAACACATAGTTGCCAAAAATTTCGCTCACGATAAAACCTCGTTGTAGAATGACTTAATACACTAACTAAAAAGGGGATTGTATGTCTTTATTATCCACTCGTCACATTGCCGCTACGATCTTTGCCTTAGGAACCGTTGCTGTGGTGTCTCCTGCCATCGCCCAACAAGGTACGGCCACCGGCGAGGTACGGCGGATAGATGCGGCCGCGGGTAAAATCACCCTAAAACACGGTAGCATCGATGCGTTAGAGTTGCCAGGCATGACATTGGTTTATTTGATTGATCCGGCTTTACTGGGGGATATTAAACCGGGAGACAAAGTCAAGTTCACGGCAGAGCGTCGTAACGGTGAGTACGTGGTGATTAAAATCAGCAAATAATCGACATTGTTTTTAGTCGGGATCAGATAATAAAAAACCACTCGTTTGAACAACGAGTGGTTTTCTGCTTTGGAAAAAATTAAAGTACGTAGCGGGCTAGATCTTGGCTGCCAGCAGTTTCTTCCAGTTTTTCATTCACGTAGTCGGCGTTGATGACGACATGCTGTTGGCCCTTGGAGCCAGCGTCGTAGGAAAGGTCTTCAAGCAGCTTTTCCATGACGGTGTATAAACGACGGGCACCAATGTTTTCGGTGCGTTCGTTGACCTCAAAGGCTAACTCAGCTAAGCGACGGATCCCATCCTCTTGGAATTCAAGAGTAACGTCCTCGGTGGCCATCAGTGCGGAGTATTGCTTAGTTAGAGACGCATCCGTATCCGATAGAATTTGTACAAAGTCATCCGCGGTTAAGGAGTCTAATTCTACGCGTATAGGGAAGCGGCCTTGCAGCTCAGGAATGAGATCAGAGGGGCGAGAAAGATGGAAAGCGCCCGAGGCAATGAACAAAATATGATCCGTGCGTACCACACCGTATTTGGTATTAACGGTTGTGCCCTCGACCAAAGGCAAGAGGTCACGCTGTACCCCTTGGCGAGAGACTTCGCCGCTACTATTGCCTTCTCGAGCCGTAATTTTATCGATTTCATCTAAGAAAACGATGCCGTTTTGTTCGGCGTTGCGTACGGCTTCGGTGCGTAACTCTTCTTCGTTAACGCGTTTGGCTGCTTCCTCTTCAACCAGCAGTTTGAATGCCTCTTTGACTTTCATTTTGCGGGCTTTGGTTTTGTCGCGACCTAGACCAGCAAACATACTGCGCAGCTGCTCGGTCATTTCCTCCATGCCGGGAGGCGCCATGATTTCCATGTGAGGAATAGCCTGGGCCACTTCGATTTCAATTTCGGTATCGTCGAGCTTGCCTTCACGTAGACGCTTACGGAAGGTTTGACGCGCCGTGTTTTCTTCGCGCTCTGGCTCGCCCATGGCATTACGAGCAGGGGGGATCAAGACGTCTAAGATTCGATCTTCTGCGGCGTCTTCGGCTTGTGTTTGGACACGACGCATTTCGACTTCACGGGTTTGCTTGACAGAAGCATCGACCAAGTCACGGATAATGGTTTCCACATCACGTCCAACATAACCCACCTCGGTGAATTTAGTGGCTTCGACTTTAATAAATGGTGCGTTAGCGAGCTTAGCTAAGCGACGTGCAATTTCAGTTTTACCCACACCGGTAGGCCCAATCATCAATATGTTTTTGGGCACAATTTCATTACGAAGGGGTTCGGCGACCTGTTGGCGACGCCAGCGATTACGTAGGGCAACCGCCACAGAACGCTTAGCTTTATTCTGACCAACAATATGTTTGTCGAGTTCAGAGACGATCTCGGCGGGAGTCATGGTTGTTGCGGACATAGATACGACCTGATGCAAAAAATTATAGGGTTTCGACGATGTGGTTTTGATTAGTGTAAATACACAAATCACCCGCAATTTCTAGGGATTTTTTTACGATCTCGGCGGGAGATAGGTCTGTGTTATGTAATAACGCTAGACCTGCAGATTGGGCATAAGACCCACCTGAGCCAATCGCAGCTAAACCATGTTCTGGTTCGAGCACGTCCCCGTTACCGGTCAGAATCAGCGTATGCTCTTTATCAGCGACAATAAGCATTGCTTCAAGTCGACGTAAGACTCGGTCTGTACGCCAATCACGAGTGAGTTCTACAGCAGCACGGAGTAGGTGGCCTTGGTGTTTTTCTAGTTTGGCCTCGAAGCGTTCCTGTAGGGTAAAGGCGTCAGCCGTAGCCCCAGCAAAGCCAGCTAAGACTTGGTCTTTGTAGAGACGTCGAATTTTACGAGCTGTGCCTTTTACCACAACGTTGCCAAGAGTAACCTGGCCGTCGCCACCAATGGCGACCTCGTTGCCGCGTCGTACGGCGATAATAGTAGTGGCGTGAAATTGTTCCATTCTGATCCTTTACGTTATGTGTAATAGTACGTGGGGGTCATTTTTTATATTTCAAGACATCTAATAAACAAAGCCACTCAATGAGTGGCTTTGGTTGAAGCGCTGAAAGTGGATTAGTCTCCATAGAGCTTTTGCCGTTTTTCGCGACGCTCTTGGGCTTCTAGAGAGAGTGTGGCTGTAGGTCGAGCTAAAAGACGCTTTAAGCCAATGGGCTCACCCGTTTCCTCGCACCAGCCATACTCACCCGATTCAATTAGTGCTAGTGATTGTTGCACTTTTTTTAGAAGCTTGCGCTCGCGATCACGGGTACGTAATTCGAGCGCGTGCTCTTCTTCGATCGTTGCACGGTCAGCAGGATCGGGAGCGAACTGGGTTTCTCGTAGATTTTCGGTGGTCGCTCCTGCATTAGCAAGAATTTCTTGTTCGAGTTCGCGTAAGCGATTTTCGAAAAATGCCAACTGTGCCGCATTCATGTAATCGGATTCGGGCATTGCCAAGAGTTCGTCCACTGTTAACAGTTGATCTGGGTTTGTACTGACATTGCTTGCCATGATAGTTCCCTTTTTATCATCGTGGAGCTAAAGCTCCTGCCTAAGTTAAGCCTTGAAAGTTTAGGCCAAAAGCAAGGATTACACTAGACACTGCTCTAGTCCTTGCATAAAGACCTCCTTTGGAAGGTTGTGGCCTATAAACACGAGTTTAGTTTCAGGTTTTTCTTTGCCCAACCACGGCTTACCGGGTTCTGCGCCCATCATCATATGTACCCCTTGGAAAAGCATGCGGCGGTTAGCCCCTTTAAGGTAAATAATGCCTTTGTAGCGTAAAAGGTCGGGGCCAAATACTTGAACCACTCCGCCAAGAAAGTCCTCAAGACGTTCGGGGTCAAAGGGGCGGCGTGATTTAAATACAAATGCACTCACGCTATCTTGATGCGGTGCGTGGTGCTCATGATCACAGTGTTCATCACACTCGTGGTCATGATGATGATCATGAGTCTCTTCGGCAAGAAATTCTGGGTCAATATCCAAAATAGCGTTAAGATTAAAACCGCTAATATCGATAATTTCGTTTAGATCGGCTTCACCAAAATGAACAGAGGAAATTGGTGCGCGTGGATTGATGCGCAAGATGCGTTTGCGCAGCGCCTCGTACTCCTCATCAGAGACCAAGTCTTTTTTCGAGATTAAGATTCTATCAGCAAACCCGATTTGTTTTTGTGACTCGGCTTGTTTGTCGAGTGTGGTCATCCCGTGTTTAGCATCGACAACGGTTACGACGGCGTCCAGACGATAGTACTCAGCAATATCGTCATCCATAAAAAAGGTTTGGCATACTGGCCCAGGGTTAGCCATGCCTGTGGTTTCGATAATAACGCGCTCAAAATTGAGTTCGCCTTGTTGGCGTTTAACACGTAACTCGTTGAGGGTGCGTAAGAGGTCTCCACGTACAGTGCAACACACGCAGCCGTTGCTGAGCTCGATAATTTCTTCTTCTCGATCCTGAACAAGTAATTCGTTATCTATGTTCTCAGGGCCAAATTCATTTTCTATTACCGCAATACGGCGCCCATGGTATTCGGACAGGATGCGCTTGAGCAGCGTGGTTTTTCCTGCACCTAAAAAGCCGGTAAGCACCGTGACAGGCACCATGTTTTCAATAGCGGTAGACATATAAAGGTCCCTCGAATAAATCTATGCGATTACAGCACAGCCAGCGCCGAAGCGCAAACAACAAAAAAGATGCTTACTTATGTGGGGACGATTGGTGACATTGCAAGCAAACAGCGCGTAACTCGGTTTCTGGGCTTGCTAAAGCAAAGCCAGCCTGCAGGATACAGTCGTTAATTTGCTCGCTTAGGCGCGGTGCTCGCATTTCTGCTACCGCTCCACACTGCGTACAAACCACTAGTAGGTCATGTGGTTCACCTGCCACATCCACACATGCCGTCCAAGCGTTAATGGCGTCTAAACGGTGAATTAAGCCTTCTTCGGTTAAGAAATCTAAGGCGCGGTATACCGTAGGGGGGGCGGCATTAGGCTGGATGGTTTTAATCTGATCAAGCAGTTCATAAGCTTTTAAACTGCGCTGCGCGCGGATGAGCAGTTCTAATACCTGTTTACGTATGGGGGTCAGGCGTTTTTGACGCTGCTTACAGAGCTGCTCGGCATTATGCAATTGCTGTTCTATCGCTTGAGGGGTGAGTACATGTATAGGCATAGGCATAGTATAAAATAGATTCGATATGTTATAACATATCAAACTTATACTTGATGAGATAAAACATGAAGTCCCGAAAGAATCATTCATATACCGGATCGACCTTATTGTGGTCGGTAGGGCAACGACTACTGCTAGTTACGGTAGTCGTTGGTTGCATGTGGCTATTAAGTGCCTGGGCATTAGGTTGGCTATGAGTATACCCATCATTGAGCTTGAACATGTCAGTTTAGGTTGGCGCGGTAAAACAGCACTACGCGATGTGAGCCTACAGTTTCATCAAGGGGGGTTATATGCCATTGTGGGGCCTAATGGGGCAGGTAAATCCACATTACTAAAAGCACTAACAACAGAGATTGCTCCGTTACAAGGGCAGGTACGTTTGGGTTTTAATCTGCAAAAAGATCTGGCTTTTTTACCACAACAGGCGGATATGGATCGCAGTTTTCCGATTACGGTGTATGACCTAGTTGCGATGGGGGCTTGGCCACGAATCGGTGCTTGGCGCAAAGTAGACTCAGCCGAGCATAAACGTATCCAGCACGCTTTAGAAAAAGTGGGTTTAAGTGGTTTTGCGGCGCGACGTATTCATACCCTATCGGGAGGGCAGTTTCAGCGGGCCTTGTTTGCGCGCATGATACTACAAGAGGCCGGTGTGATTTTATTGGACGAGCCCTTTGCTGCAGTAGACAGTGACACGACGCAGGCCTTATTGGCATTGATACTTGAATGGCATGAACAAGGGCGTACCGTGATCGCCGTATTACATGAAATGGAAATGGTACAGAAGCATTTCCCGCAGTGTGTGTTGTTAGGTGGTCAGCTGATTGCTCAAGGGCTAAGCACAGAGATCTTAACACCAGAAAATTTGCATTTGGCGCGCCATCTTTGTGCGGGAGACTTTTAGCCATGCTGATGGATTGGTTAATTGCCCCTTTTGTGGATTTTGGGTTTATGCGCCGTGCGCTAGCAGGTTCGTTTGCGCTGGCAATTGCGGCGGGACCACTGGGTGTGTTCTTGATTTTACGACGTATGAGCCTAATGGGTGATGCGATGGCGCATGCCATTTTGCCTGGAGTGGCAGTGGGCTTTTTGACGGCGGGTTTATCGCTGGGGGCGATGGCGCTTGGTGGTGTGCTGACAGGGCTAACGGTGGCTCTTTTAGCGGGGGCCGTGGCACGTTTGACGCCTTTGCGCGAGGATGCGAGTTTTGCGGCGTTTTATTTGGTGTCTTTAGGCTTAGGGGTGCTCTTAGTATCACTACGTGGCTCTAATATGGATTTGCTGCATGTGTTATTTGGCACAGTGCTTGGGCTAAATGACGAAGCATTGTTATTAGTTACAGCCACCTCCACTTTAAGTTTGATCGTCTTGAGTCTGATTTATCGTCCCTTAGTGATGGATTGTTTGGATCCGTTCTTTTTACGTTTGCAGTCCAAGCGTATGGGGTGGGTACATGCGATTTTCCTTGTGCTGTTAGTTATGACGTTAGTTGCGGGTTTTCAAGTATTGGGAACATTGATGGTGGTAGGGATTATGATGCTGCCGGCGGCATCAGCTCGGTTTTGGGTGCATTCAGCTAGCCAGCAAATGGCCTGTGCTGGGGGGCTGGGGGTGGTGGCATCGTATTTTGGGTTGCTGTTGTCCTTTCATGCTGATGTGCCGGCCTCGCCAGCCATTATTTTGGTAGCAGGAACCATCTATTTTTTATCGATATTTTTTGGGCGTTATGATGGGATTTGGCAAGTGATACGTCGTTCCATACGCGCTTATCAACGAGTAAGTACTGGGGGAAAGAATGATAAACACGTGGATTAAATCCGTTGGGTTTGGCGTAGCTTTTGGGATTTGGGCGCTAGGCTCAGCACAAGCAAAGCCGCTCGAGGTTGTAAGTAGCTTTTCCATTTTGGCAGATATGGTGCAGCAGGTGGGCGGGGATAAGGTGGTTTCTACTGCAATCATAGGGCCTGAGAGTGATGCACATAGCTTTGAGCCACGCCCGAGTGATGCTAAAACTCTACAGAAGGCTGACTTAGTCCTGATCAATGGAGCCCATTTTGAAGCCTGGCTGCCACGGCTTGTACAGTCTGCGGGGTATCAAGGTAAGGTAGTGGAAGCGATTGAGGGTATTCCGTTACGAGCGTACGAAGAGGAGCATGAGCCTGGTCACGATCATCATGATGCGCATGACCATCATGGGCATGACCACGGTGAGTACGATCCACATGCGTGGCAAAGCTTAGCCCACGCGCAAGTGTACGTGAAAAACATTGCTGAAGCTTTAATCGAAGTCGATCCTGAAAACAGTGTGTACTACTCACAGCGAGCCAAGGATTACACTCAGGCCATACAGCAATTGCACCAACGCTTTGTCGAGGATTTTGCACGGATTCCCGATCAAAATCGTACGGTAGTGACCTCGCATGATGCATTTGGCTATTTTGGGCAGGCTTATGATATTGAGTTTTTGTCCCTACTGGGGGCGTCGAATCAAGCTGAACCTTCGGCAAAGGAGCTGGCTGGTTTGATTGATTATATGCGAGACAATCATGTTAAAGCTTTGTTTATGGAAAACATCTCCAGCCCTAAACTGTTAGAGCAGATTGCACGGGAAACCCACGCTAAAATAGGCAAACCGTTGTACTCAGATGCTTTGGCTAAAGCCCCGCATGCTGCGTCTACGTATTTGGGTATGATGCAGTGGAATGGTGAAGCATTGCTAGAGGCTCTAGAGCCCTAGGTTTCGGGTGGACGTTGATGACGCGGGTGCAGTTTAAAAAACTGGGCTCGCTGTTCGTCGCTTAGTTGGCTGAGGCTTTGTGTGGAGCTGATATTGGCGTGTCCCAACAGCTGTTGAACTCCTTGTGTGTCATTCGAAGACTCAAGTAAATGGTTAGCAAAACTATTGCGCAAGCGATGAGGAAACACCGGTTTAGGGATGCCAACCTGTTGGGCGCGTTGCTGCAGTTGTTTTTGGATGACACGGGGGCTAATGCGTTGGCCTCGTACCCCTAAAAATAATGCGGCAGCACTGTCCATATCAGTCAGCGGTGAGTGGAGTACCGCAGGGGAAACGAGTTCGGCACGCTTATCTAGCCATTTTTTTAAGGCGGTAATGGCTTTACTACCGATGGGCAGGGTGCGCTGACGTTCTTCTTTGGTGTGAATCGTGACCTCGGCTGTTTCAAGGTCAACCCACGCTTTGGATTGGTAGTGTGGGGTTTGAAAAGGGTGGGTATCCAGTGCCACCAGCTCAGCCAGCCGTAAGCCACTGGAATATAAAAGCTCAAACATAGCTTGGTCACGCCAAGCCACGGCATCGGCATCCTTGTCAGGGATCGCGTTCAGCAGCTTCTCAGTGTGGGTAATGGATAAAATTTTGGGTGCGGGGATGGGACCGCTTGGGGCACGTAAATGGAGCGTAGGGTTATAGTTGGTTTGATAGTGCTGACTAAACCAGTTAAAAAAATTACGCCACGCTGATAGCATGCGCGCCAGACTGCGCGCTTGTATGCCCTCGGCCTGAAGTTGCCCCAGGGCAAATTGTAAATGGTTGGGGGCGTAACGAGCTGGTGAGGGCAGTGGATATAAACGGGTTAGATGAGCCAGGTCGCGTCGGTAAGCCGCGATGGTGTCTGCTGCCGCTTGCTCTGATTGCAGGTGCTGCAACCATTGTTGAATAGCTGCTTCTGTATCAGGCAATGTGCTTTTGTGGTTCATAATAACGAGTTAACATAGCCATAAAAATTTTCCCCATCGCCACTAAAAAATCCGTACCAATGTTGTAGGTAAAGCGAGAGGCCATATCCGATCCTAACGCTAATGCCCCCACACAGTGTGACTTATCCCACGCATACAGAGGGATAAGCGCCATTGAGACCATGGGTTGTTTAAACCAAGCACCAGCTGGACTGCCTGACACAGGTCCCGTATAGGGGGCCTCTCTTCGCTTTACCCATGCCTTTATGTTGGGGCTAGTGTCGGCAACGGGGAAAGGGTGTTGATCCCACCAGAGCCGCAACTCAATACTTTGTAAGCCATATTGTTTTTGTAGGCTTGCACACATTTTTTCGCAAATCTGTGCTGCGGTTTGCGGTTTGGCTAAGAGTTCACATGTCCAGTTAAGTAAGGCTTGGCTAATGAGCTCATTTTCACGTGCATTATGTAAAAACTGGTGGATTTGCTTTTCGAGTCGTTGGTTTTTTTCTCGTAAGAGCAATGTTTGTCGTTCGGCCAAAGAAATTAACTTATCGGTACGAGGGTGCGGCAAGCGTAACCCTAAAAGTAGGTCGGAGCGCTCTAAAAAAAACTGTGGGTTTTGCGCTAAAAACCGTGCGACCTCTTCTGCAGAAACTGGGTAATGACGCATGGGTAAAAATCCTACAATAACTAACGTTGTAAAGAAGAAGGAATAGCAGGCGCCTCTGGAGGGATTTTATAACGGTTGTAGCTCCATAGGTACTGAGCGGGAAAACGTTGGATTAAGGTTTCCATGGCATTATTAATTGCATAGACCATACTTTCTAGCGTGGCAGGCTCAGGCAAGTGTAATCGTAAATAGTGAATACGCCAGCCTTGCCCTTTGGGCAGGCGTTCACCCGCGGTTAATACCACAGGTACATTGGTTTGCAGGGCTAGCTTGGCGGCTAGAGTCATGGTGTAAGCGGCGCGCCCAAAAAAAGGAGCCCACATGCCGTCACCTGAGCTTGGGACTTGATCAGGCAGCATGCCCACAGCCTCGCCGCGTTTGAGAGCTCGTAAAAATTCACGGATCCCACGTACGGAGGCAGGCACTGCGTTTAACCCCGGCATATTACGCGATTCGCGCATAGCTGGCTCGATAAAAGCTTGGCGGGGCGGCCGAAACATGACGGTAATTGGGCCATGTTTGACTAAGGTACGCGCTGTGATCTCAAAGCATCCAAGGTGGGGCGTTAAATACAATACACCTTTGCCCTCGGCGAGAGCTTGCGTAACGACGTGCTCATCAGTGGATATACATTTATGTAAACAAGTTGGGGTATCTAACCAGACTTTAGGGGTTTCTAAAATCATGGCGCCTGTTTCTGCTGCGGCTTGGCGTGCAAAAGCAGGGGAGTCGTAGCCAGCTTGGGCAGCGTTGGTGCGTAAACGATTGCGATAGCGGCCAGGAAATAAATACACGAGAACCCCAAGGCATCGGCCTATGCCATGAAGCCAGCGTAAAGGGAGTTTAGCAATCAGTTTGAGCAGAAACAAAAACATAATAAGTGAATGCGGTGTGGATAAATAACAATATAGTATGAATCTTCGGCTATTTTTGCTTAAAATAGAACTATCGCTGAGTTAACCGACAACTTGCGGAGCGATACTCTCATATAGAGACCTAAATTCCCGCTAAAGCGTCGCGCCCTGATATGTCTTGTTTAGGCTTTTTTGTGGTGCAACGCCCTTGCTTTAACTAAAAACCTACAGGATGTATTACTGTGGCACATAACGATTTTCTTTTTACTTCCGAATCCGTTTCCGAAGGCCATCCAGACAAGGTCGCCGATCAGATTTCTGATGCTGTTCTTGATGCGATTTTCACCCAAGACCCTAACGCACGCGTTGCTGCTGAAACCCTATGTAATACGGGTTTAGTTGTGCTGGCTGGCGAGATCACCACCACGGCCAATGTGAACTACATTGACGTGGCACGGGATACACTAAAGCGCATTGGCTATGATAATGCCGATTATGGCATTGATTATAAAAGCTGCGCGGTGTTGGTTGCATACGATAAACAATCTCCTGATATCGCTCAAGGTGTAGACCGCACCCCTGAGGAAATCATGAATCAAGGTGCTGGCGATCAGGGTTTAATGTTCGGCTATGCCTGCGATGAAACCCCTGATTTAATGCCAGCGCCCATTTGGTATTCGCATCGTCTGATGCAGCGTCAAAGCGAGCTACGCAAAGATGGACGTTTGCCATGGCTGCGTCCAGACGCTAAAGCCCAAGTCACTTTCCGCTATGTAGACGGTCAGCCTACCGAGGTCGATACTGTGGTGCTGTCTACTCAGCATGATCCAGAAATCAGCCAAAAGGACATTCACGAGGCAGTGATCGAGGAAATTATTCGTCCCACTTTTGCTGAAGGTCTACTCACAGAAAAAACCCGTTTTTTGGTGAACCCTACTGGTAAATTTGTGATTGGTGGTCCTAACGGGGATTGTGGCTTAACTGGACGCAAAATTATTGTGGATACTTACGGGGGGGCGTGCTCACATGGTGGTGGGGCGTTTTCAGGTAAAGATCCATCTAAAGTAGACCGTTCTGCTGCTTATGCGGCGCGCTATGTAGCTAAAAACATTGTAGCAGCAGGCTTGGCGCGCCAATGTGAAGTTCAGGTTAGCTACGCAATCGGTGTGGCAGAGCCAATCAACATTACGGTTTATACCAACGGCACAGGCATCATTCCTGATGATCAAATTGCTTTGATGGTGCGTGATCACTTTGATCTGCGTCCCCGCGGTATTGTGCAAATGCTTGATTTATTGCGTCCTATCTATACAAAAACGGCGGCTTATGGACACTTTGGTCGCAGCGAGCCCGAATTTACGTGGGAGGCCACGGATAAAGCAGCAGCGTTAAAAGCGGCGCTTTAATTTCACTTTCTATGGTGGCGGATGGTAAAATCCGCCGTATAGGGCTTGCTGCCACCCCCAAACCTGAGGAGCGTTGCGACCGTTATTGGCCAGGCTCAGGTTTGTGAAGTAAAACAGATATCGTTTTAACGACGCTCACCTTAATTCTGTGATCAGAGTAGGTGAGCTATTTTTTTGCTCCTGTTCTGATCACCGCATCACAGGAGCTTTTATGTCTACCTTTTCTGATTACAAGATTGCCGATATTGGTTTGGCCGAATGGGGTCGTCGTGAGATCGCCATTGCTGAAACTGAAATGCCAGGCCTAATGGCTACGCGTGAAGAGTACGCTGACGCTCAGCCTCTAAAGGGCGCGCGCATTGCGGGTAGCCTGCATATGACAATTCAAACCGCTGTGTTGATTGAAACTTTAGTGGCATTAGGCGCCGAGGTTCGTTGGGCATCTTGCAATATTTACTCCACTCAGGATCATGCGGCGGCAGCGATGGCGGCTAACCAGATTCCCGTGTTTGCCATTAAAGGTGAAAGCCTTGAGCAGTACTGGGAATATTGCCATGAGATCTTTAATTGGCCGGGTGAACAAGCCAATATGATTCTTGATGATGGGGGCGACGCCACACTGCTCTTGCATCTGGGGGCAAAAGCAGAAAAAGACCTATCCGTTTTGGATCATCCAGGTAGCTCCGAAGAAAAAGTCATGTTCGCTAGTATCCGGGCACGCTTGCAGCAGGATCCAACCTGGTACTCCACACGTTTGGCGCAGATTAAAGGCGTTACCGAAGAAACCACCACGGGAGTACAGCGTTTATATCAGATGTCTAAACAAGGTGAGCTAGCCTTTCCTGCTATCAACGTCAATGACTCGGTGACTAAGTCTAAATTTGATAATTTGTATGGCTGCCGTGAATCCTTGGTCGATGGGATTAAGCGTGCCACTGATGTTATGGTGGCTGGCAAAATCGCCGTAGTATGTGGTTTTGGGGATGTGGGTAAAGGTTGTGCGCAAGCTTTGCAAGCGCTACGCGCTCAGGTTTGGGTTACTGAAATCGACCCCATTTGTGCCTTGCAGGCGTCGATGGAAGGCTATCGTGTCGTTACCATGGAAGAAGCAGCAGATAAGGCGGATATTTTTGTGACGGCCACAGGTAACTACCATGTGATCACACGCGAGCATATGGAGCGCATGAAGGACCAAGCCATTGTATGTAATATTGGTCACTTTGATAATGAGATTGACGTGGCCTCGTTGGCGGATCTGGAGTGGGAGGAAATCAAACCTCAGGTGGACCACGTAATTTTCCCTGATGGTAAGCGTATCATCTTGTTAGCTCAAGGGCGTCTTGTCAACCTAGGGTGTGCGACGGGTCACCCCTCTTTTGTGATGTCGGCGTCGTTTACGAACCAAACTATTGCACAAATTGAACTTTTCAATCACGGTGAGCGTTACGAAAGTGGTAAGGTATACGTATTGCCTAAGCACTTGGACGAAAAGGTCGCTCGCCTGCATTTAGCTAAGCTTGGTGTGAATTTAACCACGCTAACAGAAGAACAAGCTAAATACATTAACGTTCCCGTAGAGGGGCCGTACAAGGTCGATCATTATCGTTATTAATTTTTTTTGGGCATCTGCAAGGTAGATGCCCTTTTTATAACGGAGCGTGGAAGATGACTTTATTACTCGTATGGATTTTAAACGCCGTAGCCTTATTGATCGTAGCCTACTTATTACCCGGTATTCAGGTGGCTAGTTTTGGTTCAGCACTGATAGCAGCCGTTGTTCTAGGGCTGTTAAACATGCTGCTAAAGCCAGTGCTACAAGTATTAACACTGCCACTCACGATTGTGACATTGGGCTTATTCCTATTGGTTATTAACGCTCTGTTATTCTGGCTGGCCGGCTCTATCCTCAAAGGATTTACGGTAACAGGCTTCTGGTGGGCGTTTATTGGGGCGATTGTGTACAGTATCGCTACCAGCTTATTGTCTAAACTTATTCCATAATTTAAAAATAAATGAGTGCTAAAGCGATTCTTAGCGCGGAGTTTTTCCCTCCGCGCGATATTGCCGCACAGGAAAAACTTGTGCGTTCAGCGAAATCCTTAATGGGGTTAAACCTTAGTTACGTGAGTGTGACATTTGGGGCAGGAGGCTCCACCCGCTCGGGTACAGCGGATGCGGTGCAGCTTTTACAAAACTTGGGTTTTGATGTGGCGCCGCATTTATCTTGTATTGGCGCAAGCAAAGCCGATATTGCTGAGATTTTGGATTATTATCAACAAAAAGGCGTGAAGCGATTAGTGGCATTGCGCGGGGATTTACCTTCCGGTATGGGAGGGGTTGTGGGCGAGTTGCGTTATGCCAGCGATCTGGTGGCATTTATTCGCGAACACAGTGGGGACGCTTTTCATATCGAGGTAGCCGCTTATCCAGAAATGCACCCACAGGCCCTTTCTTTTGATGAGGATGTGCGTCATTTTGTCCATAAGGTTAACCAAGGAGCAGACGCAGCGATTACGCAGTATTTTTATAGCGCTGGTGCTTACTTTGATTTTGTGGAGCGAGTACAAAAAGCTGGTGTCACGATTCCTATCATCCCTGGCATTATGCCTATTACTAATTCCTCACAGTTGTTACGTTTTTCAAATATGTGTGGGGCGGAAATTCCTCGGTGGATTCGCTTACGCTTAGCGGATTTTGGTGACGATCGTGCCTCTATCCGGGCGTTTGGTTTAGATGTGGTCAGCCAATTGGCACAAGACTTAATTGATGGTGGCGCGCCGGGCTTGCACTTTTACACGCTAAACGGCGCGGAAGCCACCATGAATATTGTTAATCGTCTTAGCTTGTAAAGGTCGGGGCAGGTACCGCCCAGCCTTTGTCAGTTAATACGGCATCAAGTGGCACATCATGGGCTTGAGGGTGATAAGAATAAGACGATAAATCGCCCACAGCCCATGCTATTCCAATACTAATAAAAGGGTGGGATTGGGCTTGGAGCTGTGCTAAAGTGCGATCATAGTAGCCTTTACCATAACCTAAGCGGTCGCCTTGACGACTAAAGCCCAGCGTGGGCACAAGAATAATATCCGGATGGGGGGCAATCTCCAGTGTATCGGGTTCTTGAACGCCAAACAGCGCGCTTTTCATGGGGGTGGTAGGCTGCCAAGGCTTAAATACCAGTGGGGCGTTCTCTGCAACTATACAGGGTAGGCTAAGACGTAACTGCTTATCATCCGCCCATTGCTGTAAAAGCGGCTGTAGATCAGGTTCTTGAGCTAATGCCCAAAACGCAGCAATATGTATAGGCCGATCTGGGTGAGACCATTGCTTTTTATAGCTATTTAACCACGTAAATAAACGGCCGCGCATCAATAGGGCACCGCGTCGGCAGTCGGCTGGGTCTTGTTGGGCGCGTAAGCGCAGTAGGGTTTGACGTAAATCAGTTGGGTTTAGAGACATAAGCTTTTCTTTAAAAGGGCGAATACATGGTAATGCAATTACGGTATCAGAAAAAACAGGTTTCAGGCAGGTTTTGGTCTGGACAACGTTTTTCTTCACAAGTGGCGCTTTGGGTAGGCAGCTTGCTATTAGTTGGCTGCGCTGGAGCTAATGCGCCCTCTGATTCGAATGCACAAGTCCAAACCCAGACAGTAGTTAGCCAAAAAGCAGCACCACCCCCCGCCATGCGTTGGCAAGGCTTACCGCCTGTCCCAGCGCAAGCGCGTCAAGCTGTTTTACAGGCTCGAGAGGCAGTACAAGCCAAAAACTGGAAACAGTTAGAGGCGTTGGTCCAGCCGGCAAAAGCCGATCCGGTGCTGGGTGCTTATCCTGCCTATTGGCATTTGCGTCAACAGCTCTACGATACAACACGTCCTGTGCCTTCAGATCAGTTGTGGCAGTTTTTACGTGAGTATGATGATGAATACTTAGCCCAACGCTTAAAAGGGGATTGGGCCATTGCGGCGGTGCGAGCCGGTGATTTTGCTTTGATCAATCAGCTAAATCCAGCAGACTTAGGTAATACACAGGTACGTTGTGCGGTGGCCTATGGTTTACATATGCAGGGGCAGCGTTTAGACACAGAGGCTTTGTTGCGTTCGTTTCGGCCTGGGGCGACTTGCTGGTCGTTATTAGACCAACTATGGTCCGATAAGGTGGTGGGCTTTCAGGCTGTGCGTGATTTAATGCGCGCCGCTTTAGAACAGGGCAAAACAAACGATGCGCGTCGTTTTGCCGCCATTATTTTTGATGGTAAACAAATGCAGGATTACACTGCCTTGATGAAAACGCCTCGTCAATGGCTAGATAAGAAAACCACGGTACAAGGGCAAGCCGATCAGGAGCTTGTCACATTGGCTTTATCACGCTTAGCTCGTGAAGCAAATCGAGCCACGCAGGCTCAATATATTGAACAAAAGTGGCAAAGCAAACTGCCGCAAGAAAATATAGATTGGGTGTGGGGGCAGTTTGGGTTAGTGCCGGCCTTGCGGGTGGAAAACGATGCTGCGCGTTGGTATAGAAAATCAGGGAAAAGCCCAAAAACGGATTATAACCATGCCTGGGAAGTGCGGGCTGAGCTTCGGCAGTATCCAATTGACTGGGTGCGGGTAGAGCAAGCGATAGCAAAAATGTCGGCTCGACAGGCATCAGAGCCGGTGTGGGTGTATTGGCGTGGTCGTGCTTTGGCAGCACAAGGCAAAGGCACCGAGGCGCAAGCAGCCTTTATGTCGATTACGGATGACTTGGGTTTTTATGGCCAGCTAGCTAATGAAGAGCTCGGGCGAGCTATTCCGTTGCCGCCTGCTCCTCCTGCTGTGACTGCTGCCGATATGCAAGATGTGCAGACTCGTCCAGCGTTATTACGTGCGCTAGAGTTATTTAAACTGGGTTGGCGCCCAGAAGCGACTGCAGAGTGGGGGTATGGGATCCGAGGAATGAGCGATAGACAGTTACGCGCCGCTGCAGAGCTAGCACGTCACCATCAGGTTTATGATCGGGTCGTAAACACCTCATTGCTGACCAAACAGGAAATTGATTTTAGCCAACGTTTTGTTGCGCCATTTGAGGGTAAAGTTACAGAAAAAGCACGTTTAATTGGCTTGGATCCCGCTTGGGTATATGGCTTAATCCGGCAAGAGTCGCGCTTTATGACGGATGCCCGCTCTGGCGTGGGGGCATCGGGTTTGATGCAGCTTATGCCAGCAACAGCCAAATGGACTGCCAATAAAATTGGTATGAAAACCTTTAAGCCCGCCATGGTCAATGACTTTGAGGTCAACACAGTCTTGGGGACAAACTATTTAAATATGGTATTACAGCAGTTAAATGGTTCCGAGGTATTGGCTTCGGCTGGTTATAACGCGGGACCTGGGCGTCCCATTAATTGGCGCTCACGTTTACAAGGCCCTGTAGAGGGGGCGATATTTGCTGAAACCATACCGTTTACAGAAACCCGCTTATATGTAAAAAATGTACTGTCTAATGCCACTTACTATTCCATGGTGTTTAGCGGTCAACCGCAATCATTAAAGCAGCGGCTTGGTACGATTGCGCCGCAGGCAAGAGCAAAAACGGAGCTACCCTAATGCGCTTGTCGGATACGCAGCAGCAGGCGCTGCAAGCCTTATTTGGACCACAGGATCCGTTGTTAGCTGGGTTAGACTGCTATGTGGTAGGGGGTGCGGTACGCGATGCATTGCTTGGGTTGAAGGCAGGGGATAAAGACTGGGTCGTTGTGGGTGCCACACCAGAGCAGCTTGCTCAACGCGGCTTTATTCCAGTGGGAGGGGATTTTCCTGTTTTTCTTCACCCTCGTACCAAAGAGGAGTTCGCTTTAGCGCGGACAGAGCGTAAATCTGGGCGTGGTTATCAAGGCTTTACGTTTTATACTGGTGTGGACGTGACTCTGGAAGCCGATTTGCAACGGCGTGATCTTACCATCAATGCGATGGCCGTCGACGCGCAGGGGCAGCTTCATGATCCTTTGCATGGGTATGCGGACTTACAAGCACGTATATTACGCCATGTCGGCGATGCGTTTATCGAGGATCCAGTCCGGTTGTTGCGTTTAGCGCGTTTTGCAGCGCGTTTTTCTGATTTTTCTATTGCGCCTACCACGATGCAGTTTGCCACGGTGCTGGTAGAAAATGGCGAGGTTGATGCGTTGGTGCCTGAGCGGGTCTGGCAAGAGCTGCATAAAGCATTGGCTACTGAGCAGCCCTTGCGTATGATGGCAGTATTAGCACAGTGCGGGGCGTTAACGCGCATTTTGCCTGGGCTGGTGGTGAATACGCAGATTGAGCAGGCGATGACACAAGCCGTGCAGCAGGGGCTTACTACAGCACAGCGCTTAGCACTACTCTTGTGGCAAAGCCCTACTCGCCTTGCATTGGTTAAACAGCTGCGCACTCCTGCAGCCTATGTGGATTTAGTCCGACTTGTGCCGTTGTTTATTGAGCAGCTACAGTCAGACCTGAGTGCAGAGCAGGTGGCTCAAGCTTTACAGCAAATGGATGTATTACGTCGCCCAGAGCGCTTTGAAAGTGTGTTGCAAGCAGCTGCTTGCGCTATACCCTTAGACATTGAGCAGTGGCGCCAGTGGGCACACGCCTTTTGTGCGGTGGATGCCGGAGCGATTGCAAAGCACTATGCGGGCCAGGGCGCGGCGATCCCCCAGGCTATCTGGCAGGCGCGCCTTGCTGCCATTAGCGCTCATCTTTAGCGTAAGCAAAGGCCACAATGCAAGAAACCACCAAGGCACCCCCAATGATTTGCATGGTACTTAATTGCTGACCCAAAATAATCCAACCTAGGGTTAATGAGGCCACGGGTTCGATATTCATCGCAGGCGCATTCTGAGCTAGGTTTAGGCGGGGCGCCAGCATGAAAAGCGTAATAAAAGCCAGCGCATATAAGCTACTCAGTAAGATCAACGTCCCCCAACCAGTACCACTTTCAGGCCAGCTAAGGCCGCCAGGCATTACGCCTAGATGTCCTGCCGTAAAAGTGGTGATTAATACGGTGAGCATGGTGTAAAAACTACGGGCGCTGCCTTTAAGGTGCTTGAGTTTGTTTTCGGTGACCCACAAACCAATAGAAAAAGAAAAGGCGGCGGTAAGCGCAAAAGCAATGCCGGTGAGCCAAATATAAAGATGGTCCGTGCCGGCTTCGATTAGGCTTGGGATATCAAGCGCCAGAAGCAGGCCGATGAGAATAATTCCCATGAGCACACTGGCTTTACGGCTGGGTGGTTTCCCCCCTAAAGCCCAAGAAAGCAAAGCCAGTTGTGCAGGAAAGGTATTAGCCGTTAATAGCGCAATGCCGACAGGAATACGGGTGACAGCGGAATAAATACAAATACTTTGTATTGCAATCAGTAAGCCTAATAGGATTTGCCATGGGGCAATAGACCAGCGTATGCGCAGACTTTGCTTTTGCCAAAGCGCAATCAGAGCGAGTAAAAGTAGGCTAATACCCGAGCGAAAAACCACAGCCGTTAGTAGCCCTGTACCATGGTCAAAGGAAATACGTGCGGCAATATGCGCACTGGCAAAACTACAGCCCACACATAATAAGATCAAAATTGCGATATGGCGGGCAAAAGATTGAGTAGGAACGGTATTCATGTGTCGCGCCTTTAGAGATAGTCACGACGGTCGCGAGCTGTGAAACCTAATAAAGGGGGCTCGATATGCTTGCCGATCGCCATAACCTTAAAGAGTTCACCCATTTCTGCTTCGGAGAGTAGTTTTTGTACGGCAGAGACTTGTTGGGTCCAGCTTTGAAGATGGGCGGGTTGCTGCATATCGAGTTGGGTTTGTAATTGTTCTAAATGTTGTGGTAGCCCGCTATTTAATAAGAAATGGGCTTGGGAGGCATAGCCAAGCACATCTAACTGCGCCGCGATAGCGGCATCCGCTATCGCGGTAAAATCCACATGAGCGGTAATATCTTGAAAGCCAGGTAGGATTAAGGACTCGTCATGAGCAAAATGACGGAAATGGCACATGAGTGTGCCCATATGGCGTTGGGGGTGGTAGTACTCGCGTTGACTAAAGCCGTAGTCAATGAGTAGAGCAGCACCTTTTTTGAGCCATTGGCCCATGGCTTGTATCCAGCTTTCAGCGTGTAAGTTGATTTCAGAGCGGTATCCAGCTAGATCAGGTAGGCGAGAGTGTGCCAACTGAGCCAACTCGGTTGAGGCTGGGCGACCTAATAAAACAAAAGGGCTCGGGGCAGAGGCAGATGTATCTGTGTTGAGCCCAACGCCTAGCTCTAGGATCGTGCCATTTTGGTCGCGTTGTACCAAATGGATGGGCATGGCGTCCAGTACCTCGTTAGCGATAACACAACCGGTAAAAGCAGACGGTAAGGTTTCCAACCATTGGACTTGCTTAGCAAATGGAGCAAGACGGGCTTGTTGGCGCTGTCGTAGTGTGGGAGATAGCTCTAAGATACAGTACTGTATGTTAGGGAGTCCCAATTGATTGAGGCTGACCAGTATGGACTCCGCTAACGCACCGGATCCGGCCCCGAACTCTAAAATTGTTGTCCCAGCACATTGTTGTAGAATTTGTTGTACTTGGTTTGCTAGGGTTTGCCCAAATAGGGGGGTGATTTCTGGTGCTGTAGTGAAGTCCCCAGCGGTATGAAATTTTGTGCTGCCACCAGTGTAATAGCCAAAATGGGGGGCATATAGAGCTGCTTGCATCCATTGATCATAGGGTAAAAAACCCTGATGGGCTTGAATTAGTGCGCTTAATTGAGCTTGATGCTGATCTAAAAGCGGTAATAACTCGGGCTCTAGGGCGGGAAGCCCACGGGGGTAGATCGGGGTATGAAGATGCTGCATGATGAAATCAACAATAGGGGTTAGTTTTGCCAAGCCTTGATTGTGCCATGAATGACAGATCAGGCGGGCACCGGTAGGATGAAGGATGGACAGCTTCGCGTTAGAATACGAATAGTATTCGCCTAAAGCGGCAGAGCCGTCTATCATAAACGCTTTATTATGCTTTTTTGCTAGAGATTATCAAATGCCACAATATCGTTCACGTACTTCTACTCATGGCCGTAACATGGCCGGCGCGCGCGCTTTGTGGCGCGCAACTGGGATGAAAGATGGGGATTTTGAAAAACCTATCATTGCTGTTGTTAACTCGTTTACCCAGTTTGTGCCGGGTCATGTGCATCTTAAAGACCTCGGGCAACTCGTGGCTCGCCAAATCGAAGCAGCAGGGGGAGTAGCAAAAGAGTTCAATACCATTGCTGTTGATGACGGAATCGCCATGGGGCACGACGGGATGCTGTACTCGTTGCCTTCGCGTGAACTGATTGCAGACTCAGTCGAGTATATGGTGAATGCCCATTGTGCCGACGCCATGGTGTGTATTTCAAACTGCGACAAAATCACCCCCGGCATGTTAATGGCGGCTTTGCGCGTTAATATCCCTGTGATTTTTGTATCGGGTGGGCCCATGGAAGCCGGTAAAGTCATGGCTAAAGACGGTAAAACCGTGGTGCGTAAATTAGATTTAGTAGATGCCATGGTTCAAGCGGCAGATGCTTCTGTCAGTGACGAAGAGGTGGCTGATATTGAGCGTAGCGCTTGTCCTACCTGTGGTTCATGTTCAGGGATGTTTACAGCAAACTCGATGAACTGTTTAACCGAAGCCCTAGGATTAGCTTTGCCTGGTAATGGTAGCCTAGTAGCCACACATGCGCGCCGCCGTGGGTTGTTCGAGACAGCCGGCTCGCTAATTGTAGAGCTATGCAAGCGTTATTATGAACAAGAGGATGATTCGGTGCTCCCACGTAGCATCGCCACGCGTGAAGCCTTTGAAAATGCGATGGCTTTAGACGTAGCAATGGGGGGGTCGACGAATACGGTGCTGCACTTACTCGCCGCCGCCCAAGAGGCCGAGGTGGATTTCACCATGGCCGATATTGACCGTATCTCACGTCATGTTCCCTGCTTGTGTAAAGTCGCTCCCGCGACTGAACAATATCATATGGAAGACGTGCACCGTGCTGGTGGCATTATGGGGATTTTAGGCGAGCTTGCACGTGCTGGTTTGCTAAACCTAGAGGTAGGCAATGTCCACAGCGGCACACTGGGCGAGGCCATTCAGCGCTGGGATGTGATGGGGCCAAACGCCAAAGCGGTGGATACATTTTATCGTAGTGCCCCAGGTGGGGTGCCCACTCAGGTCGCTTTTAGCCAAGATCGTTATTACGAGAGTTTGGATACGGACCGTGAAAATGGCTGTATTCGCAGCAAAGAACACGCGTATTCGCAGGATGGCGGGTTAGCGGTCATGTATGGCAACTTAGCAGTAAATGGTTGTATTGTGAAAACCGCTGGGGTTGATGACAGTATTTTGCAGTTTACTGGCAAAGCCCGTGTATTTGAAAGCCAAGAATCAGCCGTTGATGGGATTTTAAATGGCAAAGTCGTAGCGGGCGATGTTGTAATTATTCGCTATGAGGGGCCTAAAGGTGGTCCTGGTATGCAAGAAATGCTCTACCCGACTTCTTACTTAAAATCCATGGGGCTAGGTAAAAGTGCGGCCTTATTGACCGATGGACGTTTTTCTGGTGGTTCGTCTGGCTTAGTGATTGGCCATGCTTCTCCCGAAGCAGCAGAGGGCGGTAATATTGCCTTGGTCGAAGATGGTGATACCATTGAAATTGATATTCCAAACCGTCGTATTCATTTGGCTATATCTGACGAAGAACTACAGGCTCGTCGCGATGCGATGAATGCCCGTGGCAAAGACGCTTGGCAGCCTACAGAGCAGCGAGATCGTGTTGTATCTCAAGCCTTACGTGCTTATGCGGCGCTGGCTACCTCGGCCGACCGAGGCGCCGTGCGTGATGTCAGCCAAGTCTTACCTAAATAATACATAGGTGTGTCATGCTCAGCTCACAGCAAAAACGTACTCAACAACAAATTATTACCGAACTTGGTGTAAAACCAGAGATTTCTGCCGAGCAGGAGCTCACTGAGCGCATCGCTTTTATGAAAGACTATGTGCGTCAAAGCGGTGCCAAAAGTTTAGTGATCGGTATTAGTGGTGGGATTGATTCGCTCGTTGTGGGCTGCATGGCACAGCAAGCGGTAGAGCAGTTGCGCGCAGAGCAATACGATGCGCAATTTATCGCGTTACGTTTACCTTATGGGGTGCAAGCCGATGCACAGGATGCCGAAGACGCGATTCGGCATATTCAACCCGATCGCTTTTTGCATATCAATATTCAGGCGGCAACCGATGCCATTCAGCACGCATTAAAACAAGCCGGGCAAAATTTTTCTTCACCTCAGCAGCAGGATTTTGTACTGGGTAATGTAAAAGCTCGACAGCGTATGGTGGTGTGCTATGCCGTAGCGGCAGCGAATGCCGGCCTAGTATTGGGTAGTGATCAGGCCGCCGAGGTGCTCATGGGGTTTTTCACCAAATACGGGGATGGCGCTGCGGATCTGATGCCTCTGGCTGGACTAACTAAGCAGCAGGTGCGTGATTTAGCGATGCAGCTAGACGTACCTTCGCATTTGGTTCATAAAGTGCCGACCGCTGATTTAGAATCCTTAACCCCTTTGCGCCCCGATGAGGCCGCTTTTGGTTTAAGCTATGAGGATATTGATGCTTTTTTAACAGGACAATCTGTTAGCTCCGAGGCATTTGATATTATTGTGCGTCACTATCGCCAGGGCGCACATAAGCGACAACTTCCTGCATCACCTCTGAAGGCCTTTTGACGCGTTTATGCAACCTGTACTCCCTCCGTTTTTGATTGCCCGCTGGCTGCTTTTATTAGTGGTATTAGCGGGTTTATTTTTTCTTAAAGATTTTATTGTTCCGGTTTTAGGGGCTTTAATCATTGGCTTGGCGAGCTGGCCAGCGTACACGCGGCTACTTGCTTATTTTAAAGGACGATCTCTGGTTGCCGCTACGGTAGCAATTTTAATTGTGATTGGGGTGATTATTGCTCCGCTGTCATTTGCTTTAACTTATGTCATTAAAGAGGCTAGCTCTTTTGTGGTGTGGGCGTTGGCAGCAAACCGATATGGCATGCCTGTACCGGATTGGATTCCGTCACTCCCTGTTATTGGTGCTAGGATCACAGAATACTGGGAACTGTATTTAGGTGAGCCTCATGCTTTAGGGGCTTTGGTCGAAATGGTCAGTGGTGAGCACTTGGGTAATATATACCGGATGGTATTGAGTGCTACGGGTAATGTTTTTCATTTGTTGCTCACACTGTTGTTTTTATTGATTACGCTATTTTTTATCTATAAAGACGGTTATCGTATTTTGGCGCAAATTGATATTGTGGGTGAGCGCATTTTGCCGACGCGTTGGCAGCGTTTTTCACGCGTGGTGCCCGCAACCGTAAACTCCACTGTTACAGGCATGGGGCTAATTGCGCTTGGCGAGGGGGTCGTATTAGGGATCGCTTACTGGATTGCTGGCGTTCCATCTCCCGCATTATTGGGTGCCGTGACGGGCTTTATGGCGCTTATTCCTGGGGGCGCACCGCTGTCTTTTACATTGGTTTCCCTGTATTTGGTTGGTTCTGGTAAAACCGTGGCTGGTATAGCTTTATTTTTATGGGGGGCTATCGAGCTATTTATTGTGGATAAAACCTTGCGCCCTCGTTTAGTAGGTGGGCCGGTCAAGCTTCCTTTTTTACCTACCTTTTTTGGTTTGGTGGGCGGTGTGAAAACGATGGGGATTGTGGGGCTATTTATCGGTCCGGTTCTGATGGCTTTGCTAGTAGCCATTTGGCGTGAATGGGTGCATAACGGAGCGCATCCGTCTGTGCAGTAATTGCCTTGTGATATAGGGTCAGTACACTATAAAGAGATGTTTATATCGTTATATTGATTAGGAGATGTAGATGATGGGTGACACCACAGAGCGTTATGGTACGCTTTCGCGTTTTTTCCATTGGTTTATGGCGTTGGGATTTGCGTGGATGTTTTTAACCGCTTGTGCCCGTTTTATTGATAAAGATGCTGCTTTTACTAAAGCGGTGTTTCAATATCATGGGCAAGTGGGTTTTACCATTTTATGGTTAGGTGTGCTGCGTATATTATGGGCGATTAGTCAAAGCAAACATCGTCCACACAATAACACCATAACTAAGCTTGGGCATTTGGCTTTATATGTATTAATGCTAGCCGTTCCTTTTATCGCAGTGTTACGTACCATTGGTAGCGGTCGCCCTTTTACCTATTGGAATACGATTCCTATTTTATCCGGTTCTGACGAAAAAATTCAGTGGATGGTTGATTTAGGAAATAGCTTACACGGTAATTTGGGCTGGTTGTTGTTTTTATTGATTGCTGGGCACATTGTCATGACAATTAAGCACCGAATTGCTGGTGGCGAGGAAGATGTGATGCCACGTATGCTAGGTAAATAGACAGTAAAAAAAGAAGGGCTTTCGGAAAACGAAGGCCCTTTTTAAATTAAGGTTAACTAAAGAACGAGAGAAAATCGGTTTAGGTGTTATCTGTGTTGTTTTTATGATGGCGGTGTTTACGACGATCGTCTTTGCGACGCTCTTGGATCGTGACGGTGCCATCGGTTGGATGCACGAGTAAGCGAATACGTTTTTCATCTTTGTCGACCACACGTGCTATATAACCGTAGCGACTACTGCTGATACTACGTATATCTTTGTCTTGATAGCCGGCTTTTTCTAATGCTGCATAGGCTTGCTTGAGTGTCATCCACTCGGAGCGAGCAGGAAGCTCAGCTTTAGGTGCTTTACCGCCTTTAACGTCCGGAGCATCGGCTTGATTGGCGGCAACGATAATGGTGTTCATCGGGGTAACAGGCTGGGTGGCCATGACTGGGGCACTGATTAAGGCAGCGGTGGTAGCGATAGCGGCTAAAGTTGGGATCGTTACTTTCATTGTTTCTCCTTAGAAGGAACGCGAATCATCAATGACTCCATTGTGCAGGAATCCGGATGAACCCAAAATGAAGCCGTTGTTCATCATCGGTTCATCTTGTTTGTCCTATGCTTTTTATTTGGTGCAAGTCTAAAACTCCTTCATGCGTCTCTTTTTTTTAGCCCTTTGCTTATGGATTGGTGTGAGCACGACCGTGTCTATGCCCACGCACGCCTCGAGCCTATCACCAGAGCAACGGCGCGAAGCCCGGCACCGTGGTGATATCAAACCACTTCGTTGGGTTTTGCGCCAAATTCATCACCAGTATCCAGGGCGTGTTCTCGATGTGGACTTGGATCGTCACCACCATCAGTACATCTATAAAATTCGCTTGTTGCAACATGGGGGATATGTGCTTAAGCTTTATGTCGATGCCCGGACAGCAGAGGTCTTAAAAGTAAAAAGTCGTAAAGCCCAAAGGAAATAAACATGCGTATTTTGGTTGTAGAAGACGACCTCAACTTATTACAACAAGTCACCGAGTCATTACAAGCACAGGGGTATGTGGTGGATACCGCTACCGATGGCGAGCAGGCCCATTATATGGGGGCGGTAGAAAGCTATGATGCTGTTGTTTTGGACCTGGGCTTACCACAGGTAGATGGCCTCACCGTCCTAAAACGTTGGCGTAATGAACAAATCACGTATCCAGTGCTGATTCTTACCGCGCGTGATACATGGCATGAAAAAGTCAGTGGCATTGATGCTGGTGCTGATGACTATTTAACCAAACCCTTTCATATTCAGGAACTCTTAGCCCGCATACGGGCTTTATTACGTCGTGCCGCTGGGCAAGCCAGTGCAACCTTTGTGTGTGGGGATTTGGTGCTGGATACACGACAATCCCAGTTTTTATTTGCCCATCAGCCCTTAACGTTAACTGGGCACGAGTACAAGGTTTTAGCTTATTTAATGCATCACGCTGAGCAAGTCGTATCCCGTGCTGATCTCACCGAGCATATTTATGCTCAGGATCAGGACCGAGACTCAAATACCATCGACGTGTTTATTGGGCGTTTACGTAAAAAAATTCCAGCAGAATACATTCAAACTGTGCGTGGCTTGGGCTACAAGCTCATTAACCCCCATGCTTAAAAAAACGCTCACCAAGCTCTCACTAACACAGCGTTTATTGGTTGGAGCGATGCTGTGGGTGTTTTGCAGTTTATTGGTAGCAGGGGCATTGCTGAACCAGCTTTTTCAACAACATATTGAAGAACAGCTGCATAAAGAACTCAATATGCATATGATGCAATTGATTGCACAGATGACGCTGGACTCAGCAGGGCAGCTGGGGCTTTCGCAGGCATTAAATGACCCCCGCTTTGAGCAGCCGCTTAGCGGTTTGTATTGGCAGATTGATGTGTCGTCCCAGCCTTTGTTGTTCTCGCATTCTTTATGGGATGAAACCTTAACCCCACCGCGCTTACAAATTGATAAAGAAACGTGGTTTCGCTATAAGGATCCAGAGCTTGGGGAGCTCTATGTGATAGGGCGTAGTATTGCGTTAGCTGAGCCCTCTCATGCACAACGTTATCAAGTATGGGTGGCGGCACAAAAAAGCTGGATTGCTGAGCCTTTACAGCGTTTTGTGTGGATGCTGGTGTTAACGTTAGCGGTTTTGGGCTGTGTGCTGGTGGTGGGGGTATGGTGGCAACTAAAACTGGGTTTACGTCCTTTGCGCCAGTTACGCCAACGACTAGCGGCCGTTCATGAGGGGCGCGCAAACTCTATCGATGGTCAATATCCACAAGAGATCCAGCCATTGGTTTCCGAGTTTAATCGGGTCTTGCGTAGTCAGGCCCAGGTAACTGAGCGTGCGCGCACCCAAGCGGGAAATTTGGCCCATGCGATTAAAACACCCTTAGCAGTATTAGCTAATGCAGCGAAAAAACCGGATCCGCAGCTTGCGCAACTGGTGTTGCAGCAGATTCATGCTGCGCAAGAGCAAGTGGATTATCATTTATCACGCGCTCGTGTGGCGGCAGCGGTAAAAACCGTAGGGGTGCGCACAGAGATTTTGCCCGCTTTGCATAGTCTCGTGAAACTACTGCAACGTGCTTATGAGCCTAAGTCGGTACAGGTTGAGCTGCTTTCAGGGCAAAAAGAGTTGTACTTTAAAGGCGAGGCTCAAGATCTGCATGAGATTTTAGGTAACGTGCTGGATAATGCTTTTAAATGGTGTGAAACGCGGGTACAGGTGCAAGTACAGCGGGCAGAGGCCTTAGGTCGACCAAATGCATTAAAAATCACCATCGATGATGATGGTAAAGGAATCGCCGCTTCAGCATATTCACGTATTTTTCAGCGGGGTGTGCGTGCGGACGAGTTGGCTCCCGGCTCAGGGCTCGGTTTGGCTATTGTGGCCGATTTGGTGTTGCTGTATGGGGGGAGTATCGAGGCGATGCGCTCACCATTGGGAGGCTTGCGCATCGAAATTTATTTTCCTTAGTTTGTGGTTGCCATTTGACGCAACATAAAGCGTTGCAGTTTACCGGTTTCTGTACGTGGTAACGCTTCCACGAACTCTATGGCGCGCGGGTATTTATAGGGAGCGGCATTTTGTTTAACAAAATCTTGCAGCTCTTTAATTAATACTTCGCTTGGTTCTGCTTCGTCTTTTAGCACGATAAAAGCTTTTAGGATTTGGCCACGAACTTCATCAGGAATACCGATCACACCGCATTCAGCTACTGCTGGGTGTTTGAGCAAACAGTCTTCAACCTCTGGACCGGCAATGTTATACCCAGATGAAATAATCATATCGTCATTGCGAGCTTGATAATATAAATAGCCATCATCGTCCATGATGAATGTATCGCCGGGTAAATTCCATCCCCCTTGGACAAACTGTGTTTGACGAGGGTCGCTCAGGTATCGACAGCCCGTAGGGCCGCGTACTGCCAAACGGCCGACGGTACCGTTAGGAACAGGTTGCAGCTGATCATCCACGACCTGAGCCTCAAAACCAGGCACAACTTGTCCAATGGCTCCCGGGCGAACGTCTTCGGGACGGCTAGAGACATAAACATGAATCATTTCGGTGCCGCCTATGCCATCGATCATCTCGATCCCTGTTGCTTTTTTCCATAACTCTCGCGTAGCCTGTGGTAAGGCTTCACCCGCTGAGACTGTGCTGTGCAGACTTTTTAGGGAAAAGTTTTGAACAAGTCCTGCCATTTGGCGATAGAACGTGGGGGCGGTAAACGTCATTGTGACCTGAAAGCGATCGATGTACTCCAGCATCGTGCGCGGGTTTAGGCTTTCTGCTAGTACAGCGCTGGCTCCTGCGCGTAAAGGAAAGCAGAGCAAACCACCTAATCCAAAAGTAAAAGCTAAAGGTGGGGTACCACAAACTTTATCTTGTGGCTGTAAGCGTAAAATATGCTTGGCAAAAGTGTCACACATGATTAAGACATCACGGTGAAAGTGCATACAGCCTTTTGGCTGACCGGTGGTACCGCTGGTAAAAGCGATGAGGCACACATCATCTGCCGCCGTATCACAGGCGGAGAAATCCGTAGGTTTAGTTTTAGCCAGCTGTTCCAGACTTTGTGCTTGATCCGAGTTAAAAAACATAGCCGTTTGCAAAAAAGGGCTGTAATGAGGGTGCTCTGGATCCATGCAGTAGTTTAGTTCTTCGGCTAAGCGTTGGTCGCACACAGCCGCTTGCACTTCGGCTTTATCTAAAATGGTTTTAAGTTCTACGGCACGCAGTAAGGGCATGGTGGGTACGGTGACCAGACCCGCTTTAAGTGCGGCGAGCCAGCTCGCTGCCATCATCAGGTTGTTGGGACCACGTAATAAAATGCGATTACCACTGACTAACCCCATGTCCTCGACAAAAACATGAGCAATTTGATTACTGAGCTGGTCGAGCTCTCGATAGGTGACGTGCTTTTTTTCATTATTCTCCAGCCACTCTAAAGCGATATGGTCGCCAAAGCCATTATGCACTTGTTGGCTCAGGAGCTCGATGGCCGCATTGAGTCGTTTTGGGTAGGCAATGTCTGGGTTGTTGTCCAGTAATAAAACAGGCCATTGATCTAAGGGCGGTAAATGATTGCGTGCAAATTGGTCTACGAGCCCAGTGGGTTCCATAGTGACTCTCCGAATAAATAGTTTACTTCTTAATTTTAGCCATCTAAAGTAAAAATAAATGCCCTTTTTTCTAGGTGAAAACCCCATTTTTAGCGTAAACCCTCCTATGTTTTGCTCCTTAAGACAGTAAAGTAAGGCATCTTTTATGGTTCAACTAAGATGAGAAAAAGCATGAAACTAAAACAAATTGCATGTGTTTTTGGGGTGGTGGTAGGGGTTGGGCTCAGCACATTGTCATGGGCGCAAGTAAAAATAGGAACCATTGCTTCTTCCACGGGTGTGGTGTCTGCTATTGGGATTCCTCAGCGTAATACCGCGATGATGCTACCTGAAAAGATTGGGGATTTAAGCATTCAATATATTCATCTAGATGATGCCAGTGAGCCAAATAATACGGTGACTTCGGTTAGAAAACTGATCACAGAAGAAAAAGTCGATGCCATTATTGGGCCTTCGGGCACGCCACATGCGCTTGCTTTGATTGATTTGGTCAGCGAGGCTCAAACTCCATTATTGGCTCCTGTGGGTTCTATCTCATTGGTGTTGCCCATGGATGAAAAGAAAAAATGGGTTTTTAAAACCACGCAAAATGATGGTTTAGTAGCAGATAAGCTTTTGCAGCATATGCAAGATAATGGGGTGAAAACACTAGGTTTTATTGGCACCGCCGATGCATATGGTGAAACATGGTACGGTGTCATGACCGAGCGATTGGAGCAGTATGGAATCCGCTTAGTAGCCAATGAGCGCTTCAAGCGCCCGGATACCTCAGTAACCGGTCAAGTGTTAAAACTGATGAGTGCTAATCCCGATGCGGTATTAGTGGCGGCGCCTGGCGGGCCGGCGGTATTGCCCCAAGCTAGCTTATATGAGCGCAATTATGCTGGCACGGTTTATCAAACACATGGGGCGGCGATGAACGACTTCCTGCGTTTAGGGGGTAAAGCCGTTGAGGGAACCATTTTAGGTGGGAGCTTGATGTTGGTGCCTGAACAAATCGAAGATGACAACCCCTCTAAAGCCATTGCTCAGGATTATATGCAGCGCTATAACGAAAAGTACGGTCATATGCCCGCGACCTTTGGGGGGAATGTGTATGATGCTGGGTTGTTATTGGTCGCAGCATTGCCGGTAGCGGCTGAGCAAGCGCAGCCAGGTACAGAAGCGTTCCGTCAAGCTCTGCGCACCGCGCTAGAAAACATTAAGGAGCTGCCAGGCACGCAGGGCATTTACAACATGACCCCCGACGATCATAGTGGGTTTGATGAGCGCGGGGTCGAGTTATTGACGGTTAAAAATGGGCAATGGGAGCGAGTGCATTAAACAGCACAATACATGCTGATAAAGCACATAGCAATGCAAAGCCGATTTGTATATAGGTAGGGGGAATTTTCGGGGCCACAATACGACCACCGATCATTCCTGCCACCACAAAGCCAACAAAAGGCCAAGTAGCCGGATGCTGCAGGGCTGAGCTAGATGTGAGTGCATTGAGCACTGTGACGGCGGAAACCAATGCGATCACCATCAATGAGGTGGCGACAATACTGTGAATCTTTAAGTTAGTAAAACGTTTGAGCATTGGCACAATAATAAAACCACCACCCACGCCAAGTAGGCCGGTTAATAGGCCAGATACCGCACCAATACTACCAAGTGTGAGGGTGCTGGTTTTATTCCAGATAAATTTACCCGTGGTTTCCGATATCATGCAGGCTTTGGGCGTTGTTGGGGTGTCCGCTTGCCCGGATTTTTGGCTGCGGCGTGCTTGGTTAAACATGCGTGCAGCAACAATAAACATCACACCACTAAATAACACCATTAACCAGAACTCAGGTAAACGCTGTGCAAGCCACACCCCAAAAGGGGAGACAACCCCCCCAATTACCGACATCAGTAAAGCGGCTTTATAACGTACCATCCGGCGCCGCAAACCGTCGAGGGCACCAGTTAGGGCCGCTAACCCAACGGCAATAAGCGCAATAGGGGCGGCCGTAGTCATACTTAGTCCCACCCCTAAAACCAAGGCGGGCACCGCTAAAATCCCGCCACCTGCTCCTGTGAGGCCAAGGGTGAGCCCCACCATAAAACCAAGAATGCTGCTGATCATTTTTTAAGCACATAAGAAAAAGATGTTTATATTATAACCTTATATGCTTATTACTTTATTTCATATGGTTGGTCGTAAAGCAGACTAGGAAGTATGGAGAGCGTTAGCTTGTTCAAACCAGCTTTGCATAGCTGAGAGCTGCGCAGGAATCTCTTGCGCTAAACCGCCAGAAAAAACACGCCATTCATCTAGAAAGCGATCGGCTACAACCGTAATCATAGGCAGGCCGAGGCTCATGATTTCGAGCATCTCGCTGGCAAAGCCTTCCCCTTCTGCTTCAAGCTTGCCAAAGCGGTTAACGACAATAAGATCGGGGTTTTGCGCACGAGCGTGCTGCAAAATCGTACAGGCTTGGCTGACAGCTGCTGAGTCTAAGCAACAACTGGTGTTATGCTTGCCTAATTTTTGGGCGATAGAAGTATAGGCGCCATTATCTAGGTTAATAATACCCATTTGGCTGCCATAAGCGTAGCTGACTTCTTCGGGAGCTTGAATAACGCCTAATACGCGCTTACCTTGCTCTTGGAGCGATTGGATAAAAGCGGCCAAATGGGCATCGGCAGCATCGGCATTTTGGTGCACAATGGCACCGATAGGTAACAAATTTTCAAAATGATCCATGAGAAACCTAGCTGTGCTAATGTTGGAAAAAGAGGTCGTCCATTGAGATGGCTACATATAAATAGGTAGGCGTATGAAGCGATATTTTTTTAGTATGGTTTTGAGCTTGAGTGCAGGGGCTGTTTTGGCGGCTCCGCTTTCTGTTGCACCTCAGGCGGGTCAATGGCAGATTACCACACAAACTTTTGCCGAGGGTAAAGACATTGGCCCACAGTTGCAGTTAATCAAACAGCAGGCGGCGGCCCTATTAAAGCCAGAGCAATTAAAAAAACTGGAAAATTATGATCCTGCCCGCTTTACAGAGTGTTTAACACCAAAGCAAGCTGCCGTTTTGCGTGATCCACAACAGAGTTTATCGTTTTTGCAACAGGCGCTAGGGGATTGTGAGCTACAGCTGGACGAGCAGGACACGGATCATTTGCATTTTAGTGGTGTTTGTCATGCGCCTAAACATGGTGTTTCTGGGCAAGTAAAAGGGTTTTTGCACTATCAGAGCAGCCAGCATGCCTCGGGTTACGTAGAGGGCCTGGGGACACTACCGCCCCCGATACAGTTAATTTTGATTGGCAAAATACAGCCCGAGGTACAAATTCGTAATGAGTTTAAGGCTCAGTGGCAGCAGGCGACGTGCTTGCCTCGATAGTATTGCGTAAACAGGCAGCCCAGATGACCAGCCAGAGCGCATACATCATGACCCCACTGTTATGGCTTAAAAAGGTTTGTGATAAACCAAAATCAATGTAAGCGACAGGTAGAATCGTACCGCTAACAGCGAGGGCTCGTATACTTAAATCAGGATTTTTGAGATAAGGGTTAAAATACCAAAGCGGTACTCCATACAGCAGGAGCAAAACGATCAGGCCAACCACACCATGTTTGGCGGTACGATCAATGAACTCATTATGAGCATGGCTGAATGTTTTAACAACTGGATTTGCATAACCTTGTTCGGCAAGTTCAACCATGCCGTTTTGATATTGATCTTTGCCCCAACCAAACAGTGGTTTAGTTTGAGTGAGCTGGATCGCACCTTGCCACATTTCAAAACGAGCCCCTAGTGATGTATTGCTATTGCCTTTCTGATAAAGCGCAATGTCCTCAAAGGCTCTTTGGATGCGAGGCTGAACGTTAAGTTGTGGAATAGAGAACACAACTAACCCTGTAATTATTACCAAGATTCCTAGGCTTAGTTTGAGACGCAATGAAAAAAAGGGGTGGTAGGCGCGATAAAGCACAAGGAGTACCAAAGGTAGTCCAACCCAGCCCCCCCGACTGCCAGAAAGTAGTGAGCCCAATATCCCACCTATGGCGCCAAATATGAGTAGCCATGTAAATGCAGAGCGTTTCTTTGGGGAGCGTGACAGACTCCACCCTAAACCTGCCAGACAGAAGAAGGCTGTGAGCATTGAGAGATTACCAAACTGTATGGCATGGGTATAGCCGCTGACTCGCTCTACGCCATGTGCCATACGTTCATAGAGGGCTTGAAAGCCAATGAGAGTTCCGCCGATGCCCAACCCACCCCATACCCAAGAAACAGAAGGCTTAGCCCATCGAATATAAAAAAAGATAGGAATAGCTAAAATAAATCGTATGATTTTGTCATAGTTTTGGCTGCTTAGCTGATGCCAAAGTCCATTAAAAATACCCTCAAGGGTAAAGAGGGCTAGGGTGGTAAGAAGCCATTTGTCCGCTGAGTTGAGTGGTGATTTAGGTTGATTGAGTATGTAGAGGCCTCCTACTAGTAATAATAGGCCGCTGATGGAGTAGCCACTAGGTGCAATTAATGCAAGGCAACCAAGAAGAAAAATCGAGATTCCACAGTAAATAGAAGCTGGATGAGTTGACATCAGTTCAGTCGTAGTAATTCATGAGTAGAAAAAGAAATAATATTGTAGGCTAGGCTTTGCTATATTATTCGTAAGAAGTGTAATGAAACGCTCCCTTTGAGGAGCGTTTTTATTAGAAGCTACCAAATATGGTCCCTAGTGTAATGACAGTAATGATGGCAAATAATGGGGCTACCATTGTTACCATAGCGATATTCATATAGGACTGACGATGATTGAGCTTACAAATAGCTAGAAGCGTAATAATAGCGCCGCAGTGGGGCAGGGTGTCGAATCCACCCGCGGCCATGACAGCAACGCGGTGCATGAGTTCTGGGCTAATGCCGGCCTGTTGAGCCATGGCTAAATAATCGGCGCCTAAGGTTTGTAAAGCAATACTTAGCCCGCCAGACGAGGAACCGGTAATGCCCGCTAATACGTTCATGGCGATGGCTTCGGAAATGAGGGGGTTGCTGGGGGTCAGGTTTAACACGGCATCGCGAATCAGAGCAAAACCGGCTAAGCCGGCAATCACGGCACCATAGCCCACTTCTGATGCGGTATTAAATAAAGGCAGCATAAAACCGAACACACCTTGGTTGACGGTTTCTTTAAGGTTTTCCCAACGACCTAATCGCGTCACAATAAGGGTAAAACAGGCACTTACCAGAGCAATAATCAAAGCCCAGAGCCCTTTCATTTTGGCGGGTTCGACGTGAGGAAATTTATCGGCAAACGCTGAAAAATCTGTCTGAGGAAAGATCCAATAAGTAAATAGCGCATTCACGCCAATAACTAAAATCAATGGTAAGAACGCTAAAAACAAAGGCATGGTCGATAAGGGGCCCGTGGCGTAGACGGTACTGCCATCATCGATAGGGATATGCTGATCACTTTCATGGTCCCCATACCCTTCGCCTGCGGTTTTGGCTTTGTTAACGCGAGTTTGTAGCCACCATAATCCCCCTAATAGCATGATGGCTGAACCGATTAGCCCTAGCCCTGGGGCTGCAAACACGTTCGTCCCATAATAAGGAATAGGGATCGCATTTTGAATGGCGGGAGTACCGGGCATCGCGGTCATGGTAAAGGTAAAGGAGCCAAGAGCAATGGTCGCGGGAATTAACCGTTTGGGAATATCTGCCGCCCTAAATAGATCGCGCGCGATGGGGTAGATTGCAAAGGCCACTACAAATAAAGACACACCACCATAGGTAAGTAGGCCACAGGCAATCACCACAGTGGCTAAAGAGTGTTTTGGTCCTAAGCGTTTGACAATCCAGCGCGCAATCGTATTGGCTGCACCGGAGTCTGCCATGAGCTGTCCAAATAAAGCACCAAGCAAGAAAATAGGTAAAAACTGCAATACATAGCCGCCCAAGGCTTTCATAAAAGTATCGGTATAAATAGGTAGTAAAAAACCGATATCGCCAGATAAAAAGACCGCTAGCGCAGCCATTAAAGGGGCGAGAAGTAGAACAGTAATCCCTCGATAAGCGAGGAACATCAGTAAAAGTAATGAAACAATAATCGCCAAAGTGCTAGACATCGCTTAGGCTCCAAAAAACAGTAATTAATAAGGCCTGCCCACCATGGGATAAAGCCAAGCGCGATTGTACTCGGATTTGTTATATACTTAGGCCGGTTTGATCAAACAAAATGATACAAAAACTCCATTAATCAGCATAAAACATGCATAAGGCGGCTTTCATCCACATTTTGCAGCGTAGCGCCATCGGCTTTGGGGTGCTGGCGCTGTTGTGTGGGTTGATTCTACGCAGCATGATTCCCATGGGCTATATGCTCGACCCAGAGGCATGGCGCCAAGGGCAAATCTCCATGACCATCTGTACCGCGGATGGTACGCCGGTTTCGTTGCGCTTAGCAGATTTATTGGATATTCCCCAGCATCACCCAGATCAACCGGGACACGCGACGTGTCCGTGTTGCTTTATTCATGATGAAGCATTGGCGTTATTGCCATTGCTGGCTCTGATTCCTACTGCCGCCACATGGCATAGCTATGTCGTACAGAGACAGGCTAAAACGGGATTGGCCAATGCGCATGGGCTTCGTGGCCCCCCACTGGGTGCGCGAGCGCCGCCTATTCTGTAATAACGCACTTTTCTTTTGTTTTTGTTATTACAGGTTTAATTATGTCTACTACGTTATGTTTGCGACCCAAGACAGGGGTCGTTGTACTCGCTTGTGTTTTTTCGGTGCCCGCTTTCTCGGCTCAGCCCACCCCTATTCAGCAATTTGACGCCCTCGTTATTAAAGGGGTTAGCCCCAGTGCGGCAACGCAAATTATGACCCACCCTAAACAGCCACGGCAGCCATTACCAGCGAGTGATGGATCCGATTATTTGTCGACGATTCCTGGCTTTAATGCGATTCGAAATGGCGGTGCAAATAGTGATCCAGTGTTACGAGGTATGTTTGGCTCACGTTTGGCCATTTTAACGAATGGTACGTATATGCCGGGGGCCTGTCCTTCACGTATGGATTCGCCGACGTCATATATTTCGCCTCAGAATTTTGATGAGTTGGTGGTGGTCAAAGGACCGCAAACCGTTTTGTGGGGGCCGGGTGCTTCTGCGGGGATCGTGCGTTTTGATCGTAATGCGCCCCAGTTTACGGAAAATACGGTCATTTTTGATGGAGCGCTGACAGCAGGGTCGTGGGGGCGCAATGATCAGTCGGCCGATGTGACGGTAGGTAATTCCTTATATTATGCCCGTATCACAGCGAATCATGCGCGGGCTAATGATTATAAGGATGGGGATGGAAATAAGGTGCCCTCAAAGTGGAAAAAATGGAATAGTGATGTGGCGCTCGGGCTAACGCCGAATGAGACCAGCTTGGTGGAGCTTTCTGCCGGAGTTGGGGATGGCCATGCCCGATATGCAGGGCGCGGCATGGACGGGACGAAATTTCGACGCGAAAGTGTGGCGTTGCGCTATGAGCAAGAAAAACTCAGCGATCGCTGGCAAAGCCTTCGTGTTCAGCTCTATCATAATTATGCCGATCATGTGATGGATAATTTTACCCTACGTAACTTTAACCCGGCAGGGGGAATGGCGATGCCGATGGTTTCCAACGTAGATCGTGCCACTTGGGGCGGCCGCGTAGCTGGACAGTGGCAGCTGGGGGCTGCAGTAACGCTTGATGCAGGGGTGGATTATCAAAATAGTCGTCATCGTGTACGGCGCAGTATGGGGGCCATGCCATATAAAGACGAGCCTCGTGTGAAAGATGCCCATTTCACGAATACCGGTGTATTTGCTGAAATGCAATGGGCTATGAGCGAACAGCAACGTTGGATTGGAGGTCTGCGCTTTGATCGGGCGACGGTGCAGGATACTCGTGCGAATACCGGTATGGGGAATATGCTAAAACCCAATCCTACCCATGATAAAAAGCGCCATGAGACCTTACCGAGTGGGTTTTTCCGTTATGAGCAAGACTTGGAACATACAACCCTATATGCAGGGGTGGGGCACGTGCAGCGCATGCCCGATTATTGGGAGCTCATTTCTCCTAATATGGGTCCAGCAGGTAGTGTGAATGCTTTTGAGGCCATACAGCCAGAAAAAACCACACAGTTGGACATAGGCTTGAACTATCAAAAAGAAAACTTGAGTGCTTGGGCATCTGCTTACGTCGGACAGATCAATGATTACATCTTATTTGATTATTTGTCAGGCGGCATGATGGGGATGCGTAGCCAGGCACGTAATATTCAGGCACGCATTATGGGGGCAGAAATGGGAGCAGATTATGTACTGAGCCCTAATTGGAAAGTGGGTGCCAATGCCGCCTATGCGTGGGGTAAGAATCGTAGTGACGGGCGAGCCCTGCCACAAATGCCACCACTAGAGGCCCGATTCAATGTGGACTATGAGCGTCATGGTTGGTCAGCGGGGGCTGTGTGGCGCGTGGTAGCAAAACAAACCCGTTATGCGAGGTACCAAGGCAATGTCGTAGGTAAAGACTTTGGGGCTAGTGCTGGCTTTAGTACATTAGCACTCCATGCGGGTTATCAGCCTAATAAGACTGTCCGTTTTACCTTAGGGGTGGATAATGTATTTGATAAAGCTTATGCCGAGCATTTAAACCTAGCGGGTAATGCTGGCTTTGGTTATGCTGGCACGACTATTGTGAAAGATCCTGGTCGCACAGTATGGGCGACCGTAAATGTGAATTTTTAACTTAGGAGTGAACTGATAAAGACCTTGGCAGCGTTATAGGGGCTGCCAAGGTAGCATATAGAGATTAAGTTGGCTCCTAGTCTATAGAAAATCCTAAGTATTCCGGTAACCAGAGGGCAATACCGGGGAAAATCATAACTAAAATGAGGGCGCTAAACATAGTGACCATAAACAACATGGCCCAGCCAAAGGTATGCTCGAGACGGATATTAGCGACCTTTGTGGTCACCATAAGGTTAACCGCCACCGGGGGCGTGAACTGGCCGATAGCGATATTCATCGCTAATAAGATCCCAAACCAAATCGGATTCCATTCAAAATGATTAATTAAGGGAACAAGCACTGGGGTCAGGATTAAATAAATAGAAATTGCATCCAAAAGCATACCTGCCAGTAATACTAAGATCATTACTAAAAGCAGTAGCGTCCACGAGTTATCCGAAATTGATAAGATGGCTTCGGCAAGACGGGTAAAAGTTCCTAACGTCGTACCCGCCCAAGCAAAAATACCAGCTAGAGCGATAATCAATAAGACCACGCCTGAAATTTTGGCGGCCTCATTAAACATCTCTAAGAGTGCGCGCCAAGTCAGCTGGCGGTAAATTAGTGTGCCAAGAATTAGCCCATAGGTCACAGCGACAACAGCCGCTTCGGTGGGGGTGAAAAGGCCAGAGCGCAGCCCCCCTAAAATAATCACTGGAGCAAAAAGCGCAGGGAGTGCTTTAACAAAGCTCTGTTTGATCGGCGGGCGCTCCTCGGTTTTTTCGGCTTCCCACCCATTGCGTTTAGCCAGTAAGTAGGCAGGTACTAATAATGAGGCACCTGCTAAAATCCCAGGAAAAAGACCCGCAGCAAATAAAGCGCGCAAGTCCAACCCCGGCATCATGACAGAATATAAAATAAGAGCAATAGAAGGCGGGATAAGAATAGCAGTGGAAGACGCAGCGGCAATCAGCGAGGCAGAAAAGGGACGTGGGTAGCCGGCTTTAGACATACTTGGCAGCATAACCATGGCCACGGCTGCCGCATCGGCAGGACCAGAGCCACTCATACCACCCATAATTAAGCACACTAACACCGCAACTAGAGCTAAGCCACCATGGCGTTGTCCAATAAGGGATTGAGCAAAGGTCACCAAGCTTGCCGCTACCCCAGCGCGCTCAAAAATCAACCCCGTTAAAATAAATAACGGGATCGCGATAAGGGGATATTTAGCAATACTATTATAGGTGTTCATGCCCAGCGTACTGAGCATGTCTGGGGATAGCCCCATGATAATTCCGATGGCACCGCCTAGGCCTAAGGCAAAGGCGACGGGCATACCAATCAACAAGCAAATCCCAAAACTCACTAACATCCATAAATCGGGACTCATGCCTGCTCCTCATCGCCTTGACGTAAACGACCAATAAAATTTTGTGTACTGCGGATTAAAATAGCAATGGATAAAATGGGTAGCCAAATTAAATAAATCCATGTTGGGTAGCCTAAGCCGGGGGATAATGATTCCCATTCGTATTCTTGATAGGTAAAGGTGCCGCTATACCAAATGACTAAACCCAATACGGCTACACTTCCTAACCATTGCAAGGTGTAAATGATACGGCGTCCGGTCGGGCCGACTTTTTGTTCTAATAACGTAATACGAATATGCTCATTGCTTCGGGCCGCGACAGCGCCACCAGCAAAAGTCAGGATCACCATCAGAAAAACAGAGAATTCTTCGGTGAAAGCAAAGGAGGCGTTGGTGGTATAGCGTACCACCACATTGGCCAAGCTAATAATACAAATAGCGGCTAAGGCGATAATTCCTAGCCACGACTCAATGCGGGTTCTAGGTTTAGACATAAAATTCAACACTAAAAAAACAAAGGCGCAGATAAACTGCGCCCATTGGTTATGTAAGATTTAGCGTTCAGCGATGGCTTTTTGAGCCGCATCCACTAGATCTTTTCCAATACGGGGAATCCATTTTTCGTACACGCTTTGTGTAGCGTCAACAAAAGCTTGGTGTTGCTCGGGGGTTAGTTCCGTGATTTCAACACCACGCTCGCGGATGATTTCTAGAGTTTTTTCTAGATCAGCACGGGATTTTTCGATTTCCCATTTGCCAGCATCCACTGCGGCTTCTTTTAGAAGCTGTTGGTCTTCGGCGGATAAGGTTTTCCAAACACGTTGGCTTACACCAAAAATGAGGGGGTCATTCATGTAGTGCCAGAGTGTCAGGTATTTTTGATTAGCGCGATCGGCGCGGGCGACATCGTAGACAGCTAAGGGGTTTTCTTGACCATCAACAGCACCAGTGGTGAGCGCGGGTAGCGCATCGGTCCAGCTCATTTGGGTAGGGTTGGCACCCAAGGCATTAAAGGTGTCTAGGAACAAAGGGGATCCGACCACACGGATTTTTAGGCCTTTGAGGTCTTCGGGTTTAGTGATCGCCTGCTTGGAGTTGGAGATTTCACGAAAACCGTTTTCGCCCCATGCTAATGGCATTACACCACGTTTTTCGATAGCATCAAAGACCATTTTACCAGCTTCACCCTGAGTAATGGCGTCAACAGCTGCATTATCAGGCATTAAAAAGGGTAAAGAGAACAGGTTGACCTCGGGAACTTGGGTAGACCAGTTGATGGTAGAGCCAACAGCCATATCAATTAGGCCACTGCGCATTGCAGAAAACTCACGGGTTTGATCACCTGAAACGAGCTGGGCGTTAGGGTAGATTTTTAGAGTGATGCGACCATCAGAACGCTCTTTGACTAACTCGGCCCATTTCTCAGCGGCTTGCCCCCAAGGAAAAGCATCTGATAAAACGGTGGAAACCGAGAACTCGCGCTTTTCTTGTGCAAAGGCGGTAGTGGCGCTCAGAGCAAAACAGGCGGCACCAAAGGCAAGCCAGCGTTTGATTTTCATGAATATACTCCTTTTGTCATATTTTCTAACGTAAAAACTGATAGTAGTGGTAGAAAGCGGTTTTAGGCAAGGCAAGGACAGTAAAACGGAAGCGTAGCGCTTGGTTTGAAACCTTTGGTTAAATACATATAACTAGACAGATCAAGCAAAGCGTATAGAGTGTGGTAGCATGAAAATAGTGCTATGAAAATGACGTTTTATTTAATTCACACTAAAGGGGATGATCATGTCATTACGTATCAATGATGTTGCACCAAACTTTACAACGGACTCGACCGCGGGTGAAATTACCCTGCACGATTGGATGGGGGATAGCTACGCTATTTTATTTTCTCACCCAAAAGATTTCACACCCGTATGTACCACTGAATTCGGTGCGGTGGCTCGTTTAGCCCCTGAGTTTGAAAAACGCAATACTAAAGTTATGGGCGTTTCTGTGGATGATGTGGAAGACCATAAAAAATGGATTCGCGATATTGAGGCGTTTGCAGGGGTGCCAGCTAACTTCCCCATTATTGATGACACGTCTTTACAAGTAGCGAAGCTCTACAACATGCTTCCTGCTGAAGCTTACCTACCTGATGGTCGTACTCCTGCCGATAGTGCGACTGTGCGTACCGTATTTATTATTGGGCCGGATAAAAAGATTCGTTTAACTATGTCGTACCCCATGTCCGTAGGGCGTAATTTCGCTGAGATTTTGCGTGCATTGGACGCGGTGCAAGCGACAGATGGTGTGCCTATTGCGACGCCCGCGGATTGGCAGCCTGGTCAGGATGTGATTGTGGGCTTGAGCTTAAACGATGAGCAAGCAAAAGAAAAATTTGGCGATATTGATATCAAACTGCCTTACTTGCGTTTTACTAAAGATCCAAATGCGAAGTAAAAAAGAATAAGACGTAATCGTTATTTTAAAACCCGCTTGTTTAATAACAGGCGGGTTTTTTTGTTGGATATGTATTACCGTGTCGTTGTTGTGACCGACGGCTCATTGGCCAGGCTGGGTAAGCGTTCCCGACAGAAATTGACAAAGATTTGAGCAGGTTTAGTGAGCGGGGTTTGTTTTAGGCGCGCGTAAGCCAGCCCAGAAGGGGTGACCTTATCCGAAATTGGAATACAGACGACACGTTTGCCATCGTAGGTATAAGGGTGTTGCGGACGCGTCACTAATAAAGAAAAGCCAAAGCCTTGGGCTACCATCCCTCGGACCATTTCTATAGAGGGGGAGCCGAATAAAATGGTTGGAGTAAGTCCCAGCTGGTGAAACAGACTAACAAAATACGTTCTACTTGGCTGTACGTCTAAGAGGATCATGGGCTCTTTATAAAGTTGACGTAGAGATAGCGTTTTCTCTTTAGCTAAGTCGTGGTTCTCTGGGAGCAACACATAAGGAGGCGATGGCGGCATTAAGGGTTCGACCAAAAAAGTACTATCTAGCTCGTGGTTATAGACAAAAATACAATCAAAGCTCCCTGCTTGCAGACCCTGGACCAATTCTTGCTGCTCGCCATCACGTACTCGAATGGTTAGCCCTGGGTAGAGCGTTTTAAATTCGGCGATAAGTTGCGGTAAATAAAGCGGGGCGACCGTTTCAAAACAACCAATATCGACTTCGCCAGTCACAATATCATTTTCCGCTAAAGCATTTTGCTCAAACTCATAAGAAGCGCGTAATAGATCTTCGGCTTTGTGATAAAAGCGCTCGCCCACAGGCGTTAGGGTGACACCTTGAGCATGGTGGCGAATTAAGAGCTTTACATTGAAATGATCCTCTAGGCTTTTAATTGCTGCTGAAATAGAGGGCTGTGAAATATGCAAATGGCGTGCTGCGCCTGCCACACTGCCCATCTTGACCGTAGTCACAAAATAATGAAGTTGTCTAAGCGTATAAAAGGCCATCGTACCTAGGATTTTCCCTGAGTCATCAAAAAAATACGGCTGCTGTAAAACCGAGTCTAAGCCTTATCCTATGCCAACTTGCGGTTCTTAGCAATATTTTTCCTATATCTCGATCAGTATTTTTATGTTTAAAGCTTTGACGATCCTTGCGGTAGCATTAGTCATCGTAAAAAGGAGAGGAGACATCATGAGCAGACGCTTTTTGAGCTTACTTATAGGATTGGTTATCCCTTACGCGTTTGTATTTTTTGGTATTTATTATTTTAGATTTAGTACTGATTTTATTTTTGGATTCCCACCACTTTATTTTTGGGTTTTCCTTTGGTTCATACTAACTTCAATATGTATATCTGTGGCTTGGATGATAGATAAGCCGGATTATGAAGAAGAATAACTATTTGGTAGGGGATAAAAATGGCAGCTTTTATATTTGTTTCTATTATTGCTTTTTCTTTATTGTTGGCGCTTTACGTCAATAGAAATGCAAAAAAAGGGGATGTGGCTGATTTTTTAGTAGGTGGTCGTTCTTTTGGTGTCATCATTCTTTTCTTTCTGGCAGTTGGTGAAATTTACAGTGTAGCTACTGTTATTGGACTTCCGGGGAGTATTTATGCAAAAGGTGTGAACTATGGTATTTGGTTTATGGCTTTCCTTTTGCTTATTTATCCAGTTGGATATTTTTTAGCACCTAAAATCTGGCGTGCTGGAAAAACCTATGATGCGATGACGGCCCCTGACTTATTTAAAAGTCATTTTTCTAGTAGAAAACTAGAGCTGGTTGTGGCGGTATGTTATTTGGTTTTTTTAGTGCCTTGGGCGCAGATGCAGTTTCAAGGGTTGATCGTTGCATTAAATGCATTGGGCTATGAGATTGATCCTATCTTAGCTGTAATTATTGCAGGCACGATTGCTTTTGTTTATATCTCAATTTCGGGCGTTAAAGCTCCTGCAATGATTGCTGTTCTAAAAGACATTTTACTTTTTGGCGCCATCGTTAGCGTGGGCTGGGCTGCTTTTCATAAGCTCGGTGGGGTAGAGCCATTGTTTGCGGCTGCAAGAGATCAAGGTGCATCGATTGCCTATGCGAATCAGGATGAGGTGGTGTTCTCATTATCAACGATTATTTTTCAATCCATGGCATTTTATTGTTTGCCATTCATGATCACTATTCTTTTTACAAGCAAGTCTGAAGGTGGGATTAAGCGTGCTAAGCGATTTATGCCGCTTTATATGTTGATGTTCCCTTTTTTAATTGCTGCTGCATATTATGCGATGATTGCTATTCCTGACTTAAAAAGTCCAAATCATGCGTTTATTGCTACAGCGATTGATGTGCTTCCAGAATGGTCTATTGGATTTATTGCAGCTGGTGCCGCTTTATCAGGTTTGATTTTAATATCTGTTATTTCACTATCTGTAGGTGGGATATTTACTAGAAATATTGTAAGTAATGTTCCTTTTGAGTCGCAGAAACGTTTATCGCAAATCGTGATACTGGTTTATTTGATTATTTCAATGGTGCTGACAGTTGCTTTGCCTAGCCTAATGCTTAACTTAATGAATACAGCTTATGCTGGGTTTGGTCAAATGTTACCCGGTCTACTCGCTATATTGTTCTTTAAGCGTGCAACTGCATCCGGCGTTCTTTTTGGTTTGATTGTTGGTATTGCAGCTGTTTTCTTAATGTATTTTACGGATTTTAGTTTTTATTCTGTAAATATCGGGTTAATGGCTCTAGCTTTAAACTGCTTGACGGTTTTTGTAGTTAGTGTTTTTACCCAAAAGCAGGAAAATTCATCCTATAAGCTAAAAGCTGATTTTTAATTATTTTGGCTGCTTTGAAAAGGGCGGCCAGATTATGAATGTATTTTTAATAAGATGATTTCTTATTTTTAAATACAGATGAAAAAATATTATAAGGTAGAGCAAATGAAAAAAGAATTTATTGACACCTTGGTAATAGGTGCTGGTCAAGCAGGAATTGCGGCAAGTGAACATTTACGCCATCATAGCATCCCGCATTTGGTTTTAGAGCGAGATCGTATTGCAGAGCGTTGGCGTACGGGTCGTTGGGACTCTTTGGTGGCGAACGGTCCAGCTTGGCACGACCGTTTTCCAGGACTAGCGTTTGATACGGTGGGACCAGATGGGTTTGTCGCGAAAGATGATGTGGCCGACTATTTCGAGAAATACGCCCAAAAAATTGAAGCGCCTATTCGTACAGGGGTAGAGGTAAAGCGCGCCGTGCGTAATGAGGGGCGTCAAGGGTTTACTGTAGAGACCTCTCAAGGCACGATTGAAGCAAATCGTCTTATTGTGGCGACAGGACCTTTTCAAACGCCAGTGATTCCTGCGATTGCACCAGAAAATGACCGTTTAATGCAAATTCATTCTGCTGATTATAAAAATCCTAACCAGTTACCTGAGGGTGCGGTGTTGGTGGTGGGGGCTGGCTCTTCTGGCGTTCAAATTGCTGAGGAACTGTTAAGCGCAGGAAAAAAGGTCTATCTCTCTGTTGGTCCTCATGATCGTCCCCCTCGTAGTTATCGCAATCGTGATTTTTGCTGGTGGTTAGGCGTGTTGGGATTATGGGATATGCCCGCTGCCGAACCTGGTAAGGAGCATGTAACTATTGCTGTGAGTGGAGCACACGGCGGCTATACCATTGATTTTCGTCAGCTAGCAGCCAAAGGCATGAATTTGGTTGGCGTCACAAAGTCTTTTGAAGGGGAAAAAGTGCATTTCCATGCGGATCTTGTGACCAATATCAATAATGGTGATGCGAATTATTTAGCGCTATTGGATGCAGCGGATGAATACGTAGAGCGTAATGGCTTGGACTTACCCGAAGAGCCGGAAGCGCGTCATATTTTGCCTGATCCTGAATGCATGAAAAACCCGATTTTAGCGTTAGATATGCAGGAAGCGGGGATTACGAGCATTATTTGGGCGACTGGTTATGCGGTGGATTACCGCTGGTTAGAAGTGGATGCTTTTGATGAAAAAGGGCGTCCGGTACACCAACGTGGGGTCTCGATTGAACCGGATGTGTATTTCTTGGGGTTACCTTGGTTATCTCGTCGGGGCTCATCATTTATATGGGGGGTTTGGCATGATGCCAAGCACGTTGCTGACCAGATTGCGATTCGCCGTAAGTATGAGTTTTATGAAACCAGCACACAAAATAAAGAACTTGCCACTAGCTCTAGTTTTTGATTTTTAGAATAAAGGAGGAAAACATGGTTACGCATACACGTATTCGAATGTTCAACACCAAAGATACTTACCCAAATCAGTCATTAAATAATGATTTGTGTCAGGCTGTACGGGCTGGAAATACCGTTTATGTAAGGGGTCAGGTGGGGACGGATTTTGATGGCAATCTAGTAGGACTGGGAGATGCTGCAGCGCAGGCCGAGCAAGCCATGAAAAACGTCAAGCAGCTTTTAGAAGAAGCCGGTAGTGACTTATCGCATATTGTTAAAACTACCACTTATTTAATTGATCCGCGTTATCGGGAGCCGGTTTACCAAGTGGTAGGCAAATGGCTAAAGGGGGTTTATCCCATTTCCACTGGTCTGGTTGTTACTGCTCTCGGTCAGCCAGAGTGGTTAATGGAGATTGATGTAATTGCGGTGATTCCTGAGGGTTGGGATACAAAATAGAAAAGGAATAGAGATGACATTTTCAGTTGTTGGGCGCTGTGAAAAAACCGGTCAGCTTGGGGTTGCTATTAGTTCTTCCAGTATTGCTGTCGGGGCCCGATGCCCGTGGGTGCGTGCTGGCGTGGGTGTGGTCGCTACACAAAATGTCACGCTGCCAGCACTTGGTCAACAAACATTAGATCTTTTAGAGAAAGAAGCGCTAACGGCTGCGCAAGCGCTGGAAAAAGCCTTACTTACCGATCAGTGGAATGCTTATAGACAGGTAACTGTTGTTGATGGCCAAGGCAAAACGGCTGTGCATAGTGGGGATAAGGCTCTGGGTATTTATCATGCGGTAGAAGGGGACCAGTGTGTGGCGGCAGGCAATATGCTAGCGAGCCATGCGGTCATAGAGGTAATGGTACACGCCTTTGAAAAATCAACCGGGCTTTTAGGAGATCGGTTATTAGAAGCGTTGCAAGCTGGTTTGGCGGCGGGCGGCGAAGCGGGACCGGTGCATTCCGCCGCATTAAAAATAGCTGGCAACGAGTCTTGGCCAATGGTGGACTTGCGTGTGGACTGGGCGGATGTGCAACCTATTGAGCAGTTAGCTCAGTTATGGAAGGCCTATAAACCCCAGATGCAGGATTATTTAACACGCGCTTTAAATCCTACGGCAGCCCCCAGTTACGGAGTACCCGGAGATGAATAGGCTGACTAGCCGCGATATATTAGCGCGGCTTATTGCTTTTCCTACTGTTAGCCGAGATTCTAATTTGGCTTTAATTGCGTTTATACGTGATTATTTGGCAACGTATGGGGTAGAGAGCGAGCTTTTTTATAATGAAGAAAAGACCAAGGCTAGCTTATTTGCCACGATAGGTCCCGAGGATCAAGGCGGTATTATTTTGTCCGGTCATACCGATGTGGTGCCTGTGGATGGGCAGCAGTGGACTGTGCCTGCTTTTGCGCTGACAGAGCAGGATGGTAAGCTCTATGGGCGGGGCACCGCCGATATGAAAGGCTTTATCGCTTGTGTGCTTGCTGCAGTGCCGGATTTAGTACAAAGCTCGTTGCGGTGGCCTGTGCATTTGGCGTTTTCTTATGATGAGGAGGTGGGCTGTTTGGGTGTTCGCCCCATGCTAGCAAACTTAGCCCAGCGTGATCTAGCTTTTAAAATGTGCTTGATTGGTGAGCCTACGCAGTTAAAGCCTGTACTGGGACACAAAGGCAAATTAGCCATGCGTTGCCAAGTAAAAGGGGCAGCGTGTCATTCGGCATATGCCCCATATGGGGTAAATGCGATTGAATATGCCGCTCAGCTTATTGGAAAACTAGGAGAGATAGCAGCCGAGCGGGCGCAGCCGCAATATCACGATTCGCGATTTGATCCCCCATTTTCCACCATTCAAACTGGATTGATCCAGGGTGGGCGCGCGTTGAATATTGTGCCAGAGGAGTGTGAGTTTGATTTTGAGGTACGAGCGTTACCTGATTTTGATGCAAAAACGGTAGCGCACACTTTACAAACCTATGCCGAACAAGAGCTTTTACCCAAAATGCGCGCCGTTCAAGCTGACACGCATATTGTGCTAGAAGAGTTAAGCGCTTACCCAGGATTAGTTACGGCTAAAGATAGCGAAGTGGCGGCTTTAATCGCAAGCTTATGTGAATCTGAGGAATTCGGGACAGTGGCTTTTGGTACAGAGGGCGGGCTTTTTCATCAAGCAGGGATCCCCACGGTGGTGTGTGGGCCTGGGAGTATGGACCAAGGTCACAAACCAGACGAGTTCGTCAGCATAGAGCAACTAGCGCGTTGCGATCAAATGCTACAGCGGCTTATCATTTATTTAACTAACCCAAAAACCACATAAAAAAGACCGCAAAAGCGGTCTTTTTTGTATTCGGTGGTGCCCAAGGCCGGAATCGAACCGGCACCCCTCTCGGGATCGGATTTTGAGTCCGACGCGTCTACCAATTCCACCACTTGGGCACGTACTGCATGTGTTTGGTAGCAGCTAAAGACGTAATTATATGGGTTGCGGGAAAAATAAGCAAGAAAGATTTGCTGATAAAGAACAAAGCGTCGCCACGGTATTGCCCACGCTCTGCGTGTGTTCATACTACAAACTTTTTGGGGTTTCTGTCTAACTAATGGAAAAAAAGTTAGGGTTAACTCTAGGTGCTTGTTCATGTGTTGAACGCCTTGTTTTTTTTTGTTGTTAACCGCTTTCTCTGAGGTGTGTAATCTAAGAGTTATAAGACCTAGTCATTTTATTTCCCTGATTGAAGGGTTCAGTTAGGGTAGATAACTGCATTTAAATTGGAGATGGTGTACATGAAACGCTTTGTCGCTGCTTGTATTGGTGCATTGGTGGTTGGATTTAGTGGGCCAGCGCTGGCTACGAAGCCGACTGTACTGAAGTTTTCTAACTTTGCGGGGCCTACAGCCTATTTAACTAAAGGGATGTTTGAGCCCTTGTTTAAAGACATTGAGGCAGACGCCGAGGGCACACTTAAAATTCAAATGTACTCGGGTGGAAGTTTAGTAAAAGCCGAAGACTCATTTGACGCTGTACGTCGAGGTCTCGTTGATATGGCATGGGGAGTTACTGGTTATACTCCAGGACGTTTTAAAGTGGCGGATATTCCTGAGATTCCATTTGAAGCAAAGACGCTTCTTGAGGCCTCATCAGGTGTGTGGGCTTTATATGAAAATGGGCTGATGGATGGCTTTGATGATGTGTATGTGTTTGGAATGGTTTCCTCTGGGATTCTGACGGCACACTCTGTCAAAGAGATAAAAAGTCTTGATGATTTTAAAGGGGAGCGTATTCGTGCCGCTGGACCCTTGGCATCCGCTTCAGTTGAGGCGTTAGGTATTATCCCTGTTGGTTTGCCCGTGCCGCAAACGGCAGAAAATTTATCTAAGCGTACATTAACGGGTAGTTTAAACGATTGGAATGCTGTATTTACTTGGCAAGTTTTGGACTTTGTTAAATGGCACATTGATGCGCCATTAGGGTCAAGCTCAGTCTTTGTTGTTATTAATAAGAAAAAATTTGACCGTTTACCCGAGGCAGCTAAAGCCTCTTTACAGAAGCATGGCGGCAAAAATTTTGTAGCACGATGGTCAGAGGGTTTGGGTAATGAGAATGAGCGATTAAAGCAAGAGCTACTTAAGCGTGATGATCACGTTATCATCACGCCAAGTGAAGAGGACATTGATCGTTGGAAAGCCGCTGTTGCACCCGTAGTACAAAAATGGATCACTACTATCCCTGAAGGTGAGCGTGTTTGGGAAGTATATACCCAGACGATTGCAGATGTACGAGCTAAACAATGAAAGTAATACAGGAGAACACCGAGCGCTTACGGCGCTTGGTGCTTGAAGGGAATGGCTCCGCTTTAATGCGTTTGAGCCTTTTTTTAGCCATCATCGTCTTAGTTGGCTTGATTGTGCTGGCTGCTGCCACCTTAGTGGACATTGCATTACGCGCTTTTAGCTCTTATACCGTTCGAGGATTGTTTGAGCTGAGTGGTCTATTTATGGCCATTATTATTGCGGGTTTGATGAGCCTGGTTTTTTTGCAGCGCCGTAACATCCGTGTTGATGTGATGCGGAAAGTGGCAGGAGACAACCAGTTAGGTGTTCAGCTTATTTGTGCATTAAGTGAGGTCGTTGTTTTTGTTGGGCTAGCGGTGGTTTTAGGATTCCGTGCTTGGGATGCTTACGAGTATGGGGAAAAAACCATGGTTGTAGGCTGGTCCACCACAGGACTGTGGGTAACGGCTTGCGTTGTTATGTCGATAGGCGCGTTATTAGCAGTTATAAGGCATATCGCTCAATGGGGACGTCTCTTTGCAACTAAGGCTTATGCTGTGCCAGGCTTTTGGCGTAGTTTAAGTGTCATTATCGGTGCTTTTGCTTTAGCGGCTCTATTGCTTGTACTGTATTTAAACGAAGATACAAGTCCTAGCACCCAAGCCGGAATTGGGTTTTTAGCTTTATATATCCTCATTGCTGCTCAAGTGCCAATCGGTGTGGCGTTAGCTTTATTAGGCGTGGCAAGCTTAGCTTTGACTTTAGGAGCAGAGCAGGCGTTAGTTATTGCGCAAAATGAAGTCGGCAGAGCATTAACAAGTATCGATATGGCCGCGATTCCCTTATTTCTGTTAATGGGGAATTTTGCGACATGGGCAGGGTTATCTGGTGATATTTTTAAAGCTGGTACCGCTTTAGTAGGTTCAACTCGTGGTGGTTTGGCCATTGCCTCCGTATCGGGATGTGGTGGGTTTGGGGCTATTAGTGGCTCATCGATTGCTACGACGGCTACTTTTGGCAAAGTGGCTTTTGCGGAAATGGAAAAGCGTAATTATGCTCATAGTCTTGCTGCTGGCTGTATAGCGGCAGGGGGAACATTAGGGGCTTTAATACCACCTTCCGTCGTGTTAATTGTTTACTGTGTGGTGGTTGAAGAGTCCATTCAGGTCGCTTTTCAGGCAGCGTTATTACCAGGGCTACTTGCCTTGAGTATGTATGTGATTGCGATCATGATCGCCGTGCGCCTAAAACCAGAGCTTGCTCCTAACGTGGATAAGTTTGATTGGCCCTATGCACGTAAGGCGCTAATTCAGGCTTGGCGTCCTACGCTACTGTTTTTGTTAGTGCTGGGTGGGTTATATGGTGGAATTTTCACGACACAAGAGGCCGCATCAGTAGGAGCTATTCTCGCTTTCTTTTTTGCAGTGACTTCGCCCGACTTCACGTGGGTTAAATTTAAAGAATCATTAATTGATACAGCAATTAATTCGGGTGCGATCTATGTGATTTTTATGGGAGCCAATATCTTTGCTAGCTTTATGAGTTTTAGCGATGTGGCAAGCCTGATATTAGATCTAGTGAATTTAGAAACAACGCCCCACTGGTTAATTCTACTTGCTCTGGTTTTGATTTATCTATTACTTGGGACAGTATTTGATACATTGGCCGCCGTTTTAGTTACTACGCCACTAGTTGTACCGTTAATTTTAGGGATGGGGTATGACCTGATTTGGTGGGGTGTAGTGACTTTATCCTTGGTAGAAATTGGCATGATCACACCACCATTGGGAATGAATGTTTTTGTTATGCGTAGCGTTGTTGGGGAGCGCTTAGAGCTAGCGACGATTTTCCGTGGTGTAGTGCCCTTTTTGTTGGCTGACTTAGTGCGCATCACTTTATTAGTATGCTTCCCTATTATTACATTATGGCTACCTAGCCTTTTAAGTTCCTAGTAAAGGTAGAGCAATGAGTAAAAGACGAGTTTTAGTCGTAGGCTCAGGTCGAGGTATTGGTGCAGCTACGGCGAGATTACTAGCGGAGCAAGGATATGAGTTGGTTTTAGCGGATCAAAACTTGTCTTTGCTTGCTGAGGTGGCGGAGTCCATTGGGGACGCGGTAGTGCATTATGAGGCCTTAGACATTAGTGATTATTCTGCCGTACAGAATATGTTTCTTAATTTAACAGAGCGTCAGTTGTTTTTGTCCTGTTTAGTTAATACGGCAGCGATTTCCCCTTTTTCTGAAAATGGGGGCCGGTTGTTGTTATATGACACCACTCCTGATCTTTGGGAGAAGGTTTTTGCGGTGAATACATATGGTACTTATGCCTTGAGTCGAGAGTTCATGGCGCATATTAAGGGGCGTGCTATTCAGCATGGGCGTGTGGTTAATTTAGCATCTACCGCCGCTCAATTAGGGGGGTATCAGTCTTGTACCGCCTATGTGGCAAGTAAAGCCGCGGTAATTGGCTTTACAAAAGCCTTGGCCCGTGAGTTAGCACCTTTGAATGTGACTGCCAATATTGTTGCGCCGGGGCTAATTGAAACACCTATGTTACGCGTGGGGGTGAAGCCAGAGAATGATGAGCAGGCTGTGGAGCTTGTTCCCTTAGCTCGAATTGGACAGGCTGAAGAGGTTGCTGCTGCGATTGCCTATTTGCTATCAGAGCAAGCTGGTTATGTAACAGGTACAACTTTAGATGTGAATGGTGGGTATTACATGGTTTAGCCATGTAGAGGAGAGAGAGGTGAAAATTTGGCATCAGTCCAGTGTGGACTTAGAAAACTATCCCGTTTATAAGGCTTCGTTAGCGAAACATTATGCTAAAGTAGCATCGCCTGGCACAGAGATTCATTTGCACGGCGTACCGGAGCAAATGTGGCATGGCATGTCACCGAGCGAGGTCATGCGCGTGCCTTACGCATACCATAAAGCAATGAGTGGGCAGCTTTTGCATAATGTATATCGGGCTGAGCAAGAAGGCTATGATGCTTTTGTCATCGGTACCTATACGGAGCCACTATTGCGAGAGTGCCGGTCTTTAGTCGATATCCCTGTGATCTCTATGCCTGAAAGCACTGTATTGATCAGCTGCTCTATGGCAACAAAAATTGGTCTGGTGACTTTAAATGATGAAAACTTGTGGTTTTTGAAAAATGCGATGCATCGTCATCAGTTTGAGGGGAGAGTGAGTGGCATCTATGTGATTGAGCCACAACTGCCCGAGCGGGAAATGGATGCTGTATTTTTAAATCCCACGGACTATATTGAAGCATTTTTACATACAGCAAGGCGAGCCATTAAGGAAGGCGCGGATTTAATTATCCCTGCTGAGGGGCTGGTCGCTGAGGTTCTAGCAGCTAATGATGTTTTTGAGGTGGATGGGGTTAGTATTTTAGATGGTGTTGGAGCCCCGCTGATGTATGCAGAAATGTTAGCTCGCTTACATAAATTAACGGGTCTGCATGCAGGGCGGCAATGGCACTATCGCAAGCCAAGTCCAGAACTCTTAAAACTATATCCAGCCAGCTTAGAATGATAGAGCAAGATCAAGAGTCTATTTATCCTCGAGTCCGCGCTTTAGAGCGTGGGCTTGAGTTAATTCGAGTGCTTGGGGAGACAGGGTGGACAAGTCCTGGCGAGCTCGCCAAGCGAACAGGAATTCATCGCGCTACTGTTTATCGCTTACTACATACCCTAGAAGCCAACGGCTATGTTCATTGCCGGCCTGGAGACAGCCATTATTGTTTAACGACTCGTATTCGTAGCATAGCCGATGGGGTCAAAGATGAGGACTGGATCGCCCAAGTGATTAGTCCTTATTTGGGTAGGTTGTTGTCCCAAGTACAATGGCCCAGTGATTTTGCAACGTTTACGGGTGGCCATATTGTGATTCAGGAGTCTACGCACCGGTTTAGCCCTATGTCGGTCAACCGGGGAATGATTGGTAAGGCTCGCCCTTTACTGCACTCCGCTTTAGGTATTGCTATTTTAAGTATGGTGTCGGACGATAGTCGCCAACGAATTCTTAACTTAACAGAGCTAGTGACGAATGAGCCGCTAACACAAGAAGATCATTATGCTCAGTTGATGCAAAGTATTCAAATTGCACGAGCGCGGGGGTATGCAGAGTCAGCGGGGGGCACAGAGCCGAATATTAGTGCTATCGCCTCACCTGTTTGTTGGCGTAATCGTGTTGTCGGAGCGATTAATATCATGTTTTTTCGTCGTGCGATGACCCCTATTAAAGCTGCAGAACGCTACTTGGGCTACCTGCATGAATGCGTACGAGATATTGAACGTGAGCTTCATGATTTGCCCCTAGGAGAAAATTACGGGTGGCCTCGGCGTCGTGATTAAGAGATGCGCAGCCCTTCCTATAAAAAAGCACAAAGTCTAGCGAGAGGTTTAGCGCTGTTGCAAGCGTTGAGTACATTTGCCTTAGGGGCCGCGTCGATTAGTGAGCTTAGCCGTGCGACAGGAATACATCGCACAACGGTAAAACGTGTAGGCCCTCAGAGGAGTTAAAAAGTACGGTGTACGTAACCCCAGCTAGTGTAAAAAACAGGTGCTGGTGATGTTCGTGGTAGTACATTTTCCTAACCCCGAAAATAATCTATTGTGCTTACTTACACCAGGTATTAGGTAGATAGAGTTAACGCATTGTGATCAGCCTGACACTGATCTTAAAGCCCCCATATGAGGAGAACTGCAAGAGCAGCAAAACTAACAGGATAGAGTCGGATATTACGGCTTGCAAAATTTGCTTAAGCTTGCGAGGTTGTAATCGTTTTATCGTTGTCTTTTACTCTGCTGTGTTTTATGAAGCTTTCTACTTTTGGTTCCTATTCTCTTGCTCTGTGACAGGTTAGTTACGATATCCATGATAAACAGCTCCCATACCCATTATAATTAGGAAATCTCTATGGCTATCGTGTAGTCACGAAAAAGTTAGCTATCGCTTACATAATAGCTGGACCACAAATTTATCAGGGGCATAGACCATTTAATAGGTGGTTTGATGCTAATTAACTGTACATCATTTTGGGCAAGCCCAATACAATGTCAGGCACCATCACCACCAGCAAGATTGTTAGCAGTAACATTAAGAAGAATGGCAATGCCGCTTTGGATAAGAATAAAATATCTTTGCCCGTCATACCTTGAAGTACAAACAAATTTAAACCTACTGGTGGGGTTAATTGCCCCATTTCCACGACCAGTACCAAGTACACGCCAAACCAAATTGGGTCTAAACCTGCGGCCTGCACTGCTGGCAGCAGCACTGCGCTGGTCAACACCACGATGGAAATACCATCTAGGAAGCAACCTAGTACCATAAAGAACACCGTTAATGCCGCCAACAGCGCGTAGTTATTCAAGCCCAAATTACCAATCCAGCGTGCCAAATTCATAGGCAGGTTGGAATAGCCCATCGCAATGGTCAAGAACGCCGAACCTGCCAAAATCAACGCAATCATGGACGATGACAAGGTGGCAGCGACCAGACCGTCTTTGAAGGTTTTCCAGTTCAAATCACCAAAAACCCAGCTCAGCAGCAATGCAGTCACTACACCCACAGCAGCCGAATCGGTTGGGCTAGCCAAACCAGAATAAATAGAGCCAATCACACCCAAAATGAGCAGCGTCACGGGTAACAACGTACGCGTGGCTTTCATTTTTTGAGCAAAGCTCATGGGCGGATCTTTGGCCGGTACTTTGTCTTTATTCTTGGTAGACCAAATGGCGACATAGGTCATGAACAGCAAGATCACCAATACACCGGGCACCACACCAGCGATAAATAAGCGGGCGATGGACAGCTCGGCAGCCACACCGTACACAATCAAAATAATGGAGGGTGGTATTAACAAGCCTAAGGTGCCAGAGCCTGCAATCGTTCCCAAAATCAAGCTTTCATCGTAGCCACGCTGTTTGAGTTCAGGCACAGCGACCTTGGCCACTGTGGCGCATGTTGCCGCCGACGAACCACTTACCGCCGCAAAAATTCCTGACGCTAAAATTCCCACATGCCCTAAACCACCCGGTAGCGACCGCATCCACGGTGCTAACCCTGAAAACAAGTCTTGCGACATGCGTGAGCGAAATAGAATTTCACCCATCCAGATAAACAAGGGCAAGGCCGCAAGTGACCATTCTGCTGACGAACTCCAAATATTGGTTGCTAACACACTCACAATAGGGGCATTGGAAAACAGCAGTATGCCCACTATGCCTGTCACAAACAGTGCTATAGACACCCACAGTCCTATGGCTAGGCAGCCCAACAGCACGCCCATCATAATCAATGACATGGTTACATCAGACATTACAGCGCCTCCTCAGCAACCGAATCCGCCGCCAGCGCATCGCTGTGACCTGTACGTATAATTTCCTGCAGGGTGTCCAGTGCCGTGACCAAAAAGACAGCCGACCCCACACACAACACGCTTTGCGGTATCCACAAAGGCACTTTGACTAAACCGCTGGCACGGTCGCCCCACAAAAAGGACTCGTAGGCCAATACACCCAAGCTATAGGTAAACAACACACCCATCATTACCCCTAACAGCGCGATGATGGTCAGTGTGCCTCTACGTATAGGAGAAGGCAGCTTGGACTCCAGCAAGGTCACCCGTATATGTACGGCTTTGCGTAACCCCAAACCCAAGGATAAAAACGTGGCAAAACCCAGTGCATAACCTGAAAACAGCGAATAGGAAGGGATCAGCAAGCCAAAACTCTGATCAAAGAAACGAAGAGCCACGTAATCGATCGTATTGAAGATCACCTGACCAAAAACAATAGCGGCTATGCTCGCCAACGACAGTGCGGCTAAACCTGTACTGATCGTATAAAGGCCATCCAAGATTTTGCGCATGGCAGTTTGCCCACATCAAGGTGCCAGCGCAGGAATTACTGCGCTGGCGAATTACAGTCAGAAGTTAGTTTGCGCGGTAAGCCTCAAGCACGACTTCACCTTCGTCGCCGGCTTCTTTCGCCCACTCTGCTGCCATCTGCTCACCCACTTTATGTAGGGCAGCATTCAGCTCATCAGAGCCTGCACTCACTTTGATACCGTGCTGTTCCAATACATTACGCTGTGCAATGTGATCGGCTTCAGCCATTTCCCAACCGCGTTTTTCTGCAGCAGCAGCCGCATCTAACACCGCTTTCTGAGTGGCTTCATCCAAGCCATCAAACACACGCTGGTTCACCACCACAATGTTCTTAGGCAAGAATGCCGCCACATCATAGAAGTGCGTCAGGTAGTCCCACGCCGTGGTGTTCACACCAGTAGAAGTGGACGTAATCATCGCGTTCACACGGCCTGTGGTAAATGCTTGTGCTAAATCAGGCACTTCTACTTGTGTAGGCACCGCACCCGCCAATTGTGCTAGGCGTTCGGTTTGCGGGCTGTACGCGCGCATTTTAATACCTTTCAGATCTTCTATCTTTTCGATAGGGCGATCAGTGTACAGCCCTTGTGGAGGCCACGCTACCGAGAACAATACTTTCAGATTTTGGCGACCCAACAGGCGCTCCAGTTCAGGCTTGGACACCACGTACATCTTGGCTGCGTCATCAAAAGAGACCGCTACAAATGGTATGGAGTCCAACGCGAACATAGGGTTCTCATTCGCCAAATTAGAAATGATGAACTCACCCATTTCTATCTGTCGCGAACGAACCGCATTTTTGATTTCCTGGTGCTTGATCAATGAACCCGCGGGGTGCACATTGATTTTCAGCTCGCCGTTTGTGGCAGTTTCCACATCTTTAGCAAACTGCTGGATGTTTTGAGTGTGGAAGTTAACATCAGGATAAGGGGTGGCCATCTGCCACGTTGTTGCTGCATATGTAGTGGCGCAGGCTAGGGCCAATGCTGCACCTGCGACCATGCTTTTATAGGCGTTCATGGTTCCTCCGTTGTATGGAAAGTCGATCTTTAATATTATTAATAATATTATTGATAATATGAATCGTAGTGTAATATGCTTTAAATGCAATGTATATATTAGAATAAACCCTAAAATAGACAAAATCTAGAGTAAATATATAGATATTGATAGTAATATTGATAATTGGTAAGTCATCATAATAAGGAGAGCAAATGACTGTGCAACATGACATTCTTGTTGAAGGAAATTGTCTCAGTTTTAAAGGTGGATTCTTTGGTTTTTCGGCTGTGGTGTTAGTCAATGTAGATGGCCACAGCCCTATCTTGTTTGATACCGGCCATCACTCCACCCGACTGCTGTTGTTGAGTGCGTTAGCAGAACGCAACCTTAGACCTGCTGATATCAAAACAGTGTTTTTGTCGCACTTGCATTTCGATCACATCAACAACATTGATCTATTTCCTAACGCCACCATTTACGTCAGCTCGGCCGAATGGGCCTATTCCCAACATCCTCCCTCTGAAGATGTGTTTGGCAGTCAGGGCATGAACGAATACCTGCAGCGCCAAAACCTGCAACTCATCCACGAGCCTGAAGGTGAGCTGGCCTCCGGCCTGTTCTATAGACAAGCCCCCGGTCATACCACAGGCAGCTATCTATTGCACTTTGTAAACCCAGAAAATAAACGTGTAGTCTTAGCGGGCGATGCCTGTAAAACCTACCGCGAACTGGTTACACTGTCGGCTGCTAATGAATATGACCCAGGCCGCCAATCCAGTAAAACACTGCAGTGGATCGCCGATAACGCCGACATTGTCGTGCCAGGACATTTTCCTGAACTGCATCGCACACCACACGGCTGGATCTGGAACCAACCCTCGACGCTGGAATTGATTGTCCGATGAGTACTGAAACCCCTGCCCCATCTTCTGTAGAGCTAATCGTCCAAGAACTGGAGGCCGATATTATTTTCGGCCATCTGCGGCCTCATCAAGAGTTGATTGAAGACATGTTGATGGCACGCTTTGACGCCAAACGTCATGTTGTGCGCGCCGCCATTCAAGAACTGGTGGCGCGCCAAATCGTGGTGAAACCACGTTCTCGTTCTGCCCGCGTTAAAGACTTCACAACTCAAGAAGTAGAAGAGCTGTACCACCTGCGCGCTTTACTGCAAAAAGAAGCCGTCATGATCATGCCGTTTCCTGTGCCTGCTGCCAAGTTAGATGCATTGAAAACGTTACACATACAGTACGCAGCAGCCGTATCGGTTGGGGCGAATCCTCGGCTTATTCATCAAATGAATGATGAGTTCCATCGCCAGATCTTTGCGCTGTGCGGCAATGAAACCCTGTGCAAAGCCATTGCTTTTTACACCGAGGCATCTAACCCCATACGCTCTTACGGTATGACCGATAGACAGTGGTTAGAACAAGCGACTTCTGAGCACGCAGCCATGGTAAATGCCATTGAGCAGCAAGACCGCACCACCTTGGCCCATCTTGTCGTAGAACACATGCAGCCCACACGACGACGTTGGGAATCCATGCGCGGCCAAAGCTAAGCACAAAGAATGTCACAGGAATCTCCCACCTATGAAATACGATTACCTCATTATTGGCGCAGGCATTGTTGGATCTGCGCTGGCTGCTGAAATCGTCAAACGCCGCCCCCAAGTCCGAGTGTTGGTGGCCGAGAAAGAAGCCAAACCGGCGTTTCACCAAACAGGCCGCAACAGTGGCGTAGTGCACTCTGGGGTGTACTACACCCCCGGTAGCTTAAAAACGCGTTTTTGTCGAGAAGGGTTAGGTGAAATCAAAGCCTTCTGTGCAGCCCGTAATATTGGCTATGAAGCTCGCGGCAAACTGTTGGTAGCAACGACACCTCAAGAACAAGAAAATCTGTACAAGCTTGAGCAGCGCGCCATCGAAAACGAGGTGCACACCGAACAACTTACCCAAGCTGACTTAGGTAGGTTAGAGCCCGCGATTACTGGGTTGGCCGCACTACGTATTCCAGAAACTGCCATTACTGACTACGCGAGCATCACCAAAGCTTTACTGGCCGATGTAGAAAACGCGGGCAGCACGGTGCTGCTTAACGCCCCGGTGACATCCGTCTCCCAAGTGGGTTCGGCCTACAGTGTACAAGCCGGTAATCAGCATATCAAAGTAGGGCACATTATTGCGTGTACGGGGTTAGCTTCGGACCGCGTTGCCCGCATGCTGGGCCTGGACCCAGGCATTAGGATTTTGCCGTTTCGTGGCGAATACTTTGTGTTGCCACCACACCTAAACAACGTTGTACACAGTCTGATTTACCCCGTACCCGACCCCACCTTGCCATTTTTAGGAGTACACCTTACACCTATGATTGATGGCACTATCACCGTAGGCCCCAACGCTGTTTTGGCCTTGGCGCGAGAAAAATACAGTCATTTCAGTGTAGACATGCGCGACGCGTGGTCTGCCTTGAGCTACTCTGGTCTGTGGAAAATGTTAGCCAAACACCCACGTGCCGTCTGGAATGAGCTTAAAAGCTCATTGTTCAAGCAAGTCTATCTGGATGCTGTGCGTAAGTATTGTCCCTCTGTGATCTTGTCTGACCTACGTGTTTACCGCAGCGCTAACCGCGCTCAAGCCGTACGCCCCGATGGTTCCTTAGTGGATGACTTTTTGATTAATCATTCAGGCGGCCTTACCGCTATTTTGAATGCGCCGTCTCCTGCTGCAACAGGTGCTATACCCATTGCACGTTATATTGCAGACGAGCTGGGTCTGTAAGCAATTAGCAACAGGACAAAATGGCGTGTAGAATGTTCTACACGCCATTTTGCTTTCTGCATCACCCACCACTACCTTTGTGCGTATGGTGCGGTTATCCTTAATGTGCGCTGTGTCTTTTTGTGCCTGCCATTTTTTGAAGGCATTCCTATTTGGATTTACCCTTAAGTGCAATGACTGTATTTCAAGGCTGTTATGCTGGGCAAAGATCAGTAATCAGGCCTTACTTATACCAATTTTGTGCATATCTAACTGCAGACACTTTGCGCCAATCTGGGTGGGCGGATTATCTTAATGGGGCATTGCATTTGGTCGCTTAGTAAGTATATGAATAGTTTTGATAAGGTTGAGCGACTCTAGGTACGCTTCATTGGCGCCGCGGTGATGGACTGCTAAACTTGATCGATGCCTGCTTGGTCTTTGCTCATTATTGGCCAATGGTATTTCCTCGCATTATTGAACTCTTATTTGCCAGTGGGATTCACATCCAATACGTCAACAGCATATTGAGGGCTGATCCTGTCGATGCATGCAGAGTACACCTGTATTTCAAACAGGCTTAATGCATGATGTGGGACGTTCCTGAGGGTTACCTTATGTAACAAGTTCGCAGCACGGGTTGCATAACCGTCTTTATAGGCTGTTAGCATTTTCAAATGTGCCTGATAAGAGCGTTCATGTTCAGCCGCTTCGGTCACGTGTTTACAAATTAACTTACCTTATTGAAGGTGTATATAGACAGTTATGAAACTGCGCATTCAACTTGCTCCATTGCTGCACATTATTCATCTGCTGATGGGCATCCAGCCAATCACGTGCATTCGATAAATTCTGTTAGGCTCGGTCAGCTCTAGCCCTCGGCGCTCAATCGCTACCCAACAACCATTTCACTTCTTAAGCAGCGCCTTTTCCGCCACTTCTATCGGATGTGTAATGCCGAACACGGCTGTATTCGTGGACACTGGATGTGTAGGGCTTTATACTCGATTAACCGTATCTTCTACTCTGCATTCAACTATCGACACCCTTTTCAGGTCGTTGGGCACCGCTTGCTGGGTTAATGACGAGGCTCAACTACATATCATTGCTGCCTTAAGTAGCAGCAGTCCTGCCTATTGAGACTTGTTTAGTGAGGCTCTGGCAGCTGAAAGCTAAAACTAGGGCTGGACCCTTTGTTAGCGCAACAATTAGTTGTATAAAACAGCTTAGGTGTTGACTCTCTTCAAGTAGTAGACCTCGATACTTTCGTTCAACTGCGTGAAGCCGTTTCCTCAGCAAACGCATTATCCATGTTACTACTTAAGTATTTAAGTATGTGCTTATCACCCAAGACGATATAAATAGTGATGCCACGGCCATTATATTCCACAGGCACATGCGGTAGATGGTCGCCGTTATTTTGTTGGCATGACAGTGGATTTTTAAGCGCCCTTAACACATACCACTTGTTTTAAAACATGTAGCACTTCGACGAGGTCTTTTTGATTATCCATGACCTCGTCAATGTTTTTGTAGGCGGCTGGCAGCTCATCAAGGACGGCGGCGTCTTTGCGGCATTCCACGCCTTCGGTTTGTGCGCGTAAATCGTCTACAGAAAAATGTTTGCGTGCAGCACTACGGCTAAATTTACGCCCCGCCCCATGGGCACAAGAGCAATAGGAGTCAAGATTCCCCTTGCCACGTACAATGTAGCTGCGCTGCCCCATGCTGCCTGGAATGACACCCAGATCGCCCTCGCGAGCACGAATGGCCCCTTTGCGAGTCACCCACAATTTGCGGCCAAAATGTTTCTCTTGCTCGACGTAATTATGATGGCAGTTAATGGCTTCTTGGGTGATTTGAAACGGTTTTTTTATATGACGGCGCATGGCGGCGATGGTTTTTTCCATCATGACACGTCGGTTTTCAAAAGCGTAATCTTGAGCCCATTGGACTGCTTCTACGTAGTCTTTAAAATCATCGCTGTCATCGGGTAGGTAAGCTAAATCATTGTCAGGGAGCTGGATACCAAATGCTTCCATGCGCTTTTTAGCTTTTTCGATAAAGTAGCGTCCAATCAGATTGCCAATGCCACGTGAGCCTGAGTGCAGCATGACCCAGACATCGTCATTTTGATCTAAGCAGATTTCAATAAAGTGATTGCCTGAACCTAGCGTTCCGATTTGTTTTTGGGCGTTATTTTTTTCTAAGCGCGGGTGTTTGGTGGTGATTTGCTGAAGGCGCTGTGCCAGCTCGGGATCAAATTTTGGCATGTTCTTATGTTTGTGCGCGCCTCCTGCTCCTAAAGGCACATCACGTTCAATTTGGTGGCGGATAGGGGCGAGGTTGTCAGGCAGATCAGTGGCTTTGAGTGAGAGGCGCACCGCATTGATGCCACAGCCAATATCCACACCAACGGCCGCCGGAATTACGGCGCTATCCGTTGCAATCACGCTGCCCACGGTGGCACCAATACCTACGTGTACATCCGGCATGGCGACAACCCCATGGCTATGAACAAAGGGGAGTTTAGAGATGTTTTTTAATTGCTCGAGTGCAGCTGGATCAATGTCATGAGTCCAGATTTTAATGGGGCGCGCGTTTTGTTCTTGAATGACCTGTTTCATGGTTTTATGGATGAATCAAGAGGGATAGGAGGGTGCGCTTTTTATTGTTGTTGCAGCTACCCATTGAAGCCTACAGTATAACGTAGCCTTGAAATGTATCGAATCACCCCCATTTAGCTAAGCAATGTGATTAACCCACTTGTTTAGAAAGAGTCATCATGAGTCAAGTCGAACAACAAAATGCGGAAACCCTTGGTTTTCAAACAGAGGTCAAACAACTTTTACAGTTGATGATTCACTCGTTGTACTCCAATAAGGAAATTTTCCTGCGCGAGCTGGTCTCTAATGCCTCGGATGCGTGCGATAAGTTGCGCTTCGAGTCCATCGATAATCCAGATTTGCTCGAAGGCGATGGCGAGATGCGTATTCGTGTGGAGTACGATAAAGAGCAACGCACTATTACCATTTCGGATAATGGGATCGGTATGAGCCGCGATGAGGCGGTGAAAAACCTAGGTACCATTGCCCGCTCGGGAACTAAGGAGTTTTTTAGTCAACTCACCGGTGACAAGCAAAAAGATGCCCAGTTAATTGGCCAGTTTGGGGTTGGGTTTTATTCGTCGTTTATTGTGGCTGAAAAAGTTTCGGTGCTGAGCCGTCGCGCCGGTACCCCAGAAACCGAAGGGGTATTATGGGAATCTGAGGGTCAAGGGGATTTTCGTGTAGCGCCCGCCGAAAAAGCGGACCGCGGTACCGCTATTACCCTTTATTTGCGTGAAGAAGATGCTGAGTTTGCCGATGGCTGGCGCTTACGTGCTATTTTACGCCGCTACTCGGACCATATTTCTTTGCCCATTCAGATGCGTAAAGAGGATTGGGATGCTGAAAAACAAGAGCAAATCAAATCCAATGAATGGGAAACCGTAAACCAAGCCAATGCGTTGTGGACACGTGCGCGCAACGACATCGAAGATGAGCAATATATTGAGTTCTATAAACATATTGCGCACGATTTTGAAGATCCATTGGCTTGGACCCACAACCGTGTTGAAGGGCGTACCGAGTACACGCAGTTACTTTATATTCCGAAGCGCGCTCCGTTTGATTTATGGGACCGGGACGCAAAACGTGGTGTCAAGTTGTATGTGAAGCGCGTCTTTATTATGGATGATGCCGAGCAGCTGTTACCGAATTATTTGCGTTTTGTGCGTGGGGTCATTGACTCGGCCGACTTGCCTTTAAACGTTTCACGAGAAATTCTCCAAGAGAGTCGAGATGTACGTGCAATACGTGATGGCTCCGCACGCCGAGTGCTTTCTTTGCTCGAGGACTTGGCCGAAAACGAGCCAGATAAATACACACAGTTCTGGCAGACTTTTGGTCAAGTGCTTAAAGAGGGGGTAGGCGAGGACACCTCAAATAAAGAGCGCATTGCTGGCTTATTGCGCTTTGCCTCCACCCACAATGACAGCAGTGTGCAGGATGTGTCACTGAGCGATTACATTGGGCGCATGAAAGAGGGGCAAGACAAAATCTACTACGTTACCGCTGATTCGTACGCGGCAGCTAAACACAGCCCGCACCTAGAGGTATTCCGCAAAAAGGGCATTGAAGTCTTGCTGCTGAGTGAGCGCGTGGATGAGTGGATGCTGTCTTTTCTTACCGAGTTTGATGGGAAAACATTGGTATCCGTAGCCAAAGGTGGTTTAGATTTGGCAGAGCTGGCCGATGAAGAGGAAAAACAAAAGCAAGAAAAGGTCGCTGAGGAATTCAAGCCGCTAGTGGAGCGTCTTGAGAAAACGCTAGGAGAAAAAGTGAAATCAGTGCGGGTCACTGGGCGGTTGGTGGACTCGCCCGCTTGCGTGGTGGTGGATGAGCATGAAATGAGTCCACATTTGCTGCGCATGTTGCAAGCCGCCGGCCAACCTACCCCCGATGTGAAGCCAATTCTAGAGATCAATCCGGATCATCAATTAGTGCGTCGTATTAGCGAGGTCGACGAGGCGGATTTTGAAGATTGGGCTACTTTGCTTTTAGAACAAGCCATGCTCGCAGAGGGGGCTTTATTGGATGAGCCTGCCGCTTTTGTTCAGCGCTTGAATCGTTTGTTGCTACAACAATAGTTTCAAATAATTATATAGTGATTAAAGCGGTGCTTAGGCACCGCTTTTTTGTTGGCTACTCACAACAAAAAGAGAGCGAATCGAATTCCATTTGCGTTTGCTAATGATAATGATTATCATTTGTCACGATTTATACAAATGCTTTGTTTCGCTCATAGGAGAAGCCTCATGTCTAACCCCCGTCAAACGGTGATATCGTTTCGTCAGTCTATGCTGTATACCGCTATTTGCAGTGCACTAACCATGCCTGCCATAGCACAAACCGAAGAAAATACAACGGTACAGCAGTTACAAACTATTTCTGTACAGGGGCAGGCAATCGATGGCTACCAAACGCATGAGGTGACTTCGCCTAAAATGACGGCACCGTTGTTAGACACACCACGTACTATCAATGTGATTCCTGAAGAGGTGATTAAAGATCGCGGCGCGACCTCGCTACAAGATGTGCTGCGCACCACACCTGGCATTACGTTAGGTTCTGGCGAGGGCGGTACCCCTACGGGCGATCGTCCATTTATTCGTGGTTACGAAGCCAGCACGGACATTTTTATTGATGGGCTACGCGATTATGCGCGTGGCTCCCACGAAACCTTTAATCTAGAGTCTGTCGAAGTTATAAAAGGACCCAGCTCAGCATACACGGGGCGCGGGGGCACCGGCGGCAGCATCAACCTTGTGACCAAATCGCCTAAGCTAGAGGATTTTGCGGAAGCGACAGCTGGTGTGGGCAATGGCGGTCAACATCGCTTAACGCTGGATGGGAACTACGTGTTTTCGGACACAGGGGCCGTGCGTCTGAACCTGATGCGCACAGGGGGGGATATGCCTGGGCGTAACGAAGTAGAAATGGATCGTTGGGGGGTTGCGCCCTCTATTGCTTTCGGTTTGGGTACACCTACACGTGTGACTCTTAGCTACGCGCATATTGAAAACAAAGATACCCCAGATTGGGGGATTCCTTTCCGTAATGCGGCAAATCCAGATCGTGTCACTCCCATTAAGGTGGATCGTGATAACTACTACGGCCGTGCGGGGGTGGATTTTCGTGAAAATAAATTTGATACCGCTACGGCACAAGCTTAAACCACTACCTTTATACGCGTCCTTCATTTGATAATTGTGCCGCGGGTGCGGGTGGTTCTTGTGCTACTGAAGACGCTGGCTTGCAGTTTACCCGAGCGGATCGTATGCGCTGGCGTAAAAGTGAGTCCTTGATCAATCAGACGGATTTGTTTGGCTCCTTTACTACGGGGTCACTAAAGCATAATTTTGCGGCTGGTTTAGAGTTCAGCAAGGAAGAAATTTACTCTAAAGCCATGGAAGGCGGCCCAGGCGGGGATACCGACTCGTTCTGGCATCCGAATCCTCATCGTCAATATAACAGCCAGATTAATTACGGCCCTAAACTAAAAGATGGCCATATCAAAACGCAGTCCCTGTATGTTTTTGACACGATTGAGCTAAATGATCAGTGGTCACTGAATGGGGGCGTGCGCTACGATAAGTTTAAAGTCGCTGATACAAAGAAACATATTGCTCGTGATGACAATATTTGGAGCTATCAGGCGGGGGTGGTGTATAAGCCTGCTCAAAATGGTGCTATTTATTTGTCCTACGGTACTTCAGCTAACCCAGCGGGGGAAAACTTTGGGCAGGCTGGTGGAGCCGATGGTCCAGCGGGCGGGGCACAACTGCATGATTTAAAACCCGAGAAAAGTCGTTCTTGGGAGCTCGGTACAAAATGGGATGTGATGGACGAGCGTTTGTCGTTGACCGCGGCGGTTTTCCAGACCGATAAAACGGATGCGCGTTCTACCGATCCGGCTACGGGGGATGTCTCGCTATCTGGAAGCAATCGGGTTCGCGGCTTGGAGCTGAGTGCCACAGGCGCGATCACGCCCAAGTGGGATATTTGGGCAGGTTATACTTACTTAGATCCTAAGATCAAAAAATACCGCAATAAAGAAGCCGTTTATGATGGCAACCAAATTAAATTCATTGCCAAAAACAGCGCCTCTTTGTGGACAACCTATAAAGTCCAGCCTGATTGGACCGTTGGGGGTGGTGTGACTTATGTGGGTAAACGTTTTGTTGACGATGCTAACGTATTACAACTCCCATCGCACACGGTTTATGATGCCATGGTGCGTTATGATGTGACTAAAAACTTTAATCTCCAGTTTAATGTCAATAACATCACTAACACACGGGTGTATGATGCTTCGCATGTGGGATTATTTGCGAATGTGGGGCCAGGTCGTTCTTATATGTTGAATGCGACCTACCGCTTTGAGTAAATCGTGCATTGATACCGCATAGACGCCGCCCCATCTGGGGCGGCTTTTGCATTAAGGGAAAGCCATGCTGATCACCATTAAACATGTTTTAACACCTGAGCAGGTGCAAGATTGTAGACAGGCATTATTCAGCGCTGAATGGGAGGACGGAAAAAAAACAGCCGGCTATTTAGCACAACATGTTAAAGCTAATCTACAGTTACCGCTAACCAGTCCGGTAGGTTTGCAAGTGGGGCAGTTTTTACTGCATATTTTGCAAAATAACCCCACTTATATTGCGGCGGCTTTGCCTGCAAAAATACTGCCCCCTCGATTTAATTGCTATCAGGGGGGTGGTACGTATGGGAATCATATTGACAACGCTATTTTTCCTATTGCGGGCACAGAGGCGCGTTTACGCACTGATGTATCTTCTACCTTGTTTTTGAGCGATGCCGATGAATACGAGGGGGGAGAGCTGGTGATTGAAAATACCTATGGGACACAGTCGATTAAATTAAATGCGGGCGATATGGTGGTGTATCCAGGGACCAGTTTGCATAGAGTGAACCCAGTAACTGCTGGCACGAGGCTGGCTTCCTTTTTTTGGGCGCAGAGTATGGTACGCCAAGCGCACCGGCGACGTATGTTGTGGGATTTGGATCAGAGTATTCAAGCGATAGCCGCCACGAATAGCCAGCATCCGCAGCTTGCGGTATTAAGTGGCGTTTACCATAACCTACTACGTGAGTGGGCGGAGCTGTGATGACGACTCCTTTAGCACCTTTGAGTCAGATTCCGGCAGAGATTGTGACGGTTGCTGATTATATTTCTTATGCTCAGGCACGTATGACGCCCCAAGCTTGGGCTTATTTAACAGGGGGGGCGGCCGATGAGCGTTTATTGCACCGTAATGAATCGGCTTATCAGCGTTATCAGATCTGGCCACGCGTTTTACGTGATTTAACTGCCGCCCATACCCGAGTGAGCCTGTTAGGGAAAGAATACGCTTATCCTATTTTCTTAGCGCCTGTCGCTTATCAGCGCTTGGCGCATCCCGAGGGCGAGCTAGCCACCGCTTTAGCGGCGGCGGCAATGCAAACCCCTTTTGTGGTTAGTATGCAGTCTTCCACGGATTTAGCCGTTTTGGCTGCTCAAGCACCTGGCCCGCAGTGGCTGCAATGGTATTGGCAACCAGATCAACAAGCGAGCGCACGCTTATTAACGCAGGCGGTGCAGTTAGGTGTCGAGGCAATCGTATTAACGGTGGATGCGCCAGTTAATGGGGTACGTAACAGAGAGCAGCGAGCCCAGTTTTGTTTGCCTGCAGGGGTGGAGGCAGTGAATTTACGTGGTTTTGCACCGCAGCCAGCTTTGGTGTCGCAAGCGGGGCAAAGTCCATTGTTTGGTACGGGTTTTTTGCAGACGGCACCAACGTGGGCACAGGTGGCGGAGTTTATCCAAGATTGCCCCTTGCCTGTATTCTTAAAAGGCATACTGCACCCCGGTGATGCACGACAGGCTCTGGAAATAGGCGCTGCGGGTATTGTGGTGTCTAATCATGGGGGGCGTGTTTTGGATACTGCTCCTACGCCATTACAGGCTTTACCTGCTGTGGTGCAGGCTGTGGGGGCGTCGATACCGGTATTGGTTGATGGTGGGATTCGGCGTGGTACAGATGTGTTTATTGCTTTAGCGCTTGGTGCAAAAGCGGTGTTGATTGGCCGCCCGTATATGTATGGGTTAGCCGCTGCAGGAGCCGCAGGGGTGGCGCATGTGCTACATATTTTGCGCACAGAGCTCGAGGTGACAATGGCTTTAGCGGGGTGTCATAACCTGGATGCTATACAGCGTGATTGTTTGGGGGACGCATATTAGTCGAGCGCAAAACAACGCAAAGGCAGCTGACAAAGCTTAGCGTAGCGCCACCAGTCAAAAGCAGGGCCAGGGTCCGTTTTACGCTTTGGTGCGATATGCTCGTGGCCATAGACAGCTCGCAGCGGGTGGCGCTGGCTCAGTATGTTGGTCAGGCAGGCTAAGCGTTCGTATTGGCTATCACTGTAAGGGATGGTGTCGGTACCCTCGAGCTCAATACCGATAGAGAAATCATTGCAGTTTTCTTTTCCCTGAAAAAAAGACTGCCCAGCATGCCAGGCCCGATCTAGGGTAGAAACAAACTGGATGATTTCACCATCTCGTCGAATTAAAAAGTGAGCCGAGACCTGAACCCCACGTATGTGTTCAAACCATGGGTGGGCATCAAAATCTAGCTGGTTTTGAAAAAAACGAATGATGGCGTCCCCCTCAAACTGATTGGGGGGAAGGCTGATATTGTGAATCACCAATAAATAAGGATCGACGCCGGAAGGGCGAGCATTTGCATTAGGCGAGGGGGCGTGACGTATGCCTGGTTGGGGGCAGAGCCAGCCGTGACGATCGATATAACGCATTAGTGACGGGGACCAAGCTTAGCGTGGTCCAAGCTGCACCACGTGTGATCATTGCTCATTAGAGCTTCGGAGCGAGGAAGATAAATACCGCAATGGGCGCAGCGTACCATGGGCTCGGCTTGGTGTCGAGAAACGGGTTTTTTAGGGCGTTGCCCGAGTGTTTTTTTATGGGTAATCATTCGAGTGACAAGCAGGGCTGCAATAATGACTACCACCCACAACAGCAATTTAGCCAAAAGGACCTCTCTGTAAAATAACATCTAACACAAAACGGCTGCCGGTATAGGCCAATAGTAAAAAGCTAAACCCCACCAGCGTCCAGCGAAGTGCAATACGCCCTCTCCAACCACGAAGCTGGCGCCCGATAAGTAGCCCGCCAAAGGTTACCCAAGAAAGCAAGGTAAAGAGGGTTTTGTGGTCTAGAGGGATAAGCTGATTCGCTAACCGTAATGATACAACCATGCCTGTGATTACGGTAAGGGTTAGGACAAAAAAAGCGATACGAATCAGTCTAAAGAGTAAATCCTCTTGGACCATTAAGGGGGGCATACTGTCCAATGCACGATACCATGTGTTTTGCTGACCGGCAGCCTGGACGGGACGATGCAGCTGTCGGTCTAATACGGTAATTAAAATAGCATGCATAGCGGCTACGCCTGCCAGGCCATAAGCACATAAGGCGATCAGTAAATGCACACGTAGCCATTCGCTGTTGGCATGATGGACTACAATGCCTTCTGGGAATAAGGTGGCAATAAGGCTGACGAGGGCGGCAGTAGGTAGTAATATAAGCAGCAAACTATCTAGCCGCAGATATAAACTTTCAAACCAAAATACCACCATACCTAGCCAGAGCCCTGCGGATAGGGCTAAAGCCCAGCCAATATGTAGCCCATGTGGCAAAATAATGGTTAACAACAAGCCCGTACCATGGATGATAATAGCGGCTAATAGGCCGGCTCTAAAAGTACGGTCTAATTTTGGAGAGCGTTGGTATTTTTGTATAGGCAGCCACAACGACAAAGCCAATACAGCATAGGCGATGGCCGCCAATCCATGAAATACTATACTTGCAGACATATTTATTGACAGGGTAGGTAAAAGTTTTCAGGCACGATGCCACAGTAAACCATATTTAATCTGTCTCCTCTATTCTATAGTTTAAGCGAAACCAGACTTATGTTTGAAAATCTTACCCAGCGCATGGCACGTGTTGTAAAAACAATGCGTGGACAAGCCCGATTGACTGAATCTAACACGCAGGAGATGCTGCGCGAAGTCCGCATGGCGCTTTTAGAAGCGGACGTAGCGCTGCCCGTGGTGCGAGAGTTCATTGCGAACGTCAAAGAGCAGGCATTGGGGCAAGAAGTCGCTGATTCTCTTAACCCTGGCCAAACTTTGGTCGGGATGGTTCATAAAGAGTTGACAAGCTTAATGGGAGGGGATTTAGGCGAGCAGGCCGCTGAGTTATCCCTTGCCACCCAGCCTCCTGCTGTTATTTTAATGGCAGGGCTTCAAGGGGCGGGTAAAACCACTACAACGGGTAAGCTTGCTAAATGGCTCGCCGATGGCGGTCATGTACAAAATGGCCGTAAAACGGGCAAAAAGAAAGTGCTGGTCGTGAGTGCGGACGTGTATCGCCCCGCCGCGATTGATCAGCTGGAAACCGTAGCGGCACAGGTTGGCGTGGATTTTTTGCCTTCCAGCTCTTCCGAGCAACCTAAAGAGATTGCTCTGCGCGCCGTGGATCATGCACGTCGCCATCACTATGATGTGTTGATTGTGGATACGGCCGGTCGTTTAGGTATTGATGAGGCCATGATGCAGGAAATACGCCTGCTTTATGACACGGTGAATCCCATTGAAACCCTGTTTGTGGTGGATGCCATGCAGGGGCAGGATGCGGTGAATGTGGCTAAAGCTTTTGCCGAGGTATTGCCATTAACCGGGGTGGTACTCACTAAGCTAGATGGTGATTCGCGTGGGGGAGCGGCGCTATCTGTTCGACATATCACCGGCAAGCCTCTGAAGTTTGTTGGGGTGTCAGAAAAGCTAGATGGTCTAGAGCCTTTTCACCCAGAGCGCATGGCGCAGCGCATTTTAGGTATGGGCGATATTGTGAGCTTGGTCGAGCAAGCTCAGCGCAATATTGACATTGCTGAAGCTGAAAAAATGGCCCAAAAGATCAAAGCGGGTGACCGGTTTGATTTGAATGATTTTAAAGATCAGCTTCAACAAGTGAAAAAAATGGGCGATATGGGCTCATTACTAAAAAAACTGCCCGCACAATTTGCTTCTGCAGCCGAGCAATTACAAGGTGGTGAAGCAGACAAGCACATTCGTCGCACCGAGGGCATCATTAATTCGATGACGCCCGAAGAGCGCGCCAAACCGGAGCTAATCAAAGCATCGCGCAAACGGCGTATTGCAATGGGAGCGGGCGTGCCCGTCCAAGAGGTCAATCAGCTGTTAAAGCAGTTTGAGCAAATGCAAGGTGTGATGAAAAAGATGAAGGGCGGCGGTATGGCAAAAATGATGCGCGCCATGGGTGGCCTAGGCGGTTTGGGTGGTTTAGCCGGGGGCGGCATGGGCGGTGGCATGATGAGTGGGCTTGGCGGCCTGCTAGGCGGTGGGCGTGGTGGCCGTGGCAAAGGCAAAGGCAAGCGTCGCCGCTAAAGGCTGCCCTTTAATAAAAAACCCCAGTTCGCTTTAGACGATTGGGGTTTTTTTACACCTGAAATCCGAGGGGTAAAACAAAAATTAGCCAAGTTCAGGGATACGTAAAACCTGTCCAGGATAGATTTTATCTGGGTGGGACAACATAGGCGTGTTGGCCTCAAAAATGACATTGTATTTGGCGCCATTGCCTTTACCGTACATTTCTTCGGCAATTTTCCATAGTGTGTCGCCGGATTTTACGGTATACATGCGCGCTTCGGCAGCAGGTTGGGCAACATCTAGTTTGTTCTCGACGGAGGAAACACCCATGGTATTGCCCAGAGCGAGGACGATTTTTTCTGCTTGTTCGGTAGAGGCGGCGGGGCCTGTTACAGTGACTTTGTCGCCGTCGACTTGTACTTCGATGCCCTCTGCATCGAGCTGGTGTTTGGCGAGTTCTTTTTTGAGCTCATCGGGGGTGGCAGGTGTGGTATCAGAGCTACCTAGGATTTTGGCGCCAACATTTTTTAAAAAGCTAAAAACGCTCATTATGGACTCCTAATTGTGGGTGGGGCGTTAGTGAAAACGCCATTACCTACTATTATGCGCACTCTGTGTTAAAAGTGTTACAGAGGTATTGTTAATGATTGTTAGAGACGCTTAGCCTCCCCCGACTGCTACGACAATTTCTAATTGGTCATTTTCGTTTAAGGCCGTGGTTGCATGCTGGCTTTTGGGGACAATTTCACCGTTAAGTTCCACGGCAATACGCTTTCCCACGTAGCCGAGTTCTTCGATGAGCTCAAAAACGGTTGCAGCCTGACTTTGGTGGTTTTTACCATTGAGAATGATGTTCATCTATTTCTCCAAGATGAGGGTGTCGGGATTGGGGTGTTGGTTTCGGGTAAAGATCAAATCCCATACGCCATGACCTAAACGTAGCCCGCGGGTCTCAAATTTAGTTTGAGGGCGATAGTCTGGACGGGGGGCAAAGCCATCATGCTGATTGGTAAGTAGCGGGCTTTGCGAGAGGACCTCTAACATTTGCTCTGCATAGTTTTCCCAATCTGTAGCGCAGTGAATGTAGCCACCAGGAGCTAGGCGACTTGCTAGTAGTTGCACAAATGGAGGCTGGATTAGGCGCCGCTTATGGTGACGCTTTTTAGGCCACGGGTCAGGGAAATAAATATGCACGCCCGCAAGTGTAGCGGGCAAGATCATATCGCGCAGGACTTCAACCGCATCGTGTTGGATAATACGAATGTTTTCGACCTGGTGTTCTTCGATGCGCTTTAGTAAAGCACCCACACCAGAAGGAAAAACTTCCACGCCGAGAAAATTATCCTCGGGGCGGGCTTGAGCGATTTTTAGGGTTGTTTCCCCCATGCCAAAGCCAATCTCAAGAATAGTAGGGGCTTGGCGTTTAAAGGTGGCTTCGAGATCAAGGGTGTGATCCTGATAGGGAAGCCCCCATACAGGCATAAGTCGCTCAAACGCATCGCGCTGACTCGGCGTCATGTGGGCACGGTGAGAGACAAAACTTTTAATATGACCAAAGTTTTTTGGGTTTTTTTCAGAATTCATGATGCAATTAGTTGGCTTTGCGCTATAATGGTTGAATTAACTGCTTATTTTAGCAGGCATCATCAGTGCGGGTGTAGTTCAATGGTAGAACGCTAGCTTCCCAAGCTCGAGACGAGGGTTCGATCCCCTTCACCCGCTCCATCTTCTTAATCTTCCTACTTAACCCAGCTGAATTTGTCCTTCTTTGTGGCTCACCACATAGGGTTGGGCGGTTGGCGTTAAAAAATGCTTTGTATCGTATGCCGCTGCTTGTCCTGCTGGGTGTTGTGCATGCTGATGCATTTCCTCAATGCCATTAAAACACGAAACCGTAAAGCCGTCCCAATGCCATGCTGAATCTGATGACGCGATGGTATGGACTTGTTCATAGCGTTGTAAATGTGGGCTAGCACAAGCTATGGGCGCATGGGTGTCACGCCAGTATTGACTAAATTGGGTATGGTTCAGCAAAGCGGATTTTTTGGCAAAGCGAAACACCAAAAGCGGTGGGGTGGAGTGGTTATCGGGTTGTTTTGGTATCAGCACCTCTCCGATGGCGTAGAACACTAAGCTCGAGGCCAAAATCGGTAGCTGCTTAATTTCATCAGCCCACGCATGGGCATGGGCAAGCGATGCAAAATCAACCTCATTGACCCAGTGGGCGATGCTGGGTAAGGCACTGTGCTCCGTCTTAACACTAGCGTAACGCCATTGCAGGGCGTGGGCAGAAGTGGCGCGTAATATCATGTCGCGCTGATGTGTTGCGCTGCGCATTTGAGATAGAAACGCAGGCCTTGAGCTTTGGCTTTGATGAAAGCTAAGTAGTCGATATCGAGTAGACATACAAAGGTGAATAGTAAAAAAGGCGGTTAAAGAAAACGCTTAAGCAAAAGGTTACGCCAGCTCTCCTTGCAACACCCCTTCTTTCACAACAATCGTATCGTCTAAGCGCACCGTGCAGTTACGCATGGGATAATCAAAGTGACATGAGCTAAAACGGTTCGCGGCAGGATTAGCGCCCGTAGAGATTAAAAAGTTGCCTGCAAAAGCACGTTGTTCGGTGCCATTGGTATCACGTTTGTCATACATGACCATGGCGTCCCAACGTGCTGCGGGAGCCATACCCCAGCCGACATGGCTGACGGCATAGGCATCGGGTTCTTTCCAGTTGGCATAATAGGAGCGAATCAACTCGGCATCCACGCCTGTGCCCTCAATATGCACCACAAAATCGTTTTCTATATGGAGCGTGACGGGGGATTCCAGATAGCGCTTAAACGTTAGATTAAGATCCCCGCGGTCTAAGACGACCCTGCCATTGACGCTGCCGTTGCTTGGGTAGCAAATACAAAGACCGGCAGGCCAATACCCAAAGCTGCCTGGTTTATCGGCGATGCCTGCACTGCCTCTTCCTACAACATCTGTTAAATCCACGGTTAAGTCGGTGCCGGCTGCAGAGCTAACATGCATGGTGCTGGCAGTACTGATCATTTGCCCGCCGATTTGGCTTTTTTTGTGGACTTCTAGGCTGGGTTTAACACGCTCAAGAATTTCTGGGTGCTCGTTACTAATCATCATAATACGTGCACCATGAGCTAATAGCGCATTTCTTTCTACGGCATGCAATAACCCTTCTACAGTGCAGTCCACGACAAAGGAAGTATGCGCTAATGCCTGTATGACAGAAGGGTGATTAGCTAAAGCCAGCGAGGTGCCTGTAGAACGTAAGGGTACAGCCTCGTGATTACGGGGTGATGGGATTGTGATATGAAAGACTTGCGCTCCCAGTTGGCTAAGCGCCAGTTCCGCTAGCTGAGGCAAGATAGGGCGTGATTGGGATTCGGATAAGATCGCCGCGCTTTCACCGGGTTTGACTTGGCATAATTGAAAAACCTCTACAAAATCAGCAATCCATTTACCTTCGATACGTTCTACTAGCACGGGACGGTCTCCTATTTATCAATAATAAAATTACATTTAGGCCGATAAGGCGGTCGTGGTGGCGTCTAAGGGGAAAAAGCGTGACTGATGATAAACCAGTGGGGTGGTGTCTTTTTGTATGTTCAGTTTTTGAATTAGTAGTTGTACAGAAAGATGGTCCCCCGCAGGATGGACATCGTAAATAGAACATTCAAACCAAATGGGGGCTTTTGCGAGTTGAATGGCACCCGTTGCTGTGATGTGATAATCCACCCCTTCGAAGCGCTGGTTTTTATCTTGTCCTGCCAATTGACGGCAAATCTGTGCATGCTCATAACTCAGAATGGATACGCCTAGGCGTTCCGCATGTTGTAAAAAGCGCCAAGTAGAGGAGTGCTTCTGAACAAAGAAAGCCGCTAGAGGTGGTTGTAAAGAAACACCCACAGAAAAGCTAGAGGCCACAATCACGTGCGGTGCATGGTCATGTTGTGCGGCAATAGCGGCTACACCCGATGGGAACAGTCCAAAAGCTTCGCGTAGTTGGGCCTGATCAAAGTGGTGGTCTCCAGTCATATCTTTATCCTTCATGCCAAAACGATTGCGCTCAAAGTAAACAGGTTTTTAATAGGTTTATAGTGCAAGTATTGTGCGATCAACAGAAAATAGCAACAAACCTAGGGAAAACCTTTATGCTTAAAGGGGAGTTGGGTCTACTGATAAATAAAGATTTGAGGGAAAACCATAGTAATAGAATCTGTCTATCTTGTTCTAATATTGCATATAACAGACGGTCGTATATATTTTGCATGTTTTTATTAGGGGAAGATAATGTCGCTTTTAGCCACTGATAATCGAATTGTTATGTCACAGCCACCTGCGCGTGAAGAAGTAGAGCAAATGGTGCAGCGGGTACACGAAATTGGCCCTTTGCTTAGAGAGCAGGCAGTGGTTGCCGATCGTCAGCGTCTATTGCCCCAAGCCTCGGTCGAGGCGCTGGAGCAAATAGGTGCTTGGGATATTTCTACATTGAAGCGTTATGGTGGCTATGAGGGCGGGGCGCAAATGCTCTTTGAGGTGGCGCGAACTATTGGCTATTACGATCCCAGTGCCGCGTGGTGTGTGGTGATTTCTAATGGCTCCGTCATGTTGACGAACCGCTATGAGGATGCAGTGCTTGATGAAGTCTTTGCGAATGGGCCGATACGCTCTGCTTCTATTTTTGCTCAGCCTCAAGGAACTGCGGTGCCTGATGGACAGGGGTGGCGCATTAAAGGAAAATGGCCTTTTGCTTCGAATAGTAATCATTCACATTGGGCATTAGGCATTTTATATATCAAGCGTAGTGCCGAGGACCCTGATACCTCTCGAGTGGGTTTTGTGTTAATGCGTCGTGATGAGTTTGAAATTCAAGACACGTGGTACACCATAGGTATGCGTGGCTCAGGATCAAATACGATGATTGCAGAAGACTTGTGGGTACCGCATAACCGAGTCATTACGTTTGAAGCATTAATGGGCATGGACCCCGAGCGCGAAGCGCAAGAAACGTTTGGTAGACGCTTAACACCGCATTTAACCATGTCTACGACCATTCAAGCCCCATCGGTTGGTGCAGCGTATGCAGGGTTTGATTACACGGCAGGCTTAGCTAATAAGCGCGGCATTACGTATACACACTATACAAAGCAGTCTGACTCGGGGGCGTTTGTACAAAATCTGGGTGCGACAAGTATTAAAATTGATGGGGCTCGGTTGCTGTTAGAGCGCTCCGCAGCGGCCATTGATCGTGCGGCGTCTGGGCATGAGCCAATGCCTTTAGAGCAAAGAGCGCGGCACCGAGCTGGTATTGGACATGCTGGTCATGAGCTTGTCGCAGCCATGAATGAGTTATGTTGGTTACACGGTACGGCCGCTTTTGCTGAGAACAGTGTATTGGGGCGGATGTGGCGCGATGTGAATACAGGCACTCGCCATGCGTCCATTACGGCTCCTATGGGGTACGAGCTGCATGGTAATGCTATCACCGAGACCCCTTTTATTTCCACTAAGCTATGAGCCCTAGCCCTTTTTCCCCACAAGTATCCGCCTCGCAAGTATTGGATGGTGTTACGGTAAATGGTTGGTATGGCGTGCGCTTTGCGCAGCTCACGGAACGGTTTCAACCGGCTGTCCCTGCGTCGGGACAGCTGGCAGTGAGCCAGCTGCATGATGTGCCCATTTTTCCGCAGTTGCCGAGCCGTTTAGCTAGCTCTATGGGAACAGCTAAAGCTAACCCCCAGTCAGAGGATGCTTTTTTTGTTAATGTTTGGGCCCCTGCACAGGCAGAGCGTTTACCAGTGCTGGTCTTTATTCATGGGGGCGCCTGGCTGACTGGGGGCGGTGCCATGCCATGGTACGAGGGTGCGCGTTTAGCTGCGCAGGGAATTGTTGTTGTGAATGTCAGCTATAGACTTGGTGCTTTAGCTCATGCACAAACCACAGCAATAGGGTCGTTACCCGTTGATGATTTACGTCTAGGTTTGCATTGGGTGGTCAAGCACATTGCTGGCTTTGGGGGGGATCCGACTCGCTTGTGTGTGGCAGGGCAGTCTGCAGGGGGCTGGTATGCGCATTTACTCTCGACTTTGCCAGAGTTCAAGGGCATGATCGATCGCGTGGCTTTACTAAGTATGGGGACAAGGGCGCCCTGGACGGTGTCGCAGCAGCAAACGGTTTGGCATGGGATGAATCAGACAGGCGTGGATGTTTTGGCTTGCTCTGCCACAACGCTTCTTCGTCTAGGCATGCAGGCTTTACCGCAGCACCCATTTCAGTTGGGTTATGCTCCTTCTGCTTTTCTACCTACAGAAGGGCCTGATATTCCTCCTGCTTTTCTGGAGCCGGAGTGGGCGGCGCAGCATAGTCATGCTCAAGCTTGGTATATTCGCTACACGGCGGATGAGTCTTCTGCATTTTTCTTTGACAGGGATGATTACAAAACCGTAACCCAAGAGCAGGTGGACCAGGTGTTACAGCATTGGTCATTGCAGGATTTACCGCCTGTGTTAAAAAAACAGGGCAAGTACGCGGGTGCCGCATCGGGTTTAACCCCTTACAGACAGATTGTAAAAGCCTCGTCATGGCGTCAGTTTCAGCGTTTTCCTTATCAGTATGCGCAGGCATTAAGCGCCCAAGGTAAACGGGTTGTATTTCAGCCTTTTACCCTAGAGAGCCCACTTGCTGGTTTTTATAGTGGGCATTGTTTTGATTTGCCTTTTCAGTTTGGTAATTGGGCGGATTGGGCTGATGCTCCTATGTTACAGGGCTTGAGCCCAGAGATTTTTGAAGCCGAGTCGCAAAAATGGCGAACGCATCTGGTGGATTTTGTGCGGGGGCAAGACAACGATTAAGCTGTAATAAGCGGCATGACATACTGGGTAGCGGGTGCCTGCAGTAAACGATATAAGTCATTAAAGACTTTACGTGCTGCAAACCCTATCCAGTTCTGGGGCAGCAGTTCCGCGGGTAAGCCCGGGTCTAAATAAGGCAGCCGACGCCACTGCGTCATCATGGGCAAGTAAAGCTTAAAGGCTTCTGCATGGTCTACTTGGCCTTGTTTGACTTTGTCTTGCCATAGAGCAATAGCGGGTTGATATTGATCCACAAAACCTTGATAAGCGTGGGCTATGGCGTCTAGGTCCCACCATTTAGGGATTTTGTTTTTTAAATCCATTAAACCACTGGGCTGACAAATAAAAAAATTCATATAGTCCCAGAGCCCATGTTCGCGTACATAGGCCGAGATTTCGGCTTTGAGACGGGCTGGACCTATATATAGGCCCGAGGCCACCGCCCCAAAGCCAATACGTGATAAGCCTGTACGAATTTTATGACGGTTTTTGCGCTCGGTTTCGGGTACTGAAAATGAGACCAAGAGCCAGGGGTCACCAATACTGGCTGAGGTCGGTGTAAAAATACGTACATCCCCTGCTTGAAGATGGGGTTCTAGCTCTTCATTTAGGGCATAACCGTTACCTGTATGGGTTTTTTTACTGACCAAAACCCCTTTTTTTTTCAAGCGGGAAATCGAAGAGCGTATGCTAGATGGCTCTGCACCTAATAAATGAATAAGATGCACAATGGCGGCAACAGGAAAAGCTTTGCCCGCTGGACGCCCAAATAACCCAAACAGGGTAATAATATGGCGGTGGTGGGCTGGCTGTTCTTGCCCCCAGCTTTCTCGCCCAGCAATAAACTCATCAATAGCAGTAGAGGTGTTCATTTTGAGGATTGATAGTGTTCTACAGGATCAAAGTGCGTCATGACATCTAATACGGGTAAAGCTTCCATCACACGCTTACGTGCGGCTTCAGCAATATCATGACCTTCGTAGATAGTGAGTTGGCCATTCATTTCTAAATCCACTTCTACCCAAATCATATCACCGAGCTTACGGGTTTTCAGATCATGCAGACCAAGTACCCCCGGTGTTTCTAGGATTAACTGTTTAATTTTAGCTTCGGTTTCATCGTCTACGGCCTGATCCATTAAGTCTTTAAAAGCGTCCACAGAAAAACGCCAGCCCATTCTAAATACCATTAAGCCAACCACTAGAGCGGCGAGCGGGTCAGCAATGGGCAAGCCCATTACATTAGCAACAATGGCGATTGCAACAACTAAAGAAGAGGCCGCATCAGAGCGAGCATGCCAAGCATTAGCGGCAAGCATGGTGGAGCGTACGTTTTTGGCTACCCGTAATAAGTAGCGAAATAGGAGTTCTTTGGCGACTAAGGCAATAATAGCGACCGGTAGGGCAATGAGGTGTACTTTTTCAATCAGGTCTGGGTTTTGTAGTTTGCTAAAACTATTCCAGAGCATGCCTGCTCCGACCAGTAAAAGAATGACACCAACAGCTAACGTGGCGGCGGTCTCAAAGCGCCGATGACCGTAGGGGTGGTTCTCATCCGGGCCTTTGGCACTGTGTTTATTAGCGATTAACACAATGCCATCTGACACCAAATCGGAAAGGGAGTGAATTGCATCGGCGACTAAGGCTTGTGACTTGGCAAATAACCCGATGAGTAATTGGAGCAGCGATAAAATGAGGTTGACGACTACGCTAACCATGGTTGAGCGCGTGGCTGCGCGCGTGCGTTTAAGGTCTTGGGTACGGATTTTTTCCATGGTGTAATTCAGAATAAATAGAAAACAATCAATGCCAGAGGCGATGGTGGTAAAAGAAAAGGCACTAATTTTTATTAGTGCCTTGAATGAGAATGATTATTAGCTAATTCGCATGCCAGGTTTGGCGCCGCTGTGCGGCTCCAGTATGTAGAGCCCCGGGTTTTCCTTTTCATCTGCGTGGCTAGCTGCTAGGACCATGCCCTCAGATACGCCAAAACGCATTTTACGAGGAGCTAGGTTGGCCACCAATACAGTGAGCTTGCCCACTAAGTCTTCGGGTTTATAGGCAGACTTGATACCGGAAAAAACTTGGCGTAAGCGCCCTTCGTCGGCATCTAACATGAGACGCAATAATTTATCAGAGCCTTCGACCTCTGTGCACTCTACAATTTTTGCTACGCGTAAATCGACTTTGATGAAGTCTTTGAAGTCGATGGTCTCGGCAATGGCTTCACCGCCTGGAGTAGGGGTTTCCATTTCAACTTCTGCCGGCTCAAAAAGGGCATCCATTTGCTTGGGATCTACCCGCTGTAAAAGGTGCTTAAAGCGAGCGATCGATGTGGGGAGGGTAGCGGCATCTGCCCAGACAAAGCGGCGATCCATGCCAAAGAGTTCGGTAGCAACGCGCTGGGTTAACGCGGGCACAATGGGGCTAAGCATTACGGATAAGGCTTTAAACCCGGCGATGGCGCGCGAGCAAATGTCTTGCAACTGGGCTTTGGTTTGCTCAGAAGCCTCGGCAATGCCTTTAGCTAAAACCCACGGCTGGGCATTATCAAAAGCCTGGTTGATCTTATCGGCTAAGCCCATGATTTGACGAACGGCACGACCGTATTCGCCAATCTCTAGATTATGGCTAACGGTTTGGGCAAGCTCTTTGAATTCGGCCTGCATGGCGCTGGTGTCCCCAACATAACCGAGCTGGCCATCGAAAAACTTACCAATAAAGTTAGCGGCTCGGCTGGCGATATTGACGTATTTACCCACCAGGTCGCTATTAACACGCGCCACAAAGTCATCGGGGTTAAAGTCTACGTCTTCCACATGGGAGTTAAGCTTAGCAGCAATATAGTAGCGCATCCATTCCGCATCTAAACCAAGCTCTAAGTAGCGTAATGGTGAAATGCCGGTACCGCGGCTTTTAGACATTTTTTCGCCGCTTAGAGTGATAAAGCCATGTACGCGTAAAGAGTCTGGTGTTTTGCGCCCAGAAAACTTAAGCATAGCGGGCCAGAATAGGGCGTGGAAGTACACAATATCTTTGCCGATAAAGTGGACTTGCTCAGTATTGCCGTTTGGGTCGACTAAAGCGTCAAAATCTAAGCCTTTTTCTTGGCAGTAGGATTTGAGCGAGGCCAAGTAGCCAACGGGAGCATCTAGCCAAACGTAGAAGTATTTGCCGGGGGCATCGGGGATAGGAATCCCAAAATACGGTTCATCGCGGGAAATGTCCCAGTCAGATAGAGCAGCTTCGCCATTTTCGTTACTTAGCCATTCGCGAGTTTTGGCGAGAACTTCGGACTGCAAACGTGGACGTCCGTTTGGGTCGGTGCCTGTGGTCCATTCTTGGAGGAAGGCCACACAACGAGGGTCCGAGAGTTTAAAGAAAAAATGCTCGGAGCTACGTAGTTCGGGACGTGCGTTGCTTAATGTTGAATAAGGGTTGATGAGATCGGTGGGCGAGTAAACAGAGCTACAGGCCTCGCAACTATCACCGTATTGCTCTTTGGCGCCACATGAAGGGCACTCGCCCTTAATATAACGGTCGGGCAGGAACATGCCCTTGACGGGGTCATAAAACTGTTCGATAACCCGGCTTTCGATAAAGCCAGCGGCTTTGAGCTTATTGTAGATTTCGTGTGAGAGTTGAACGTTTTCAGGGGAGTTGGTACGGTGCCAATGATCGAACTCGATATGAAAGCCATTCAAGTACAAAGGGCGTTCGGCTGCGACTTTAGCGACCAGCTCTTCTGGAGTGATCCCTTCGTTTTGGGCTTTGAGCATAATGGGCGCACCATGAACGTCATCCGCCCCAACAAAATGCACTGTATGGCCGGACATTCGCATTGAGCGCACCCAGATATCGGCTTGGATGTATTCCATAATATGACCGATGTGGAAGGAACCATTAGCATATGGGAGTGCGGTAGTAACGAATATCGTGCGCGACATAAATCTAAAACCTATAAAGGGCTATAGCCCGCCAAAGGCGAGCCAATCAAACAAAATGGTAAAAATATATGACAGCTAGGTAGCGACTGATGTAAGTTCGCCTAACCTATGCTAGGCAAGCATAGCAGATGCCGCGAAAAACCGTTAGTTTTTTAAGGAATTTCGCGCATTTCTATGTCTGTCACGTTTTGGGGGCTACGTGCCGTTGTGGCGCGAGCCGCCGTTTTTGGGCTAAATGAAGAGGGACTATAACGACGGGGACGACGTTTTTCCCAGTAGGATTTGAACGCAAAAGGACGCCCGCTGATGCGCGCTACAATGTATAAAATAGCGACAGCAATGGCGGTAGACACCATAAAGATAGCCGCCATGAACATCCCTACAAGCGTTAATACAAAGAAGAGGATAGAGCGTAGAATCTGATTAAATGTATTCATAATAGTGTATGACACTTTTTGAAGAAGATAATTCCTCTAGTACGCTAGTTTTAGCGTGTTAGTCATTTTTTTAGGGTTTGTTAACCAATGAATGTAACTAACGAACAAATTTTATCTGCCGTTGCTGCGGTAATTGATCCCAATACCCATAAAAAGCTGGATGTGTCCTCGCAGAGCTGTGAAATTCAGTTAACGGACAACAAGCTGACATTAAGCTTAACATTATCTTATCCGCTATATGATGCAGATGGGGTATTAAAGCAACGAATTCAAGAGGCGGTTACTCCATTAGGTTTGGAAGTCGCTAAGCTCAGCGTGTATGCACGTATACAAACGCACGCCGTACAAGATAGTTTGCGCCCTTTACCGAATGTACGCAATATCATTGCTGTGGCGTCGGGCAAAGGGGGGGTTGGTAAAAGTACAACTTCTGTGAACTTGGCTTTAGCCTTAGCCCAACAAGGTGCTAAGGTTGGTCTTTTAGACGCTGATATCTATGGTCCGAGTGCGCCAATCATGCTGGGAATTAACGAGCGCCCACGCTCTATTGATGGTAAATCCATGAAGCCCCTAGAAGCGCATGGCATCCAGACAAACTCGCTGGGTTTTTTAATGCAAGAGGATGCACCAGCGATTTGGCGTGGTCCTATGGCGACACAGGCACTAACGCAATTGATTACGCAAACAGCCTGGCATGATTTGGATTATTTGATCGTAGACATGCCCCCCGGAACAGGTGATATTGCTTTAACGATGGCACAAAAAATCCCGTTGGTGGGAGCCGTGGTCGTAACAACCCCGCAAGATATGGCATTAGCGGATGCGCGTAAAGGGCTCAAAATGTTTCAGCAGGTGAATGTTCCTGTATTGGGTATCGTAGAAAATATGTCGATGCACATTTGTACCAACTGTGGGCATGCTGAAGCTATTTTTGGTCAGCATGGTGGGCGTGAAATGGCTGAGAAATACAACGTACCGTGGTTGGGTGCGTTGCCTTTGGCGATGGCTATTCGTGAACAGACTGATTCCGGCAATCCCACGGTGGTGGCCGCGCCAGATAGTACTGAAGCGAAGCTCTACCATGAAATTGCTACCAAGGTCGCTGCGCATATTGCCACCTTACCCGCGGACACCTCTTGGCAGCGTCCTAAAGTCGTTCCTCGTCCTTTGTAATTTGATTTAAAGGGATAATGCATGCGTGTGCGCGCCCTAATTGCGATATTGTGCTTGGTGCCTGTTATCGGGTGGGCAGAAACCAGCTCTGAAACAACGTCCACCCCAGAGGTGGTGATTGATCCAGGCGGGGTAGGTCCTCAGGCCTTAAAAGCCATATATGGCGCTGTGGATGCTATTACGCGGCTAGCGGAAGATCAGGATCTTGACGAAATATCGCGCTTGCGGCGGCGTGCGCACGATGCCACGGTTTCGGCTTTGCAAACTCAAGGCTATTATGATCCGATTGTGACCCTAGAGGTAGGAGAGGACTACCAGGGGGAAACGTGGGATATTCTGATTGAGCCGGGGGAGCAAACGAGAGTTCGGCACGTGGATTTGAGTTTTAGTGGTCAAATCAACGAGCCTGAGTTCGCCCCTCGAGTACAAAAAATTCGCGAGGCATGGCCGTTAAATCAAGGCGATGTGTTCTTAAATAAGGACTGGTCTGATGCCAAAGCAGACTTGCTTCAAAGCGTTAAATCTAAAGATTTTTATTATGCGAGGTATACCCACACCCAAGCCACTGTTACTGCCGATAAAAATACCGCTGATCTGGATTTAGCGATTCGTAGTGGTCCGCGAGTGCGCATGGGGGAGCTCTATACCTCGGGTCTAAAACGAGTCCCAGAAAAGCTTATCCGGCGTTATGTTCGCTATGAGCCGGGCGAGCCTTATGATCAAGATAAGTTGGATGATTGGCAGCAGGCTTTGCAATCTACGACATTTTTTAGGGGAGCTTTTGTCACGCTTGATGAGCAGGCGCAAGGGCAGCGAGTTCGTGCTGATGGCGAGGTGGAAATGCCCGTTTCCGTTCGTGTTACCGAGGCACCAGCGCGACGCTTCACGGGTTCTCTGGGGGTAGATAGTGATCATGGGCCTCGCTTAGAGGCATTTTATCGGCAGAATATTGTTTTTGGTCAGCCCGTTTGGACGGAAACCGGTCTAGGGGTGGATAAAGACCGACAGCGGTTTTTTTCTGATGTGCATTTTCCCCCTACTTATAAGGGATTTAAAAATAGTTTTGGGGTGTTATATGAACATCAGGATATTGAAGGCTTAAAGCAAACCCGTGCCGCGACGGGGATAAAAAGTAAATATGAGTTTGATACCAATACCCGCGCTGACTATGAAACGCAATGGAGTTTGATGGGGGTGTGGGATGAAAGCAAGGTCAGTGGTGAGCCGGCTACGCAGCGCGGCACCTCATTAGAAGCGACTTGGCAAGTTTTGCGCCGCAATGTGGACAATAAATATGATCCACGAGAGGGAAATTTATTTGATATGGATATTGGGGTTAACTACCCTTTGTCCGGGGGTAAAAAAACCTTATATCGAGCGGGGTTGCGCGCGCAACAGTGGATTCCTATTGGGAAAAATGATGTATTTATGTTGCGTGCAGAGGCTGGGAAAGTATGGCCTAATGCCGATCGTATCCCAATGGGTTTTGGTTTTAGAACCGGGGGAGCCCGTTCTATACGAGGCTATAAATACTACAGCATAGGTAGAGAGCGTGGCTCAGCGGTAGTGGGAGCGCCTGCTTTGGCTGTATTAAGTGCGGAATACCAGTACTTTTTTAACTCGACGTATGGTGTGAGCACCTTTGTGGATGTGGGCGATGCTGGAGAGTCCTTTAGAGACTTAAGCCCTCACTGGGGCTATGGGGTGGGAGCGGCAGTACGTACTCCAGCCGGTCCTTTTTATGTGGATTTAGCATACGGTCAAAAAACACGTGACATACGTTTGCATTTCTCTTTAGGGATCGCTTTTTAATGCGTATCAATCGAATTTTCCGCCATGTGATGTTTTGGGGCTTGCCCGTTCTTGCTGTGATACTGCTCGTGCTATCGGGTTTTGTGTACTGGCTCATAGCAACACCGACGGGGTCTCGGTGGGCAATGAATACGGTAGCTCTGCAATTTGATGGAGAAAGTCGCGGCGTTAAGGGGAGCTTATGGCATGGGCTGGAGGTGGAGCATGTGCAGCTAGCCTTGCCGGATCAAACTCGACTGGAGGTTGATGGTGCCGTCGTTCAGGTAAACTGGCCGCGTTTATGGCATAACCGACAGCTATATGTGCAAACGCTATCGGCGCAACGTGTCGCCGTATGGTTAGATGGTGATCCCAAACCCGCGGAGCCCGATGCCGAGCCATTTACGATGCCGTCTTTGCCTGTTACGGTTCATGTGGAAAATTTAGGCGTTGATGCTTTTTATTTATGGCAACAAGGTCAGGCTTTGCCAGTGGATTTAAGTCAGCTGCAATTGCGCGCCAAAGCTCAGCTTGATCAGGAGGGGGCGCAATTACAGCTACTTTCTGCTCGCGTGGGTTATGAGCATTTGTGGGTGGACACGCAGGTGCAAGCCCAGTTACATGAGCTAGCCGCACCGTGGGATAGCGAAGCCACGTTAAAAGCAAGAGTCAGCACCGATACACCGGAGCACCTGATTTGCTTAGATCAATATTTACCACCTCATTTACAGAATACGACGGCTGTTGAGTGGCGTGACCCTGAGGCGCCTTATTGTGCGGTAAATCTTATGGCACAATGGCAGGGTTCTTTACAGCAGTCGATGCTTTCTTTAGTGGCAGCAGGTCAAGGGCTAGAAGCCGAGGCGCAGGCCAATTTACAATTGGATCAAGCTTTTCCATTACGTGATACCACAGTGCGTGCTGCGCTGCCCGACCAGTCGCACTTGCAGGCCCATTTAGATTGGCAACGCGATGAACAGGATCCGACGCGAGACCGATTGGTGGGACAAATACAAGCGCAGGATTTTGATGTGGGGGCTTGGTTGCCTGATATGCAGTTGCCTGCCAAAGTAACGTTAAAAGGGGATTATCAAGCCCAGCTAGGGCATTCAGGCACTCAGCTAGAGCAGGCCCAGCTTCAATTACAACTAGAAGAAACAAGCCGTTGGAATGGTCAGGTAGCACAAGGTCGTATTCATATGGATGTGGCTCAAGCGCCGCTTGATGCAACTGTGCCCTTATGGCAGGCGTACACCATAAAAAACAGTGATATAGATGTGCGTATAGGTAACAATCATTTACAGCTTAAGGGGGCATTTGGGCTGTCAGATGATACGTTGCAGCTTTTGGTCAAGGCACCGGCTTTGAAACAGCTGTGGCCAAGCCTAGATCAAGTGGGAGCGACAGAGGTAGAAGCAAAGCTGATTGGAAGCTTGTTTAGCCATCAGCTTAATGCACATCTAACTCATCAGCTGCACGGAGACCCTAAAGCAAAAATTGGGAATGGTCCAGTCGAGGCTCAGTTTACGCTCAAAGGAAATTGGGAGCCTAATAGCGCTGCGCCTAGTTGGAATGGGCAGTTGGGACAAGTACAGTTGCACCACGCTGGTTTAGGGGCGCAGATACCCCAAGCAGCCTCCATAGAGATTTTGTTGCCAACAGCGCAGCAACCTTTAGATGTGGATGTGGGAGCTTTTGCTTTGCATGCTGCTATTGATAACACGCCATGGCTGACATTACAGCATCAAAAAACGCATGTGGATGCGACTGGCTTTAGCACAAAAGGCCACACCGAGGCACTACAGCTTTCTGCGCAGCGAGTCACTGAGCTGATGCGACGTTTAGGGCTGGAGAACAATAACGAAAAACGAGGTGGTGTGGTTGACAGAAGGGAGCGTCTTACAGCCTTAGAGGATCTTTCCATCCAGTTAGACTGGGATGTGGCACTGCAAGAGGCATTGGCTGGCAAAATTCAATTGCGTCGATTAGCTGGGGATTTAATGGTGCCCGCGGAGCCCGCGTTCGCGCTAGGCTTAGAAGAGGCCGGAGTCACGGTTGACATCACTCCAGGAGCAGGGGGACGTAGTGTTATTCGTGCGGATGCGTTGGTTCAAACTAAAGACATGGGCTATATCAAAGTGAATGGCACCAGCCCAATCCACTATAGCAAAGAGACGGGGATTACATTACGTACTGCTGATAAAAAAGAATTGGTTGTGGATGCCCATATAGATAACTTGGCATGGACTAGTTTGATTTTAAAAGATCAGTTGGAACTAGGCGGAGAGTTAATTGCCAATGTGCGCTTACAAAGCTTAACCAATGGTGGCTTTAGTACTCAAGGGGATATTCTTGGGCATCACCTTAAGGTCACTCGTCTTGATGATGGTGTGCGCTTGCTCGATGGGGAACTGAAAGCCTCGCTTAATGATAATCGATTCACTGTAGAGCGCTTGCATTTTCCTGCGCAATTACGCGTGGAACCCAAAGAATGGCGCACCGCAACATGGATTAGTGAAAATGAGGACGCTAAAGGCGGGTTTTTGAATTTAAATGGCTATTGGGAGCTAGATAGCAATACAGGGAATTTTGATGTGGAGCTGTATCGCTATCCTCTGTTACAACGGGCGGATCGTTACGCCATGGTAACCGGAGATTTACATCTACATGCCGTCTTACCACAGATCAACTTAAGCGGTAAAATTACGGCAGATGCTGGCTGGTTTAATCTGGATATGCTGGGCGGGATTCCAACGGTAGATGGTGATGTGGTGGTGATTCGTTCTACCGATCCGGTAAAAACCCAAGACGATCAAGAGGCGGCGCCTATCAATATGGCGATGGATCTAGAGGTCGATTTGGGTCCGCGATTTTATTTAACGGGTTATGGGGTGAACTCCGGTCTGATTGGTCAAATGCGTATTCATATGATCGATGGGCAAATCACGGCACTGGGGGCGCTCAATACCCGAGGCGGCGCCATCGAGATGTATGGGCAGCGTCTACAGTTACGTCGGGGTACGATTACCTTCCAGGGGGATATTACTAGCCCTATTTTGGATATTCAGGCGCTTCGTACTGGTTTGAGTGTAGAGGCTGGTGTAAAAGTCGGTGGCACTGCACGTCGTCCCAAAATTGATTTGATCTCTATTCCCGAGGTCTCTGAGCTAGAAAAATTATCTTGGTTATTATTCGGCCATGGTCCAGATGAAAGCAGCGGCGATTTGGCTTTGTTACTATCTGTTGGGAGCTCGTTTTTGGGTGATGGAGAGCCGTTTTACCGTAAGTTTGGCATTGATGAGCTATCCATGCGCTCTGGTGAGCTGGGTGGTGCCGGAACGGTGTTACCCGCCAATAGCACGGCGAGCTCGCCGGAAAGCGAGGTCAGTGAAGTGGAGCGTCGTTTTGTCGAGGCAAGTAAAAAGCTGACCGATGATATTACCGTGAGTGTGCGCCAAGCCTTGGCGGATACTGGTACGGTAGGGCGAGCAACTTACCGTTTATCCCGACGCTTAACTGCTGAAATGAGCATAGGTACGGTAAATGGTTTGGCTTTAATTTATCGTTGGTTCTCGCGCGATTAAATCCATTTATTTAGGGCTGGGGTGGTTCTCCAGCCTAGCAGAGGGTACTATGAGTATAAAAAGTGATCGTTGGATTCGACAGCAGGCTGCAAAAGGCATGATTGAGCCTTTTGAAGCCGGTCAGGTCCGTGAAATTAATGGACAGCGCATTGTGAGTTATGGCACCAGTAGTTACGGCTACGATGTACGTTGCGCCAACGAATTTAAAATCTTTACGAACATCAATTCCACTATTGTTGATCCCAAAAATTTTGATGAAAAATCTTTTGTGGATTTTGTGGGGGATGTGTGTATTATTCCACCTAACTCGTTTGCTCTAGCTCGCACAGTTGAATATTTTCGTATTCCACGCGATGTGTTAACAGTGTGCTTAGGGAAAAGCACGTATGCTCGTTGTGGCATTATTGTTAACGTTACCCCACTTGAACCTGAATGGGAGGGGCATGTTACCTTAGAGTTTTCCAATACCACTCCACTTCCTGCCAAGATTTATGCCGGAGAGGGCTGTGCCCAAATGCTATTTTTTGGTGGTGATGAGGTCTGCGAGATTTCCTATCGAGATCGGGGTGGTAAATATCAAGGCCAGTTAGGCGTTACCTTGCCACGCACGTAGGAGCTAGTCGGCATGAAATTTCGTTTTCCTATCGTCATCATCGACGAAGACTTTCGTTCTGAAAATGCATCCGGTTTGGGGATTCGTGCCCTTGCCGATGCCATCGAAGCTGAGGGCGTCGAAGTTCTCGGCGTTACGAGCTATGGTGATTTAAGTACCTTTGCTCAACAGCAAAGCCGAGCTAGTGCTTTTATTTTGTCTATCGATGACGAGGAATTTGATGAGGACTCCCCCGAGGATGTGGCGGCAGCGATTAAAAATCTGCGCACATTTATCGGCGAATTACGTTTTAGAAACGAGGATATCCCCATTTACTTATATGGTGAAACCCGTACGTCGCAACATATTCCTAATGATATTTTGCGCGAATTACACGGGTTTATTCACATGTTTGAAGACACCCCAGAGTTCGTGGCGCGCCATATTATCCGCGAAGCGCGCTCTTACTTAGACGGTTTGGCTCCTCCTTTTTTCCGTGAGCTGGTGAAATACGCTTCGGACGGCTCATATTCCTGGCACTGTCCTGGGCACTCGGGTGGGGTGGCGTTTTTAAAAAGCCCTGTGGGACAGATGTTTCACCAGTTTTTTGGTGAGAACATGTTGCGTGCGGACGTATGTAATGCCGTCGATGAGCTGGGGCAGTTGTTGGATCACACCGGTCCTGTAGCCGAGGCGGAAACGAACGCAGCACGTATTTTTCATGCGGACCATTGCTTTTTTGTTACGAATGGCACATCTACGTCCAATAAAATAGTTTGGCATGCCAACGTAGCGAACAACGATATTGTGGTGGTAGACCGTAACTGCCACAAATCCATATTGCATGCGATTACCATGACGGGGGCGATTCCGGTATTTTTACGCCCCACGCGTAATCACTTAGGGATTATTGGCCCGATTCCCTTAGAGGAATTCTCTCCCGAAAATATTCAGCGTAAAATCGAAGCGAACCCTTTTGCGCGCGAGGCCGCGAACAAAATGCCTCGCATCTTAACGTTAACGCAAAGCACTTATGATGGGGTGATTTATAACGTTGAGCAAATCAAAGAAACGCTGGGTGAAACCATTGATACGTTGCATTTTGACGAAGCGTGGTTACCGCATGCCGCTTTTCATAGTTTTTATAAAGACATGCATGCGATTGGTCCGGATCGCCCGCGTTGTAAAGATACGATGGTGTATGCCACTCACTCAACGCATAAGCTTTTAGCCGGTTTGTCACAAGCGTCTCAGATTACAGTACAAGATGCTGAAAACCGAGCATTGGATCGCAACGTGTTTAACGAGGCGTATTTAATGCACACATCAACTTCGCCGCAGTATGCCATTATTGCGTCGTGTGATGTCGCCGCTGCGATGATGGAGCCCCCTGGGGGTACCGCTTTAGTCGAGGAAAGCATCAAAGAAGCGTTGGATTTCCGGCGTGCAATGCGTAAGGTTTCCTCTGAATACGGTAAAGACGACTGGTGGTTTCAGGTATGGGGCCCCGATAAGCTAGCAACCGACGGGATCGGCTCACGCGATGATTGGCTTTTGAAATCCAATGATCGTTGGCATGGTTTTGGCGAGCTTGCCGATGGCTTTAATATGCTGGACCCCATTAAGGCTACGGTAGTGACGCCGGGGTTGGATATTTCGGGTACCTTTGCAGAAACTGGAATCCCTGCCGCGTTAGTGTCTAAATATTTGGCAGAGCATGGGGTGGTGGTAGAAAAAACGGGCCTGTATTCCTTTTTTATTCTGTTCACCATCGGGATCACTAAAGGTCGCTGGAATACCTTGTTGACGGCTTTGCAGCAGTTTAAGGACGATTATGATCGTAATCAGCCCTTGTGGCGTATTTTGCCAGACTTCTGCAAGGCGCACCCCACCTATGACCGTTTAGGTTTACGTGACTTGTGTCAGCAGATTCACGAGGTCTATAAGAAATACGATTTGGCGCGTTTAACCACCGAGGTGTACCTCAGCGATATGGTGCCGGCGATGAAGCCTTCAGATGCCTATGCAAAAATGGCGCATCGCGAAGTTGAGCGCGTCAGCATCGATGAGCTAGAAGGGCGAGTGACAGGGGTGTTATTAACTCCTTATCCTCCTGGGATTCCTTTGCTTATTCCTGGTGAGCGCTTTAATCGTATGATTGTGGATTACTTACAGTTTGCACGGGAATTCAATGCCCAGTTTCCAGGCTTTGAGACGTATGTACATGGCTTGGCACAAGATATCGGGCCCGATGGTCAACCCCGTTATTATGTAGACTGTATTCGCGAAGACTAATCCATGGTGGTTCATTTTGATGTGGCAGTTATCGGTGCCGGCGCTGCGGGTATGATGGCTGCCAGCGTGGCAGGGCAACGAGGCTTGCGCGTGGTCTTAATCGACCACGCCAAAAAGCTAGCAGAAAAAATTCGCATTTCTGGGGGCGGTCGCTGTAATTTCACCAATATTGGTACCACCGCCCAAAACTTTATTTCTCAAAATCCGCATTTTTGCCGCTCGGCTTTGTCAGCGTACACGCCACAAGACTTTTTGCGGTTGGTCAATGCGTACGGGATTGCTTGGCACGAAAAGCATAAAGGGCAGTTGTTTTGTGATGACTCCAGTGAGTCCATCATTCAGCTTTTGCGCCAGGAGTGTGCCAAAGGTAATGTTTCATGGCGTATGCCTTGTGCTGTACAAGCCATTCAAAAAACGGATAGTGGTTATCAGCTTGCTACAGATGGGGGCGCGATTGCCTGTGAGCAGTTAGTGATCGCTACTGGCGGCATGGCTTTACCTCAGGTGGGGGCGACGGATTTTGCCTTGCGTGTGGCTCGACAGTTTGGTTTAAAAGTTGTTGAGCCTAGGCCTGCATTGGTGCCGTTGACGTTCGATGCATCATCATGGAAGCCTTTTGTGCCCTTAAGCGGTGTGAGTGCCGAGGTCATGTTATCGAATCAAACAAAGCCACGGGTTCAGTTTTTGGAAGATTTACTCTTCACACACCGCGGTTTATCTGGTCCAGGTATTTTGCAGATTTCCAGCTATTGGCAGCCGGGACAAAGCATTTGTATTAACTTGCTGCCAGAACAAGACTTGGGACAGCAGTTGGTGGCGGCTAAAAAAGGCAATAGACAGCAATTGGATAATTATTTAGCTACTTTTTTGCCGCGGCGACTGGTGGAGCAATGGCTAAACGCAATGCAAATCTTACCCGCTGGTTGGGAGCAAAAAAAAGTGGCAGATATGGGGGATAAGGCTTTATTACAACTGGGGCAGGCGCTACAGTCTTGGACGCTTTTTCCAACCGGTACAGCAGGGTATAAAAAAGCGGAAGTGATGCGTGGTGGCGTCGATACGAACGAGCTTAATCAGAAAACCATGGCCGTTAAAACCCACCCAAATTTATATTTTATTGGGGAAGCAGTGGATGTCACGGGTTGGCTTGGGGGTTATAATTTTCAATGGGCATGGGCGTCAGCTGTGGCTTGTGGCCGAGCTTTATAAGGAAAGGAGTATATGCGCTTACCAACAGATCGAAAATATCTAGCAACTCACGAATGGGCTTTAGTCAAAGGTGACGAGGTCTGGGTTGGCATTACGGATTTTGCTCAAGACCAATTGGGCGATTTGGTTTTTGTCGGTGATTTTAAAACCGGTGTGCATTTACAGGCTGGGGATGTGGCCGGCGTGGTGGAGTCAGTAAAAGCGGCTTCGGACATTTATGCCCCTGTAGCTGGTGAGGTCATTGCTTTTAATGAGCAGTTGAATGATGCTCCGGAGTTACTTAATGATCAGCCTTATGAAACATGGATTTTTAAGCTCAAACCGTCGCAGATAAGTGATGTGGATGCTTTATTAAGCGCGGAGCAATATCAAGCAGAAAATAGCTGAAGCGCAAATCACCGGAGTGATACACTTGGTTTTATAAAAGGGGCTGGGTAATACCAGCCCCTTATGTGTTTTGGGTGTTAGCGCGGTTGAAGACGCCGCAAGCGTGTAATGGCTGCATCTAAGGTTTGGGTTGTTTTAGCAAAGCAAAAACGGATTAGGCGCTGCTCGGTGGGAGCTTCTTTGTAGAATGCACTATATGGGATAGCGGCGACTCCATACTCTTGAATTAGGCGATGGCAAAAATCCATATCGTTTTCTGTGCTAAAGGCGGAATAGTCTGCCGTAATAAAGTAGCTGCCCGCACTAGGTAAAAAACGCCAGGCTGTGTGGGCTAAACCCTGAAGAAAATAAGCCCGTTTTTCAGCATACATAGGTGCCACAGCAGCAATCTGTGCAGGGTCCTGCATGATTTTGGCTAAGGCAAATTGCGAGGGGGTATGTACAGAGAACGTCGTGAGATTATGAATTTTGCGGATTTCCTCGCTGAGATAAGCTGGAGCTGCGCAAAAACCCACTTTCCAACCTGTAATATGAAAGCTTTTACCAAATGAGCCAATAACCACACTGCGTTCGCGTAGTTCGGAATGAGTGGCCACACTATGATGCTGTTGGGGGGCAAAGACCATATCGGCGTAGACCTCATCGCTGATCACAACAACTTGAGTACGGCGTAGCCGTTGTGCCAGTTGCTGCAGGTCTGCGGGTTGTAAAATGGTGCCACTTGGGTTGTGAGGGGTATTAAGAATCAGTAGTTTGGTTTTAGGGCTTAGTAGCTGTTCCAGAGCCTCCCAGTCAATCGCAAAATCGGGGGCATGTAGAGGTAGACGCTTCACGATGCCACCGGCTAATTCGATGGTGGGCTCGTAGGTATCGTAAGCAGGCTCTAGGATGATGGCCTCATCGCCAGCCCCCACAAAAGCCAAAATTGAGCAAAATAAGGCTTCGGTGGCGCCGGCGGTCACCGTAATATTTTGCTCAGGATCATAGGTGTGGCCGTCTCTTCGCTCAAGGTAGTGACTAATCTGTTGGCGTAAAGCTAAGACTCCTGCACCAGGCGCGTATTGGTTCATACCCTGTTTTGCATAATGATCTAGCCAATGCAGTAATGCCGGATCACAGCCAAAATCGGGAAAGCCTTGGGCTAAATTCACTGCTTTGTGTTGAGCAGCTAAACCCGACATATAGGAAAAAATATTGGGGCGAAGATGGGGTAGTGGGCTACGTATAGATGGGCGATGTTTATAGATTACAAAATCATAACGATAGCCGTTTTCTTCGGGTTGCGGCTCGCGTTGCACCTCGGTCCAGCCAGCAGGAAGCGGTGGGAAAAAGGTGTCTCCATCTACGTGGGCGTGCACTTCGGTGGCAATCAGCTCATCGGCTATTGCTAGTCCGAGTTGAAAAATCTGCTCACCCCCAATGATGCAAGCGGTGTCGTAACCATGACAGGCGGCAATGGCGCTGTCCAGGTCTGGGTAAACAGTAGCACCGTGAGCGACATAATTGGGGTTGCGGCTGATAACCAGATTGGGGCGTCCAGGTAATGGTCGCCCCAGTGATTCCCACGTTTTGCGCCCCATAATAATGGGTAGCCCCATGGTGGCGGCTTTAAAATGAGCTAGATCGTTAGGTAAACGCCAAGGCAAATCGTTATCTTTGCCAATGCAGCGATTGGTGGAGTACGCCACCACAAGACGAAGCGAGGGTGTAGACATAGGGATTAAACCGCCACAGGGGCTTTGATATGTGGATGGGGGTCGTAGCCGACGATTTCGAAATCTTCGTATTCATAGTCAAAAATCGAGGCCGGTTTACGACGCAGTTTAAGCTTTGGATAGGGGCGAGGGTCGCGGCTGAGCTGTAGCTGTACTTGTTCCATGTGGTTACTGTATAGGTGGCAGTCACCACCTGTCCAAATAAAATCGCCCACATCGAGATCACACTGTTGCGCCACCATATGGGTTAAAAGGGCGTAGCTGGCAATATTGAAAGGCACACCAAGAAAAATATCTGCGCTGCGCTGATAGAGTTGGCAGGATAATTTGCCATCGGCCACATAAAATTGAAATAGGGCGTGACAAGGCGGTAAAGCCATATTTGGAATATCACCCACGTTCCAGGCCGATACGATTAAGCGCCGCGAATCAGGATTGGTTTTAATTTGTTTGATCAGGTCCGTGATTTGATCAATATGTGTGCCATTAGGAGCGGGCCAGGAGCGCCACTGCACCCCATAAATTGGGCCGAGATCACCATTTGCATCGGCCCACTCGTCCCAGATGGTAACGTTATGATCATGCAGCCACTTGATGTTGTTATCACCGCGTAAAAACCACAATAACTCAATAAAAATGGAGCGTGTGTGCAGTTTTTTGGTGGTGATCAGTGGAAAACCGTTAGCTAAGTCAAAACGCATTTGGTATCCAAATACGGATTTGGTGCCGGTTCCGGTGCGATCATTTTTTATTGTGCCGTGTTCGTATACATGGCGCATGAGAGTTTCGTATTGATTATAGGAGCCCATAATTAGCTGTTCCGAATCTCGACAGAGTAAGTGATATTAGCGGTTTTACCGAGCATGGCACTGGCCGAGCAGTACTTATCATGGGATAGTTTGACAGCACGCTCAACGGCATTTTCCGGTAAGTCTTTGCCACTGACGATAAAGGCAAAGTGAATTTGGGTGAAGACTTTGGGGTCGGTGTCTGCGCGCTCAGCAACAAGGCTAACTTGGCAGTCTGTGACGGCATGGCGCCCCCGCTTTAAAATCAACACCACATCGTATGCCGCGCATCCCCCAGCCCCAGCAAGGAGCATTTCCATCGGACGTGGGGCGCTATCATTGCCGCCACCCTCGACCGCACCGTCCATGACAGTGACGTGACCACTGCCTGTGCTCGCCACAAACAGCATGCCATTATTATGATTCCAATTAACCGTACATTTCATGATAGGTATAGTCCTTTTACTGATTTAGCCCAAAAGCTCATAACGACTTTGGCATTACAATAGCATGATTGTAAGCCTACAATTTATGCGAGGATTAAATGAGCACATCCATTCAAGTAGAAAATACCGCTCCAACAGCGTCGGTACCTAAGCTAGAGCGACGCCCATCTTTGTTTGACACGGTGTTAACAGAAATTGGCCATGCGGTGCATGTGATCAGTCGTTCCGCTCAAGCATCTAGACCTAACCCGGCGGGTAAGCCAACGGCGCAGGACAATACGTTAAGCCCAGAAGAAGCGCGTCATGCGGCTGGCTTGATGCGCGTTAATCATGTAGGAGAAGTATGTGCCCAAGCGCTCTATCGTGGGCAAGCGTTGATGACTCAAGACGAGTCGATTAAGGCTTTATTATACGAGGCTGCCACCGAGGAGGTGGATCATTTGGTGTGGTGCGATGATCGCTTAAAAGAACTAGGCAGTCGCCCTAGTATTTTTAATCCTTTTTGGTATGCTGCATCTTTAGGGCTAGGTGTGGTGGCAAGCCGTGCAGGTACGCCGTATAACTTAGGTTTTATGGCAGAAACGGAGCGTCAGGTTGAACAGCATTTGGATAGCCACCTGCAGTCTTTGCCCCCGCACGATACGCGCTCTCGAAAAATTGTTGAACAAATGCGTCTGGATGAGATTGAGCATCGCACCACCGCTGAAAATCATGGGGCTAAAGCCTTGCCTGCCCCTATAAAGCTCGCGATGCGTTTCATGTCCAAAGTGATGACAACCACGGCGTATCGGATCTAGTACTATCCCTTACGACTAAGATTAGGGTTTATTCCTAAAGACTTTTCTCTAAGTTTGTTGATTTTTTGCTACAAAACCACAGATTCATGAGAAAAAAGCCCAAGTATCTTGCATTGCACAAAAGTAAGCACTATACTTTAGTCATTGGATGTCGAAACGCAACGCAAGAGTAAAAACCCTAATTGGTTGCGCAGGCTCGGGAAAACCCCTTGTAGCCCGACATGCCCCGGTTGTCTCCTCCACCCTCCTCCTTTGGTGGATTTGCCCGAGATCTTTTGATCTCGGGTTTTTTTTTGCCTAAACGATTATTTAGAGCAAAAATTATCATCTAAGCAGGCAGTAAAATAGCTCGAAAGTCATTGACATTGGTTTGAGTGGGGCCGGTAATCAGTTGCTGATCCAAGCGCTGAAAAAACTGATGGGCGTCTTGTCGTTGCAAATAATCCATGGGGTCAAGGCCAAGAGCCAGGGCTTTGTTCCAGCTTTGATCGGTAATAAACGCACCAGCTACAGGTGCTGCGCCATCTACACCATCGGTGTCAGCAGCTAGCGCAGCATAAGGAAATTGATCTTTTAGGGTGATAAGTAGCGCCAGTAAAAACTCCACATTGCGGCCTCCGCAGCCATTTCCTTTCACCTGTACTGTAGTTTCACCACCAGAAAGGAGCACAGCGGGCGCGGCAGCAGGCTGCCCATGTTTTTGACAATATTTGACGATGGCTGCCATTACTTTTGCTACTTCTTTGGCTTCGCCCTCGATGGTGTCACCCAAAACAAGAGGCGTATAACCCTGTTCTTGGTAAAGCGTAGCCGCGGCCTGTAAGGCTGTGTGTGGGGTGGCGATAACATGCGTTTGGACGCGTGCTAAGCGAGGGTCGTCTGCTTTGATGCTTTCCCAAGCGCAGCTCTGGAGCCCATGCTGTATGGTGGGACTTAGGGCAATGGCATAGTGCTGTAGGATCTGTAAGGCGGCTTGTGCGCTACTGGGGTCTGCGACGGTAGGACCCGAAGCGATATGGCTAGGGTCATCACCGGGTACATCAGAAATAATTAAATTGACCACACGCGCAGGGTAGCAGGCGGCGGCCAAGCGCCCCCCCTTGATCGCTGATAAGTGTTTGCGCACGATGTTGATTTCATCAATGCTGGCACCACTGTGTAATAGTTGTTGGCTAAGTTGCTGTTTTGCTTCTAGTGTTAGGCCTGTGGCGGGCAGACTTAATAAAGACGAGCCGCCCCCAGAAATAAGGCAAATAACCAGATCGTCGGCGCTTAGCGCGTGAACGGCCTGATGTATTTGTTGGCTGGCTTGCACGCTGTTGTGGTCGGGAACAGGGTGCGCCGCTTCGATGAGGCGTATACGCTGGGTAGGGAGCGTAGAGCCATAGGGAACCACGACCACCCCGCTAAGCTGACTTTTATCCCCTTGCCACGCGTTTTCTACGGCTTGCGCCATGGCGGCGCCGGCTTTACCCATCCCGATGACAATAGTGCGCCCCGACGGCGGTGTTGGTAAGTAGGGTGGTAGCGCATACTTGGCTTGGGCGGCTTGTACAGCCGCGCTAAAGCCGGCGCGTAAAAGGGTAATATGGTTAGCTGTCATCACGAATCGAATGGTTGGCCAGCTGCTCGATGACTTTAATCACGGCAGAGTGATCCCACTCGCTACCGCCTTGGGCGATGCAGCTACTGAGCAATTGTTGAAAGAGCGCCGCCCCGGGTAAGGCCACCCCGAGTTCGCGAGCTGTGTTGAGCGCACTGGTGATGTCTTTTTGATGTAGGTTGACTTTAAACCCCGGGGTAAATGTGCCCGCGGTCATGCGCTTACCGTGGACCTCTAAAATCCGTGAGTTTGCAAACCCTCCCATGAGCGCTTGTCGTACTTTTTCTGGGTCCGCCCCAGCTTTAGAGGCGAGCACTAAGGCTTCTGCAACGGCTTGGATGCTCTGTGCCACAATGACTTGGTTAGCCATTTTCGTAATTTGACCAGCGCCTACATCGCCGACATGAGTGATGTTTTTTCCCATCACTTGAAAAAGTGGTAACACACGTTGAAAAGCGGATTCAGAGCCACCCACCATAATGCTTAATGTGCCCGCTTGCGCGCCTACATCACCGCCAGAAACGGGCGCATCCAAATAATCAGCGCCTGCGGCCTGAACTCTCTGCGCAAATGCTTTGGTAGCGACAGGCGAAATGGTACTCATATCCACGATGACCTTGCCCTGAAGATTGGCTTCGATGACGCCATTTTCCCCAAATAAAACCTGCTCAACGTTTGGGGTGTCATTCACAATAAGAATAATAATGTCAGCCTGTTCAGCGGCCGCTCGCGGGCTATCACAAAGATGGGCACCGGCTTCGGGTATAGAGGGGTGGGTGTGGCTACGGGTGTAGGTGTTTACTGGATAACCGGCTTTAAGCAGATTTAAGCACATGGGAACACCCATAATCCCTAAACCAATAAATGCAATATTCTCCATTATTTTGTCCTTTGGGGTTGGTAACGGCGTAGCCAGCTTAATCCTTCTGCTGTGGTTGCAGCAGGTAGGTACTCACAACCTATCCAGCCGGCATAACCTAAATGATCCACTAAATGAAAAATAAAGTCATAATTGATTTCCCCTAGATGGGGCTCATGGCGTCCGGGGGAGTTCGCAATTTGAATGTGGCCGATATAAGTTAAGAAACGCTCTAGGGTATGACTAATATGACCTTCTACGCGTTGGGCGTGATAAATATCGTATTGCAACTTGAGGTTTGTTCGATTCAGTTCATTGATGATTTCTACCGCTTGTTCGCTTTGTTGTAAAAAGTAGCCCGGCATATCGTAAGGGTTGATTGGTTCAATACAAATTACCCGATTATGTTGCGCCGCAATATCCGTGGCATAGGCAAGGTTAGTCAAATAGGTATCAAGGGCTTTGGTATAAGATAAACCCTCTGGACGTATCCCCGCCATACAGTGCATGAGCTCATTACCTAGAGTATTGGCGTACTCCATGGCTATATGTACCCCCTCTTGAAATTCTGTTTGGCGGTCTGGTAAGCAAGCCAACCCTCGTTCACCTTGATCCCAGCGTCCTGCGGGTAAGTTAAATAAGACTTGGGGTAGAGACTGGTCATCTAGCCATTGCTTAAGCTGGGCTGGTGTATAGTCATAAGGAAAAAGGTATTCAATACCACTAAAACCGGCAGCGGCTGCATGAACAAAACGTTTAGGAAACTCGTACTCTGTAAAAAGCATACTAAGGTTAGCAGCAAACTTTGGCATGTTAGCTCCAAGCAGTCGTCAGGGAAGATAGTGAGATTGGTGTGATCAACATAAAATGATTTTGTCTTTCTTTTCCTGTTATACCGCATCTTTTTCTTAAATAGGCATTATGAGTCGCTATACGGAAATTCGTAGTTTTGTTTTGGTCGCAGAAAAAGGGAGCTTTGCAGCGGCCGCGGCCCAAGAGGGAGTGACACCTGTGGTATTAGGGCGTAGGCTCGATGCATTAGAAAAACGTTTAGGTGTACGTTTAATGCATCGTTCTACGCGAGGCTTGACCTTGACGGATCTGGGTGAGCAATTCTTAGAACAGTGTAAGCAGTTGTTGCATGATTTTGAGATGGCAGAAGCCAGTATTAGCGACCAGCACAATGCAATGCGTGGGCATTTGGTGGTTTCGGCACCAGCGTCATTTGGGCGCCAGCATGTGGCTCCACATGTATTAGCATTTAAAAAGCGATATCCAGACCTGCGCTTGTCTTTTAATTTTACGGATAGTGTGATTGATTTAGTGCGCGAGGGTTATGACATGGCAATTCGCGTCGGAGCGGTTTATGACCCGAATTATGTTGCTGTGCGCTTGTATCCTAATCAGCGCGTGGTGTGTGGTACACCTGCGTATTTTGCTAAACATGGGGTGCCACAGGTGCCAGAGGATTTAATACATCATAATTGTTTAGCTTTTAATTTACATGGTGGGCAACAATATGGTTGGACCTTTGTGCGTCAAGGCCAGATTTTCTCGGTACGCGTGCAAGGTGATTTGGACTGCAATGATGGGGAGCTTTTATTTGATTGGGTAAAGCAGGGCTGGGGTGTGGGCTGGCGCTCTATGTGGGAGATTCAAGCAGAGCTAAAGCGAGGGGAGCTTGTCACTGTGCTAGATGAGTATGCGATTCAGGATTATGATATCCAGGCGGTGTATCAGCAGCAACGTTATGTGCCCGCTAAAATCCGTGTTTTTACGGATTATTTGAAACAGATTTACAATCAGCCGGGCTATTGGGAGCAAACGGACAAAACCGCCTGTTCATGTAAACAGTAATTTACGTTATTTGTCTGACCATAATACGCCACCAGTTCCCCAGTCCTCTCGCTTTACATTATTAAAACGGATATGGACAGCCTCGGGTTTACAGTTCAAAATACGACACGTTTCCTCGGTAAGACGCTGAGCTAATTCGCGTTTGGTTTCTTTATCTCGGCCCTCAAAAAGATCAATCGTAATAAAAGGCATTTTGACCCCATAAAAAATGAAAAGAGATAGGACAGTTTAAATATGATATTGCCACACTATCGCATAATAGCCATTATCATGTTGCTATTCTAGAAAAATAAAATTTAGCGTATGCACGCATTATGTTTTGTAGCAGTTGTATCGACATCAAGCTTCGCGTTGTTACAAATACAGAGCATAATAAGTGTAGTTAACTTCAGAGGAACATGTAGTGAGTTCGACTCCAGCTTGGGACTTTTTTACTTGGCTATCCATTTCCGTCGTTGCCTTTGTGGTGGGCGGCTTAATTGTGCTGTCTGAACGTTGGCATGGACGATTGACCGGGGATTCGGATATGTCTAAGCCACAAGCCACCCATTTGCGGCCAGCCCCGCGAGTCGGTGGTTTAGCTATTTTGGCCGGTAGTTTGGCTGGGATGCTTGTGCTCGGTCCAAGCAATATGACGCTAACTTGGCTATGGCCAGTACTGTTTGTGGCTGCCTTACCTGTATTTGTAGCAGGGCTAGTCGAAGACATTACTAAAGATGTAGGCTCATTAAAGCGCTTACTTGCTGCTTTTGCTTCTGCTGCAATTGCGTGGTGGTTGTTAGGCGGGGTATCTCGGGTAGGGGTGGCATGGGCGGATTGGATTTTAGCTTTTTGGCCGATTTCTTTGCTGTTTACCATGGTTGCGGTCGGTGGTTGTACGCATGCCTTAAATATTATTGATGGCATCAATGGTCTGGCGGGAATGGTAGCGGTGCTGATGGCGACTTCTATTGCACTAGTTGCTTTACAGGTGCAGGATTATCCTATTTTTCTTATTGCCTCTTCCTTAGCGTCGGCCACACTAGGTTTTCTCGCATGGAACTTTCCTTTTGGACGGGTTTTTTTAGGTGATGGCGGTGCCTATTTTCTCGGCTTTATGCTAGCTGAGCTTGCGGTACAACTGGTGGTGCGAAACCCAAGCGTATCGCCTTTTTATGCGTTAGCGGTTTTGTTTTATCCTGTTTTTGAGACGTTGTTTTCTATTTGGCGCCGTAAATTTAAGCGCGGTGTGCCGGTGGATCAGCCGGATTCCTTACACCTACATCAGCTGATATTTCGTCGCTTAGTGCGGGTAAGTGTGCTAAAAGAAGGGCGGCGCTATGTACCACCGACTTCTAATGCTATGGCCTCTCCTTATTTATGGGGGTTGGTACTTATTGGCTTAGTACCAGCTACGATTTGGTGGGATAGTCCTTGGCTGCTGACCGCAAGTCTACTGGTTTTTGCGTGTTGTTATATCTGGTTATACGCCCGCTTGGTGCATTGGCGTCGTCCTGCTTGGCTATTGCTGCCGTCAGTACGACGTGCAAAACGGGAACGCACGGAATAAGCTCGCGTTGTTATTTTTGGAGAATTATGTTGGACTTACAAAACATTAAACTGGCTGTCATTGGCTTAGGCTATGTAGGTTTACCGTTGGCCGTAGAGTTTGGTAAAAAGCGGGATGTATTGGGTTTTGATATTAACCCACGACGTATCGCTGAGCTCAATAGCGGGGTAGATAATACCCTAGAGGTTGAGTCAGAGGAGCTGCAAGCAGCAACGCGATTGCGCTATACCAGTGATGCGTCTGAGCTAGCCCAGGCTAATGTTTATATCGTGACCGTACCTACCCCTATCGATGAGTACAAGCGTCCAGATTTAACGCCGCTTATCCGTGCCAGCGAAACCATTGGCAAGGTGCTAAAGCGTGGGGATATCGTGATTTATGAGTCCACTGTGTATCCTGGTGCAACAGAAGAAGACTGTGTGCCGGTATTAGAGCGCGTATCTGGTCTGCGTTTTAACGAGGATTTTTTCGCGGGATACAGCCCCGAGCGCATCAACCCTGGGGATAAGGTGCATCGTTTACCTTCGATCCGTAAAGTCACATCAGGCTCAACCCCTGAAACGGCGGATCTGGTGGATGCGCTCTATGCTGAAATTATTACAGCTGGTACGCACAAAGCACCATCTATTCGTGTGGCCGAAGCCGCTAAGGTGATCGAAAATACGCAGCGCGATGTAAATATTGCGCTGATTAACGAACTCACTTTGATTTTTAATAAGTTGGGCATTGATACGCTGGACGTATTAGAAGCTGCAGGAACTAAATGGAATTTCTTGCCTTTCCGTCCAGGCCTAGTGGGTGGGCACTGTATAGGTGTGGACCCCTATTATTTAACACATAAAGCCCAATCTATTGGCTACCACCCAGAAATTATTCTTGCGGGCCGTCGTTTAAATGATGGTATGGGCGCTTATGTAGCCGCTCAGTTGGTCAAAAGTATGACTAAAAAGCGGATTCAGGTACAGGGGTCTCGGGTACTTATCATGGGTTTAACCTTTAAGGAAAACTGTCCCGATTTACGTAATACGCGTGTGGTGGATATTGTGCATGAGCTCGCCGAGTATGATGTAAACGTAGATGTGTATGATCCGTGGGTAGATGCGTCCGAGGTGGAAAAAGAATATGGAATTAAGCCAGTAGCGGCACTTGAGGCTGGGCAGTATGATGCGGTTGTGCTCGCTGTTGCTCATGATCAGTTTAAGCAGATGGGAGCAGAAAAAATCCGGGCCTTGGGTAAGCAACCACATGTGCTCTATGACTTAAAATATGTATTAGACCGTGACGAATCGGATTTACGTCTGTAACAAACAGAAGGCGATTTATGCAACATCATTTAGCGATTGAGCGGGCGTGGGCTACTCTAGAGCAGAATCCTAAAACGTGGTTGGTGACGGGCTGCGCCGGTTTTATTGGTTCAAATTTGTTGGAAGCTTTATTAGCTCACGGCCAAACCGTTGTGGGCTTGGATAATTTTGCGACAGGCTTTCAGCATAATCTTGACGAGGTGAAGCAAAACGTAGGGGCGCAAAACTGGGAGCGATTCCGTTTTATCGAGGGCGATATTCGAGATTTGGCAACGTGTGAGCAAGCATGCCGTGGGATAGATTATGTTTTGCACCAAGCCGCTTTAGGCTCGGTGCCGCGTTCCATTAACGACCCACTGACAACCAATGCAGTGAATATCTCGGGGCAGCTAAATATGTTGGTTGCAGCACGTGATGCCGGGGTTAAGTCTTTTGTGTATGCTGCTTCGAGCTCAACCTATGGGGATCATCCTGCTTTGCCAAAGGTTGAACATACCATTGGTAACCCCTTATCCCCCTATGCAGTGACCAAATACGTTAATGAGCTTTATGCCAGCGTTTTTGCGCGTACCTATGGGTTTGAAACCATTGGTCTGCGTTATTTTAATGTTTTTGGTAAAAGACAAACCCCTGATGGCGCTTATGCGGCAGTGATTCCAAAGTGGATCGGGGCGATGATACGCAATCAAGAGGTGCGTATTAATGGCGATGGTAAAACCAGCCGAGATTTCTGCTATATAGAAAATGTGATTCAGATGAATATCTTGGCGGCTTTGGCCCAAGGCGAGGCTCGGAATCAAGTCTATAACGTGGCGGTCAATGCTCGGACGGATTTAAACCAGCTCTTTGCGTTGTTGAAATCAGAGCTCGCAGAAAATGGCGTCCATTATACCCAAGACGTGGTCCATGGTGATTTTAGAGCGGGTGATGTGCGCCACTCACAAGCAGATATATCCAAAGCACAACGCCTTTTAGGCTATGTTCCGCAATACACTATTGCCCAAGGTTTGGCGCAGGCGATGCCGTGGTACGTGCAGTTTCTCTCTTAATACACTATGCGATTCAATTGGCTTAAAGCATTACATAGTGACCACCAGCGTATTGCCAAGGCGGCTTTTCGAGTCGCCTTTTTCTTATTACTAGGAAAAGCAGCTGGAGCATTCAAAGAGATGGCAGTGGCGTATCGCTATGGCATTAGCGACGTGGTGGATGCTTATCAGTTTACGATGGTGATGGCGAATTGGATTCCAGTCACCATGGTAGGTGTTTTCTCAGTGGTGTTGATCCCCGTACTTGTGCATGCTAAGGATGATTCGTCGTCCGTGCGCCAGCGCTTTATCAATGAGCTACTCGGCGTCATGATGGTCATAGGGCTGGGCGTGGCCGCGGCAATTTGGTTACTGTGGCCTTGGGTGCTTGCTTTTGCTGGCAAAGGACTTAGCGCATCAGCGCAGCAAATGAGTCAGGAGCTGGTATGGGCGTTTGCACCGGCTGCGGTCTTAACCCTACTTACCGGCTTACATGCGGCACGACTACGCGCACATGAGCGTCATATTAATACGTTGTTAGATAGTGTTCCGGCGTTTAGTATTTTGGTGTTTGTGTTAGCGGCTGGCCCAGGCCAGGGGGTGTGGCCGTTACTTTGGGGAACTCTTCTCGGGTATATGGTGCAGTCGGCTAGTTTGCATTACCTAGCAAAACGTGTAGATGGCTTTTGGGGTAGGCCGCGTTTTAGGATTCGTGCCGAGCAGTGGCCAGCACTAGCCCATGCGGCTGGCATTATGTTAATTGGGCAAATAGCCATGAGCTTTGTTGGGCCTATAGATCAATACACTGCTGCCTCCTTGGGGGATAATGCGAATGCGACCTTAGGTTATGCTAGCCGCTTTATTTCATTAATGATTGGGATAGGGGCTGCTTCTGTAGGGCGTGCGGCCCTTCCTGTGTTGGCTGATGTCACGCGTCGAGGTGATGCGATACGAGCACGACAGATTGCGTTGAAATGGTCTCTGATGATGGTTGTCATTGGCTTAGTTATTGCTGCGCTGGCGGGATGGCTTGCGCCATGGGGAGTAGGCTTGCTCTATGAGCGCGGGGCTTTTACGGCTGCTGATACGGTACGAGTTAGTTCAGTACTACGTTGGGGGCTGTTGCAATTACCCTTTTATTTCGGTGTATTGATTCTTGTACAGTTATTAGCGAGTCAACATCGCTACGGAATGATGGCCACGATTGCTATCATAAATTTTGCGGTGAAGGCGCTGATGAATATGTGGCTAGCCCCGCAAATGGGGGTGCATGGCATCATGTTAGCCACCAGTTGTATGTACGCGATGTCTTTTGTGAGTTATTTTTTAGTGGCCCTTAAACCTGCAACCATTCAGGTAAAACCGACCGAATCAAAGTAGTCTTATGCATATTATGATTGTGATCCATTCATTGCGCGGCGGCGGAGCCGAGCGCGTGGCGGTGGACTTAAGTGCCTACTGGCAGCGTTTAGGTTATCGAGTAAGTTTAGTGACGCAGATGCCTAGCAATACGGACGTTTATACCGTACCCGAGGGCGTGGAGCGCCATGTGATGGGTACCGCTCATGACTCCGGAGGGGGACTAAAGGGAGCAATTGCCAATTGGCGACGTGTGCGCCGCTTACGTAAACTGATTAAAAAGCTCAAGCCGGATTGTGTATTAGGGATGATGACCACCGCCTCGGTGTTGGCCGTAATGGCCGCTAAAGGATTGGGCTGTCGTGTAATTGTTTCGGAGCATACACATCCACCTATCCAAAAACTTCCAGAGTCGTGGCAAAAAATGCGGCGCTGGGCATATCCGCGCGCCCATGCTGTGGTGGCATTAACACAGGGGACGGCGCAGTGGTTACGTGATCATGTGCCCGGTTCACGAGTAGTTGTGATTCCCAATGCGGTACGTTGGCCCTTACAAGAGCAAGAGCCCATAGTGCCGGTGCCAGAGAAGGGAGAGCGCTTACGGCTATTAGCTGTAGGTCGCTTACACCCAGTCAAAGGGTTTGATTTGCTGATTCAGGCTTTTGCGATGGTGGCTAACTATTTCCCTGACTGGGACTTGGTCATTCTTGGTGAGGGCGAAGAGCGCGCTGCTTTACAAAAGCAGATTGATACGGCGGCTTTACAACATCGAATTCAACTTGTAGGACGGGTTGGCAATATTAAAGACTGGTATGAGCAGTCCGACATGTACGTGTTGAGCTCGCGCAGTGAAGGCTTGTCAAATACATTGCTAGAAGCGATGGCCTCTGGTTTAGCTGTGGTAGCGATGGACTGTGACACAGGGCCACGAGAAATTATTCGTGACAATATTGATGGGGTGTTGGTCAACCCGCCGGCTGATGCTGATGCCTTAGCGGCGTACTTATCTGACTTAATGGCTCGCCCTTTCAAACGAGAGGCGTTGGCACGCCGCGCTGTAGATGTAAGGGATCGGTTTTCGGTACCTATTGTGATGGCACAGTGGGAGCGACTATTACCCCGTGTGACACGAGACACTCAGGCTAAAAAAAGTCATAGGACAAGAGCATGAGGATTTTGTTTTTTGTGAGCTCAATGAACGCTGGGGGGGCTGAGCGGGTGGCAGCAAGTCTAGCGAATGCGTGGGTACAGCGTGGCGATGAGGTCTGCTTGGTACCCACACATTTACAGACGGATAGTAGCTTTTATGCTTTAGATTCTCGAGTACAGTTTCAGCCGCTCAAGAATCACTTGAGCTGGTTCCCTCCTTTTATTACACCATTACGTAAATGGCGAGCAATCAAAAAAATTCACGACACATTTAATCCCGATGTGGTGATCTCATTTTTAACCAATGTGAATGTGAATGTGTTGATGGCTTTACGTGGTGTATCCACGCCAGTGATTGTGTGTGAGCGTACCAACCCTGTCGTTAGTCAAAGTGCAGATAAAAAACTTCAGGCCTTACGTTCGAAGCTGTATCCGCGTGCTACGCGGGTGGTAGTGCAAACACAAGATGCGGCTCAGGCTTTTACCCAGGCAGAACCTCAGTTGGGCGAGCTCGCCGTGATACCGAATCCAATTCCTCCTGCTTTAGCCGCTTTGCCTTTGGCAGCAGAAGTAGAAAAAACAGATCACCCCAAACTGATTGCGATGGGACGTTTAGTACCAGCCAAACGCTTCGACCAGCTCATTCATGTGTTTGGTTTATTACAGGATGCGTTTCCTGAGTGGAGCTTGCATATTTATGGAGAAGGCCCAGAGCGAGAACGCTTGGAGCACTGTGCAGAGCTAGTCGGGGGCAAAGACCGAATCTTTTTGCATGGTAAAACGAATGAGCCATGGCAGGTCTTAGCGCAGGCTCAACTCTTTGTGTTGACGTCTGCTTACGAAGGGTTTCCTAATGTGTTGCTCGAGGCGATGACGTTAGGGTTACCTTGTGTCACAGTAGACTGTCCAAGTGGGCCTAAAGAAATCTCGAATACAGGACGCGACGCGGTGTTAGTGATGCTGGATAATGAGCAGGATCTGCGTAGAGCGCTGAGCGAATTGATGGCTGATCCGCGCTTGCGAGGGGCTCTAGGGCAGCGTGCTGCAACCTCGGTGCGCGAACGTTATGGCATGCCGGCGGTCATAGAGCAATGGGATACGATTTTTAGGCAAGCAGGCTTGATTCAACTCAAACAAGGTGAGTCATGATTGATACACAAACAGAGCAGCCTCTTTTAACCGTTGTGCATGTGATTTCTGGGTTGGGTCAGGGGGGGGCAGAGACGGTGTTATACCGTTTAGTGACTGCTCCGCAGACGCAGACGCGGCATATTGTAGTGTCCTTAGGCGATATGGATGTGTTTGGGCCGCGTTTACAGCAGGCCGGTATTGAAGTGCACGCATTAGGAATGAAAGGGCTGCGCTTTTTATCAGGGTTATATGCATTACGTCGATTGCTTAAGCGTATCCGCCCAGATGTGGTGCAAACATGGATGTATCATGCTGATTTGCTTGGGGGGGTGGTGGCTCGTAGTGTAGGCTTGCGCACGGTAGTTTGGGGGATTCGTAACTCAGGAGAAAAACTACATCAAGGCAGCTTGAAAGCTCAGGTTGTGGCATGGTTTTGTATCCGTTTATCTAAATACGTACCTGCTAGGATAGTAGCCTGTGCAGAGAACGCAGCTCGTCGTCATAAGCAGTGGGGATATGCGGCAGATAAAATGACGGTGATCCCTAATGGCTATGATTTATCCGCTTGGCAGCCAGATCTAGCTCAGGCGTTGGCTGTGCGAAAAGCGCTTGGCGTAGACGAAGAGACCGCATTATTGTTATCGGTAGCACGCTGGAATCCATTAAAAGATCATCCTAATTTATTAGCAGCGTTAGCGCGCTTAAAGCGACAGCCCCAGCCATGGGTAGCCGTGCTTGTAGGCGAGGGTATGACCACAGATAATGCTGAGCTGATGCAGCTTATTCGCCATTTTGAGCTAGAGGAGCAGGTACGGCTGATAGGACGCCGTGAAGATATTCCTGCGTGGATGGCTGCAGCTGATATTCATATTCTTTCTAGCAAAGCCGAAGGTTTTCCAAATGTGGTGTGCGAGGCCATGGTGGCGCAGGCTTTATGTGTGGTTACGGATGTGGGAGATGCCGCTAAAATCGTGGGGGATGAGGGTATTGTTGTGCCCCCACGTAATGCTGAAGCATTAGCTACAGGAATTGAAAAAGCACTACAGCAATGGCGTGACCCTAACTTAACCCAGCAATTACAGGCGGGCTCTGCACGAATTGCGGCGCATTACAGTCTGGAGAAAATGGTACAAACGTATCAGAGTTTATGGCGCTCATTGTCATCAGAGGCCGAGAGCGTGCAAGCACCAACAGTGAGCACTACTACAGGGCCGATTTTATTATATGTAGTAAATAACCCCGCTTTCTTTTTATCGCATCGCCTTCCTTTGGCTCAAGCGGCGCAAAGTGCAGGTTTTCAGGTGCATGTGGCAACGATGAATGGGCCAGCAGTTGCTCGTATCAAAGCCCAAGGTTTTACACACCACGTGTTGCCATTAAGTCGTAGTGGAAAAAATCCCTTGAAGGAGCTGCACAGTCTTTGGGCTCTTTACCGATTATTTAAACGCGTGCGTCCTCAGGTGGTTCATGCGGTGACGATTAAGCCTGTTTTATATGGTGGGATTGCGGCGCGTTTAGCGAGGGTGCCGGGCTTTTTAGCGGCGGTATCGGGTTTGGGATATCTGTTCACGGATGAGCGAGATAGTGCAGTGAAGCGCATCGCTTTGTTTATGTATAAGCTCGCTTTAGGGCATCCTCATAGCCGTGTGGTGTTTCAAAATACCAGTGACAGAGATGTGTTACTGCAAGCTGGTGTCGTACGCTCCGAGCAAGCGGTGATGATTCGTGGTTCGGGGGTGGATTTAGATCAGTTTAGTTATCAACCCGAGCCCGATGCTCCTATTATTGCTTTGATGGTAGCGCGCTTGCTGGCAGATAAGGGCGTCAACGAATTTATCGAGGCGGCGAAAATTAGTCAGCAACAGGGCGAGTCTGTGATTTGGCAGATTGCGGGTAGTCCAGACCCAGGTAATCCGGCTAGCTTAACGCGAGAGCAGATGACGGACTGGCATCAAGCGGGGGTCGTGCAGTGGCTGGGGGAGCAAACCGATATTGCTGGTTTATATCAACGTGCACATATTGCTGTCTTGCCATCGTACCGCGAAGGACTACCTAAATCCTTGATCGAAGCAGCTGCTTGTGGACGTGCGGTGGTGACGACGGATGTCCCGGGTTGTAGAGATGCGATCGAAGCCAATGTAACAGGGCTGCTCGTTCCACCAAAAAATGCGCAGGCAGTAGCAGACGCTGTGTTGGAGTTAGCCCATGATACGGCGAAGCGACAGGATTTTGGTCGAGCTGGAAGAGACTTAGCAGAGCGAGCGTTTGATATCAACTATGTTATTGATTCGCATTTGCGGCTGTATGGCTATTTGGCTAAGTCTCGTATGCATAAGCGCCCTTAATTAAAAGGGAAGCGGTAAGTCCGATCGTAGTGAGAGTATGGCTTGTTTGAATTCGTTTTGAATACGGGCCAAAGCCACATCGTTTTCTGCTTCAAAGCGTAAGACCACGATAGGCGTTGTATTCGATGCGCGGGCTAGCCCAAAACCGTCAGCGTACTCAGCGCGGATGCCATCAATGGTAATACGCTCTAGAGCTGTAGGAAAAACAGCTTCTGCTTGCAGACGCTCCACAAAAGCATGTGGCTCGCCTTCTTTCATTTCGAGCTTGAGTTCAGGAGTGGAATGATCCTTAGGTAGATTTTCTAATACCTGACTGGGATCATCGTAGTGGGATAATATCTCCAGTAGACGAGCGGCCGTATAGAGCCCGTCATCAAAGCCATACCAGCGCTCTTTGAAAAAGGTGTGTCCGCTCATCTCGCCGGCTAAGGGAGCCTGGGTTTCGGCTAATTTGGCTTTAATCAACGAATGCCCTGTCTGCCACATCAGGGGCACACCGCCGGCGGCTTTAATTGCTAAAGGCACATGGCGGCTACATTTCACATCGAAAATAATGGTCTGCCCAGGGTGGCGGGTTAAAATATCTTGTGCGTAAAGAATCAGCTGGCGGTCGGGCCAAATGATCTCCCCATTGCGGGTAACCACACCCAGCCGGTCCGCATCACCATCAAAGGCCAGGCCGAGCTCTAGCTGATGGGTTTTTACGTGTTGGATGAGGTCTTGTAAATTCGCTGGGTCAGCTGGATCGGGATGGTGATTAGGAAAATTCCCATCGACTTGCTCAAATAAAATATCAGCTTGACAACCTAATGCTTCGAATAGTTGGCGTGCAACGGCCCCCCCCGCGCCATTACCGCAGTCAACGGCAATACGCATGGGACGAGCCAAAGTGACCGTTGACTGGATTTCTTCAATATAAGTGGACTGGATGGCGTGCTCTAAACGTTGTCCTGCAGGGAGCTCAGTGGGGGTGGGGGCGAGCATAAACTGATAAAGGGCCTGAATATCCGGGCCATATAGAGTTTTACCCGCTACCATCATTTTAAAGCCATTGTATTCGGGTGGGTTATGGCTGCCGGTGATGGCAACGGCCGATAAGGTGTTGAGTTTATGCGCAGCATAATACACTAAGGGAGTGGGAGCCAGTCCGATATGAATGGTGTTTACACCAGCGCGTTCAATGCCTTGCATTAGTGCTTCGGCCAGCTCAGGGCTACTGTGACGACCGTCATAGCCAACGACAATAGCGGGAACCTGTGCGCTTGCTGCTTGGGCACCTAGGGCATAACCCAGCTTAAAAGCAAAATCGGCATTCAGCTGGCTGGGTACAATACCACGAATGTCATAGGCTTTAAAAACGGAGGCGGGCAAAGCTGAGGACATAAAACACTCCCATAACAAATAACAGAAACATTGATTCTATAAGTTTTTAGATGATGTCGCTATGACACTGGGTATGGCGAAGGATATCAGGAATGGCACTAGCACAAATTACACAAATCGTAGGCGCTGATCATGTTTGGACAGGTCAGTTAATGCAACCTTTTTTAACGGATTGGCGTGGGCGCTATCAGGGGGATGCCCTCGCCGTGGTGCGCCCGGCGTCGACAGCAGAGGTCGCCGCTGTAGTTCGTTGTTGTGCGCAACATCGTCTTGCTATTGTCCCTCAGGGGGGAAACACCAGTTTATGTGGAGCGGCCACACCCAGTCAGCAGCCAGCTATTATTTTGTCGTTGCAACGATTAAATCGCATTCGCTCCATTGATGTAGATAATGACACCATGGTGGTTGAGGCGGGCTGTATCTTACAGACAGTACAAGAAGCAGCGCTTGCAGAGAACCGGTTGTTTCCGTTGCGGTTAGCGGCCGAGGGCAGCTGTACGATAGGGGGAAATCTAGCCACAAATGCAGGGGGGACACAGGTGCTGCGCTATGGAAATACTCGTGACTTGGTGCTAGGCCTAGAGGTGGTGACGCCGAGCGGTGACATTTGGCACGGTCTGCATGGTTTACGAAAAGATAATAGTGGCTACGATTTGCGTCACTTATTTATAGGTAGTGAAGGTACACTGGGAATCATTACCGCGGCGACATTAAAATTGTATCCGGTGCCGGTAGCACAATATACGGCTTTGATTGCTTTACACTCCGTTTCGGCTGCGGTGCAGTTGTTAAATCATTGTCGCCAGGGTTTTGCGGCGAGCTTAACGGGCTTTGAGCTCATGGCGCACAACTGCTTAGAGGCCGTGGTGCAGTGCTTTCCTGAGCAGCGTATCGGCTTTACGGGAGCTAGTGCTCAGGCGCCATGGTATGTGCTGCTGGAGCTATCGGACTATGAAAGCGAAAGCCATGCGCGGGAGCGCTTAGAACATATTTTAGGTCAAGCCCTTGAGCAACACATTGCTTTAGATGTGATCATGGCTGAAAACCTAACACAAAGCCAAGCGCTATGGCATTTGCGCGAAAGCATCCCCTTAGCTGAAAAAGTTTTAGGTAAAAGCATTAAGCACGATATTGGTGTACCGACCTCGCAGGTTGCTGCTTTTGTTGAGGAAACCAATGCGTTGATTCAACAAGCCTACCCCGGGGTAGAGCATGTGATTTTTGGGCATTTAGGCGATGGTAACTTGCATTACAACGTTGCCAAAGGTTCAGCTTATAGCGAAGCTGAGCTTTTGGCATTAGAGCAGCGGGTGTATCGTATTGTGTTTGATCAGCTGACTAAATATCAAGGCACCATTAGCGCAGAGCATGGGGTAGGGCAATTAAAACGTGATTGGTTACCACAATATAAGGATCCGGTTGCGTTGCAGCTAATGCATCAAATTAAGCAGGCTTTGGATCCATTGAACATCATGAATCCCGGCAAAGTATTATCTCAACAAGAAAAATAGAAGTAGTATGTGTTTTTTTAATTCAGCGCTAGGTCGCTATTATAGTTTGCATAGTTTTTTGGTATTTGGCTTATGGGCGGCATTAGCGGCGTGGTGGCAACAGCAAAGCGGGGATTTAGCCCTGTCGGCGTATTTTTATGATACCGAGACACAGCAGTTTCCCTATGCGTTGCAATCATTTATTTATGCATTTGGTAAATATTGGATTTGGTTTCTACCTTTTGCGGGGGCGGCGGTTTGGCTGGTTTTAGCGCAATCCCAGCAAAACATAACTCGCTCACTGTACCGGCGGGTAGCAGGATTTTTTTTTAGTGCACCTTTGTTGGTGGGGGGACTTAAGCAGTTTACAGCGATGCCGCGCCCTATGCACCTGCTAGAGTTCGGGGGCGATCAAATCATGCCGTCTACATTTTGGGCCAGTGGTTTTGCAGAGGGGGCAGGGGCGCTACCCAGTGTGCATGCCACATGTGGTTTTATTTTTATGGCTTTTTATTATATAGGCTGGGTTCGTCAAAGTACGGTGTGGCGCTGGGGTGGGTTGGCGCTGGGAGTGGCATTAGGCTTAGGGTTTGGGTTTTTACGCATCATGCAGGGCTATCATACGTTAAGCCAAGTATTGTGGGCAGGCGCAGTCGTATGGCTTTATGCAAGCCTATGGTTTTTACCATCATTAAAACAAGCGGGGTGCATATCGCTTGCCCCCCGCTGTGATCGTGGTTAGTCGCTGGTTAGGGCGGTTTGGCGTGCGATTTGAAGCGCATTTTCTAATACCGTCCTTTTGCCAATATGATTAGATAGCAGCAAAACCAATGCGGCATTCATCGCATGGCTTTGACTGGTGCTTAAGTCTTCGTGCGCCTCAATAAGTTGCGCATAAAACTCATCCACTTGCTCAATATTTAGATCAGTGTTCAGCATAGGCGTCTCCTTGGGTGTAGCCGCAGGCTCGTTTTAGGGCGGCGTTAATCTTAGCCACCGTGGGCTGTCGCCAACGTGCGCTTAGATGCTGATCAGGGCGAAATAAAAAGGCCGCACCGGACTGAGCATCATAACGCTGTTGCCATATTCCAAAATGATCATGCAATACCGTAAAGCCACTTGGTGGGATGGTGGGTGTGTTTTGAGCGGGATAAATCAACACCACTTGAAGCGTTTCGTGCTGAGCTAAAGCGCTTAGGGAGCTGAGTTGATCATCACGTGGGTTAAACATCGCTAAGGTAAAACGATGACCTAAATGTGAGAGCCACCATGTGCTTTGTGCTTGTTGACGCAAGGGCGCATCAAGAGCCGCTGCCCCCAACGGCATATTAGAGGCGAAAGTGTCTTCGTCAGGTGTTGTTAAGGGGCTTTGCGGATAGCTGCTAGGGGTAGATAAGCGTCCACTATTCACCATGCTGCGGGCAAAAGCGTGGTGCTTGGCAAGACGTAACACAGTATCGCGAAATAAGCGGCTAATCTCGCTTTTTGGTGTAATGAAATCCGTGGCGCGGCTTGAGTGCAGTAAATTTTCATCGGCAGCAGCATGGCGCTCTATACAATAACTATCTAATAATTGTTCGGGCGCGAGGCCACGCAAATATAAGTCAAGTTTCCACGCTAAATTATCGCTATCTTGAATTCCGCTATTGGCCCCACGAGCGCCAAAAGGTGATACTCGATGAGCCGCATCCCCGGCAAAAAATACGCGGCCAAACCTAAAGTTCTCCATCCGTTCGCAAGCAAAGGTGTAGATGCTGATCCATTCGAACTCAAAGTCGACATCAGCGCCGAGCAAAGCTTGTACGCGGGGACGCACATTTTGTTCTTTGACCTCTTCGATGGGATCCGCATCCCAGCCTAATTGAAAGTCAATACGCCACACGCCATCGGGTTGGCTGTGTAACAATACTGATTGGTTGGGATGAAACGGCGGATCAAACCAAAACCAGCGCTCGGCGGGATAATGCGCTTTCATACGCACATCGGCAATTAAAAACCGGTCTTGGAAAATACGCCCTTGGCTGCATTGACCTAACATGCCGCGTAAAGGTGAGCGCGCACCATCGCAGGCCAATAACCAGTCCGTTTGGATTTGATAGTGTCCATCTGGGGTTTGAATGCGGAGCGTGACCTGCTGTGGTTGGTTATCTAAAGCGATGACTTTATGTTTAACCCGAATATCCACCCCAAGTGCTTGTGCTCGCTCAAACAAGTAGCCTTCGCAGTAGTACTGTTGCAAATTGATGAAGGCTGGGCGGCGATGTAAGGGCTCAGGCAACAGATTCATGTGCCAGACCTCCTCGTCTCGGAAAAATACTTTGCCTACATTCCAAGACACCCCTTTGTTGACCATACGCTCGCCTACCCCAAGACGATCCCAGATATCGAGAGTCCGCTTGGCAAAACAAATGGCCCGCGAGCCGACAGAAAAGCGATCCCCGTCATCGACAAGCACTACCGCTTGCCCACGCTGGGCCAAATCAATAGCCAGGCTTAGCCCAACCGGGCCTGCCCCAACCACCACAATAGGATGGTATTCATCTTGTGTAGGGGTGGGGCTGGGGGGAAGGATGGTGGTTTGGTAGTTTGTCTCCTGCACCCTATTTCTCCTTGAAAAATGGTCGGTGTGGGGTATTAGTTACCCTCGAGTTCTTTCCACATTTCAATATCACGCTCGGCGGTCCAAATGCGCGGGTCCTCGTAGCCGTTAACTTCGTCATAGGCCCGCGATACATCAAAAGGCATACAGTGATCAAAAATCACCCAATCGGCGTAGCGAGGCTTCATAAAATCATAAGTTTCGCGATAAATGGTTTTTAGGTCTTTACCTGCGGCGACGCCTTGATTGACGCAGGTATACAAATCAGTCAAAAAGGCGCGCGTGCCTGCAAGTGCTTGCCGGACTTCTGTGGGGTTTTTTAAAGCTGGGCCACGGCCGGGGACCATTTTCTCGGCTTCAAACTCAGCAAGATTATCAAGCGTTTGCGGCCACTCACGGAAATAGCAATCGCCTGCATACGGCGTGGATTGGTATTCAACCAAATCGCCCGCAAAGAGAATTTTTTGTTCTGGTAACCAAGCAATGGTATCGCCTTTGGTGTGACCTCGACCCACTTGCATGATCTGGACTTCAAGATTGCCTAAATCCACGGTCATAAAGCCATCAAAGGTCATGGTTGGCCAGGTTAAGCCTTCGGGGATAGATTCGACTGCTCTAAATAAACGCGGAAAGCGTCCGATCTCACTGGCTTTGTCTTCTTCTCCACGTTCGACAATCAAATCATAGGTATCACGACTCGCTATGATTTCTTGAGCGTTATAAGCCGAGGCCCCTAATACACGCACAGCGTGGTAGTGGGACAGCAAAATATACTTGATGGGTTTATCGGTGACTTCGCGGATGCGGCGAATAACGTCTTCTGCCATCACGGGTGTGGCTTGGGTGTCAATCACCATGACCGCCTCATCACCAATAATGACACCAGTATTTGGGTCACCTTCGGCTGTATAGGCATAGGCGTTATCGGATAGCTTTTCAAAGGAAACGACTTTGTCTTCCATGTCACCATGGGATGCAAATTGTTTAGGTGTGCTCATAATTCCTCCTAATGATTCAGGTAAATCATAGTGCCAAATTCGTTTATGTACAATGCATTTGTTATAGGTGAATACCTTAGGTGAAAAAATGCCGCGTTCTCGCGGCGTGAGCGTAGGAGTTATTTTTGGCAGAGAGGACAAAAATAGGTGGCGCGTTGGTTTTGTACGATACGCCGAATAGGGGTAGTACAAACGGGGCAGGGGGCACCGACTTTGCCATAGACTTGGGCGTGCAGATCAAAATAAGCGCCGGCTTCGCCAGAAGCATTAAGATAATCTTTTAGGGTGCTGCCCCCAGAATCCAGTGCTTGTTGTAATGTTTCCACAATCGCTGCATGTAGACGTTGAGCTTGACGTAGGCTGAGTTGGTTCGCAGCTAAGGTTGGGTCGATACGCGCTTTAAACAACGATTCCGAAGCATAGATATTGCCCACGCCGACGACAATTTGTCCAGCAAGCAGTACGCTTTTTATTGTCGCTTTTCGATTTGATAACTGTTGATGAAAGGACTCTGGGTTAAACTCAGGGCTAAATGGTTCAACGCCTAGCTTCTTTAACAGGGGGTGTTGCAAAATTGGCCCATCTTTTAGATCGTGCCAAAGCACGGCACCAAAGCGACGCGGATCATGCAGTAAAAAACGGGCATGATCAAATTGCCATTCCACATGATCGTGCTTTAGACGTGGCGCATCCAACGGCACACGGCGTAAGGAACCAGACATGCCTAAATGAATGATTTGGTAGCCATGAGCAAAGCGAATAAGCAAATATTTGCCGCGACGCTCACAGGCAAGAACGGGCTGATTATTGACTAAATCACTCATGTTAGGTGGAATAGGCCAACGCATTTTGGGCTGATAGACCACGCATTGGCGTAAAATCTGGTTGGGCATAAGCGTCGCTATTCCGCGACGTGTGGTTTCAACTTCGGGTAATTCAGGCATATTGAGGTGCTACTATCATTGACTATAAGATAGTCATATTGTGCCATTAGGCTAAATTTCATGCGCGGCTGCGCCAGGTTTGGATGAATTTAAAATCGTTATTATTTCGCACGGTTGTCTTATCTGCATTGATGGGGGGGGCTGCATGGGCTACCGATGTCATGGAGTTAAAACCCATAGAGCATATTCAGTTGCGTAGCGACGGTCTTCCTATTGTGACGCTAAGCCCTGATGTGTTGTATCGGATTTTAGTTGGCGAGGTAGCAGTGCAGCAAGGTGACTACGATACAGCAAGTCAAACCTTCTTGAGCTTGGCCAAAGATACCGCAGACCCTCGTTTTGCGCAGCGAGCCTTTCAGTTTTCTATGGCGGATAATAATCTTTCGCGAGGGATTGCTGCAGCCAAAGAATGGTCTTTATTAGCACCTAATGACCCCGAGGCTAAAGCAACTGCTCTAGCCTTGGAAGCATCTACAGGGCAAACCACAGGGTTAGCTCAAACGCTTTATCAGCGTATTGATCGGGCGACAGATAAGGAACAGGCGATTATTCAAGCCATGGGCATTATTAGCAAAATGGTGGATAGCCGCTTGGCCTTAGACGTTTTAGAAAAATCGCTACCAAAAAATGTAAGGCAGCTAACTATTAGTCATTTAGCTTTGTCCGATGTGGCTTGGTCTGCGCAAAACCCACAGCGGGCACTACAAGAGGCGCGTCTAGCCTTAGCGAATGAGCCAGATTCTGAGCTGGCTATGCAACGGGTACTGGAGTATGGTTTGCAAGTTGATCAACAAAAGGTCATAGAGCAAGCTAAGCAGTTTGTGCAAAACAACCCAGACTCTCGCGATTTGCCCTTATTATTGATAAATCGTCTAGTGGATTTAGGCGAATATGATCAGGCCTTGGAACAACTAGCGGTGATGCAAAAGCGCAATCCCGAGGATTTTGATTTGCAGTTTACGCAAGCCGAGATCAATATCCGTGCTGAACGCTTTGATACGGCAATTGCCTTGTTAAATGAATACATTTCTGTACAAAATCAACGTCGTCAAAGCCTTGATGATGCGACCACTACGGCGCTAAGCAGTATATCCGATGCTCGCTTGTCTTTAGTGCAGATCGCAGAAAAGCAAAATAACCTCCACGAGGCGATCCGTCAGCTAGATCTCATCGAGGAGCCGGCGCTGTTATTTCAGGTGCGAGTGCATCGCGCTGTTCTAGAAGCACGTTTGGGTAACTTAAAAAAAGCCAATCGCACATTAGATAGTTTAGGTGTGCTTAATAAGCGCGACCAGGCGGTCGTGGACTTAACACGGGCTGCCATTTTACGCGAGGCAGGGCGCACAGATCAGGCTGTTGAGGTCTTAGAGCGCTCAGATAAAGAACTACCAGACACCCCCGAGATTAAATACGATTTGGCCATGCTGTATGCCAGCCAAGGTCGCTACGAAGACCTTGAGCCGTTGTTACGTCAGGTGATTGAGCTGCAGCCATTTAATGCCAATGCTTATAATGCGCTGGGTTATACCTTTGTGGATCAAAACAAAAATCTGGATGAGGCACAGGGGCTTTTAGAGCAAGCTTTAGAGCTGGAGCCTGATAACCCTTATATTTTAGATAGTGTTGGTTGGTATCTTTATCGTGTAGGAGACTATCAAGCAGCGCTCGAATATTTAATGCGCTCTTATGAGCGACTGCCTGACCCAGAGGTAGCGGCCCATTTAGGCGAAGTGTTATGGATGAAAGGACGTCAAGGCGAGGCCATCGACATTTGGCGTCAAGCCTGGGATGCTGAAAATCCAAATCACAGCTTAGAGCGAACTATGCAGCGGTTTGGGGTTAAGCCATGACACGTAGACAATATCTTAAAGTAGGGCTAGTAGCTGGAGTGGTTGTTTTGCTTAGCGCCTGTGCAGCACCCCTTCCGGTAACCACACCAACAGCGCAGGATGAGCAGTTTATACGCTCTGGGCGCTTTGCGCTTGCGGTAGATAACGCAGACGGGAGTCGCGATGCTGTCCAAGGGGGGTTCCAATGGCAAGAAAACCCTCAACGCCTTCAGTTGGACTTAACTAACCCTATGGGGACAGTGTTAGCGCGCGTAGAGGCGAGTGCGACAGGAGCGATATTGCGTTATCCGAATGGGCAGACAGAATATGCTACCTCACCAGATGCGCTGGTAGAGCAGCTTTTTGGCTATGCAATTCCTGTAGAGGGGATGCGAGATTGGCTACGAGGCCAAACCGGTTCGCGTCCTACTACGGATTTAGCCTTGCAACAACAGCAGCCTAGTTATTTCGTACAAGACGGTTGGCGAGTACGTTTACAGCGTTATGATGCACTTGGGCCCAAATTACTACAGATGCATCGTCATCAGGCCCAGCAAAACTTATCCGTTCGTATTGTGGTTGACTACTAATATGGCTGTACTGAGTCTGGAGCGTGTGCCAGCACCGGCAAAGCTGAACCTGTTTTTACATATTGTGGGGCGGCGCTCCGATGGCTATCATTTGCTCCAAAGCGTTTTTACCTTTGTGGATTTATGCGATTATCTGGACTTTCAGCGTCGCGATGATGGGGTGATTACGCGAGCAGGGCAGAGCTTAGCCGGATTAACCGAGGATGACGACTTAATCATTCAAGCAGCTCGATTATTACAGCGTGCTACAGGGACACATTTTGGTGCCACGATTGCTTGTGATAAACGAATACCTGCTGGAGCCGGCTTAGGAGGGGGCTCCAGTAATGCAGCAACCACCCTCATTGCGTTAAACCGATTATGGCAAACTGGGTTAAGTCGTACCCAGCTCATGCAGCTTGGTGTGCAACTGGGAGCGGATGTGCCGGTTTTTATTTTTGGACAGAGCGCATTTGCTCAGGGAATTGGTGAGCAATTACAGGCAATAACTCTACCCAATTTAAGTTATTTACTGATTAAGCCTGACGTTTTTGTGAGTACGCCGGCTATTTTTCAAGATCAGGGCTTGACAAGAGATTCAAAGCCCGTCATAATTACAGACTTTACAGATTCTTTAATAAGCATTGATCCACAAAAAAATCATTCAGTTTTGTTTTTTGGTGAAAATGTTTTAGAAACTGTGGCATGTAAACAAGCTCCAAAAATTAAGATTTTGTTACAGGGCTTGCGTAAAAACGATTTACATGCTAGAATGACTGGGTCGGGTTCTTGTGTTTTTGTTGGGTTTAAAGACAAAGAGCAAGCCACTAGACAAAACAGTTATTTAAGCGGTATAATTTTGCACGGACAGCCAACGATGCAAATGCCCTCAGATCGATGGGTGGTAAATGGGTTAAATACTCATCCGCTGTATACTTGGTTGAAAGAATTTGGGGATTAGCCAAGCTGGTTAAGGCACCGGATTTTGATTCCGGCATGCGAAGGTTCGAATCCTTCATCCCCAGCCATACATTTACAGACCTTTAGGTCTGCGTCATAATAAAGCTGTTGAGCCACATCATCACGTTGATTGTGGTCAACGGCTTTATTTTTTCGTCACGCATCCAAATCATATCTACGTCCCTCACATCATGGCACATGACCGATTCATGATTTTCACCGGTACAGCAAACCCACGTTTGGCTGTAGATGTTGCAAATCACTTAGACATGTCTCTTGGCAAAATGACCGTAGGTCGCTTCTCTGACGGAGAAGTCATGGTCGAAATCAACGAAAACGTGCGCGGTCGCGATGTTTTTGTATTACAGCCAACCTGCGCTCCCACCAATGACAATTTAATGGAAATCATGGTAATGGTCGATGCCTTGCGTCGTGCCTCTGCCGGTCGCATTACCGCGGCGATTCCATACTTTGGTTACGCCCGCCAAGACCGTCGTCCGCGTTCTGCGCGCGTCGCCATTTCTGCTAAAGTCGTTGCAAACATGCTTCAAGTCGTAGGCGTAGATCGCGTTATGACTATGGATTTGCACGCGGATCAGATTCAAGGCTTTTTTGATATACCTGTCGATAATATTTACGCCTCCCCTATCCTTTTAGGTGATATTTGGCGCTGTAATTACAAAGACTTGGTTGTGGTCTCCCCTGATATTGGTGGGGTAGTGCGAGCTCGCGCTTTAGCTAAACAGCTAGAAGCCGACCTGGCGATTATCGATAAGCGTCGTCCTCGTGCGAATGTGTCCGAAGTCATGAACATTATTGGCGATGTCAATGGTCGTACATGTATTTTAATGGATGACATGGTGGATACGGCTGGCACACTATGTAAAGCTGCCGAGGCGCTGAAACAACGGGGTGCTGTAGCAGTTTATGCTTACTGTACTCACCCTGTTTTATCTGGCGAAGCCATTGAGCGCATCAATAACTCTGAATTGAACGAGCTGGTTGTAACGGATACCATTCCACTTTCTGCCGAAGCAAAAGCATGCAGTAAGATCCGTCAGCTTTCTTGTGCAGCACTACTGGGCGAAACCATGTTGCGCATCTCTAACGCTGAGTCTGTGAGCTCGTTATTTGTTGATTAAATTTTCTCGTTAGGTGCTGGTCGCGGCACCTGGCGTTTTTAACTGTTTGCGAAATACCGCAATTTTGGAGTTTTCCCATGAAATTCAAAGCCTTTAAGCGCGATGTACAGGGATCGAGTGCGAGCCGCCGCCTGCGTCGTGCTGGCCAAGTTCCCGCTATTGTTTATGGTGGTAACGCTGAGCCAGTCGCTATCACGCTCGACCACAACCAAATCTACCACGACTTACGTAAAGACGTTTTCCATGCTTCTATTCTAGACATGGATTTGGACGGTAAGGTCGAAAAAGTATTGCTGCGTGCTGTGCAGTGGCATGCTTACAAACCTCAGGTTTTACACGTTGATTTCCAGCGTGTACGTGCTGATCAGCCTATTACTACACGTGTACCGTTGAACTTCATCAACGGCGATGACAGCCCCGCTGTTAAGCTACATGCTCAGGTAATTAGCCAGCTTCTAGTGGATCTAGAGATCACTTGTTTGCCAGCTAACTTACCTGTTTCCATCGATGTGGACTTGGCTAACCTTGATGCGGGTGAAACCATTACCCTATCTGCGATTGAGCTGCCCGAGGGCGTCGAATACGCCGGTGCAAGCACCGATCCAGATCCTGCCCTGGCAACAGCTTTGGCCGTGGGTGGTGGTGCTGAAGAAGAAAGCGAAGACGGTGAAGATGGTGGCGAAGGCGAAGCAGCCGAAGAGCCAAGCGCAGAGTAATATTTATATTACAGCGCATTGCGTTAACGCTATGCTTGATAAAAACCCCTGCTACATAGCAGGGGTTTTTTATTGAAATGACGTAAAATCAAAGCATTTTGTCTGTGGCTGCTTTTTAGGTAGAGATATGTCTGAAGGAATACGCTTAATTGTAGGGCTGGGAAATCCAGGGGCCGAGTATGAGAAAACCCGTCATAATGCTGGGTTTTGGTTAGCCGATGCTTATGCACAAAAGTTGCATGCTAGCTTTAGCTTAGAAAAAAACATGTCTGCTTGGGTAGCCAAAGGTCGTCACAATGGGCAAGCGATTATTCTCGCCAAGCCAACGACGTTTATGAACCGATCAGGTCAGGCAGCTGGCGCACTGATGCGTTTTTATAAATTGCAGCCCGAGCAGGTATTGGTATTACACGATGAGCTTGATTTATTGCCTGGGCAGGCGAAATTAAAAAAAGGGGGTGGGCATGCTGGGCACAATGGCTTGCGTGATATTCAGCAAGTGTTTTCTAGTCCGGATTTTTGGCGTTTACGTATAGGTATTGGGCATCCGCGCTCTTTGGGTTTAGCGCAACAGGTAGCTGCTTTTGTACTAAGCGCGCCGCGCGCTCAAGAGCGTGAGGCCATAGAGGATGCACTGTGGCGTAGCGAAGCCATCCTTTCTGCTTTACTCGAGGGGGATTTTGAGCTGGCCACTCGGCAATTACATGGGGGCAATGCGTGAACACATTAAGCTTTAAGCAAGAGCTACAAGACTTTTGGTGGTTTTTACGTCAACCGCGCTTAGCCCCACGTTTTGCGCAGCAAGATCTTGGGCATGGTTGGGTAACCGATTGGACCAATGGCTTAGGGGTAAAGCGCTTATTGCAATGGGTGGCCTTTTTATGGCTTATCAATATTACTGTTTTTGGCCCCTTGGCTGCCATGGTGGCGACTTCTGCTGGCGCCGAGCATAAGCTAGATTTTGGCCGAATACCTTGGAAACAGGCCATTTTATGGGCGCCGCTCATTGAGGAAATGGTGTTTCGTTATGTGTTGCGTCGCCCCTCGCAGTTTTTTTGGTTGATTCCTGTGACGCTATGGTGCTTATTGAGCGGGCCGCAAACGGTAACGGTGACGGTAGCATTGGCTGTAGTGGTGTTGCTTATTTGGCGACCTGCTACTGCAGGCTCCCAGCCAGCCTTATGGCGTCAAATCGGTTTGGGGGCACAGTGGCCTTGGCGTTGGTACCGTTGGTATTGCCGTCGTTTTGCGTGGTTTTTTTATGGGTCTACGGTTTTATTTGCGGCGTTGCATTTATATAATTTTAAATTCGATCAGATTGAGCTTTATACGTTACCGTTACTGATTTTGCCTCAGTTTGTCACTGGGTTGGTATTGGCGTGGTTACGTGTACGACGTGGGGTTGGAGCCAGTATCATTTTGCATGCATTATTTAATGCTGGGCCGTTGTTGTTAATTATGGCCATTATGCGATTGAACCCTGATCTTGCTCATTAACTCGTTATAATATCGCTTTTCTTTTCATCTACTTTCATTTTTAGGAATGCCATGTCTCTTCAATGCGGCATTGTTGGGCTACCCAACGTAGGTAAATCCACCTTATTTAATGCGCTCACCAAAGCAGGGATTGCAGCAGAAAACTACCCTTTCTGTACGATTGAGCCAAACGTGGGGGTGGTAGAGGTACCGGATCCTCGCTTAGTGCCTCTTGCTGAAATCGTAAAGCCAGAACGTGTTTTACCTGCTGTGGTGGAATTCGTTGATATTGCAGGTTTAGTGGCAGGAGCATCTGAAGGCGAAGGTTTAGGTAATCAGTTTTTAGCTAATATTCGTGAAACCGATGCCATTGTGCATGTGGTGCGTTGTTTCGAAGATGACAATGTGGTGCACGTTTCGGGCAAGGTAGATCCTATTGCCGATATCGAGGTCATTAATACTGAACTCGCGCTTGCGGATTTAGCAAGTGCTGAGCGAGCTTTGCAGCGTAACCAGCGCACCGCGCGCTCTGGTGATAAAGAGGCAATTCGTCTGTGTAACGCGTTAGAGCGTATTATTGCTGCCTTAGGCGAGGGCACTCCTGTACGGGCCTTAGATTTTGATGAGGCGGATCAGGCTGCTATCAAAACTTTTTGTTTTATTACAGCTAAGCCTGCTATGTATGTAGCTAACGTCAAAGAGGACGGCTTTGAGAATAACCCTTATTTAAAACTGGTCGAGGATTACGCTGCTAAAGAAAATGCTCCCGTTGTGGCGGTGTGTGCGGCGGTCGAAGCAGAGATTGCGCAACTCGATGATGAGGATAAGGCTGTGTTCCTTGAGGACATGGGCATGGAAGAACCAGGGCTGAATCGTGTGATTCGTGCTGGTTATACTCTGTTAGGCTTACAAACCTATTTTACAGCGGGGGTTAAAGAAGTTCGTGCATGGACTGTACCCGTTGGTGCCACAGCCCCGCAGGCAGCGGGAGTGATTCATACGGACTTTGAGCGTGGTTTTATTCGCGCGCAAACCATTGCTTACGAAGACTTTATTCAATATAAAGGTGAGCAAGGAGCCAAAGAGGCCGGTAAAATGCGTGCCGAAGGCAAAGACTACATTGTCCAAGATGGGGATGTGTTGAACTTTTTGTTTAACGTTTAGTCGCTGCTTTATCGTATCTGTTGTAAAAACCCCAAGCCATGGCAAAAGTTAGACTTGGGGTTTTTCTATTTTTGCTTTTTATATTAGATTTTGCTAAATTAGCAAGTATGGAAATAATGAATTTGCGCGATCAAATCCAGCCGCATGCTCAACAAGCTGCGGCACTGCTTAAGGCCATCGCTCACGAGGAACGTTTACTCATCCTTTGTGCTTTAGCTCAGGGTGAAAAATCTGCAGGTGATCTTTGGCAGCAGTCGACACTGAGTCAGTCTGCGTTTTCGCAGCATTTGGCCGTGTTGCGCAAAGAACAACTGGTCACGGTGCGTAAAGAAGCCCAAACCGTATTTTATTCATTAGATCATCCCATTGTGCTGCAGCTACTGCGCGTTTTGCGTCAGTCGTTGTGCTGATCATTTTTTAGGAAACACGATGAGTTTTAAAGATTTAACTGCAGGATTAAGCAAAGAAATGGCTGCGTTTGGCAAAAACCAGCCAGAGGTCATGGGACACTTTTCTAAATTAGCGCAGTCTGCCTCTAAAGATGGCACTCTCGATGCTAAAACCAAAGAGTTCATTGCTTTAGGTATTGCTATTGCCATCCGTTGTGATGCCTGTATTGGCTTCCATGTACAAGCTTTAGTAAAACTGGGGGTTACCCGTGAAGAGTTTGACGAGGTCATCAATACAGCGGTGTACATGGGTGGCGGCCCCTCTTTAATGTACGGTATGAAAGCCCAGCAAGCGTTTAACGAATTTTCTGCTGCTTAACTAGCTACTAACGGCGTAGCTAACGCTCAAAAAGGTATCTGTGCCTTTTTGAGCATTTTTTATGCTTTAAATAATTTAAGGCTATTAGCACTAACCCCTATATGGTTTGTTACAAACAGATACCCATGTTATAAGTAGGGATATACAGCAACCGGTTCGCTATTCACCTTTTATTATGGGAATACGCTATGTTGAGCTTTAGATTATCTGCTGCATTATTAGTGATGGGTATGGCATTTGGAGCCTCGGCCGCTTCGGTGCGCAATGAACCGGTGCAGCCCATTACTCCTGCCGAGATCACAGACCCAGCCAAAGTCGAGCTAGGTAAAAAACTTTTTTTTGATCCTCGTTTATCAAAATCCGGTTTTATTTCCTGTAACTCCTGTCATAACCTAAGTATGGGAGGGTCGGATAATCTTAAAACTTCGATTGGGGATCGCTGGCAAGAAGGCCCTATTAACTCTCCTACTGTTTTAAATTCTAGTCTTAATATGGCCCAGTTTTGGGATGGGCGAGCCGGCACACTTAAAGAGCAAGCAGGTGGTCCGATTGCTAATCCAAAAGAAATGGCATTTACGCATGAGCTAGCTGTAGAGGTGTTGCGCTCTATTCCACAGTATGTGGCTGAGTTTAATGCCGTTTATGGTAAAGAAGACTTTGGTATTGATGAGATCACCGATGCGATTGCTGTTTTTGAGGAAACATTAGTTACACCGGATGCTCCTTTTGATCTCTGGTTAAAAGGTGATGACAATGCGCTCACTGAGCAACAGCTTGCAGGCTATCAGCTTTTCAAAAATAGCGGTTGTGTTGCGTGTCACAATGGTGTGAACTTGGGCGGAACGTCTTTCCAAAAAATGGGTTTAATCGAACCGTATCAAACAACAAACCCCGCAGAGGGGCGTGCCGCGGTAACAGGCAAAGACGCAGACCGCTTTAGCTTTAAAGTTCCTACATTGCGTAATGTAGAGCTGACCTATCCTTATTTCCATGACGGGGCGGTAGACACACTCACCGAGGCAGTAGATATTATGGGGCGTTTACAGTTGGGACGTCATTTTACTGATGAGGAAAATGCGCAAATTGTTGCCTTTTTAAAATCTTTAACCGGTAAGCAGCCTGAAATCACTTTGCCGATTTTGCCACCATCACATGACAACACACCACGTCCAGTACCTTTTGATTAAATAAAAGCTGGGGTTACCCCAGCTTTTTTAATGGCGTAGTTGTAGCTCGGTGGGGGTGCGCTGGGGATTATGCTGGATTTGATAGCCCATCCACAGGCTGCGAGCAATGCGTTGGGCAAAAGCCCAGGCATCATTACCAAGCGGTTTGCAGGTTTGTTGTTGGCAGGTTTGGTGAAATAAATCGAGCCATTGCTCAAAAAGCTCTGCTGATAGGTCTGGAATAGCAGCGTGTTTCATCATGGGTGAGCCAGAAAAGCGTTGGGTTTTTAATAATAACGATGACCAAAAGTCCACCATTGTGGCCAAATGTGTTGGCCAGTCTGAAATGTGACGATTAAAAATAGGGCCCAGTTGTTCATGTTGACGAATGGCACCATAAAATTCGTTTACTAAATTTTCGATATCAGCAATGGTATAAGCAGGTTGTGACATAAGGCTATTCAAAAATTAAGAAATAATGTTAATTAGTGTGTATCGATTTACTAAGTAAGTACAGCTTTAGTTTTAGGGATTAATTAGGTGGTTGATTTACTCAAATTCATCTAAACTAAATAGATAATGGATCTATGCGTTTAGCGGAGAAATGAATGAGTTTTGAATTCCACAGCATTACCGCAGAGTTTGCTGTTGCCCCCCAGTTACAACCTGAACATATGCAAGCCGCTGCACAGGCTGGTTTTAAAAGCGTGATTATTAATCGTCCAGATCATGAGTTGGACGCCTCACAGCCGCAGTCGGATGTGATGATTCAGGCTGCTCAAGCTGCGGGTTTAGCGGTGCAGTATCAGCCCGTAGTATCTGGCTCCATTACATGGGATAACGTAGAGGAATTCAAGCAAATCTATCAAACCATGCCAAAACCAATTTTGGCTTATTGTCGTAGTGGCGCACGTTGTGCCAACCTTTATCAATTAGCACAACAAAATTGATATGCATCAATAAAGCTTGGATGCAAACTTGCTCAGTTACAAAGTAAGTATTACTCTTAACTAATCACTTCATCATTGGGGCAGACCATGTTTAAAAAAATCTTAATTCCTACCGACGGTTCTACTTTATCCGCTCAAGCCGCAAACAAAGGCGTGGCATTTGCTCGTCAGATTGGTGCTGAAATTGTAGCATTGCACGTTACGCAGCCTTTTGCGGCTACAGTCGGTTTTGATGGGATGGCTGCAGCCTATGCTATCACAGACGAAGACTACGAAAAAACGGCTGCGCAACAGTCCAGCAAATACATTCAAGCGGTTTTGGATCGTGCTGAAACAGCCGGGGTAAAAGCTTCCTCGCGCTCTGTCTCTAATTTTAATGTTGCCGATGCTGTGGCAAACACCGCTGCCGAGGAAGGCTGCGATTTAATCTTTATTGGTAGTCATGGTCGTAGTGGTCTTTCTCGTTTGCTGTTAGGTAGTGTGACGGCTAAAGTTCTGAACCTAGCGCCTTGCGCAGTATTGGTTTATCGCGTTAAAGACAATAGCTAATAACATATATTAGTTTTGTAATACCAAAGCCCATGCTCAGCATGGGCTTTTTCTTATTTTTAGGTTGTAATTAGTACAATAGCGGTCTTGTTTTCTACGCAAAAGAGGGCTTTATATGCTTCAAATCGCCATCGATTTTCCAGATAGTTTGATTGATATTGATCGCAAAATTACGATCAGTGGTGCTGCGGCCCATCAGTTAGTGACGGTGCAAACCATGACTGAACGCGGGGGCGGTCAGGTATGGCGTAGTCAATTGGTTTACAAGAGTGATGCGCAAGGCAAGGTAGATTTGAGCACAGCGGTTCCTGAGGGGATGGAGACGGCTTTGCCTTTGCAGTTGTTGTATGAGCAACGACCAGAAAATGCGGCCACTCAGGATGTATACCCTTTGTCTGTGCATCATGCTTTGCACACACAAATCGATGTGTCATCAGAGGGGCAACAAGCGCAAACGGTATTAACGCAGCGTTTAGCCACAGAAACAGTACAGCGGGTGGAACTAGATCAAGATGGTGTAAAAGGTGTGTTTTTTGTACCCACTTTTGCGGGGGATAAGCCTGCTGTGTTAGTGTTAAAGTCGGCAGCGGAGCAGCCCGTACAAGAAGAGCTGGCGGCTTTGTATGCAGCGCGGGGTTATATGGCATTGGCCTTGGATTATGCCCATACTCCTGCTGCAGAGGCGTCTAAAGAGGACCTGGCTCTGTTTGAGTGTGCTTTGCGTTGGTTGCGTGAATCATGCAAGCCTAAGCATCAGTTTGTGGCTGTATGTGGAACAGGGCAGGGTGCGCAGTTAGCTTTATTATTAGGTGTTCGGTTTAGCCTAGAGGTATCGGCAGTGATTGCGTGGGAACCTGCTACATCACAGTTTGAGGCACAATTAATAGCGGTTGATCAGTTACAAGGACCTTTATTGATGGCCTCTGGTAAGGCGCATCATGGTAGCGCCTACTTTAAGCAGGTGGTAGCGCAGCTAGAGCAAAGCGGGTTTGATTATCGTGTGCAATGGTATAACTTTGAAGGGGTAGCGGCAGGTTTACAGCCCCCGCATGTCCCCGTTCGTTTACATTGCGATGTGGCGTCGCAGGTAGTGGATTTAGCTACAGCGAATAAAACGCTTTGGTTTGGAGTGATCGCTTTTTTACACCAAGCGGTGGCAGAAGCAGCGACACCAAACCAGTTACACGCTTAGTTTTGGCAGCAAGGATTCTTTGTGGGCATGTAAAGCAGCGACAACAAGCGGATGTAGGCGAAGTGTACCTGCTTGCCCATCAGGGTGTTGTGTTAAGAAATCCAAAATGCTTTGGCGCATTCTAGGCTCCCAAAATAAGCGCACATGATCAGCGATTTCCTTTTGTGCAGCTTGTTGATCGGGCTGCGCCTGAAAAAACTCACCAATGCGGTTAATCATGGGAATTAAGGGATCAACTTGCATGGTCTTCCTCCGTTAAGTATTCGGCGTGGCTATACGCGCTAAATTGTTTTTCTCTGCCAAAAGCGATTAATAATAACCCCAGCTCCTCTGCAATGTGTTTGGCATAACTAGTAGGAGCGGATACGGCAACTAAGGCGGGCACGCCTATAGCAGCAGTTTTTTGTACCATTTCAAAGCTGGCGCGGCTAGACACCACAATCAACCCCTGGTTGATCACTAGGCTGGATTGACTAAGCAACTGGCCAATTAGCTTATCTAAGGCATTATGTCGACCTACATCTTCGCGTACTACGTGAATGGTGCCATTTAAGTCAGCCCAGCCCGCGGCATGAGTAGCACCTGTTATTTGATGCAAGGGTTGTTTGGCGCGTAGTTGGTCTAGTGCTGCAAAAACGGCGGTTGGAGAGTAGCGATGTATAGGTGGCGCTAACATAGGCAAATCGCGTTGTACCTCGCTGAGACTTTCTAAGCCGCACAACCCGCAGCCGGTGCGTCCGGCCAGTTGTCGCCGGCGTTGCTTTAGCTGATTTAAACAGGCAGAGGCGATTTCAATATCGACCACATATCCTTGTGCGTTTTGCTGGAGCGTAATGTCATAGATATCACTGGCGTGACGAATAATCCCTTCTGTAAAAGAAAAGCCAAGGGCTAGATCCTCTAGAAAGGTAGGGGTAGCAAGTAGAACGGCATGATTAATGCCGTTGTATTGCAAGGCCACGGGGACTTCCGTGGCGATAGCATCGACTTGGGTTAAGCGCTGTCCATGGCGGGGTTGCCGCCAGATGGACTGAGCTTGGTGAGCGGCCGACAGGTCTGTGTCGGCAGCGGTAAAAGTAGCGCTTATAGATGACATAGTTAATGGTTTTCGTTGAGTAACAGTTCGGCTGTATCCGTTTCGTCTTGTTGGTGAGCAGTAAGTAGCTCCTGTTGCTGTTGATGGAAATCAGACCATTGGCTTTGCCAGTTGGAAATTGGCTGTACGACTTTTTGGACTTGTACAGCGGTCACTTTGTATTCAGGACAGTTTGTGGCCCAGTCCGAGTTATCGGTGGTGACCACGTTAGCACCGGATTCAGGGAAGTGGAAAGTGGTATAGACCACACCAGGCTGAATACGTGTGCTGACCTCTGCGCGCAATACGGTTTCCCCAGTACGGCTGGTGATCGTGACAAAGTCGCCGGTTTTTAAGCCGCGATCTTCAGCATCGTGTGGATGGATCTCGAGGATATCCTCTGCATGCCAATGTGTATTGGCAGTGCGTCGTGTTTGTGCCCCTACATTATACTGAGACAGAATGCGTCCGGTGGTCAGGAGCAAAGGATATTTACGGTTGCTACGCTCCGAGGTGGGCACATATTGGGTGACCATAAAGCGGCCTTTGCCGCGTACGAAATGGTCTACGTGCATAATCGGAGTGCCTTCCGGGGCTTGTTCGTTGCATGGCCATTGCACACTACCACCTAGTGCTTCAATACGCTCATAGCTGACACCAGTAAATGTAGGGGTAAGGCGGGCGATTTCATCCATGATTTCGCTAGGATGGTTGTAATGCATGGGGTAGCCGAGTGCGTTCGATAAGGCGCAGGTGATTTCCCAGTCAGCCATCCCGCTTTTGGGTTCCATGACCTTACGTACCCGCGAAATACGACGTTCGGCATTCGTAAAGGTGCCGTCTTTTTCTAAGAAAGAGGAGCCGGGTAAGAATACATGTGCATATTTGGCTGTTTCGTTAAGAAACAGGTCTTGAACAATGATGCACTCCATCGCGGATAAGGCTGCGGTCACGTGCTGGGTGTTAGGGTCGGATTGTACAATGTCCTCGCCTTGGCAGTATAGGGCTTTAAAAGAGCCACTGATCGCCGCATCGAACATATTGGGAATACGTAAGCCGGGCTCGGGCCATAAGCGTACCCCCCACTCTTGCTCAAACTGTTGACGCGTTTGCTCATCGGAGATATGACGGTAACCTGGCAGTTCATGGGGGAAAGAACCCATGTCGCATGAACCTTGAACGTTATTTTGGCCACGTAAAGGGTTAACGCCAACGCCCTCGGCACCGATGTTGCCAGTAGCCATGGCTAGGTTAGCAATCGCCATAACAGTTGTGGAGCCTTGGCTATGTTCTGTTACCCCCAAGCCATAATAAATCGCGGCGCGACCGCCTGTGGCATATAGACGCGCTGCGCCACGGATTTGCTCTGCAGGTACGCCCGTGACTTCTGCCATATTTTCGGGGGAATTTTCTGGGCGCATAGCAAAGGCTTTCCAGGCATCAAAGCTATCTGCCTCACAGCGGGATTGAATATAGTCCTCGTCAACTAAACCTTCGGTGACTATCACATGGGCTAAAGCCGAGAGCAATGCGGTGTTCGTACCGGGGCGTAGGGCTAAATGATAGTCGGCGCGAATATGGGGGGAAGACACCAGATCCGTTGCACGTGGGTCAATAACGATCAGTTTCGCGCCCTGGCGTAGACGACGCTTCATGCGCGAGGCAAAGACAGGGTGCGCATCGCTGGGGTTGGCGCCAATCACCATGATGACATCGCTATGCATGACGGAGTCAAAGGTTTGCGTTCCAGCAGACTCCCCTAGGGTTTGTTTTAAACCATAACCGGTGGGGGAATGGCAAACACGGGCGCAGGTATCTACGTTATTTGTTCCAAACGCCGCGCGAATCAGTTTTTGCACTAAATAGGTTTCCTCGTTAGTGCAGCGGGACGAGGTGATCCCCCCCACGGAATGGGTACCGTATTGGGATTGAATACGACGGATTTCACTGGCGGCGTAGGTTAAGGCTTCTTCCCATGAAACAGGTTGCCATGGGTCGTGAATACTACGACGAATCATCGGCGTAGTAATACGGTCTTGGTGTGTGGCATAGCCCCAAGCAAAGCGTCCTTTAACGCAGGCGTGGCCCCGGTTGGCTTTGCCGTCTTTCCAAGGAGTCATGCGGACGACCTCATCTCCTTTCATTTCGGCTTTTAGTCCACAACCAACACCACAGTAAGCGCAGGTCGTAATGACAGCATGATCGGGTTGACCTTGTTCGATGACGGTGTTTTCCATTAACGAGGCCGTAGGGCAGGCCGCCACACAGGCTCCGCAGGACACGCAGTCACTTTCCATAAAGCTTTGGTTTTGCCCAGCACTGACTCGCGCCTCAAAGCCGCGGCCATCAATGGTTAAGGCAAAAGTGCCTTGGGTTTCTTCACAGGCGCGCACGCAGCGATTGCATACAATGCATAGCTTAGGGTCAAAAGTAAAATACGGGTTTGTGATATCGGCGCAAGCATCTCGATGGTTGGCGCCATCAAAACCATAGCGAACCTCGCGTAAACCAACCTGACCGGCCGTAGACTGGAGCTCGCAGTTTCCGTTTGCTGCACAGGTTAAGCAGTCTAAAGGGTGATCGGAAATATACAGCTCCATCACATTTTTACGCAGCTGGTTTAGCTTGGCGTTTTCTGTAGTGACGACAAGACCGTCTTCAACCAGCGTTGTACAGGAAGCGGGGGTGCCGCGTCGCCCTTCAATTTCAACTAAGCAGAGACGGCATGAGCCAAAGGGCTCCAGACTGTCTGTAGCACAGAGCTTGGGTATTTGGATACCGGCCATGGCCGCTGCCCGTAATAAGGACGTGCCAACAGGCGCAGTAACCGAATGTCCGTCAATGGTAAGCGTAACGGTTTCTGTATAGGTGGAGGCTGGGGTGCCTAAGTCTCGATCGCGGATTACAACAGTTTCTAGCATGGTGAGTCCTCGTTAATGGGTGGCTGTCGTAGCCGGTTGGAGACCAAAGTCTTCAGCAAAGTGCTCGAGTGCAGATAACACTGGATAGGGTGCCATCCCACCTAAAGCACATAGTGAGCCTGCTAACATAGTGTCACAAAGGTCGTGAAGCAGCTGCACATTTTGTTCAGGTTGTTCTTGACGGCGAATTTTTGCGATGGTTTCTACACCGCGCGTGGAGCCAATACGGCAGGGAGTGCACTTGCCACAGGATTCGATGGCGCAAAATTCCATAGCGTACTGGGCCATATGCCCCATGTCCACGGTATCGTCAAAAGCAACAATGCCACCATGACCAACCATTGCCGTCATGGCCGAGTAAGCTTCGTAGTCGATAGGGGTGTCCCAGTCTTTTTGGGGCAGATAAGCACCTAGGGGACCACCAACTTGTACCGCACGTAAAGGTCGCCCCGAGGCGCTACCACCACCAAAGTCGTACAGTAATTCATTGAGCGTAACCCCAAAGGCTTTTTCAACTAAGCCGCCGTATTTTAAGTTGCCGGTGAGTTGAAATGCTAAGGTGCCGCGTGACCGACCCATGCCAAAATTTTTATAAAATTCTGCGCCTTTAGCTAAAATAATAGGTACGGATCCTAGAGAAATCACATTATTGACGACAGTGGGTTGGCCCATAAAACCTTCGAGAGCGGGGAGTGGCGGTTTAAAGCGGATTTCGCCGCGTTTACCCTCTAGGCTTTCTAATAAAGAGGTTTCTTCGCCGCAAATATAAGCCCCTGCTCCTTTACGTACCTCTAGATCAAAATTTTTATCACTGCCTAAAATAGCTTTGCCTAAATAGCCCGCGGTGTAAGCTCGCTGTACTGCCTCTTCGAGAACACGAATAGCAATAGGGTATTCGGAGCGTACGTAAATATAGCCACGGGTCGCGTTTACGGCTAAGCCGGCGATAATCATGCCCTCGATTAAGGTGTACGGATCGCCTTCCATTAGGATACGATCCGAAAATGTACCTGAGTCACCTTCGTCGGCATTACACACAATGTATTTTTGTTCAGCTTGGGCATGGAGCACCGTATTCCATTTGATTCCCGTAGGGAAAGCGGCGCCACCTCGCCCGCGTAGCCCTGACTCCGTTACGATATCGACAATTTGTTGTGGGCGATAGCGAAGAGCTTGTTGAAGACCCTCCCAACCACCATGCGCTTGATAGTCGTCTAGACAAAGTGGCTGAGTAATGCCAACACGGGCAAAAGTCAAACGCTCTTGGTTTTTGAGGTAGGGGATATTTTCCGTCAGACCATGGCAGAGTGGGTGGTCGGCGCCCTGAAGCCAACCTGCTTCGAAAAGGCTGTCTAGGTCAGCGCATTGTACGGGGCCATAGGCAACGCGCCCTTGCGGCGTTTGGACCTCGATAAGTGGCTCTAGCCATAGCATTCCACGTGTGCCGTTGCGCACAATATGAATAGGTTGTTGGTATTGGGCGGCTTTAGCTTGAATGGCAGGAATCAGGTGCTCCACGCCAGCGGCCACGGCAGCCGTATCCATGGGAATATAAAGCGTGGTTGTCATGCGGACTCTCCTACTTGGTTGAGCCATTCATCAATATGGTGAGGGGTGACGTGGGCTACCGGCTGTTCATTGAGCATCGCAGCAGGCCCTTGGGCGCAAAGCCCTAAGCAATAAGCTGGCTCAAGATGGACATCATGTGTTTGAGATCGCTGGTGAAAATCGCAGCCAAGGCGCTCTTGGGCATGAGCAATCAGCGCATTGGCCCCGCGAGCTTGACAGGCTTCGGCGCGGCAGAGAGCCAGATGTAGAGCGGCCGGGGGCTGTGTACGAAAATGGGCATAAAAGCTAATTACGCCATGAATTTCCGCTCGAGAACGATGAATAGCCTGACTGAGCGGAAGAATGATTTCGTTGGGAATGTAGCCCAGTTGATCTTGAATGCTATGCAAAATGGGCAAAAGAGAGCCCTCTTTGTGAGCATGTTCTGCCAGCGCCGTGGCTAAGGCGTGAGCAGGTGTGCTGTTATTTTGTGCGCTAGGTGTGGTCATAGGTGTGATATAAGCCCAAAAAGGCTGTCTCCTATATGATATTAAATACATATTGTTATTAACGGTATATACTTAATTTACAAAGTAAATCGATACTTATCAATAAGCACTTGCTTGCAAGAACTTAGCAAAAATATGTTTTTTAAAACATATTAAAGGGGGAGCATGATACCGGATCTGGATTTAAGTGTACGTTGGCAGTTAGCGACAGAGCCGCCCTATGATATGGGGCAGTTAGTACAGATTTTAATGGCGATTGAAAAAGTCGGAAATTTAGCGGCAGCCGCTAAAATCTGTCGGCTTTCTTATCGTCATGCATGGGGCATGATTCGTGATGGGGAAAAACATTTAAAAACGACACTGGTGCAAACGGTGCGGGGGCAGGGGTCGGTATTAACGGAACTGGCCCAACAGATCGTGGTCTTGTATCGCCGCCACGAGCAGCTATTGCATCCTCATGTGCAGGGGGTGGCGCAGCAACTTAACGCACAGCTTCAAGAGCTGTATGCACAGCAACGGCATATTTTACGCTTGCACGCGAGTCATGGCTTTGCTGTAGAGGGTTTGATGCGTTGGCAAAGTGATCATCCCTCGGGTTTTAGGATGGCATTACAGTATCGCACGGGAGGGGAGGCCTTAGCCTTATTACAAAAAAAAGAATGCGATGTGGCCGGATTTCAATTGCCGACGGGAAAATACCAAGATGCAATGCTGCGACTGTACCAAGATTACTTACAATCGGAGCCACTTTTATTTGTTTTGTTGGCTTGTCGCCGCGTCGGCTTATTTGTGCAGCCGCATAACCCTCTACAGATTCAAGGAATGGCGGACTTGGTTCGCCCAGAGGTGCGTGTGGTAAATAGACAGCCCGGCTCGGGAACACGCTATTTAATGCGTTGGTTATTGGAAGATGCCGGTGTGGATGCTGATCTAGTATTAAATTATGGGGCAACAGAGTTTACGCATATGGCGGTGGCGGCGCATGTGGCCAGTGGTATGGCTGATGTGGGGTTTGGTATTGAGACGGCAGCCAGGCGTTGTGGCCTTGAGTTTATTTCCCTAGAGCAAGAGCGGTATTTCTTTGCTTTTCACCAAGACATGGTTAATAGTGCCATCATACAGTCTTTTCTTTCCGTGCTACGTAGCCCTGACTATAAACACTATATGCAACAGCTTGCTGGTTATGAGTCTGAGCACATGGGAACGATTTACACTTTAGAGCAGCTACTACAGCAAGATTTATCCGTATCGCTTTAATCCATTTTATGACGCACTCCTCTGCCCCTACTACTTTGTCCATGAAGGCAAACCCGTCACACCCTACGGTGATTCCGTCTCAGGGCGAGGGCGGGGTTTTCGATCAGCGCCAACGACCATTACGAGACTTACGTATTTCTATTACAGACCGCTGTAACTTTCGCTGTACATACTGTATGCCGCGCGAGGTGTTCGGTGCTGATCATGCTTTTTTGCCGCAACCCGAGCTTTTGAGCTTTGAAGAAATCACGCGGGTAGCGGCAATAGCGGTTCAAATGGGGGTACAAAAAATACGCTTAACAGGGGGCGAGCCTCTTTTAAGAAAACATGTAGAAAAGCTGGTAGCGATGTTAGCGGCATTGCGTACTCCAGAGGGGCATCCGATAGAGCTAGCGATGACAACGAATGCAACGTTGCTGGCACAAAAGGCAGCCGCATTAAAAGAGGCCGGTCTACATAGAGTAACGGTTAGCTTGGACGCTTTAGATAGCGCGCGCTTCACTCAGCTCAGTGATAGTCAGGTAGCGGTAGAGCGAGTATTGGCTGGTATAGAAAAAGCGGCAGAGGTGGGGCTGGCTCCGGTCAAGGTGAATATGGTTGTACGTAAAGGCATCAATGATGACCAAATATTACCTATGGCGCGTTACTTTAAGGGCCGAGGCCATGCGCTTCGTTTTATCGAGTACATGGATGTAGGAAATACGAATGGCTGGGAAATGTCCGAGGTTGTGACGGGAGCCCAGATTATCCAAACTTTGGCCTCTGAGTTCGAGCTGGAGCCAGTGCAAGCCACCTATTATGGCGAGGTGGCGGATCGGTATCGTTATGTGGATGGCAGTGGGGAAATCGGTATTATTACCAGCGTATCCAATCCATTCTGTGGGGATTGTACGCGCTTGCGCTTATCCCCAGAGGGGCAGTTTTTCCTTTGTCTTTTTGCTAGTCGTGGTTATGATGTACGCCAGTTATTGCGTCAGTCAGCCTCGGATGCAGAGGTCGCAGCTTTTATGATGGAGGTATGGCGTGGCCGTCATGACCGTTACTCAGAGCTACGAGGACAAGGTCTGGCGCCTATGCATAAAATTGAAATGAGTTATATAGGCGGTTAATGCAACACCATCTCACTGGGGCGATATTGACGGGGGGTATGGCACGCCGTTTGCAGCCCTTAGGTAAAAATATAGATAAAGGTTTAGTTGACTTGCATGGAAAACCTTTGGTGGCTTGGGTAGCCGATACCTTGGCGCCTTTGAGCCAACAGCAGCCTTTATTGATTAGTGCGAATCGCTACTTGCAGTGCTATGCGCATTATGGACAAGTCGTGCAAGACCCAGCCATTTTTGCAGGTTATCAGGGGCCTTTAGCCGGGCTATATGCGCTTTTATCTGCTTGTACCACGGACTGGTTGATGGTGTTACCGGTCGACACCCCATTTGTACCATTTTCGGTGGTACAACGGTTTTGGCAAACGCGCTCGCGCTACCCATTACAGCGCGCTTTTTTTGCGCGACATGAGCGCGATCATCCCTTGTGTTTGTTGTTGCATCGCTCGTGCGCGCCGCATTTGGCTACGTATTTACAACAGGGGCAACGTCGTGTTTTTGGTTGGCTCCAACAGCAAGAAGCGGTAGCCGTAGATATGCATCAGTTTGATGCTACTGTGTTTTTGAATCTTAATACCCCGGAAGACCTTGAAAACGCCCGCCAGCAGGCGTTTTCATCGAGGTTGTGATCAGGCGATTAAAATCCCCAGTGTTTAAAATCATAATAAGCGATGGTATCGCCATTTTTGATTTCGGTGTGGGCGGGAATACGCGCTAAACCGGTGGCCCAAGCCAAAGAGCTAATGATCGCTGAGCCTTGTTGGGCATGTGGAGTTAGATACATAAAGCCATCTGCATCTGGGCGCACCTGTACCCGAATAAACTCTTCGCGTGAGCCTTTGAAGGTTTTGGTGCTATCGAGCTTGCCATAAAAGACCCGAGGTAAAGCATGCCGGCGACCTTGGAGAACGCGGATCATAGGTGAGACCATTAAGGTAAACACGGCATAAGCGGAAACCGGGTTCCCCGGCAGACCGACAATAGGGGTGTTATGCAGATGCGCTAAAGCGACCGGTTTGCCGGGTTTCATCCGTACTTTCCAAAGCTGCATTTCGCCGCCTAAGCCTTCAATGGCGGGTTTCACCAAGTCTTTATCTCCCACAGAAACCCCGCCTACAGTTAAGACCAAATCGCAGCTCTCGCACAATGTGCTGAGCGCTTGTTGAATATCCTCTAGCGTGTCTTTAGCATGCAGTGTCAAATGGACTTGCGCTTTGAGTTGCTGTATGAGTACTGCTAGCATGGGAGCGTTAGAGTTATAAATCTGCCCCTCTTGTAAAGGCTGCCCAAGTTGCGCGAGCTCATCGCCTGTTGTGAGAATACCGATTTTGGGAACAGGATAAACGTCAATATGCGTGATGCCCTGCGAAGCAAGCATGGCCACATGACCGCTGCTTAGGCGCTTGCCTTTAAGGATAATGGTTTTATCTTTGCCCATGTCCTCACCTTGGTAGCGGACATTGGCGCCGGCTTTAGGGAGCTGGTGGATAGTGACTTGATCATCTTGTTCACTGCAGTTTTCTTGAATAATAACCGTATCTGCTCCCGCTGGCATAAGACTACCCGTGAATAAGCGGATCGCATGGCCAGGTTTAAGCGCTTGGGGGACATCCCCCGCATAGCAGCGTTGTTGAATGGGTAATGCTTGCTCGGGTGTGACATCGGCTATACGTACCGCATAACCATCCATGGCGCTGTTGTCTGCAGGGGGAATATCGATAGCCGCTAGGACATTCGTGGCGACGACGCGCCCAACGGCATCCGCAATAGGAACGCGTTCCGTGCGAGTGGGACGGACTGCGGCTTGAATAAGACGATCTTGAGCGGTATCGAAATCTAACATAATGCCTCGTAGAGTTTAGGATTTAGTGGCGCAGTGATCAGCAAAATTGCAGGGTTTGTGCTGGCTATTGAGCTGCTCCCGGATAATGCGCGTCCAAGCCAAGCGACAAGCGTTGGTCGAACCAGGAATACTGAAAATAATGGTCTGGTTGGCTAAGCCTGCGAGCGCATTGGATTGGATGGCAGAGCTACCAATGTCTTGATAGGAGAGCTGGCGGAATAATTCACCAAAACCCGTTACAGTTTGGTCTAATAGGGGCTCAATGGCCGCAATGGTGTTTTTTTGTGGACCAAAGCCAGTCCCCCCGTTAGTTAGGATAACGTGGATGTTTGGGTCAGCAATCCATTGACTAATGATTTTGCGCAATTCGTAAATATTGGTGGGGCAAATAGCGCGTTCAATGCATTTGTGGCCGGCTCGTTGTAGTTGATCAACCAAATAATCACCAGATGTATCATTAGCGGCTGTACGGGTGTTGGATACCGTTAACACCGCACAGTGTAAACTAGTCATGTTGTTGCTCCCATTGTGCTGTTTTGGTTACGTCACTGTCACGCTGCTGTACCCAGAATTTTTCACCGGATTGTAAAGTTTCGCGTTTCCAAAAAGGGGCGCGCGTTTTGAGGGCATCGATAATGTATTCACCCGCAGCAAAAGCATCGCCTCGGTGGATACTGCATACCCCTACAAAGACAATTTGTTCGCCTAGGTGTAGTTCGCCTACGCGATGCACCACACAGTAGTCTAAAATATCCCAACGTTGTTTAGCGTATTCACAGATATCTGTGATTTCGCGCTCACACATACCAGGGTAGTGTTCTAAAAACAACGTTTCGGTGGGGGCATCGGGGTTAAAATCGCGTACATAGCCAATGAAACTTAATAGCGCGCCATTTTGTCCGGCGTGCTTTTGATGTAAGCGCTCGATAAGATCACTAACATTAAAGTCATGTTCTTGGACCGTTACCATATTCTTACCCCCCTGTGACTGGCTCAAAAACCGCGACTTCGTCTCCTGGTGTGATGATGGCGTCGTGGTTAACGTGATACTGGTTAACGGCGACCTTAAGCCGTTCCTGCATGGGCGCTAGGGCGGGGTAGCGTTCTACCAGTTGTGTTAGCCAAGTACTGACTGATGTAGGGGCGGCTATTTCCCAGCTTTCTTGACGCTGCTGCGTCAGCTCAGCGACTTGGGCAAAATACAAAACAGTAATGCTGGACATACGTATCCTTGAGGTAAAAAACAATCAACGCTCAGTGGCTTGCCACACGCCGGATTTGCCACCTGATTTGCGTAGCAAGCGTGTATTTTCAATCACAATGCCTTTGTCGGCAGCTTTGCACATATCGTAAATAGTGAGCGCCGCCACACTAGCTGCGGTCATGGCCTCCATTTCTACGCCAGTCGTATAGGAGCAGCGACAGGTGGCTTGGATATGTACCAGGTGTTGTTGGCTATCTAATTCAAAATCAATGCCAACAAAGTCCAAGGCAAGTGTATGGCATAGGGGGATTAGCTCTGCACAGCGTTTGGCGGCTTGAATCCCCGCAATGCGAGCGGTATTTAAGACCTCGCCTTTGGCATTGGCTTGAGCTGTTAATAAGGCAAAGGCGTCGGCACTTAACCGTACGGTGCTAGCGGCAATGGCTTCACGGGCGCTGCGATTTTTGTGGCTGACATCCACCATGCGAACCTGGCCGCTGGCGTCCAAATGCGTCAAGCTAAGATCTGAGTCGGGATGTGTAAAACCCATAGGTTTCTCATTGTTGAAACGAGCTAAGCTCGCAGGGTTAAAGAGTAGAACTCTATTATAGCCAGCTTGCTGAAAATCGTTGCTAAAACCCAATTGAAGTAAAAGATTGAAAAATAGACAAATTTTTCCCGAGAGCTGTGCCTTTTGCCTACAATGAATCATTGCTTAGGCCGACTGGCTTAGGCGTATTTTTTAACCCGCTGCTTTTTTATTTCCATGTTTAATACGATCGGTGCTTTTTTCTCTTTGTATTTGGCAGCCCTAGTGCTACTGACTGGTTCAGGTTTGTTTAATACCTATATGGGGGTGCGTTTAACGCAGCTTTCCGTATCAGAAATTTGGGTGGGAGCATTATTAGCCATATTTTATTTAGGTCTAGTCGTAGGGGCGCGGGTAGGTCATAAGCTCATTTTAGGTATTGGGCATATACGGGCTTATGCCGCCAGTGCGGCGTTTGTGACGGCAGCGGTTTTAATTCAAATTCTTGTGGATAATCTGTGGATCTGGTTAGTGCTGCGTTTTTTTGCCGGTGCCGCCATGGTGACGCAGTTTATGGGCTTGGAAAGTTGGCTCAATGAGCAAACAGAAAACGAGCAACGTGGGACGGTTTTTGCTTTTTATATGGTAATGACCAGTTTAGGTACGGTATTAGGGCAAATTGCTTTAACCTATTTTCCACAAATGAATTATGAGCCGTTGGTTTTTGTGGCAATTTGTTCTGTGATGAGTTTGGTGCCGGTGGCATTGACGCGTCGTTTGCACCCGGCTTTACAAGTACCAGCACCCATTAACGCCAAATATTATGTGGAGCGCGTCCCGTTATCGATTATTGTGCTATTGATTGCGGGGATGGTGACAGGAGCTTTTTATGCACTGGCTCCGGTTTATGGTTTGCGTGCCGATTTAAACAGTGAGCAAGTGGCGGTTTTTGTGGCGGTATCGGTGGCGGCGGGGGTGTTGGCTCAGTGGCCTATCGGTTGGCTTGCTGACCGCTTAGGTCGGGTGTTGACCATTCGGATCAACGCACTCTGTTTGTTTTTACTGGCTTTGCCTTTAGTTGGTTGGCTAAGTTTTTCCTATACGTGGTTGTTGGTTTTTTCTGCCGCTTTTGGGGTGTTGCAGTTTACGCTTTACCCATTAGGTGCCGCTTTTGCCAATGATAACGTAGACCCTGACCGTCGTGTGGGGCTAAGCGCTATTTTATATATGGTGTATGGGGTTGGGGCATGTGTAGGGCCGCTGTTGGTTGGGATTTTAATGGACAGATGGGGTAGCCATTTCTATTTTATTTTTGTGGCGGCCTGTGGTGCTCTTTTAGTTGGATTGATTCGTCCACAAAAAGTAACGGGCGATCACTTAAGTCAGGATGCGCCCACCGAGTTTGTGCCCATGGCCAGTGTACCTTCTGCGGCGGCAGCGGCATTAGACCCACGCGTGGACATTACGAGTGATATTTCGCATGATCCGGTCATCGAAGAAGAGAGTGAGCCTGTGGCTGAGGCCACAGACCCGAGTGTAAAGGGGAGCCCAGCGTCAATGGGAAACTAACGAGGCACTAGCGCTATAATGGCGCAGATGGCAAGACCAATACCAAGTAGGCTACTGCGACTTAACTTTTCTTTAAAAGCAATCGCACCAATCACCGTTCCCACACTGATAACCCCAATGTTCATGGCCGAGAAAACCAGAGTGGGGTTATCGGGGAACTGCTGATGAGCCCGAATATAGAAATAAATATTGCCAAAATTCAACAAGCCTAATAATAAGCCTGCATAGAGATTGCGTAGACGCCACGTTACTTTTTGGCTTAGTAGCCAAATAAAGAGCAAAACACCGGCTAAGCTAAAGGTAATCAACAAACTACTACTAAAGGCTGCACCACTTTTAGCGAGCTGCTTAAAAAGTACGTCTATGACCCCATACCCTACCCAAACGCCTAAAAGCCAATGCATAGCGTGGGGGTGGGGCGAGCTATCGACTTGCTTTGATCCTAAGGTCAAGCACCATAGTGCTGCCAGCCCGAGCAATATGCCAAGTAGTTTAAAGCCTTGTAATGACTCACCAAAAATCAGCACCGCTGCAATCAGCGGGATGATTAAAGATAAGCGCTGTGCTGCATCACTGAGTACAATGCCGGCATGTTTAACGGCTTTGGCCATAACTAAGAATATACTGGGAAGCAGTAATCCTAAGGCAATAACCACCCAGTAAGGGGTGGTGGGGTTATGGATAAAGCCCTGAGGGTCAGGATTCAGGAGTAATACAGTTAAGGTGACCGCCATTACATAATTAAAGGCAATGGCTTGGGCCACATCAATCTGCCGGCTCCGTGCTATTTTTAGCAAAACGGAGACAGCAACACTACAGCTAATGCTTGCAACTAAAGTGAACATTTAAAGTGCCTCGGCTACTGCGCGGGCTCGACCACATTGGCGGATGGCATTGGGATCGATTTGTTTACTTGGGCAGTCTTCCATAGCGTAGCTGCGTTTTTCTGCGTGTAAGCCAAGGCGCTCAAAGAGCTTTTGGTCCGCGACAAACTGCGGGTTGCCTGTGGTAAGTAATTGATCGCCATAAAAAATGGAATTGGCGCCAGCCATAAAGCAGAGGGCTTGGGTGGCATCGCTCATATTGCTACGTCCTGCCGATAAGCGTACAGCGGCTTTGGGCATGGTAATGCGAGCAATGGCAATCGTACGTACAAATTCAAACTCGTCCAAGTCTTCGTTATTTGCTAATGGTGTGCCTTGAACACGAACGAGCTGGTTAATGGGTACGGATTCGGGGTAAGGGTTGCGGTTAGCGAGCTGGGCAATAAATTTAGCGCGTTGCTCTCGACTTTCTCCTAAACCTACAATGCCACCTACACAGCTTTTTAATCCGGCTTTTTGCACGCGATCGAGGGTGTCAATGCGGTCTTGGTAGGTACGCGTGCTGATAATTTCTTTGTAGAAATCTTCAGAGGTATCGAGGTTGTGATTGTAGTAGTCAAGGCCGGCTTCTTTAAGGCGTTCGGCCTGACCATCTTTGAGCATACCTAAGGTAACGCAGGTTTCCATTCCTAATGCTTTGACTGCTTGAACGAGCTCAATGACTTGATCGACTTGTTTTTCGGTAGGGGAGCGCCATGCTGCCCCCATGCAAAAACGTTGGGCACCACTATCACGAGCACGTTTGGCTGCAGCCACAACTGTTTCTACATCTAAAAGTCGCTCGTTTTCTACATCGGTATTGTATTTAGACGATTGAGGGCAGTAGCTACAGTCTTCAGGGCAGCCCCCTGTTTTAATAGAAAGCAAGCTGGATAGCTGAACGGCATTGGCTTCGTGGTGCTCCCGGTGCACTTGTTGTGCTTGCCATAACAGATCCATTAATGGAAGTTCATATAAGCGAATGATGTCTTTAACAGACCAAGTGGTGGTATTTTGATGTGTCATGTGCCTCTCCTAATCATTGATGGGCACAATATAGAGAGTTTTGCGTCACGTTCAAAATTTACAAAATGTAATATTTGAGTGGTTTTTATAATTTATTTGCGAGTTAACTGTAGTTGACGGCAAGTTAATGCAAAATAAGGGCAAATAGGGAATTTTGCAGAATCTTTTTGTTACGTTTTGATTTTGTTTAGGCAGTAAAAAAGCCTTGTAAGAATTATCTTACAAGGCTTTTGGTATCTTGGCGGAGTGGACGGGACTCGAACCCGCGACCCCCGGCGTGACAGGCCGGTATTCTAACCAACTGAACTACCACTCCTAGTAGTTATGTGCTCAACACCTTAAGGTGTTGGCGTCCCCACGGGGATTCGAACCCCGGTTGCCGCCGTGAAAGGGCGATGTCCTAGGCCTCTAGACGATGGGGACCTAAGCTGTTAGCTTTTTGCTAACCGATAAAACAAAATTATAAGACTTAAATTTAAAATTGTCAAGCTAATTTTGTTTTGTTTCTTTGTTTTGGTGGAGGTAAGCGGGATCGAACCGCTGACCTCTTGCATGCCATGCAAGCGCTCTCCCAGCTGAGCTATACCCCCGTATGCGTTAAGCTTTTAAGCTCTCTGCAACAAAGAAATATAATTATGCACTAAATTTTTATTTTGTGCAAGTCTTTTTTAATTTAAAAAAGACTATGTTAGACGACAACTAAGCATAAACCTAAGCTAAAAACAATGGCCTTTTTGCTTGATTTGCCGTAAAAAAATAATTATAGCATGGTTTTATTAAAAGTAAAGCCCTAATTGTTGTGCTGAGAGTGTGGATGAGTGGCTCGTAGTTTCCGTCCTAATAAGAGTAGTACTATTAGAGACCAGGTGACGATAGGCCAATTTCCTAATTGCACATAGGGGGTAAGACCTTGGGTGCCTTGGACCTCTACATCTAAAATACCCACGGTATGGGTAGGTAAGAGTGCTTGGACCTCACCGGTAGGGAAAATGGCGGCCGTTGCCCCTGTGTTGGTTGCGCGTAACATTGGGCGAGCTGTTTCTATACTACGCATGCGTGCAATTTGTAAATGCTGACGCAGCGCCCACGTATCGCCAAACCACGCTAAATTACTGATATTGATAAGCATCGTTGCCCCATTACCATGATCGGCGTGAGGACGCACGCTTTGAATGATTTCCTCGCCAAATACATCCTCATAACAAATGTCTGGTCCGATATACTGTTGGTGAAGAGACAAGTTGGCTTGGCGTGTGGCGCCACGGTTAAAATCCCCTAGGGGAATATGCAATAACTCTAAAAACCAATGGAAGCCCGGGGGAATAAACTCCCCAAAGGGAACCAAATGGTGTTTATCATAGCGGTAATCCAGCTGGAGTTGTTGAATAGCGGTTGGGCTGCTGTTTTCGTCAATACTGATCACGCTATTGGTATAGATGCCGCGTTCTCCTTGTTGGGCATAGAGCGGCGCTCCAAGTAAAATTGTGGCTTGTTGTTGTTTGGCGATATCGATCCATTCTTGCCAAAAATCTAATTGCCATTGATGTTGAAATAGAGGAATGATGGTCTCGGGCAGAATAATCAGTGCGGGAGAGGCTTCTGGATCTTTTGGGGCGGCGGCAGCAAGTTGTTTGTAAAGTTTAACTCCGTCTTGTAGGTGCGCTGGGTCAAACTTCATTTGTTGGTCGATATTTCCCTGGGCAAGACGGACATAAAAAGGGTCACCATGCGGCTGATGCCATTGGATGCCACCGAGTAAAATACCAGCCAAAGCGCCTAATAATGCGAGCCCAAGCGGGAAGCTATATGATTTAGGGGCATGCTTATGTGTATTGAGCGCAAACAAAGCCATGACCGCGGCGGTAAAAGCCACCCACCACGCGACTCCATATGCCCCAAGGACTGTAGCCCAACCAGTGAACATGCTGTCCACGTGAGCATAGGCGATATTAAGCCAGGGAAAGCCCGTTAAAAAAGTACCGCGCACCCATTCTAATAGAGTCCACGCGCTGGCCCAAATGGCAGCGGCAGCAAGTTGTTGTTGCCAAGCACCGCGCGCATTAGGAATAAAAAAGCGAGCTAAGGCAATAGCCACCACATAATAAAGCGCCATTAGTCCCGCAAAGAGCGCGACAGCCATAGCGGCGAGTAAAAAGGGCATGCCGCCATATTGGTGCATGCTGATATGTAGCCAGTAGATGCCTACCCCAAAATTCGCTAATCCAAACCCAAAAGCCCCCCATACAAACTGGCTCGCTCGAGCGGCTTTAAAGCTGTAAAAAGCCAAGCAAGCCAAAGTGATGAGCTGCACAAAGGGCAAAAAGTGCAGGGGGAGCGGATCGGGAGCAAAGCTAATTGCATGTAGAGCCCCAATCCCAAATAAGGGTAGAAAATAGGAAAAAGCAGAACGTTGTGCAGTCACAGCATTACTCAGTTGAGGTGTCCGACACAAGGGGTGCAGTTTCGCGCTGCACGTGGAGCCAGAGCGCACGTTTGGGGTCTGCGCGAACAACCGTGATTTTGATGCCTTGGATAGCTGTACTGTCCCCGCGCTTAGGGATTTGTCCCATTTCGGCCGCGAGCCAACCACCAATGGTGTCATAATCTTCGTCGGATAAATGCGTGCCAAAGGCTTCGTTGAAGTCACCGATTTCTGTTACTGCCATAACTCGCCAACTGTTATTACCGGCTTGGAAGATGGTTTGCGCATCGTCCTCATCGTATTCGTCTTCAATATCGCCAACAATTTGCTCAAGTACGTCTTCCATGGTGACTAAACCAGCAGTACCCCCGTGCTCATCAATGACGATAGCAATATGATTACGGCTACTTCGAAACTCGCGTAAAAGCACATTGAGTTTTTTGGTTTCTGGGATAAAGACCGCAGGCCGAATTAAAGGGCGTAAATCAATATTTGGGTTAGCAATGGAAAGGAGTAAGTCTTTGGCGAGTAAGATACCGACGATATTATCGCGATCGCCATCATAGACAGGAAAACGTGAGCGACCGGTTTCGACGATAAAAGGAAGAAGCTCGGCGAGGGGCTTGTTGACATCGATGAGATCGATTTTAGAGCGTGGCACCATAATATCGGATACGGTTTTGCTTGCCACATCTAAAGCCCCTACGATCATAGCGTAGGCTTCATTATCGATAATTTGACGCTCGAGCGCTGCTTCGAGAATTGCTTTAATATCTTCGCGATCAGCGGGTTCGGCGCGACGTTTAAAAAAACGACTAAAAGCAGAGGGGCGTTTTTTAGAACGCGATTCGGGTTCGGGTGATAAAGATTCTGACATGCCCTAAAGGACGGAGTTAATAATGATTAAGCATAACCCAAAATGAGTTAGGGGTTGGGCTTAATTTTAGTGGTAAGGATTAGGAATATCCATAGTATGTAGGATATCGATTTCCAAGGATTCCATTTCTTCGGCCTCCTCGTCATCCAGGTGATCATAACCTAAAGCATGAAGTACGCCATGGATACAGAGGTGTGCAGCATGATGTAAAAAGGGTTTTTTTTGCTCTTTAGCTTCTTGTATCAGTACTGGGATACAAATAATAATATCGCTGCTGAGCGTACCCGTTGCATCAATACCATATTCAAAGGTTAACACGTTCGTTGCATAGTCTTTATGACGAAACTGTTGGTTTAAAGCTCGGCCTTCTGTTTCATCGCAAAAACGCAACGTTAATGCGATTTTTTGAAAAGGAACGGCCTGGTTGGCTTCCTGATAAATTGCCGCGATCTCGTGCACCGTGGTGCTTACCCACTGGTAAAGCAAGGGCTCGGTTAATTCCGGATGAGGGGTTTGGAATTGTAGGTTAAGTTCAATATCAACCATGATTATTGGTTATGTGCCTCGTAGGCCTCGACGATGCGTCCCACCAAAGGATGGCGCACCACGTCTTGGCTTGTTAGTTGGCTAAGCGCAATGCCTTTGACCCCTTTTAGGATGGAGATAGCATGCATTAAACCACTGGACTGCCCTTTGGGCAGGTCTACCTGAGATGGGTCTCCGGTGATGACAGCTTTACTACCAAAGCCAGTGCGCGTGAGAAACATCTTCATTTGTGAGGGCGTGGTGTTTTGTGCCTCATCCAAAATGATAAAGGAGTGATTAAGGGTGCGCCCGCGCATATAAGCAAGGGGAGCAATCTCGATGGTTTGCTTTTCAAATAAGCGTTGTACTTTTTCAAAGCCCATCAAATCATATAGGGCATCGTAAAGCGGACGCAAATAAGGGTCGACTTTTTGTGATAAATCACCTGGTAAAAAGCCCAGGCGTTCGCCGGCCTCTACGGCGGGACGGGTGAGTACAATGCGCTCTACGGCTTCGCGTTCTAAGGCATCTATTGCACAAGCCACTGCCAAAAAGGTCTTACCCGTACCGGCTGGACCAACACCAAAGGTAATATCGTGATTTAAAATTTGGGCTAAATAGTCCCGTTGCCGTGGGGTGCGCGGGCGTAAATCACGGCGCCGCGTGCGTAGGTTTAGCTCCCCTTCGTTTAGTACGGGAGCAACGGGAACGTATTCTTCGCTAAAGTCGGTAATAGGATCGGTAGAGCTAGGTTTATGCTGAGCTTTAAGCTCAACTAAACCTAACTGGATATCGTCTAAGCTGAGCGCTTTGTGGACCGAGCGGTCATGAAACCAGCGAACTGCATCGGCGGCGGGTTCAGCTAAGTCTCCCTCGATAATGACGTGTTCGCCGCGGCGACGCAGCTGCACATCATATGCCACGGCGATTTGTCGTAGATTTTCATCAAGAGGCCCGCAGAAATTAGCTAAATGCGTGTTATCGCCCTCTAGGTGTACCGTTTGCTTTAATTTAGACATTAGGCTCCGCTCACGCTTTCGGTGGTGACAATTTCGCCCCGCAAGGTGTTCGTCATGGCTTCGGTAATACGAACTTTTACCATTTGACCAATAAGGCGAGCCTGACCTGGGAAGTTAACAATACGGTTATTCTCTGTACGCCCCATGATCTCGGAATCATCGCGACGGGAAAGACGCTCGACCAGAACCATTTGTTCCGTGCCAATCATGCTTTGGGCAATGGCGTTAGCCTGCTCGTTGATGAGGGCTTGTAAACGGTGCAAGCGGTTGAGTTTTTCTTCTTTGGTGACATCGTCCTCAAGATCAGCGGCTGGGGTGCCGGGACGACGAGAATACACAAAAGAAAACGAAGTATCAAAACCCACGTCGCGGATCAGCTGCATGGTTTTCTCGAAATCGGCTTCAGTTTCTCCAGGAAAGCCAACAATGAAATCCGATGACAGGGTGAGCCCGGGGCGAGCCTCGCGCAGGCGTCGAGCGATGGATTTAAACTCTAGCGCTGTGTAGCCACGCTTCATGGCGCTGAGTACACGGTCACTACCTGCTTGCACAGGCAAGTGTAAAAACGGCACCAGTTTGGGTAATTTGCCATGTGCTTCGATGAGGCGCGATGTCATTTCTTTGGGGTGCGAGGTGGTGTAGCGAATGCGCTCGATGCCAGGGATTTCGTGTACATACTCGAGGAGCATGGCAAAGTCGGCGATCTCCTCGGAGTCGGGCAAGGCACCACGGTATGCGTTTACGTTTTGACCTAAAAGGGTGACCTCTTTGACACCTTGGTCTGCCAAATCAGCGACCTCGATGAGAACGTCTTCGAAAGGGCGGGAAATCTCGGCACCACGTGTGTAGGGCACGACGCAGAAGCTGCAGTATTTGCTACAGCCTTCCATAATGGAGACAAAGGCCGTTGGCCCTTCGATGCGTGCTGGGGGGAGGTTGTCGAATTTTTCAATTTCAGGAAAGCTGATATCGACTTGGGCACGCCCACGTTTTTTGCGCTCTACAATGAGCTCGGGTAAGCGATGCAAGGTTTGTGGGCCAAAGACCACATCTACATAAGGCGCACGCTCGATAATCGTTTTGCCTTCTTGGCTGGCCACACAGCCACCTACGCCAATAATGAGATTGGGATTTTGCTGTTTAAGATGGCGCACACGCCCTAAATCAGAAAAAACTTTTTCTTGCGCTTTTTCGCGTACGGAGCAGGTATTAAAAAGAATAATATCGGCTTCGTCAGGGTTGGTAGTGAGCTCAATGGGGCCGTGCTCATTGAGAACATCTGCCATTTTATCCGAATCGTACTCATTCATTTGGCAGCCAAAAGTGCGAATGAAGAGTTTTTTGGGTGATGCTGTGGTAGTTACGGTATTTTGTAATGGATCTTTTTGCATAATGATAAGCCGTAGCGGGTGTTGACCCCGTGGGCAAAAATAAGATTAAACCTCTAATTATAACCATGTAATTGGATTTCAATAAAAATAATAACCGTAGGCGTGTACGTAAAGCAGCACTAAGCTCTGTAACGAACTCGTGGCTATGCCTATGTCTAAAATAAAGAACGCTCTGAGAAATAACAGAGCGTTCTTTAGGTGTAGTCTACGGTTTTAATCCATGATTTCTACGGCTGGATCCTCGTCTTTATTAACAGGTTTGGGGATCAGGTCTTCGCGCTTTAAGCCTAGGCCTAGGGAAATCCCAGAAGCCACAAAAACAGAAGAATAAATACCAAACCAAATCCCAATGGTTAGTGCCAATGAGAAATAGTGCAAGGTAGGCCCACCAAAAAACAGCATGGATAGCACCATGAGCTGCGTGGAGCCATGAGTAATAATCGTACGAGAGATGTTTTGGGTAATGGAGAGGTTAATGATCTCAGGTACAGGCATACGACGTTGTTTACGGAAGTTTTCACGGATACGGTCCATGACCACCACGGACTCGTTCACCGAGTAGCCTAGTACGGCAAGCACCCCAGCTAGCACGGGCAAAGAAAACTCCCATTGGAATAGGGCAAAAAAGCCTAGGATAATGACCACGTCGTGTAAGTTTGCCACCGCGCAGGCAATAGCGAGCTTCCATTCAAAGCGGAAAGCCAAATACACCATAATGCCAATGACCACAAAAAGTAGCGCCATCAAGCCATTATGAATCAGCTCTTGCCCAACTTGTGGGCCAACGAACTCTACCCGCCGTAGCTCCACATCGCTATGTTGTGCCTGAAGTGCTCTGAGTACGGATTCGCTTTGGGCTGTGGTGTCATTGGTATCGGTAGCCGGTAAGCGGATCAAAACATCTTGCGATGTACCAAAGCTTTGAACCTGAAAGTCGTTGTAGCCTAAGTCAGTTAAGGCTTCGCGGACCTCCTCTACCTGTGCGGTTTGCTGGTAGTGGACCTCCATGACCGTACCGCCGGTAAACTCAATAGAAAGATTAAAGCCACGTGTGACGATAAAAAACACGGCGGCAATAAATACGGCCAAACTGATAAGGTTCAGCAGCTTAACATGGCGCATAAAAGGAATAATGCGCGAAATACGAAAAAATTCCATGACTAGTCTGCCTTATTCGTGTCTTTAGGTTTCCATACCTGACCGATGGAAATATGTTGCAGGCGACGACGCCCACCGTACCAAAGGTTAACCAAAGCTCGTACCCCTACGACAGAGGAGAACATGGAGGTCAAAATCCCTATGGTGTGGACCACGGCAAAGCCACGTACGGGGCCGGAACCAAAGGTGAGCAGGGCCACTCCCACAATGAGGCTAGTTAAGTTTGAGTCAAAAATGGTAGCCCATGCCCGATCAAAACCGGCGTGAATAGCGGCTTGTGGGCTAAGTCCATTGCGTAGCTCTTCGCGTATGCGCTCGTTGATCAAAACGTTAGCATCAATAGCCATACCTAGTGTTAAGGCAAGTGCGGCAATACCCGGTAGAGTCATGGTAGCTTGCAGCATAGATAACACGGCGATCAAGAGCAGTAGGTTAAAGGTGAGACCTAAGGTAGAAAAGATCCCAAATAGGTGGTAGTAGGCGATGATGAAAATGGCGAGTGCAATAAAACCATACAACGTGGAGTTAAAACCCTGTTGGATGTTTTCTGCACCAAGGCTAGGCCCAATGGTTCGCTCTTCGATAATAGCCATGGGGGCTGCCAAAGATCCGGCGCGTAAAAGCAAGGCAACGTCAGCGGCTTCTTGTACACCCATGCTGCCGGAGATTTGTACCTGTCCACCGGGGATTTCAGAGCGAATCACAGGCGCCGTGACGACTTCGCCTTGCCCTTTTTCAAATAAGACAATCGCTAAACGCTTGTTGATGTTGTTGCGCGTGACATCACGGAAAATGCGGGCGCCCTTACTATCTAGCGTTAGGTTGACAGTGGGTTGTTGGGTTTGTGAGTCGCGTCCAGGTTGAGCGTCTTGAAGGTTTTCACCGGTAAGAATGACCTGTCGACGCAGCAAAAGCTCATGACCATCACGGTCTTTATAGCGCTCTAAACCAAAAGGAACGGTGCCGGCTGCAAGGGCTGCCATGGCGGTAGGAGAGTCATCGACCATCCGGATTTCTAAGGTGGCAGTGCGGCCTAGAATCTCTTTGGCTTTTGCTACGTCTTGCACACCAGGTAGTTGAACCACGATGCGATCAGCCCCCTGTTGCTGGATAATGGGTTCAGCAACACCTAGCTCGTTAATTCGATTATGTAAAGTGGTGATGTTTTGACGTAAGGCGTTTGATTGTGCCTGCAAGATAGAGGCTTCAGATAAGGTCGCTTGGAGCTGGTTGTCTGAGGTAGGAGCAAATTGCAAATCCGGGATTTGACGACGTAGACGAGTTTGAGCCTCATCACGAGCTGTAGGAGAGTCAAAACGCATGACAACAGACTGATCTTGACGCTCAATGCTTTGTGCGCGTAGGTCGGCCTCTCGTAATACGGTACGAATTTCTGAAGCGAGCGAATCATAGCGGCCATTGAGGGCGCCTTGCATGTCAACTTCGAGCAAGAAGTGCACGCCACCACGCAAGTCCAAGCCTAGGTGCATGGGTTTAGCACCCAGAGAGGTCAACCAGTTTGGGGTAGCGGACATTAAGTTTAAAGCAACCGTATAGGAAGGGTCCTCGGCATTGGGGACCAATTCTTTTTCTAAAATGTCTTTGGCTTTGAGCTGGGTGTCTGTGGAGTCAAAGCGAATACGCACGGTGCCGGCAGGACCATTTTGTTCGAAATAGCTACCGCTGATAGGGATATTGTGACGGCGTAGTATGTCTTCTACACGGCTTAGGGTGGAGACGTCTACTTTGACGACGGACTTGGCGCTGGCAATTTGTACAGCGGGTGATTCACCAAATAAATTGGGTATGGAGTACAGCACCCCAATTATGAGGGCCACCAATACGGTGAGGTATTTCCAAAGGGGATAACGGTTCATAGTTCTAGCGGCAACGGTACGAAAAGGAGATCGGTCTAGTATGGACTAGACCGACAAGATAGCGTAACCCATTAGAGGGATTTGATCGTGCCTTTTGGCAGAACAGAGCTAACAGCCTGACGCTGTAGCAGAATCTCAACGGGTTTATCGGCTAAGTCTGCGACTTCGAGTGTGATGTAGTTATCGCTGACTTTGGTGATTTTTCCTAGAATGCCGCCACCAGTGATGACCTCATCGCCTTTAGCAAGGTTGGCTACCATATTGCGATGCTCTTTCTGACGTTTCATCTGGGGACGAATCATCAAAAAATATAAAATCACAAACATTAAAATGATGGGTAGCATGCTAGCGAGGGCATTGGGCTCTGCTTGAGCAGGAACCAGTGTTAACACGTCGGTTAAAGTCATAAGAGTTGCTCCACAAAGGGAAAGTATTCAGGAAATAGTTAGCTAAAAGGGGCTATTGTAATGCTTAATCGGTGCCTCGGGCGCGATCTTCTTGAAATTGTGCCCGCCACTGAGAAAATTCTCCAGCTTCAATCGCATCGCGCATCTCTTGCATGATTTGTAAATAAAAATGTAAGTTATGCAGCGTATTAAGTCGAGCCCCTGTGATCTCATTGGCTCGCTGTAAGTGATGCAAGTACGAGCGGCTGAAGTGTTGACAGGTGTGGCACGAGCAGCTGGGGTCTAAAGGTTTGGTATCGTCTTTATAGCGAGCATTACGGATTTTAACGTCACCAAAACGAGTAAAGAGCCAGCCATTACGCGCGTTGCGTGTAGGCATAACGCAGTCAAACATATCTACCCCATTGGCGACCCCGTCAACGAGATCTTCTGGCGTTCCCACACCCATTAAATAGCGGGGGGCTTGCTCAGGTAATGCGGGCGTGATGTGAGAAAGAATGCGTAGCATATCTTCTTTGGGTTCGCCAACAGAGAGCCCACCGATAGCGTAGCCTTCAAAGCCAATATCGACCAGTCCCGCTAAAGATTCATCGCGCAGATCTTCGTACATCCCCCCTTGAACAATGCCAAATAAGGCATTGGGGTTTTCTGATTCTTTAAATGCCGTACGTGAACGCTTAGCCCAGCGTAAAGACATGCGCATTGATTGCGCTGCCTCATCGTGGGTGGCGGGGCGGTCGTTGATTAAGTATGGCGTACATTCATCAAACACCATGGCTATATCCGAATTCAAAGCACGCTGGATTTGCATGGATTTTTCTGGGGTGAGAAAGAGACGGTCGCCGTTAATGGGAGAGGCAAAGGTTACCCCCTCTTCGGTAATTTTACGCATACCTTTAAGGCTGAAAACCTGAAAGCCCCCAGAGTCGGTCAAAATAGGTTTGTTCCAGCCCATAAAATCATGGAGCCCACCGTGTAGATCCATAATCTCGGTGCCGGGGCGTAACCATAGGTGGAAGGTATTCCCTAAGATAATTTGTGCTTGAATGTCTTCCAGTTCATGTGGAAGCATGGCTTTTACGCTGCCATAGGTGCCTACGGGCATAAAAATAGGGGTTTGCACTTGACCATGGTTGAGTGTGATCGTACCGCGACGTGCTTGGCCGTCAGTGGTTAATAATTGAAAATTGAGTCCGCTCATGAATTTTTTTCTATAAACATGGCATCGCCATAGCTAAAAAATCGGTATTGTTGTTCTACTGCGTGCTGATAAGCGGCACGAATGGGCTCAATACCAGCTAAGGCAGACACTAACATTAATAGGGTGGATTGAGGTAGATGAAAGTTAGTAATTAAGGCATCCACATAGTGAAATGTATAGCCTGGGGTGATAAAAATACGGGTGTCGCCGCATTGATCACCATTGCTAAGGGTTAGGCCTTGAGTGAGCTCCGGTTGGGCGGCAGACTCAAGAGCACGAACACTGGTTGTCCCCACTGCAATCACGCGGTTTCCTGCGGCGCGAGTTTGCTCAATAAGCGCTAGAGTTTCGGCTGGAACCACATAGCGTTCGGCATGCATTTGGTGGTCTTCTATATGCTCAACACGTACCGGCTGAAAGGTACCTGCGCCCACATGAAGAGTGACAAACGCCGTTTGTATGCCCTGCTTTTGTAATAAGGCTAGCATATTTTCATCAAAGTGCAGCCCTGCAGTGGGGGCGGCAACGGCGCCAGGCTCAGAGGCATACACCGTTTGATAGCGCTGTTCATCTTCGGCGTCCGCAGTATGGCTAATATAAGGTGGTAGCGGTAGTGCTCCATATTGCTCTAGAGCGGCCAGCGCTGGTTGGTTAAAGCGCACATGAAAGAGTGCGTCATCGCGGCCAGTAACGGTGAGGATGAGAGCGCCTTCAGCAAAGAGTAAGTCTGTGCCTGGTTTAGGAGCTTTGCTGGCACGAATATGCGCGATGGCATGGTACTCATCCAGCACACGTTCAATGAGTACTTCGACCCGGCCACCGGTGTGCTTTTGCCCTTGGAGGCGGGCTTTAATGACTTGAGTATTATTAAAAACCAATAAGTCACCGGCGCGCAGCAACTGTGGCAAGGCGCTAAATTGGCTGTCGTAATAATGCCCGTTTTTTTCTAAAACAAGTAAACGGCTGCCCACACGTTCTGGGGCAGGGTGCTGGGCGATTAAGGCCTCAGGTAGATGGTAGTCAAATAAAGACAGGGAAAGCTTAGCAGAATCGGCCATAACGAATAAAATAAGAAGCAACAGCAATAGGCATAACTAGCTATTTTAAGCCGATTGCTGGATTTGCATATAAAAATCCATGGGTGGACAGATTTTGGTTATGCTTAGATCATAAAGTCGGATTTGTAGAAATAACAGGGCAAAACATGAATAAGCTAAAAAAGCGCGCCATGCTTTGGGTGGCTCTATGGGTAGTCAGTGTGCCAGTTTTAGCGCAAGCACTGCCTGCTGAGTTACAGCAAGCTTGGAAAAACACGCGGCTCTCTGAGCAAAATCTATCGGTCTATATCAAAGAGGTGGACGGTCCTACCTTAGTAAATCATAACGCGACCACGCCTCGTAACCCAGCTTCTGTCATGAAAATGGTGACTACATGGGCGGGGTTATCGGCTTTAGGGCCCGAACACACATGGCGTACTACCTTATATCGACAAGCAAACGCGACGATTGATGCTCAGGGCACTCTACAAGGCCCTTTATATATTCAGGCATCGGGTGACCCCTTTTTTTCCATATCAGACTTATGGAATTTGTTACGTGACTTACGTTTGCGAGGTGTTAAAAACTTAAGCGAAGTGGTGGTGGATCGCTCTGTTTTTGGGCAGGTGGCCACAGACCCTTATGCGTTTGATGGGGCTGGGGATCGTCCTTATAATGCAAGTCCTGATGCCATGATGGTTGGTTTTGGGGCGTCGCGCTTATTGTTTTTGCCGGATGAGAAGAATAAAAAATGGATAGGCGTGATGGATCCACCGGTTCCCGGCCTACGCATAGACAACCAAGTCAGTTGGAGCGACCAACGCTGCCCAGGCTCTCCGGCTATTAGTACCCGTATACAACAAGCACCCAATGGCATTCAGGTTGTTGCTTCGGGTACAGCTGCCGGCTCCTGTGGCGAGTTCAGTGTATATCGCCTTACCATGGGGCAACAGCCATTTTTCAATCATGTTTTTAAAATGATTTGGAAAGAGCTGGGTGGCACGTTAGCGCACGATATTCGCTCAGGTAAAGTCCCTGCTCAGGCAAAAGCGTTAGCTTGGCATGACTCGCCAACGCTGGCAGATCAAATACGTGTGATCAATAAACAAAGTAATAATGTAATGGCAACGTTGTTGTTATTGCGGTTAGGGCAACAACTAAATGGTGCTGGGGCAACGGTAGCTACCGCAGAGCAGGCCGCGATGCGGGTGTTGCAGTCGCAGGGAATCAATACCAATGGCTGGCGTATTGATAATGGCTCAGGGCTATCACGACAAGCGCGGGTAACGGCGCAGGGTATGGCGCAGATGTTGGATGTGATTTGGCGCTCTAATTACATGCCAGAGTTTATGTCGTCGTTAGCTATTGCCGGGGTAGATGGCACGGTGCGACGACGGTTAAAGGACGATGAGGTTCAGGGTCGTGCTCATTTAAAAACCGGCACCTTACGCGATGCACGTGCTTTGGCAGGATATGTTTTAGGCACGAGCGGCAAACGCTATATTATGGTGAGTATGGTCAATGGCGAGGGGGCTGCTTCGGTTCGGCCTTTTGATGATGCGCTAGTAAAATGGCTTGCCGCCCAATAATTTTTGTTCAATAACAAACCTAATGGATTAGGTGATTACTTAATGAGTACAGCATGGCTATACATGAAATACAACACCCTTTGATTCGCCATAAGCTTGGTCTAATGCGTAGAGCAGATTTAAGCACCAAGAATTTTCGGGAAATGTCGCAAGAGATTGCGGCATTGCTGACCTATGAGGCCACCAAAGACTTACCTTTAGAATCCACCACCATCGAAGGTTGGTGTGGTGAGGTGAACGTAGAGAAAATTGCTGGTAAAAAAGTAACCGTTGTGCCAATTTTACGTGCTGGGATTGGGATGTTAGATGGCGTGTTAAGTCTTATCCCGGGTGCTAAGGTCTCTGTAATTGGTATTGCTCGTAATGAGGAAACCTTCGAGGCTCAAACGTATTTAGAGCGACTTGTGGGTGAGCTTGACCAACGCTTTGCGTTAATTATTGACCCAATGCTGGCTACAGGGGGGTCGATGGTTGCCACTATCGATTTATTAAAGAAAGCAGGCTGTAAAACGATTCGGGCCTTAGTACTGGTTGCCGCCCCCGAGGGGATACGTACTGTACAAAACGCCCATCCAGATGTGGAAATTTATACAGCATCGATAGATAGTCATTTGGATGAAAATGGCTATATTGTGCCCGGTTTAGGGGATGCTGGGGATCGTATTTTTGGTACACGCCAAAAAGTGGAGTCCTGATTTATTTTTACTTTTGCGATATTTTTTTACAATCCTTGCGCCATCTAAACACGCAGAGTGATAAAAAATCAGGTAGCATAAACTGAGTGCATATCTATTTATGCTTTAGTTAATAAATAGAGTGTTGATGGATTGCTTCGTTATTTTATTACTCAAGGAGTTCAATCATGGTTACCAAACGAAATGCGCAAAAAGTAGAGGACGACTTCATGGAAGACGTTAAAAAAAGTCTAGATGAAGCCGAGCGCTTGCTTAGCGAGGCCGCAGAGGCGACAGGCGATAAAGCCAATGAGATTCGCGAGGCCGCCATGCGATCCTTGCGTAACACGCGCGAAGCCTTGCAAGATACGCAGGACGCCATTGTAGAAAGTGGTCGTCAGGCCGCTAAGGCCACGGATCATTACGTGCACGATAATCCTTGGCAAGCGATTGGTATCGCAGGGATTGTTGGCTTGCTCTTCGGGATGTTAGTGAGCCGTAAGTAATTGATGATATAGCCCCCTAAACCCATAGGGGGCTTTTTTGACAAAAGGATTACGCATGTCCTTAAGACAACGTGTAGGGGATCTAAGCAGCACCGCAATTTCGATTGTGCGTACACGCCTAGAGTTGTTTGCCCTAGAAGCCGGGCAACAAAAATCAGGGTTGCTAACATTATTAGCTATGTTATTTGGTGCGTTGCTATTTTCTACCTTGGCGTTATTGATATTTAGTTTATTAATTGCTTTGTTTTTTTGGCCTACAGAATATCGTTATTGGGCAATTGGTATTTTAATTGTGGTCTATGCAGGATTAGCGGCAGTTTTAGTGTTAACGATTATGAATCGATTAAATAAAGGGCCTATGCCATTTGCTGCTACGATAGAGGAGCTAGGCAAAGATATCCAAATGTTAGAACGCTTACGATCCGATGATGAGGCGAAATAATGGCAAAAAAAACAGAAATTAATCGCTTGGTTCGTATCGAATTGTTACGGGCGCGTGCGGAGCTAGAGCGCCGCGAGGCGTGCTATTTAGCCCGTGAAATTAGTAGTTCGCTACAGCCTGAACATTTGTTAGGTATGGTTAAAGGTCAATTTACCCAAGGTCTATCTGCAAGCTTTGGGGCAGGATCCAAAGCGGGAGGATGGTTGGATTTTGTCTTGTCCTTAGGAAAGCGATACCCGCTAGTGGTATCCGGGCTATCAGCGCTTGCAGGTACGGTGGTTGGTAAGAAAAAGTGGCGCTTAGGCGCCTTAGCGATGACGGGCTGGCGCCTATTTAGTGCTTATCAAAAACTTCAAAAGAAGAAAAAAGAAAAATACATTCAACCCAGTCAACCCAAAAGTGGGCGAGTGATCGGGCCTTTTTAATCGTTTAGGCCATGCCTGTATGTTCGAATAAGGGCTGGTCTTTTTCCACGTCTCCAGAGGTCTGTACTCGTTGCTGGTTTTGCTGTGCAAAGTCCAGCATTTTTTTTAGAGCTTGAAAGGCTTTGGTGCGTACCGGAGTGGGGACCTCTATGGCGGTTGTCGAAGGCTGTTGTAATAGTGCTTGAACTTTTTCGATAGTGTTTAAGCCCATCCATGGACAAAATGCGCAGCTTTTACAGCTGCCGCTATGACCAGCAGTGGGGGCTGCAATGAATTGCTTATGTGGTGCGGCTTGGCGCATTGCATGCAAAATATGCTGGTCTGTTGCCACAATGCATAGGGTAGCAGGATGCGTGCTAGCGGCTTTGATAAGCTGGGTTGTAGAGCCTACGATATCAGCCAGAGCAATGACATCGGCGGGAGATTCTGGGTGTACTAAGGTAAGCGCTTCGGGATGCTGCGCTTGCAAAGCGGCTAGCTCTTTGGCCTTAAATTCTTCGTGCACCACACAAGCCCCATCCCAAATTACCATATCGGCTTGGGTTTGGCTTTGGATCCAATGCCCAAGATATTTATCTGGAGCCCAGAGGATTTTTTTCCCTTGATTATGTAAATGACGTACAACGTCTAGGGCGATAGAAGAGGTAATCACCCAATCGGCTTGGGCTTTCACGGCGGCGCTGGTGTTGGCATACACCACGACCACTCTATCTGGGTGTTGCGCTTTAAACGCAGCAAAGGCATCACTAGGACAATGGATGTCTAAAGAACAGGTGGCATCTTGATCGAGCAAATACACGGTTTTGTCGGGACTAAGTATTTTAGCGGTTTCTGCCATGAACTTCACACCCGCTACCATGAGGGTTTGAGCAGGATGATCGTGGCCAAAGCGCGCCATTTCTAGCGAGTCCCCAACACAACCTTGGCTCAGTTTTGCGAGATCTTGAACCAGTGGGTCGGTATAGTAATGAGCGATGAGGGCGATATTTTTTTCTTGTAATTGGGTCGCTAGTTCTTGTAGTGAGGGCATAGCGTCTCCTTATTGCTCTTTTTGAGCATAATGGGGGTAAAAAATAATAGCAATTATGCTTTTTTTGAGTATAAGTAGAGATGAAGAAAAAAACAAGCGGTAAAAACCGCCTGTTTTTTATGAGCTTTGCGCGAAAAACCCCGTCCTTTAGGGTAGTGAGGTTGTCAAAAGCCGAGCTTGTCCCAGATGCTATCCACTTTTAGGCGTGTGGCTTCGTCCATTTTGATGACGCGGCCCCATTCGCGCTGGGTTTCTCCCGGCCATTTGTTGGTGGCGTCCATGCCCATTTTGCCCCCCAATCCTGAAACCGGCGACGCAAAATCCAAATAGTCGATAGGGGTGTTTTCCACTAGTACCGTATCGCGCACAGGATCCATACGCGTTGTCATGGCCCAGATGACTTCTTTCCAATCTCGCGTGTTTACATCCTCATCGACCACAACAATAAATTTGGTGTACATAAATTGTCGCAGAATACTCCATACGCCGAACATCACGCGCTTAGCATGTCCGGCATATTGTTTGCGGATGGAGACCACAGCCAGTCGATAGCTACAGCCTTCGGGAGGTAGGTAAAAATCGACAATCTCAGGGAGTTGCCTTTTTAATAAGGGGACAAAAACCTCGTTTAACGCCACCCCGAGTACAGCAGGCTCATCTGGGGGTTTGCCCGTGTAGGTGCTGTGGTAGATAGGATTTTTACGCATAGTGATGCGCTCGACCGTAAACACTGGGAACCAGTCTTGCTCGTTGTAATACCCAGTGTGGTCGCCATAGGGCCCCTCTAAGGCCATTTCGTAATCCGAGGGGGGAAGTGGATTGACTCCCTCGGGTACGTCGGGAGTCATAGCATCTGGGTGGTTGGCAGGTAAAATATGGCCCTCGAGCACGATTTCAGCAAAGGCCGGCACAGATAAGTCGCTGCCGATTGCCTTAGCTAGCTCGGTTTTAGCACCACGCAATAACCCTGCAAACTGATACTCTGACAAACTGTCCGGTACAGGTGTTACAGCCCCTAAAATGGTTGCTGGATCGCAGCCCAGAGCTACAGCAACAGGAAAAGGCTGACCGGGGTGAGCCAAAGCATGATCCCTAAAATCTAAGGCGCCCCCACGGTGCGATAACCAGCGCATAATAAGCTTATTGCGCCCTAGCTGTTGTTGGCGATAAATGCCTAGGTTTTGACGTTTAGCATGTGGGCCTTTGGTGATGACTAATCCCCATGTTAATAAGGGGGCAGCGTCTTCGGGCCAACAGTGTTGCAAAGGGATCGTATCCAGGTCTACGTCGTCGCCCTCAAGGATGATTTCTTGGCAGGCTGGGTTTTTAATCTGTTTGGGTGCCATATCCCAAAGGGCGGCTTTTAGCATGGAGATTTTAGATAGAGCATCTTTAAAGCCGCGCGGAGGCTCTGGCTCACGCAGGTTAGCAAGCAGCTCACCAACGTCGCGTAGAGCGTCGATGTTTTCGGCTCCCATGCCCCAAGCAACGCGTTTTGGTGTACCAAATAAGTTAGCGAGCACCGGCATTTTGGCTGGCTGGCCGAGATGAATGGGGTTTTCAAACAACAATGCTGGGCCTTCGGCGCGTAAAACACGGTCCCCTATTTCCGTCATTTCTAAATGGGTGGAAATCGGGTGGTGAATGCGTTTTAGTTCACCAGCTTGCTCAAGCTGAGCCATGAAGTCTCTGAGGTCTCGGTATTTCACAGGGGTATAGGGCTCCAGTTTAACTCTAAGTCCAATAACGGTATGATCAGTTTAATTCATTTTATAGGAACAAGGGTATGGTCACAGCCAATACCTCATGGTTAGTGCGTGGTTTTAAGGGGCTGCATTCGCGCTTGGGCGAGTTTATCCACCTCTGTGCTATTTATTTAGGGATCGCCGTTTTAGTAACGTTGGCGGCAGGGGCAGTGGTGCCATCAATGCGAGAGCAAGCCAAGCAAATTTATCAAGTGGTGATGGAGGCTTTGCGCCCTGAAGTGATGAGTAATGATCACTATGCAACGTTAGGTTGGTTTGGGCGTCAGTCAGGTGAGGGCTATTCTATAGAAGAGGGCGACGAGCCCCTGGTCAGCCGCCCATCTCCTTCGGCCTATTTGGGTTTTGCACAGACACTACAGCAAAGCAGTACAAACTTTACAATCAGTGGGGTGTCTCGCACACAGCTGAATGCTTTGCGCAGTTATCTTTCTCGTAAGTATAAGCTAGCTAATCAGGTGACTTCGGCCTTGATTCACTTGGCGTATGTGAATGGCAGGGAAAAAGACCTGGATCCGCTACTGATTTTAGCGGTGATTGCGATTGAGTCGTCTTATAACCCTTTTGTAGAGAGCCATGCTGGCGCGCAAGGGCTAATGCAGGTAATGACCCGGGTGCATCAGGATAAGCTCGATATGTACAGTGAGGGTAATTTGGCTGTGTTTAGCCCCGAAGCCAATATTCGAGCAGGCACCCAGATTTTGTATGACTGTAGAAAGCGTCGGGGGTCGATAACCGGTGCTTTGGCTTGTTATGTGGGAGCCACAGGGCCTAGCGATGGTGGATACGGCGCACGGGTATTAGCCGAGCGCCGTCGTATAGCCTTGGCGTCAGGGATCCCGATTAAAGATTAGGCTAAAAAGCGGCGCATACGCTCGACAGCTTCTTCCAGTCGTTCCAGAGAGGTGGAATACGAAAACCGTAACATTTTTTTGGCATACGCAGGGCCAAAATCCAAGCCCGGTACCGCTGCAACGTGGGCTTCGTGCAAGAGACGATGAGAAAAATCATCACTGTCTTGGCTGTGCTGGCTAATATCCGCATAAATATAAAATGCCCCGTCTGGCGTAACGGGCACCTGAATCCCCATGGCAGCAAAAGCAGGTAATAAAAAATCACGGCGCGCTTTAAAAGCCAGACGGCGTTGCTCGTAAATAGCCATGGCCTCGGGCTCAAAACAGGCTAAAGCCGCATGCTGGGCTAAGGCAGGAGCACAAATCGCTAAGCTTGCGGCGATTTTCTCTATGGCTGGGCGGATTTCAGTGGGCACAATCAACCAGCCTAGGCGCCAGCCTGTCATATGGAAATACTTAGAAAAACTATTGATAACAATCAGGCTTGGGTCTAAGCAGAGTGCGCTTTGTGGCTTGTCCTCGTAGTAAAGCCCTAAGTAGATTTCATCCATGATGATAAAACCATCTCGGGCTTTTACGGCTTGAATAAGTTCAGCAAGATCTTTAGGGTCTATGGTGGCGCCAGTTGGGTTGCTGGGAGATGCTATCAACACCCCACGTGTTTTTTCTGTCCAGTGTTGTTCAATATCGGCTGCGGTCAACTGAAAACGGTTTTCGGCCGTGCTGGGTATTAAGCGTGGGATACCACCAGCAGCCAGAATAAAGTTTTGGTTTGCAGGGTAGGAGGGGTCAGGCATGAGCACCTCATCGCCGGGGTTAACCAGCGCTAAGGCGGCTAAGTTCAATGCACCGGAAGCACCGGCTGTGACAAGGATTTGTTCCGGTTGAACAGAAGCATTAAAATGATCGCGATAATAATCACACAAGGCTGCCTTAAGCTCATCGGTGCCAGAGGGAGGGGTGTACTGAGCTTGGCCTGCCGCTGCCGCGCGTTGTAGGGCTTCAACCACAGTGGGGGGAGCGGTGAAATCCGGCTCTCCGATTCCCAAGCTAATAATATCTTTACCTTGGGCAATTAGGGTATTGGCTTCTTTAAAAAGCTCTACAGCATGAAAAGGCACAGCCAGCTCTGTGCGATGGGCAAGGCGGGGCATAACAGTCTCGTTGTAATAAATGCGAAAAAAGGAAAGCAGAGGCATGGAAAATCCATCAAGACGTGCATTTTTAGGGGGCAAAGTCCCTGAGCTCAGTCCATGGGATCAGTTTTTATTGCAGTTGCACCGTAAGGTACAAGGCACCGTACATCCTTTGGAAGCAGAAAGCTCACAAGCATTGCTTACAGTGGCAGTTATTGCGGATTTACATCATGCTCGTCAATTATGCCATGCCTTTGGGGTAAAGCTCTACGTTTTGGGGATACCTTACTGTGCCGAGGACTTGGTCGACCCCGTTTTGTGGGTAGATGTGGGGCAGCTTAATCAATTGCTGCTTGTAGACAAGGAAAAAAACCAATGGTTTATGCAGGCTGGTGTGACCATGGCACAGTTAAAAGCGGCGGGCTTTAGTCAGCTCGCGGACCTGCCCGATACGCTAAATGTGGCCTGTTGGTTAGCGCAGCCACAGTATCATCCCTATGCGCCGCAACAGGTACAAAAAAGCGGTTTGGTGCATGCTTCATTATTAATGGCTGATGGCACAGTAAGTAGCCTAGGGGCTTTTGGCACCCAAAATACCAAGCCACTGAACACACCCACCCTAAGGCAATTGGTGCCACAGTTGTTTCAGCTGAGTCAGTCCGAGGCGATGCAGCAGCTACTAAGGCTACCAGCCTGGGGGGCACAGTATCGACTGGATGCTCTGGTAACTGAGCCCGTGAATCTTGCTTATTTACTTTTAGGCCACGGTGGGCATTTAGGTGTATTGGAGTGGGTGGTCATACAACAGTCGGAGCTACGTGTACCACCGCCCTTAAAGAGCCCTCCGCTTAGCGCCACCCTGCAGATTTTAGCCCAGGAGCTTGATGCTGCCGTACGTGCGGCTTTTGATCCTGACGCGTTGTTTTCATACTAAAAACCTATCATGGCGCCCTCTGGTGTCTTATATGTAGATAGCGATGTTGTAGTGCAGCATGTCTTTAGGGGCGGCTGCGGGTAGAATAAGTCTTTTAATCGTTTTTGTAACAATCCCCATTCACTCTTTGTAGGGTAGTTGTCACCATGGATGAGAATCTTCGTAAAGCCGCGCTGGAATATCACGAACAAGGGCGCCCCGGTAAATTATCTGTTACGCCCACAAAACAGTTAGCCAACCAACGCGACTTAGCACTGGCTTATTCGCCTGGGGTGGCGGCTGCTTGTGAGGAAATTGTGGCTGACCCACAAAATGCTTATCGCTACACCGGTAGGGGTAATTTAGTGGGCGTGATTACTAACGGCACTGCTGTGTTGGGCTTAGGCAATATCGGTGCTTTAGCCTCTAAGCCCGTGATGGAAGGTAAAGCGGTTCTGTTTAAAAACTTTGCGGGTATAGATGTTTTTGATATTGAAATTAATGAAACCGACCCCGATAAGTTAGTGGATATTATTGCTGGGCTCGAGCCTACATTTGGTGGAATTAACCTCGAGGATATCAAAGCGCCAGAGTGTTTCGAGGTGGAGCGCAAGCTGCGTGAACGTATGAATATCCCTGTTTTCCATGATGACCAGCATGGCACGGCGATTTGTGTGGCGGCGGCTTTTTTAAATGGCTTATCTGTTGTTAAAAAAGACCTGAAAAAAGTTAAAGTCGTGGTATCAGGGGCGGGAGCAGCGGCTTTGGCATGCTTGGATCTGATGGTGGATTTAGGCCTGCCCGTGGAAAACATTTGGTTAACTGATATTGAAGGTGTAGTTTACCAAGGGCGTACAGTGCTGATGGATGAAAAAAAGCAGCAGTATGCTCAGTCAACAGAGGCGCGTACATTAGCCGAGGTTATTCCTGATGCCGATGTGTTCTTAGGCCTGTCTGCTGGGGGGGTATTAAAACCCGAAATGGTGGCACAAATGGCACCGCGCCCGTTGATTCTAGCGCTGGCCAATCCCACCCCAGAAATTTTACCCGAGGTCGCACACGCTGTACGTGATGATGTGGTGATGGCGACCGGACGTTCCGATTACCCTAACCAAGTCAATAATGTGCTTTGCTTCCCGTATATTTTCCGTGGTGCTTTAGATATTGGCGCGACGACTATTACACGGGGCATGGAAAAAGCTGCAGTACATGCTATTTGTCAATTAGCTCGTGAAGAGCAAGACGAGCTAGTCGCCGCTGCTTATGGGTTAGACAATATGGAGTTTGGGCCCAACTACTTCATACCTAAACCTTTTGATTCTCGTTTGATTTCTCGTATTGCCCCTGCCGTAGCCCAAGCGGGTATGTTAGAAGGGGTGGCTACCCGCCCGATTAATGATTTCAGCAGTTATATCTATCAGTTGCAGCAGTTTATGTATCGCTCGGGCGCGTTCATGAAGCCAATTTATGGTATTGCCAAAGGCTTGGTTAAAGACGGCGCTAAAGCACGAATTGTTTACGCCGAAGGCGAGGACGAGCGTGTACTGAGAGCAGTCCAAGTGGTGGTGGACGAGAAGCTTGCTAAACCCATTTTGGTGGGGCGACCATCTGTGATCGAGCAGCGTATTGCACGTTATGGTTTGCGCTTACGTCCTGGGGTAGACATTGAAATTACCAATCCAGAACAAGACGAGCGCTTTGATACGTACTGGAAAGCTTACTGGGAGCTACGTTGTCGTGATGGTGTCACACGAGAAATGGCACGAGTGGAAATGCGTAGGCGCTTTACGTTAATTGGCGCTATGATGCTGTACTTGGGCGAGGCCGATGGCATGATTTGTGGTACGGTGGGTACCTATGCGAATCATTTGCGGTATGTGGACGAGGTCATAGGTCAAGCTCCAGGGGCAAAGACTTATGGGGCGATGAACATTTTGCTGCTAGGAGAGCGTACGGTAGCGATTGCAGACACCCATGTCAATGACAACCCTTCTGCTGAGCAGATAGCCGAAATCACCATTGCTTCAGCACATCGTATGAAAGCACTCAGTATTGAGCCTAAAGCAGCTTTGCTTTCCCGCTCTAATTTTGGCACGGAGCTAACACCTTCTAGTCAGAAAATGCGCGAAGCCTTGCACTTGATCCGTAACCAAGCGCCAGATTTAGAGGTGGATGGGGAGATGCACGGGGATTGTGCCTTAGATGAGGAAATGCGTAAAAGCATCTTGCCGCAAACGACACTCACCGGTTCCGCTAATCTGTTGGTTTGTCCCAACGTGGATGCTGCAAATATTGCCTACAATCTACTTAAAACAGACCGGGGCGGTAATGTAGCGATAGGTCCGTTTTTGCTGGGGGCAAATGCACCGGTCTCGATTTTGACCGCGACCTCTTCTGTACGCCGTATTATTAATATGACTGCTTTAACCGTTCTTGAGGCCAACGCCAAAGCCAATGCATAGTGTTTAACTTGCGGCTAGGTGTGATCAGAAAGCAGCATTTCGCTTAGGCAGGCGTGGTAATTTTTTTACTGCGCTTGCCTAAGTCTATCTAAATGGATTAAAAAGCCTCTTTTAATCGTAGTGACATCATTTTTATAGCAGGATTTACACCACCATGATTGGAATCAATCGTATCCACACTATTCAGGAGGCCTGGTAATGAGCCAAGCGACACTGCAAGCTTTACTGCAGAATGGCGGTCTCATTGAGGCTACCGAGTCCCAACAAGAGGGCATTTTTGCTTTGGCACAAGCAGCGGAAATAACCGCTTTGACAGTCGAGTGTGATCGCGCTCGTAGTCGTTCAGCTGTTTTACGCGCAATTGTAAAAGCCGTGGATTTCCCCGAGTTTTTTGGCAATGACTTAGACGCATTGTACGACTGCCTATGTGACACCGTAATGGATCAAAAAACCGGTCTGTATTTGTGGTTTAACAAGCTTCATACGGGGGATCCCTCGTTGGCCGAGGACGCGCAAGCTATTTTAAGTGTTTGCAACGATGTATCGGATTTTGCCAGCACCAAAGATCGCTATTTTGCTTATACGGTGATTCATGCCGGAAAGCATCCTGATCCTGACCCTGGCGTCGCGCCCACGCCTTATTCTGGTAGTGCGGATGATAACTAATCCGTCCACCCTAGTTGGCCGCGAATAGCGCCAACCAGGGCAATTGCAGCGGTTTCGGTGCGCAATACACGTGACCCAAACCGCATCCCCATAGCGCCGGCTTCGAGCGCTATTTCTTTTTCCTCTTCAGACCACCCACCTTCAGGTCCGATTAGTAATACCCAATGATGCGTATTGCTTTGCGCGGCTTGCTTGAGCACCGTAGGAAAGTCGTCTTTGGCATCTGGATCACAAAAAATAAATTGGGCCTTTGTGCTGTGTTGTTGTATGAGCTGTGACAGGGTGAGCACCGGATGGACCGGCATGATTTGATTGCGCCCGCACTGCTCACTTGCCGCTTGAGCGATGCGTTGCCAGTGCTGTAAGCGTTTTTCTTGACGCTCTCCTACGAGTTTTAACGTGCTGTAGCGAGCGGCGATAGGAAATAGTTGTGCAACCCCCATTTCTACGGCTTTTTCGCAAATCCAGTCCATTTTGTCACCCGTGGCGAGACCTTGAGCAACACTGATCGCCCAAGGTAGCTCCCGTTCAATGGCATGATGTGCTCCTATATGGGCGTAGACAAGCTTGCCCTCATATTCGAGGGTGGCATGATATTCACCACCTTGGCCATTAAATAGAACTACAGGGCTTTGGTCAGTTAAGCGCAAAACGCGTTGCATATAATGCGCGAGCTCTTTGGGAAGAAGAATACGTGCTTGGCTTTGTAAAGAATCGGCATAGAAAAAGCGAGGTAAGCTCATAAGTTGTACAAAAACAAAGTAAATGCGTTAAATTAGAGGGCAAATTGTCTGTGCAGAGCAGGGCGGCGCTTTGAGCTGCGCAATAATGGTAAAATCTAACCTTTAGAATTTCTGATTGACTAAATAGGTGCATAGCGACTTTGCTAGCCCTTGTGAGCATATCCCATGGATCTTCCTCCTTCCACCGCAAAAACGATGGCTAATGCGATTCGTGCGTTAGCTATGGACGCTGTTCAACGTGCCAAATCCGGACACCCCGGCGCCCCTATGGGCATGGCTGATATTGCCGAAGTTTTATGGAATCGGCATTTAAAACATAACCCGTCTAATCCTGCTTGGTTAGACCGTGACCGTTTTGTCTTGTCCAATGGTCATGGGTCGATGCTGATTTATGCCTTATTACATTTAACCGGCTACGACTTGTCAATTGAGGAGTTAAAGAACTTCCGTCAGTTGCACTCTAAAACCCCAGGCCACCCAGAGGTCGGTTATACCGCCGGTGTGGAAACCACGACTGGCCCCCTAGGGCAGGGGGTGACTAATGCTGTGGGGATGGCTTTAGCCGAAGCCATGTTAGCCAAAGAGTTTAACCGCCCCAATCACAACATCATTGACCATTTTACCTATGTTTTTCTTGGTGATGGCTGTTTGATGGAGGGGATTTCACACGAAGCGTGTTCTCTTGCTGGCACACTGAAGCTATCTAAGCTCATTGCCCTTTATGATGACAATGGTATTTCCATTGATGGTCAAGTACAGCCTTGGTTTAACGATAACACGCCTGAGCGATTCCGCAGCTATGGTTGGAACGTGATTCCTGCTGTTGATGGACATGATCCTGAGGCCGTAAATGCCGCGATTATTCAAGCGAAGCAGTTTGCGGCTGAAAACAAAGGCCCGACTCTGATTTGTTGTCGCACTGTCATTGGTAAAGGCTCCCCGAATCTAGCCGGCTCTGAAAAATCGCATGGTGCTCCATTAGGTGATGAGGAAATTGCCCTGACTCGCCAAGCGATCGATTGGCCTTATGCCCCTTTTGAGATTCCCGCTGATGTTTACGAGCTGTGGGATGCTAAAGCTCGTGGGGCGCAACTTGAGTCCGCCTGGAACGAGGCCTTTGCCCAATACGAGGCGGCTTATCCAGAGTTAGCAGTCGAACTGCGTCGCCGTATGGCCGGGGAACTTCCTGCTGACTTTGCAGAAAAAGCGCAGGCCTTTATTACTGAGACCACTAAGCAAGCGCAAACCGTGGCCACACGCAAAGCATCCCAATTAGCGATTACCGCTTTGGTGGATGTTGTGCCCGAGATGATTGGGGGGTCGGCCGACTTAACTGGCTCTAACCTAACGAATTGGCCAGGGGTGACGCCCTTACGTGTCGGGGCCGATGGCTTGCAGTTTGGGCGTCATATTAACTACGGCGTACGCGAGTTTGGTATGGCCGCCATTATGAATGGTATGGCGCTGCATGGGGGGTATATTCCTTTCGGTGGAACCTTCCTGACTTTTTCGGATTATTCTCGCAATGCGATCCGTATGGCGGCGTTGATGAAGCAACGTGTGATTCATGTCTTTACACATGATTCTATTGGCTTAGGCGAAGATGGTCCAACCCATCAGTCGGTAGAGCACGCTACCAGTCTGCGTTTAATCCCGAATCTGCATGTTTGGCGTCCTTGTGATACGACAGAAACGGCCGTGGCTTGGGTGCAAGCGTTAACACGCCCTCAAAGTGTGGGGATGGATGTCAAAGACGGGGGGCCGAGCGCATTACTGCTCTCACGTCAAAACCTACCTTTTATTGAGCGTGATGAGCAAACCGTCGCCGCGATAGCTCGAGGCGGTTATGTGTTACGTGATGTGGAGAACCCACAGGCCATTATTATTGCCACCGGCTCCGAGGTTGAAATCGCACTGGCAGCGCAAAAGCAACTAGCGGATAAGGGTATCGCTGTGCGAGTGGTATCGATGCCATGTACGAATGTATTCGATGAGCAGCCGGCCGAGTGGCGTGATCAGGTGTTATTGCCAGGGGTTCCTCGGGTAGCTATAGAGGCTGGCTCGACTATGGGTTGGTATAAATATGTGGGCCTAGACGGTGCCGTTATTGGGTTAGATACGTATGGCGAATCCGCGCCTGCAGGACAGTTGTTTGAGCATTTTGGAATTACCGCGGCTAAGCTTGTTGAGGCCGTAGAAAACGTTTTATAAAGGAGATGTATCCATGACCATTCGTGTCGCGATTAACGGTTACGGTCGTATTGGCCGCATGACATTACGAGCTCACTACGAATACGGTAAAAAACACGGTATTGAGATTGTGGCAGTGAACGCTCCCGGCCAAGACGTCGTTGCACGTCACCTCACCCGTTATGATTCCGTACACGGGCGTTTTAACGCCGACGTGGAGCTATCCGAGGATAATCAGTACTTGATCGTTAATGGCGATCGTATTCGTTTGCTTTCTGAGCGTGACCCTGCCAAGCTGCCTTGGGGGGATTTGAAGGTGGACGTGGTGCTGGATTGTACGGGGCGTTTTACCACTAAGGAAGCCGCTAGTGCGCACTTACAAGCAGGAGCGAAAAAAGTATTGATTTCTGCTCCTGGTGGCAAAGATGTGGATGCCACTGTGGTTTACGGTGTTAACCACGATATCTTAAAGGCCACTGACACGGTGGTGTCGAATGCTTCTTGCACCACAAACTGTTTAGCACCCTTGGTGCAGCCTTTGCACCAAGAGCTAGGGGTGGTCAATGGTTTAATGACGACTATTCATGCTTACACCAACGATCAGGTGTTAATTGATGTGGCGCACAAAGACTTACGTCGTGCTCGTGCTGCAGCAGAAAGCATTATTCCCACGAAAACCGGTGCCGCAGCGGCTGTGGGCTTGGTTCTACCCGAGTTAAACGGAAAGCTAGACGGTTTTGCTGTGCGCGTACCTACGGTTAACGTTTCGATGGTAGATCTGACTTTTGTGTCTAGCCGCCCGACAACGGTCGAAGAAGTAAACGGTATTTTGAAAAATGCCGCAGAAGGACGCTTAAAAGGCGTATTGGCTTATTGTGATGAGCCTTTGGTCTCGATTGATCATAATCACAGCACAGCATCCAGTATTGTGGACTCATTGCTGACAAAGGTTTCAGGCAGCTTGGTTAAGGTCTCGGCATGGTATGACAACGAATGGGCATTCTCTGTGCGTATGTTGGATACTACCGCAGCGATGATGGCAGCTAAATAATCGTTTTTAATTGTTAGGCGGGGTTTGACCCCCGCCTTTATTTCGTCTAGACAAAATGAGCATGACTACACATATCACAACATTGGCGGAGCTGGCGGCCGCAGGGCAGCTAAAAGGTAAGCGCGTATTTATCCGTTCCGATATGAACGTTCCATTAAGCAATGGGGAAATCACAGAGGATACGCGTATTAAAGCGTCGTTGCCGGCGATTCGAATGGCTTTGGATGCTGGTGCTGCCGTTATGGTGACCTCGCATTTGGGACGCCCTAAAGAAGGGGTAGTAGCACCAGAGGATTCTCTTGCGCCGGTAGCAGAGCGTCTATCACGCATGTTGGCTTTGCCTGTGCCCTTGCGTCGTGATTGGGTCGATGGGGTAGAGGTTGCACCAGGGCAGGTTGTGATGTTGGAAAACTGCCGCTGTAATGTTGGTGAAAAAGCGAACGACCCAGAGTTGTCGAAAAAGATGGCGGCATTATGTGATGTTTATGTGAACGATGCTTTTGGAACCGCACATCGGGCTCAAGCCTCTACAGAGGGTATTGCTCGTTTTGCGCCAGTGGCTTGTGCCGGGCCATTGCTAGCGGCAGAGCTAGAAGCATTAGGGCGTACACTAAAAGAGCCCGCACGTCCTTTGGTTGCGATTGTAGGAGGAGCCAAAGTTTCGACAAAGCTTTCTATTTTGCGTGCTTTAGCCGATAAGGTTGATCAGCTCATTGTGGGTGGTGGTATTGCGAATACATTTATGGCAGCACAAGGCTTAGCCATTGGAAAATCGTTAGCGGAAACGGACCAAATCGGTGAGGCCAACGAGGTACTACAGCATATGGCAGAGCGTGGTGCTGCAGTGCCAATACCTGTTGACGTGGTTTGTGCAAAAACCTTTTCTACCGATGCCACAGCAACGATAAAACCAGCAGACAACGTGGCAGAGGACGATATGATTTTAGATATTGGTCCTGAATCAGCACACCAGCTAGCTGATATTTTGCGTAATGCTGGGACTATTGTGTGGAATGGCCCAGTTGGGGTGTTTGAATTTCCCGCTTTTGCTAGTGGTACTCGTACCATTGCTAATGCGATTGCGGATTCGCAGGCCTTTTCGATTGCTGGGGGTGGCGATACATTAGCGGCAATCGCCAAATTTGGTATTGCAGATAAAGTTGGTTATATTTCGACCGGCGGCGGCGCTTTCTTAGAGTTTTTAGAGGGTAAGAAACTTCCCGCTGTGGCCGTTTTAGAAGAACGCGCTCAAGACTAAAGGCAGCATTAATGCTAAAAAAGCAGCCGTTAGGCTGCTTTTTTAATGGGTACCAGTCAGCAGTCGTGACCAAATACGTGGATAATAAAACCCCAAGACAACGGCGCGCACCACCACATAAACAATAAAAGCGCTCCAGAGGCCGGTATTGCCGTAGGGGATAATCCACCATGTGCCCAAGCCAATTAGACAGGCCAAAGCCACCAACGTGGAATTGCGCATGGCTTGGCTATAGGTCACACCAATAAAAATTCCATCCAGTTGAAAAGCAGCAAAAGAGCAGGCGATATAAAGGGCAGCTAAAAAGACATGTTCACTTGCTACCTGTTGTACAACCGGGTCTTTGGTGAGCCATGGAATAAAGTGGTTGCCAAATAAAAAAATGAGTAGTGCCAAACAACAAGCGGTAGCAGCGGCCAGAATAGAAGAGCGCTGTATGGCGAGCTCAAACTGTTTTTGATTGCGCTGTCCATAGGCTTTGCCTACCAGCATTTCAGCGACATTGGCATAACCATCGAGAAAAAATGCAGATAGGGAAACAAACTGTAGCAAGATATGGTTTGCAGCGAGAGTGTGATCACCAAACTGAGCTCCTTGCTTAGCAAACCAAGCAAAGCCAGTAATTAATGCCAAGGTGCGAATCATAATGTCGCTGTTGACTCGAAACAATGCTACGAGGCGAATACGGTCAAAAATGCGTTGGCGTAGTTGCCATAGGCGTTGTTGTGGGTGGCTAATCTCCATTTTTTGAATGACTAGCCAAAGAGCGAACAGCCAGGCCACCCATTCTGCGAGTACGGTACCGAGTGCGATCCCGGCTACACCTAAATCCATGCCAACCACAAAAATCACATTTAGGATCAGGTTAAGACCATTTAAAAGGAGTTGTACCCATAGCAGCTGTTGTGTCCAGCCCATGCCAATTAAAATACCGAGCAGTGCAAAGGTCATCAGTGTGGCTGGTGCACCCCAAATACGGATATAAAAATAATCGCGAACACGAGCATTTACATCGTTACTGGCTTTAAGTAAATAGGTGGCAGTTTGTTCTATGGGAATTTGTAATAGGATAAGTGCAACGCCAATACTGAGGCCCAGTAAGAGCGTACGAAAAAGCAAGGCGTGCAGCTCTTGCTTATCTTTGGCGCCTAGGGCTTGTGCAACAAAGCCGGTGGTACCCATGCGTAAAAAACCAAACCCCCAGTAAACAAAGCTAAAAATCAAAGCGGCTAGAGCGATGGCACCCAAGTCTGCTGCAGAGCCTGTTTGACCAATGACCGCTGTATCAATTAAGCCCAATAAGGGCACAGCGGCATTAGCCAGAATAATAGGAAGCGCTAGACGGAAAAGCTCAGAGTAGGAAAGACGAGACATACGTTAAGCGTCTGGGGACAGGGAAGCTAAAAGCGTCGTGTATCCTTCTAGCGTATTGGGGTAATGAAATAAAAAACCACTGTTAAGTAAGCGCTGATTAGAAAAATGCTTACTTTGGTAGGGAATGCTTGGATCTAGAATAGGCATTGGGGCCTGAATCTGCTTAGCTATATGGGAATATAATTGACGTGCGGGTAGCGGGGTGCTATCGGTTGCTACATAACAAGGCAAAGGTGTATCTAGCGTTAAAAGGTGCGAGCAGACACGTGCCGCATCTTCACTATGGATACGGTTAGCATAGTTATCCATAGCTGGGTTGATGTGCAGCTGCTGTTGGCGTAAGCGCTCAAAAATACGATAACGCCCCGGCCCATAGATACCGCTAAAGCGAACCACACAGAGCTTATCGCCTAATTCCTGCTGTAGCCACTGCTCAGCCTTTAAAAGAGACTCCCCATTAAACGCTGCTGGACGGAGCATGGAGTACTCGTCTTGAGGTACAGCGTCGGCACCGTAAACCGCTGTAGAGGAAATGAAAATAAAACGGGTTAAGGTATTTAGGTTTATGTGCTGTAACAGGTTTTCTAGGCCTTGCTGGTAAATAGCCGTATAGCTTTGCTCCGTGCGTTGTGCAGGAGTGGGGCTATAAACCAGATGTGTATAAGGGGCGTTGAGTACACGTAGCGAGTCTGCTTGGGTCACATCGGCAAGCAGGCTTTGTTGAAAACCTTGCGCAGCCGAGTGCCGACGTAGCGCTGTGGTTTTCCAGTCAGCGTTTAATTGAGATACGCTTTTTTGAGCCAAATCACCGGCTCCAATCCAAAGTAATGATTTCATGATGATGCTCAAAAAGAAAAAGCAAAACCCACATCATAACGTAGTTAATTTTTGTTGCAGCCTGCTTCACAGCAGTAAGAGCAAGCTCGGTGTAGAATAGAGCCTAACTGATTAAAATTACACGCTTTTTGATTAGGATAACTATGAGCTCTATGCGTTTACACCGCCAACATCCCGATCAGTTGATTGTGGGGTTGGTTTCTATTTCTGATCGTGCTGCCACCGGACAATACGAGGATCAGGGTATTCCTGCGTTAAAAGACTGGCTTGATAAGGCGGTTGTGCAGCCCTCTCAGTATGTTACGCGTTTGGTAGCCGATGAGCCTCAAGCTATTTCTAATGCTTTAGTCGAACTGGTAGATGAGGTCGGTTGTGACTTGGTGTTGACTACAGGGGGCACAGGCCCAGCGCGGCGAGATGTGACTCCAGAGGCGACGTTAGCCGTAGCGACCAAAGAAATGCCTGGCTTTGGCGAGCAAATGCGTCAAATTAGCTTGCGGTTTGTTCCTACTGCGATTTTATCACGCCAGGTGGCGGTGATTCGTGAGACAGATTCACATGCAGCACTGATTATCAATTTACCAGGGCAGCCTAAAGCCATTGCTGAAACCCTAGAGGGTTTAAAAGACGAAGCAGGCCAATCGATCGTGCCCGGTATTTTTGCCGCCGTTCCCTATTGTATTGATTTAATTGGTGGGCCCTATATTGAAACCCACGAGCATGTTGTGAAAGCTTTCCGGCCTAAATCAGCGCGCCGTCAGCCCACGGCTTAAATCAAGCAAGCAAAAAACGGCATTCCCCATTAAAATGACAGTATTCATTATTTGTTTATCTAGGAGATTTCATCATGGCTTTGGTTTCCATGCGTCAGTTGCTGGATCATGCGGCTGAAAATGGTTACGGCATTCCGGCATTTAACGTTAATAACCTAGAACAGGTTCAGGCCATTATGGAAGCCGCCCATGAAACAGATAGCCCTGTTATCATGCAAGCTTCTGCGGGTGCACGTAAATATGCAGGCGAAGGTTTTTTAAAACATCTGATTCAAGCTGCGGTAGAAAGCTATCCACATATTCCTGTGGTGATGCACCAGGACCACGGGCAGTCTCCTGCCGTATGTCAGGGGGCGATAGACCTTGGTTTTTCCAGTGTCATGATGGATGGCTCACTCAAAGAGGATGGCAAAACCGTTGCCGATTTCGAGTACAACGTGGATGTGACGCGTCGGGTTGTTGAAATGGCACATAAGCTCGGTGTTACGGTAGAGGGTGAGCTGGGTTGTTTAGGCTCACTAGAAACCATGCAGGGTGACAAAGAAGACGGGCATGGTTTCGAGGGCACTTTAACACGAGAGCAGTTGCTCACCAGCCCCGAAGAGGCTGCTGAATTTGTGCGCCGGACGCAGCTTGATGCATTAGCGATTGCGATTGGCACTAGCCATGGGGCGTATAAATTTACACGTGAGCCAACGGGTGATATTTTAGCGATTGATCGGGTTAAAGAAATCCATGCGCGCATTCCTAATACTCACTTAGTCATGCATGGTAGCTCCAGCGTACCTCAGGAGCTCTTAGCGGAAATCCGCGAGTTCGGTGGCGATATGAAAGAAACTTACGGGGTTCCCGTCGAGGAAATCCAAGAAGCCATTAAATATGGTGTACGCAAAGTTAACATTGATACCGATATTCGCTTGGCAATGACAGCGGCCGTGCGTCGTTTCTTAGTAGAGCATCCATCTAAATTTGACCCTCGCGAGTTCCTAAAACCCGCACGCGAAGCTGCTAAAGCCATTTGTATTGCGCGTTACCAGCAGTTTGGGGCGGCAGGCAATGCTTCCAAAATTAAACCCATTCCTTTATCCGAAATGGCAGCAAAATACGCCGCAGGCGAGCTTGCTCAACGTGTTGAATAATTAACCATGGTTATGGCGGTGTGATACACCGCCCTTTGTTTTATAGGATATATCGTGCCAGCTCTATATCAAAGCACGCTAAAATCGTTGCCTTTACTTGGCCGCGGCAAAGTCCGTGATATGTATGCCGTGGGCGACGACAAATTACTCATTGTTGCATCCGATCGCTTGTCCGCTTTTGATGTGATTCTTGATGACCCCATTCCCGGAAAGGGGGCTGTGTTAACGCATCTTACCGAATTCTGGTTACAGAAACTCGCATCAATTGTGCCAAATCATGCTACCGGTATTGATCCGTTAACCGTAGTAAGCCCTGAAGAACAACCACTGGTCAAAGACCGCGCGATGGTCGTTAAACGCTTACGCCCTATTATGGTGGAATGCGTGGCGCGTGGTTATGTGGTGGGCTCAGGCTGGGAGGAATACCAAAAAACAGGCGCGATCTGTGGTATTGCATTACCAGCGGGTTTACAACAAGCCCAAAAATTAGCGCAACCTATTTTTACCCCCGCCGCAAAAGCGGAAGTGGGTGAGCACGATGTCAACGTAAGCTTTGATTATGTGGTTGACCAACTAGGGCAAGGGCTTGCAGAAAAGCTGCGTGATACGACCTTGGCTCTTTATCAAGCAGCGGCGGATTATGCTGCGACCAAAGGCATTATTATTGCCGATACGAAATTTGAGTTTGGTCTAGATGAGCAGGGGCAACTTCATTTGATGGACGAGGTCTTAACTCCTGATTCTTCCCGCTTTTGGGATGCTAGCACTTATCAGGTGGGGAGCAACCCGCCATCTTTTGATAAGCAGTTTGTACGTGATTGGTTAGCGGCTCAGGATTGGGATAAAACGGCGCCGGCACCACGTTTGCCGCAGACGGTGATTGAGCAAACGGCAGCTAAATACGCTGAAGCCGTTACACGGCTAGGAGCATAATACGCATGACAGAAGTAAAAGTAGGTATTGTGATGGGGTCCTCATCGGACTGGCCGGTGATGCAACATGCGGCGCAGGTTTTGAGTGATTTTGGCATACCTTTTGAAGCCAAGGTGGTGTCAGCGCATCGTATGCCAGTAGATATGGTGGAATACGGTCAACAGGCCTCGGCTAAAGGTTACCATGCTATTATTGCTGGGGCAGGGGGGGCAGCGCATCTCCCGGGCATGTTAGCGGCTCTGACAGAGGTCCCCGTATTCGGTGTGCCGGTACCGTCGCGTTATCTCAAAGGCGAGGATTCGCTTTTGTCTATTGTGCAAATGCCTAAAGGCGTGCCGGTGGCAACGTTTGCCATTGGCGAGGCCGGCGCGGCGAATGCAGCTTTGCATGTGGTCGCGAATTTGGCGGTGCATGATGCGGCGCTTAAAACCAAACTAAAAGCCTTTCGGGCACAGCAAACTGAAAATGCGCGTGCTATGCATCTACCTGCTGTTGAAGCGAATTAGTTATGTCAAATGTAGAAACCATTTTACCCGGCCAGTGGCTAGGCATGGTCGGCGGTGGGCAGCTAGCACGCATGTTTTGTTATGCCGCTCAACGCATGGGATATAAAGTCGCTATTTTAGACCCAGATCATTTTAGTCCCGCAGGAGCCGTGGCGGATAAACATATTTGTGCTGCTTATGATGATACGGCTGCTTTGCAGCAGTTAGCAGAGCTTTGCCCAGCTATTACGACAGAGTTTGAAAACGTACCTGCCCAAAGTTTGAACCGTCTGGCTGAGCACAGTCGGGTGACCCCAAGCGGCGAGGCGGTTTCTGTGGTGCAGGACCGTATTCGGGAAAAGCAATTTATTAGCAAAGCGGGTGTGCCGGTGGTACCACATTGTGTGGTCCATAGTATGGAAGATTTGTTGAAAGCCGATGCCGCATTGTTTCCGGGCATATTAAAAGCAGCACGCTTTGGTTATGACGGTAAAGGCCAAGCTCGCGTACAAACAAAAGAGCAAGCCTTAGAGGCTTTTGCAAATTTTGGTCAGGTTGCTTGTGTGCTGGAATCCTTACAGCCCCTAGAGGACGAAATCTCTGTTATTGTGGCGCGTAGCTTAGATGGAAAAACCGCAATTTATACACCGTCGCATAACCAACATCGAGATGGGATTTTAGCAGTATCAACCGCAGCAAATCCTTGTCGCTTGACCCCTTATCATGAGCAAGCCAAAACTGCTGCCATCGCTATTGCCGAATCCCTAAATTACTATGGCGTGTTGTGTGTGGAGTTTTTTGTTTTGGCTGATGGCACATTATTAGCCAATGAAATTGCTCCACGCCCACATAATAGTGGACACTTTACGATAGAAGCCTGTTTAAGTAGCCAGTTTGAACAACAGGTGCGCGTGATGGCGGGCTTGCCTTTAGGCTCCCCTCAAGATCTACAGCTGTCTAAGATGTTCAACTTGTTAGGGGATCTTTGGTTTGATGAGCAGGGTCATCACCAGGAGCCTAACTGGAGTGCGTTATTAGCGCTGCCAGGGGTATATTTGCACTTGTATGGCAAGAATGAAGCCCGAAAAGGGCGCAAAATGGGTCATGTCACACTCTTGGCGCCCAATGCGAAACAGCTACAGGCAAAAGCGCTCCAAGTGGCTGAAATTCTAGGCTTTGATTGGTATGAGTAAGCAGTTAGACGCATTGGTTCATGATGCGGCACAGCGCTTAGCCAAAGGCCAGTTGGTCGCCTTTCCGACAGAAACGGTCTATGGGTTGGGGGCGGATGCCTCTAACCCCCAGGCGGTTCGCGCTATTTTTTCTGCCAAAGGGCGTCCGGCTGATCATCCAGTGATTGTGCATGTGGCTGTGGATGCAGATATCACGCCCTGGGTGGCATCGATTCCAGAGGAAGCCACGAAACTGATGCAGGCATTCTGGCCTGGGCCTTTAACTTTGATTTTACCTAAAGCCAAGGCGGTAAACGCGTTGGTCACAGGGGGGCAGGATACCATTGGGATACGTTGTCCCTCGCACCCCGTGGCACAGGCACTATTAAAAGCTTTTGCGCAGATTACCGCTAATCCATCGGCGGGGGTCGCGGCGCCATCGGCAAATCGGTTTGGGCAGGTGTCGCCGACACAAGCACAGCATGTGCGTGATGAGTTTCCTGACCTGGACCCTGATACGCTATTTATTCTAGCGGGGGGGGATGCGGATGTTGGCATTGAGTCCACAATTGTTGATGTATCGCGTGTGGCCGAGGGGGTAGCGCCTGTGGTGCTGCGCCCAGGTCATATTACGGCACAACAGATTGCTCGTGTTTTACAGCAGGACTTAGGGCAAAAAAGTACGCCGAATACCCCACGTGTATCTGGTTCGCTTAAGGCACATTATGCGCCACGTACGCCGTTATATTTGGTTTCGGCAGAGCATATAGAGCAGCTAGCGGCGCCTAATAGCATAGCGGTTGTGATCGATGCATCGCCGCCGTCTGTAGTGCCGTATTATCAAGCCCCTGCAGTACCAGAGCATTTTGCAAGTCAACTCTATAGCATGTTACGTCAGTTGGATCAGCAGGGATATAGTGCGATTTATGTACAGCAGCCGCCTCACAATGAGGCTTGGGAGGCGGTAAATGATCGCTTAGCTCGTGCGGCAGCGGCGTTCAGCTAAAAAGTCTTGTACCGCTTTAGTCACGGCTTCGGGCGCGTCAATATAGGGAGTATGGCGACAGTGCTCTAGCACACACAATGTGGTTTGCTGGGGCAGGTGGCGTTGAATAATGTGGATCTGATCCAAAGAGGCATATTCATCTTCGGTGCCTTGGATGGCTAAAATAGGGCAGCGAATAGTCTGAATATCACGCTCTATATTCCACGTTTTTTGGTAGATTTCGTCACCCCAAACTGTTGCCCAGCCCCAAAAGGCAGAGTCCACATCTGCGTGATAACGAGCAAGACGTTGTTTTAAATCTCCGTGCTGATACCAATGGATTGCTTTTTGTACGGATTGGGTGCTTTGTGCCTCGATGTAAATATGCGGTGCTAAAACGATAAGGTCTTGGGCAAGGTTGTTGGGCTGGGCGGCGTATAACAAAGCAATGGTGCCACCATCACTATGACCAAAAAGACTAAAAGGTTGGTCAATGCCTAAGGCTTGGAGCAAAGCGGGTAGGGCTTGCTGTGCTTCGATGTGCAGATAATCGCCTTGCCAAATCTCGTCGCTAGGACGAGGGCTGCTGTTGCCATAGGCGTAACGGGAATAGAATAAGCCCCTATAGCCAAGGACTTGGCAGAGCTGCTCGGGCCAATGCTGCCAATGGGCAACAGAGCCTAAACCTTCGTGTAAAAAAATCATCAAAGGCGCGGCAGAATCCTGGACTCCTACCCATTGGTATTCAATATTTCTGTCTCTACCATTCCAGTGTAAGTGAATGGTTTGTGTGGTTTTCATCATGGTGATTTTTTAATAAAAAAGCGACTGAAAAGCAGTCGCTTATTAAATCAGGGTCGATGTGCTTAGCTCAAATGCGCATTTAAGCATTTGCTTAACTCGAACATACTGATTTGATCTTTGCCAAAAATGGGTTTGAGCTTAGCATCGGCATTAATATTACGGCGATTTTCTGGGGCCTGTAAATCATGCTTTTTGATGTATTCCCACATTTTTTTTGTTACTTCGGTACGAGGTAACGGTTTTTTGCCTACGATCTCGGCTAGCTCTGCGCTTGGGGTCATGGGTTTCATGAAACCGCTGTTAGCCGTTTTTTTGGTGGTTTTAGCCGCTTTAGTGGATTTTGCCGCTGTGGTTTTGGTGGCTTTTGCCATGGCTTGCTCCTATAAGAAAGTCGCAGATGATAATTAGGCGGGTTGTCAGCCTTATGAAAACATAGCATGCTATGGCTATTTAATCTTCGCTGACAGGAATTATTCCTCCATTTCTTTATTTTATCCATAGAAACCGTACGAATGACACCACAAACACCTTTATTAACAGAACTTCACAGCTTGCTGCCAGAGCTTCGAGCAATACGGCAGCAAATTCATGCTTTTCCAGAGCTGGGGTTTGAGGAGCACCAAACGGCGGCATTGGTAACACAGTTTTTGCAAGCCCATGATATAGCGGTGACAACAGGTATTGGAAAAACAGGTGTGGTCGGTGTTTTGCGCGGGCTAGGTCCGGATAATGGACGTTGGGTAGGGTTAAGAGCCGATATGGATGCACTACCTATACAAGAGCGTACAGGGTTAAGCTACCAGTCAACTGTGGCCGGTAAAATGCATGCTTGTGGGCATGATGGACATACAGCGATTTTATTGGCGACAGCGGCGTATCTTGCTAAACACCGAGATTTTTCTGGCACAGTATGTTTTATTTTTCAGCCCGCTGAAGAAGGTTTAGGGGGTGCCCAAGCTATGATTGAGGATGGCTTGTTTGAGCGCTTTCCTTGTGATGCGGTTTTTGCGTTACATAATTGGCCTAGCTTGCCTCCTGGGCATATTGGTGTCAATGAGGGACCGATGATGGCTGCAGCAGATAGTTTTGAGATTACTATCACTGGACATGGGGGCCATGGGGCGCACCCCTATCAGGCCAAAGACCCCTTGGTTGCCGCAGCGCATTTAGTGACGGCTTTGCAAAGCATTGTGGCACGTAATGTACATCCTTTTGACTCCGCTGTGCTCACGGTGTCAGCTATGCAGGCAGGAGATTTGTCGGCATATAGTGTCATACCTGATACGGCGCACCTGAGTGGGACGGTACGTACGTTTTCTGAGGCTGTGCAACAACATGTTCAGCAGCGCATGCAGCAAGTGTGTGATGGGGTGGCGGCGATGTTTGGGGTACAGGTAGCACTGCGTTATATGCCGTTATTTCCAGCCACGATTAACACGCCACATTATGCGAGGTTAGTGGCACAGGTTGCCACAGAGTTATTTGGGGCGGCGCAGGTGGATGATCAGTTAACTCCATCGATGGGGGCTGAGGATTTTGCGTTTATGTTGCGTCAGCGTCCGGGGGCGTATTTTCGTTTGGGACAGGGGGGCGCAGAGCAAGGGCGGGTACTGCATAATGCCCAGTTTGATTTTAATGATGCGGTGATTCCGCACGGTGCTGCGATGTTTGTACGGTTAGCGCAGCAGTTTCTAGCAACAACAGATTCTCTATAGGATGAAAATAACGGTGGCTACAGAGCAATTACGAATTCGACGACCCGATGATTGGCATGTGCATTTGCGTGATGGGTCCGTATTAGCGTCGGTGGTAGCGCATACGGCCCGACAGTTTGCGCGTGCGATAGTGATGCCTAATCTTACTCCGCCTGTGACAACTACAGAGCAAGCGGTGGCTTATCGTTCTCGGATTATGTCGGCATTGGCTGCGCAAGACTCGCCTTATACTTTTACGCCGTTGATGACTTTATATTTGACTGATAATACCCCGGCATCTGAAATTGAAAAAGCCAAGGCGTCTGGCGTAGTGCATGCGGTCAAACTTTATCCTGCGGGTGCGACCACAAACTCCGATGCGGGCGTAACGGATCTATTAAAGTACGGCGGCGCGGTACTAGAAGCCATGCAAAAGCATGAGCTGCCTTTGTTAGTGCATGGCGAGGTCACAGATCCGGACGTTGATGTTTTTGATCGAGAGGCAGTATTTATTGATCGGGTGATGTTGCCTTTACGACGTCAGTTCCCTGAGCTTAAAGTGGTGTTTGAGCACATTACCACTAAAGAAGGGGCGGACTATGTCATGCACGCCGAGGGGCCTGTAGCCGCCACCATTACCCCCCAGCATTTACTGTATAACCGTAATGCTTTATTTCAAGGGGGCTTGCGTCCACATTGGTATTGCCTTCCTATTTTAAAGCGAGAGGTACATAGACAAGCTTTGTTGGCTGCGGCTACAAGTGACAGCCCCCGCTTTTTCTTAGGAACAGATAGTGCGCCCCACGTAAAAGGACAAAAAGAAAAAGACTGTGGTTGTGCGGGGTGCTATTCTGCATTTCACGCCTTGGAACTGTATGCAACCGCTTTTGAGTCAGTAGGTAAGTTAGATCGCTTAGAAGCATTTGCAAGCTTAAATGGCCCCGCTTTTTATGGGTTGGAGCCAAATGCCGAGCATGTGACGCTAGAGCGGGCGCCGTTGGCTATTCCACAGGCGCTCGCATTGGCTAATGATCAGATTGTGCCTTTGGCGGCAGGAGAGTCATTGCCTTGGCGTTTTGTTGGTTAAAAAGGCCAAAGAGCCAAGCGCTTTTCTAGGTGGGGGCTTGGCTTTGCGAAACGTGCTGTTAGGTTAGTCCCCTTTTTTCTCTTCTAGCTGTTCCCACCGGTCAAAGAGCCCCATGAGGTCTGCTTCGAGCTGGGCAAGCTGCTGGTTAATGGCTTCGGCTTTGTTATTACCTTCGCTATAAAGATTGGGGTCGGCCAATTGCTCGGCAAGCTCGGCTTGCTGGGTCTCGATGGCTGCGATTTTTTCCGGTAGCTCAGCTAGCTCCTTTTCTTCCCAGGGGGCGAGGCGATTTTTATTGCTAGGGCGAGGGCTTGGTGTGGGGGCTGGAGCGGCTTTAGGCGCTGGTGCTTTTTCAGCTGCTTTGCTCGGTGCAGGCTCTGGGTCAGGGCGTTGCGCAAGCCATTCGTCATAGCCGCCGATGTATTCGCCCCATTTCCCGTTTCCTTCGGCAGCAATCACTTGAGTGACCACATTATTTAGAAAAGCGCGGTCATGGCTAACTAGCATAACCGTCCCGCTGTACTCGGTAAGAAGCTGCTCTAATAGCTCAAGGGTTTCAATATCTAGGTCGTTGGTGGGCTCATCCAGTACCAGCACATTTGTTGGCTGAGCAAACATACGGGCTAAAGCCAACCGAGCGCGCTCGCCCCCGGATAGGGTTTTAACAGGCGAATTTGCCCGCGCAGCCGGGAAGAGAAAATCCTCTAAATAGCTCATTACGTGCTTGCGCTGATCCCCAATCTCCACCCATTCTGTGCCTGGGCTAATGGTTTCTTTGAGGGTGGCATTTTCATCCAGATTAGCGCGCATTTGATCAAAATAACCAATGTTTAGCTGAGTCCCGTGTTTGATCTGGCCCTGAGTGGGAGTTTGCAAGCCGAGTAAGATACGTAGCAAAGTGGTTTTACCAGCGCCGTTTGGTCCAATCAGACCGATGCGGTCACCACGCATAATAACAGTAGAAAAGTTGTCGATTAGCGTTTTATCATCATAGATTTGATAAATGTGCTCGGCTTCGATTACGATTTTGCCTGACTTGCGCCCCTCTGCAATAGCAAAATTCACATTACCAGAGCGCTCACGTCGCTCTGCGCGTTCACGTCGTAACGCTTCTAGACGGCGTACTCGCCCTTCGTCGCGTGTGCGCCGTGCTTGCACGCCGGTACGAATCCAGACTTCTTCTTGTGCAAGAAATTTATCAAACTTAGCATTTTGTTGTGCTTCGGCTTCTAGCCATTCGGCTTTACGTTCTTGCCACTTAGAAAAGTTACCGGGGAAGCTAAAAATTTGGCCTCGATCCAGTTCAATAATGCGGGTGGCTACCGCATCTAAAAAAGCACGGTCATGGGTGATCACCACAACACTGCCTTTAAACTGTTTAAGCTGTTGCTCTAGCCATAAAATCCCATCGAAGTCTAAATGGTTTGTGGGCTCATCGAGTAATAATAGGTCGGGCTCATCCGCCATAGCTTTAGCCAAAGCCACGCGTTTACGTGTTCCACCAGATAGGGCATCGGTATAGGCTTGGCCATCTAAGCCCAGTTGGTCAATAAGAGCGCCTACACGGCCCACGCGCTGCCAGTCTTCTGTTTCAGCATAGTCACCACACAAGTAATCATAAATAGTGGTTTGGGCAGGAAGCTCTGGCTCTTGTTCCACGGTGGCCACACGCAAACCACTTTTGAACATGATTTCGCCTTCATCAGGCTGTAAGCGTTGATCGATTAGTTTTAGTAGTGAAGATTTGCCTGTACCATTGCGCCCGATAAGCCCGCACCGCTCATTATCATAAATAATGAGGTCAGCTTGATCTAACAAGGGGTAATGACCAAAGGCGAGTTGTACGCGGTTTAGCGTTACGAGATGAGTAGACATAGGCAAAATTAAAATAAAAGATGAATGTTTATATTGTCGCAGGTTACAATAAGGTTGTGGGGCAGGTCGGGCAATCGCGGGATCCCCGAGGAAGGTCCGGACTCCATAGAGCAAGATAGCGGCTAACAGCCGTCTGGCAAGGCATGCGCCGAGCCAAGGAATAGGGCCACAGAGACGAGACTGCGTCGGGGGCATATCTATTATATGCACTGGTACGGCTATCTCCGTACTGTTTGGTGTGTTTCACACCATAACGATGCAGGGTGAAACGCGGTAACCTCTATCTGGAGCAACATCAAATAGGCATATGCAGGTGTTCAAAGCACCGAAAGGGCGGCTCGTCCGAATATGCGGGTAGATGGCTTGAGCGTATGGGTAACCATACGCCTAGATGAATGATTGCCAGCCTGATCAGGCTTACAAAATCCGGCCTATAGACCTGTCCCACCTCCTCATTCTTTCCATATTGTATCTATATGTAAAAGCCGTATCCTGATAATTCATCAAGAGGGTATGGCTTGTTACATTTTACTTTTAGATTCAGATTCAATTTATTGATTTTATAGGGTTTTCTCTTGATTTAATTTGAAATGAATCCGAATCTAAGTGATTGTTGTAATTGAAAAAAATCGTTCAGAGTCTTGACCCTACGACCCGCATGGCTTAGAGTGGGAAAAAGTGGGTTTTTGTGGAAAAGGATGGGTCGGGTGTTCCAAGGTAGCAGTGCGCTTAGCCTCGATGCTAAGGGTCGCATGACGATCCCTACGCGTCATCGAGCCGTCTTAATGGCGGAGGAATCCGGCCGCCTGACTTTGACACGACACCCTGATGGCTGCTTAATCCTCTATCCCCGTTCCACGTGGGAGCAAAAGCGTGAACAAATTGCGGCTTTGCCTATGTCAGCGAGGGCGTTGCAACGGCTGATGCTTGGCTCTGCACAAGACGTGGACATTGATTCGGCTGGGCGTATTTTGATCAGTCCTGAACTACGTCAAGTCGCCAGTCTGCACAAAAATGTCATGCTGTTAGGTTTAGGTGCTCACTTTGAACTCTGGGACGCTGAGCAACTCGAACTTCGCCAAGCCGCAGATTTGGCTCAAGGCCTACCCGAGTCTTTAGATCATTTTTCTCTTTAATCGGCTAGTCATGGAACTCAAACACCGTTCCGTTTTATTGGAACCTACGGTTTCTGCATTGATCGCGCCTGCATTTAAAGCGCGGCGTTGGTCTGTGCCCGATACCACCTTTGCCCCTAAAGACGGGGTTTTTGTCGACGCAACATTTGGGCGTGGTGGGCATAGTCGATACTTATTACAGTTTCTTTCCCCTAAGGCCCGCCTTATTGTTTTTGATAAGGACCCTGCGGCTATTGCTTATGCTCAAGCCTTAAGCGCCGAGGATACGCGTGTAACAGTGGTACATGCTGGTTTTGCGCAGATAGCAGAGCGCTTAGCCGTTTTAGGGGTGGATCAGGTCGATGGCGTCATGATGGATCTGGGGGTGTCTTCGCCTCAGCTAGATGATGCTGATCGTGGTTTTTCTTTTATGCGCAATGGTCCTTTGGACATGCGTATGGATAACTCAACCGGCCCTACGGCCGCAGAATGGTTGGCTACAGCTGACCTAGATGATATTAAGGAGGTCATCGCAGATTATGGCGAAGAACGGTTTGCTTTCCAGATTGCAAAGGCGATTACAAGTCGCCGCGAATCCAGCCCGCTACGTACCACGCATGATCTCGCCGAGCTGGTCGCCAGCACCGTCCGCACGCGGGAAAAGAATCATCACCCAGCCACTCGGACCTTCCAGGCTATACGGATTTTCCTCAACCGCGAGCTCCAGGAGCTTACGGATGCGCTCCCGTCAATCTTAAGCCTATTAAAAACGGGTGGTCGTTTGGCGGTAATTAGCTTTCACTCCCTAGAGGACCGGATCGTTAAGCAGTTTATCACTGGCGCAGCTAACCCAGCGATGCAGTATGCACGGCTACCTATTGCAGAAAAAGATTTGCCTTCAGCTTGGTTAGAGAGTCTCGGGCGGGTTTTGCCTAGCACAGAGGAAATTGAGCACAATGTGCGTGCTCGTTCTGCGGTATTACGGGTGGCCCAGCGTACGGCTGCACCTTTGGTTTCTGGCTGGCAGCAGCAGTTAGCAGCGGCTATTGACTATTCAGCCGTAGCGGGGGCGCACTCTAAACGCGGAGGGCGCCGATGAATCTACGTATTTGGGTCCCTATCTTAGCGTTGCTAGTGATGGCATCGGCGATTTACTTAGTTAATACGCGCTATCAGTCTCGTGCGCTTTTTATTAAAAGCGAGCAGCTACAATTACAGGCGCAAGAGCTGGATGTGGCGTGGCGCCATTTACAATCGGATCGTGCTGAGTTAGCGCGTAATGCGCGTATTGATCGTATTGCCCGACAAGACTTAGCACTTTACCCCGCGGATCTAAGTCGCACGCTTTACATTCAAGGCAAACCCTCGATTCTACCGCCACGGGGGGCTCAGCCATGAGGCCTAGGGATCATAAATCACGTCACAAGCAGCCCGCCATTAGTTTACCGTTATGGCGGGCTAGATTCGTTTTACTGTGTATCTTATTAGCTTTTATCGCGTTGATTGCGCGTGCTTTACATCTGCAAGGGCTGACTACGGACTTTTTACAAGCTCAGGGTGAGCGTCGCTATTTGCAAGAATTAAGCTTACCTCCTATCCGTGGGAAAATCTTTGATCGTAGTGGCAAAGTCGTTTTAGCCTCATCAGTATTGGTGAAGGCAATTTGGGCTAATCCTCAGAATACGGCGCGAGCTACGGATGCACAGCTAAGTCAAGTCGGGGAATTACTTCAGTTACCACTCTCAGAGGTAAAGCGCTTGATAGCTAATGGTGGGCGAGAATTTGCTTACTTAAAGCGTCAGGTGGAATTAGATACCGCTGAGAAAATTCTAGCCTTAAAAGTGCCGGGTATTGGTACCCGTGATGAATTACGACGGGTTTACCCCGAAGGTGAAACCGTTTCACAAATTGTTGGGATTACCGATATCGATGGTAAAGGGAGTGAGGGCTTAGAGCTTGCGTTTAACACAGAGTTAGCAGGGCAGGCTGGTTCCCGAAAGGTCTTACGCGATCGTTTAGGCCATATCCTTGAGGATGTGGCCGAGGTCATACCACCTCAGCATGGCAAAGATATTTACTTATCCCTAGATGCAGGAATTCAGTACGACACATTTTCGGCTTTAACCAAAGCAATGGCAGAAAATAATGCTGATGCGGCCAGTGCTGTTGTGGTGGATGTGCAAACCGGTGAGATCTTAGCTTTGGTTAACCTGCCCACATTTGATCCGGCTAAACGCAGTACTATCCGCCCTGAGATGACTCGAAACCGAGCGCTGACGGATACGTTTGAGCCGGGCTCTACGATGAAGCCTTTTACAGTGGCTTTGGCACTAGACCTAAAACGTATTGGATTAAATACAAAGTTCAATACCGGTAGTGGGCAGTATCGCTATCAAGGACATACGATTACTGATGTCAGCCGCCATAATGGTGTCTTAGATGCGGCCGGGATTCTTCGACGTTCCAGCAATATTGGGATGACGATGATATCAGAGCTACTCACCTCAGAGGAGATGTGGCAGGCTTTTACCGCCCTTGGCTTTGGGCGTGCACCACAAATCGGCTTCCCCGGAGCAGTTTCTGGTCGTTTGCGTCCTTGGGATCGTTGGCGGCCTATTGAGCGAGCAACGATGGCTTATGGCTATGGCTTGTCGGTGTCATTAATGCAAATGGCACAAGCCTATACGGTTTTTGCTCGAAATGGCGATATGGTATCGCTTTCGTTAATAAAGCGTGAAACCAGCCCCACCAGTGTTCAGGTATTTAGGCCCGAGGTAGCACAAGCAGTACGAGCTATGCTCGAAGCCGCGGCAGGCCCTGATGGGGCTAAACTCGCCCAGGTACAAGGCTATCGGGTTGCGGGTAAAAGTGGTACGGCCAGAAAAATTGTTAATGGTCAGTATAGCCGCTCGCGTTACCGTAGCTCTTTTGTTGGCTTTGCACCGGCAGGTAACCCTCGTATTGTGGTAGCTGTAAGTATTGATGAGCCTAAAGGGCATTATTTTGGTGGAAGGGTGGCGGCACCTGTGTTTTCAGAGATTGTTGCCAGTAGCCTGCGCCGATTGGATATAGAGCCGGATGAGCCGGTAGATGCATTGGTGGCGGCAAACCCCAATCAGGAGAAAAAACAATAATGCAAGCATTACAAATAGTAGATTGGTTAACGGCGCAAGGGGTATCGACTTCTGCGCACTTGTGTTTGGATTCGCGTGCAATTCAAGCAGGCGATGTGTTTTTTGCTTGCTCAGGCTTGCATTCAAATGGACATGAATACATTGATCAGGCGATTGCGGCAGGAGCAGCTGCTGTGGTACAGGATCAGGCACATGCGCGTACTACGTCGGTGCCAACCTTAGAGGTAGAGAATCTGAGTGCTTTGTTAGGGGCCATTGGGCATGAGTGGTATGGTCGTCCCTCTGAGCAAATGACTGTCATTGCTGTGACGGGGACAAATGGCAAAACATCTTCTGTACAGTGGATTGCTGCCATGCTGAATAACTCGGGTGTTTCATGCGGCACAATTGGCACCTTAGGGGTGAGTCTACCAGATGGAACAAATCTAGGTGGTGTGCTGACAACCCCAGATGTCTTAACTATGCATCGTAGTTTAGCAGCGATGCATCAAGCCGGAGCAAACTTAGTGGCTCTCGAAGCCTCCTCTATCGGCTTAGAACAGGGGCGTTTAGATGCGGTAGCGATAGATATCGCGGCTTTTACGAATCTGTCTCATGATCATTTGGACTATCATCAAACCTTAGCTAACTATAAGGCAGCAAAACGTCTTTTATTTCAATGGCCGCGTTTACGCTTAGCCGTGATCAATCAAGATGATGCATTTGGACGTGAACTCTTAACAGAGGCTCAGGCGCAACGAGTATTAAGTTACTCTATGAAAGATGCTTCTGCTGATTTGTACGCGGATGATGTGCATACTGGTGCCGATGGACAGGTTTTTAATTTAATTGAAGCGCATGGTACAGCGCAGATCCTAACGCACTTGCTAGGTGATCATAACGTTTCTAATCTGTTATTGGTGGCCGCCGTGCTCTTAGAGCTAGGCTGGCCGATTGCTAAGATTGCTCGTTTAATGGCAACGTTAGGCCCTGTGCCCGGTCGTCTGCAGATTGTAAAACCGTTGGCTGTAGGCGAGCATCGTCCTTTGCCCTTAGCAGTGGTGGATTACGCCCATACGCCCGACGCCCTAGAACATGCTTTACATTCTTTGCGTGAGGTCGCTCAGGTGCGACAAGGCAAACTTTGGTGTGTTTTTGGTTGTGGTGGGGATCGTGATACGGCTAAGCGTCCGCTCATGGGGGATATTGCGAGTCGACTGGCGGATCAGGTGGTGGTTACCACTGATAACCCTCGTAGTGAGTCCGCTCAAGCGATCGCAGAGCAGATTTTAGCAGGTATAACAACACGCCATGTACATACAGAGCTAGACCGAGCTACAGCAATACTACATGCGTTATGGGCAGCAGAGCCCAATGATATTGTGTTGATTGCAGGTAAAGGCCATGAAACTTACCAAGAGATCCAAGGCCAGCGCTATGTCTTTGATGATACGCATTGGGCAGGTTTTGCATTAACTTGGCTACGCCATGTCTCTATTTGTACCGATACCCGACGCTTGCAAGCAGGGCAGCTTTTTGTAGCTTTGCAAGGGGAACAATTTGATGGTCATGATTATGTGCAAATGGCCAAAGAAAAAGGGGCGGTAGCGGCCATTGTGGCTCGCCCTGTTGACGTGTCTTTACCCCAGTTTGTCTTAGGGGATACGCAGGCGGTGTTAACCAAGGTCGCTACATTATGGCGACAGCGTTTTGCTATCCCCGTTGTGGCTGTAACGGGGAGTAATGGTAAAACCACAACCAAAGAAATGATAGCGGCCATTTTTGCACAATGGCTAGGTACGGATAATACATATTTAGCTACAGAGGGAAATTTAAATAATCAACTCGGGGTGCCACTTTCCGTGTTGCGCTTGCGTCCTTCGCATCAGGCTGCAGTTTTTGAGTTGGGGATGAACCATCCTGGGGAAATCGCACCTTTAGCACAGGTGGCGGCGCCGACGATTGCGTTGGTGAATAATGCGCAGCGAGAGCATCAAGAATACCTACACACGGTGGAGGCTGTAGCCCAAGAAAATGGTAGCGTGATCACCGCTTTGCCAGAACAAGGGGTAGCCGTATTTCCAGCTGATGATACGTACACACCATTGTGGCAGCAGTTAGCCGGGGCGCGACAAACCTTGTGCTTTGGTCTAAATGAGCAAGCGGTGGTACGTGCGGAAAACATCCATGCCGATGCAACCGTAACCCGCTTTCGTTTGGTCATGGGTGCAGATAGTGCCGCTGTGCACTTGCCTGTTCCTGGGGTTCATAACTTACGTAATGCTTTAGCCGCAGCAGCATGTGCGCAGGCTGCTGGAGCCCCCCTTGCTGCGATTGTTACGGGCTTGGAGTCTTTCCAAGCAGTGGCAGGACGCATGCAGCTTAAACCTTTACCTAATGGAATGCAGTTAATTGATGATAGCTATAACGCCAATCCGGATTCGGTGCGAGCGGCTATTGACGTTTTGGCACAGCTCAAAGGGAAAAAAATCCTTGTTTTAGGCAATATGGCAGAAGTTGGAATCCATAGTGGGGCAGTGCATTCCGAAGTGGGAGCTTATGCTCGGGAACAAGGCATTGATGTGTTATTGGCCTTAGGCAACGATGCCCAAAAAGCCGCTGATGCTTTTGGGGAGGGTGCATGTGGCTTTGAGAGTTTAGATGAATTAATTGCTCAGCTATTGCAGGCCATGCCGGCACAAATTGTAGTCAAAGGCTCTCGTAGTACACGCATGGAGCGGGTCGTAGAAGCCGTAGAGCAGTATTTTACGGAGAACCAGAATGCTTCTTGAATTAGCCCGCTGGTTGGCTGAATCACATATTCGAGCCTTTGGTGTATTTGAATACATCACACTACGAGCGGTGTTAGCATGTGCCACGTCGCTAGTTATTGGCTTATGGTGTGGCCCATGGGTGATACGGCGTTTGACAGAAATGAAAATCGGTCAGGCTGTACGTAGTTATGGTCCTGAGAGCCATCTACAAAAAAATGGAACTCCAACGATGGGAGGGGTACTGGTACTGATTTCAATAGGGGTCAGTACTTTATTGTGGGCAGACTGGACAAACCGCTTTGTATGGGTGGTATTGCTGGTTACTTTTGGTTTTGGTTGGATTGGTTGGGCAGACGATTATAAAAAAGTGGTGCATCGAGACCCAGAGGGCATGTCCTCTCGGCAAAAGTTTTTTTGGCAAACCGTTATTGGCATTGTTGCCTCGGTGTATCTCACATTTGCGGTCTCTGCGCCAGCCACAGGGGACTTATGGCCTTTGTTTAAAGCGTGGGTACTAAGCGGCTTTACGATGCCCTTGCCCACTCAGGCAGACTTAATTGTGCCCTTTTTCAAGAGCATTAGTTATCCCCTGGGGGTGTTTGGTTTTGCGGCGCTAACGTGGTTTGTAATTGTAGGCTCGAGCAATGCGGTTAACCTGACGGATGGGTTAGATGGTTTGGCCATTATGCCAACGGTGATGGTGGGCAGTGCCTTGGGTATTTTTGCCTATGTTGTAGGGCGTGTGGATTACTCCAAGTATTTGCTCTTTCCTTATATTCCTGGTGCCTCAGAGCTTATGGTTATTTGTGCTGCGATTGCGGGTGCCGGTTTGGCCTTTTTATGGTTTAACGCCTATCCTGCCCAAGTATTTATGGGTGATGTGGGAGCGTTAGCCTTAGGGGGCGCCTTGGGTACGATTGCTGTGATCGTTCGTCAGGAAATCGTATTTTTCATTATGGGTGGGGTCTTTGTGGTTGAGACACTTTCCGTAATGATGCAGGTCACGTGGTTTAAATACACGAAAAAGCGTTACGGAGAAGGTAGGCGTATTTTTAAAATGGCGCCTTTACATCATCATTTCGAGGTCAGTGGTTGGAAAGAAACCCAAGTGGTGGTGCGCTTTTGGATTATTACCATGATGCTCGTATTGATTGGTCTTTCCACATTGAAATTACGATGAACAGCCCGATATTTTCCACCTCTAAAAATGGCTTTACACTGATCCTCGGGTTAGGGGAAACCGGTCTTGCGGCGGCACATTGGTATTTACGTCAACAGTTGCCCGTACGTTTGGCCGACACGCGACCACATTATCAGGACTATATCGATCAACTACACCAGCAGTATGAGATCGCCGCTATAGAGGTGGTTCTTGGCGCAGCGGCGATGCAGCTAAATGTGCTTGATGGGGTGCAAACCGTAGTGTTGAGTCCAGGCTTAGCGGTGACGCAGCCTGAAGTGGCGGCATTATTAACGGCTGCTACAGAGCGGGGTATTCGTGTTATCAGCGAAATAGAGCTATTTGCGCAAGCGCTTGCTGACTTACGCTTACAGGGCTATCAGCCCAAGCTGCTGGCAGTCACCGGAACTAACGGTAAAACCACGGTAACACAAATGCTAAAAGCGATGGTGCAGGCGAGCGGTTTAACGGTGCGGGCAGCAGGAAACATTAGTCCAGCGGCGTTGGCGGCGTTAACTGAAGCCCTTGACCAAGACGCCCTACCTGACTTTTGGGTGATTGAGCTCTCTAGCTTTCAGCTTCAGCACACCGAATCTTTACCGGTGTTAGCGGGCACGGTACTGAATTTATCGCAAGATCATATTGACTGGCATGGTTCAATGGCCGCTTATGCTCAGGCTAAAGCGCGCTTACTAAGCATGAGTCAGTTAGCTATTGTTAATCGAGACGATGCGGCCACCTTGAACCTAGTGGCTCACCACCAGGTACAAAGTTTTGGATTGAATCGCCCCCCTCAGCGACAGGATATGGGAGTCTGCGAGTTCCAGGGTCAGGATTGGATTTGTACTACAACAGCAGACGGGAAGCCTGATTATCTATTGCCTGCTGCCGCTTTGCTTGTTCAGGGCAAGCACAATTTGAGCAATGCGCTAGCTGCTTTAGCTTTAGCGCATGCCGCTGGCTTGGCATGGGGGCCTTTATTAGAGACTTTACGGCATTATCAGGGCGAGCCCCACCGTTGTCAGTTTGTGCGCAATATTCAAGGTATTGACTTTATCAATGATAGCAAAGGGACGAATGTAGGTGCGACGGTAGCAGCGATAGAAGGGTTAAAGCGACCTTTGGTTTTAATTGCTGGTGGCGTTGGAAAGGGTCAGGATTTTGCCCCATTGGTCACGAGTATTCAAAAAAACATATGTAGAGCTGTGGTTTTATTTGGTCAAGATGCGCAGAAAATAGCGGAGCAGTTGCAGGTGGTATCGGTTCCTGTGGAGTTAGTCTCTAGCTTAGAACAGGCCGTGCATCAGGCTTTCTCTCATGCCTTAAGTGGGGATGCTGTACTGCTATCGCCGGCTTGCGCTAGCTTGGATATGTTTAAAAATTATATCGAGCGTGGTCAGTGCTTTATAGAAGCCGTGACCGATTTGGCTTTAGATCATGGAGAAGTCGCATGAGTACCCCGTTAACACAACGTCTTTGGCGCAGTAAGCGCCCTACACGCACAACGATGCCGAGTATCGATATTTCTTTACTTACCGTTGTATGCATGTTGGCGGCATTTGGGCTACTCATGGTGTATTCTGCGTCCATTGCTCTGGCTGATGGGCCGCAGTACCGTGGTTATGGGCATTATTATTTTGTATTACGTCATGCTCTGTTTTTAGCTCTAGGGGCGCTGTTAGCGGGAGCCGTCAGTTTTATTCCCATGCGTGTATGGGAAAAAATGGCTTACCCTGTTTTTGTTATTGCAGTGCTGTTGCTATTACTCGTATTGATTCCGGGTATTGGTCGAGAAGTCAACGGAGCTAGGCGTTGGATCCCGTTAGGCTTGGTCAATTTTCAGCCATCAGAGTTTATGAAGGTCGCCATGATGATCTTTGCTGCTAAATACGTTGTAGTGAGAAAAGATCATATGTCGGAGTTTTTACGTGGCTTTGTGCCAATGATCGCTGTTGTTGGTTTGGTCGGCGGCTTACTAATACTTGAGCCTGATCTTGGCGCGTTTGTTGTCATCGCCTGCATTGCTATGGGGATTCTGTTTATTGGTGGTATCGCTTTGCGCTGGATGCTAGGGATGATTACACTTTTTGGTGGCATTGGTGCAGCGATGATTTGGTTTGCCCCATGGCGTAGGGAGCGTTTGTTTGTTTACTTAGACCCCTGGAAACCAGAAAATGCTTATGGTAGTGCTTATCAGTTATCCCACTCGTTGATTGCATTTGGGCGTGGTGAATGGTTTGGTGTGGGTCTTGGATCCAGTATCGAAAAGCTGCATTATTTGCCCGAGGCGCATACGGATTTTATTGTAGCGGTAATCGGTGAGGAGCTTGGTTTTGTTGGTGTGACCCTACTTATTTTGACTTTTGCCTTTATTATTTGGCGTGCTTTTGAAATAGGTCGTCAAGCCATTGCTATGGAGCGGTTATTTAATGGCATGCTAGCTCAAGGGGTAGGCGTGTGGTTTGGGGTGCAGACCTTTATTAATATTGGTGTTTGCTTGGGTTTATTGCCAACTAAAGGGCTGACATTACCTTTAGTGAGTTACGGTGGCTCAGCCATTTTAATGAATTTGATGGCTATTGCCTTGTTATTACGTGTAGACCATGAGAACCGGAATTTAATGCGGGGGATACGGCGATGAGTCGATCAATATTGATCATGGCAGGAGGCACGGGCGGTCATATTATGCCTGGGCTTGCTGTAGCGCATCATTTGCGCGCTCAAGGCTGGCGCGTTTATTGGTTAGGGCATCCAGAGCGGATGGAAGGTCAGCTTGTGCCTGAGCATGGTTTTCCGTTATTACCGTTACGTTTTGCTGGCTTACGAGGCAAAGGGGTTTCTGCTATGGTGCAGCTTCCTTTTCGTCTTGTAAAAGCTTGCCTAGAAGCCCGACAAGCATTAAAGGTAGCGCGCCCGAGTGTGGTGCTAGGCATGGGTGGGTATGTCGCCTTTCCTGGGGGGCTCATGGCAAAACTGGCAGGGATACCTCTGATCATACATGAGCAAAATGCCATTGGCGGTACGGCAAATCGTTACCTTGCGAAAATAGCTCGCCAGGCTTTAGTGGGTTTCCCTGGGGCGCTCCCGGGGGCTGTCATGGTGGGTAATCCGGTGCGAGCAAGTTTTACTAAGCAAGCTGCACCGGCGTTGCGCTATGGGCGACGACGGGGGCCTTTGCGCTTATTGGTGGTTGGAGGCAGCCTCGGGGCGGCGCCGTTGAATGCCGTGATTCCCTTGGCTTTAGAACAAATCCCAGAGGCTCAACGACCGGTGGTGACACACCAAACAGGTCAGATGCATGTGCGTCAGGTGCAGGATCATTATCGGGCGTTAGGAGTAAAAGCCACAGCAACAGCTTTTATTGATGATATGGCAACCGCGATGGCTGATGCGGATGTGGTGATTTGTCGTGCTGGAGCAATGACGGTTGCAGAGGTGGCCGCCGTAGGGGTGGCTGCGCTGTTCGTGCCCTTACCCCATGCCATAGATGATCATCAAACTGCCAATGCACGTTATTTAAGTGATTGTGATGCCGCCTGGTTGCAACCACAATCTGCTCTAACTGTAGAGTGGTTAACTAGCTGGTTACGACAACTCAATCGTCAGCAACTGCAGCAAATGGCCATTCATGCTCAGGAGCATGCGCAATTAGAAGCCACAGAAAAAATTGCTAATACGTGTGTGCGATTAGCTAAAGGAAATGCATGAAACATCGTATTCAACATATTCATTTTGTCGGGATTGGCGGCTCAGGTATGAGCGGTATTGCCGAGGTTTTGTTGAACCTAGGATATGCCATTAGTGGTTCGGATATTCAAGAGTCAGCGGTGACAAGACGATTAGAGCAGCTTGGGGCACGTATTGTTATCGGGCATCATGCGGATAATGTAAAAGGGATGGGGGCGATCGTGGTGTCTACGGCGATCGGTAATGATAACCCAGAGGTTTTAGCAGCGCGGGCGTTGCGCATTCCCGTGGTGCCCAGAGCGTTGATGCTAACTGAGCTAATGCGCTTAAAGCGAGGCATTGCTGTAGCTGGGACCCATGGTAAAACTACGACGACTAGCTTAGTTGCTAGTATTTTAGCCGCTGGCGACTTGGACCCCACCTTTGTGATCGGGGGGCGATTGAATTCAGCTGGGGCGAATGCTCGCTTAGGACAGGGAGACTATATTGTCGTCGAGGCAGATGAATCCGATGCTTCCTTTTTGAACTTATTGCCTGTCATGGCGATTATTACAAACATAGATGTGGACCATATGGACACCTATGGCCATGATGTTGCTCGGTTGAAAAGCGCATTTATTGATTTCACCCAACGCCTTCCTTTTTATGGGAGCGCCGTTCTCTGTGTGGATGATGCGAATGTACAAGAGATCATTCCTTTTGTATCACGACCGGTGACGACGTACGGTATTGATAATGAGCAAGCGCAGGTACGGGCTATTAATGTACGCCATGTTGGCACTAAAATGCATTTTGATGTGATACGCCAAGGAAGTGCGGGCGAGTTACCTACATTATCGATACGTTTGAACTTACCCGGTAAGCATAATGTTTTGAATGCCTTGGCAGCGATTGCTGTCGCTACTGAACTTGGAGTGGCCGATGCGGATATTGCTGCGGCCTTAGATGACTTTACAGGTGTAGGACGCCGTTTTGCTCAAATCGGTGATTTGGCGGTACCGTCTGCGGCAGGTGGGGGCACGTATACGGTGGTTGATGATTATGGGCACCACCCAGCTGAGATGCAAGCCACCTTAGACGCGGCTCGTGGAGCGTGGCCTGATCGTCGTCTAGTGTTGGCATTCCAGCCCCATCGCTACACGCGCACACGCGATTGTTTTGAGGATTTTGTGCAGGTTCTCAGCCAAGCCGATGCTGTATTTTTAACCGAGGTCTATGCGGCTGGGGAAGAGCCTATTATTGCGGCGGATGGGCGCGCCTTATCACGAGCCATTCGTGTTGCTGGACGCGTCGAGCCTGTTTTTGTAGAAGATGTTGCACAACTGCCTGAAGCCATCCATAATTTTGTGCGCGATGGGGATGTCGTATTGTTAATGGGGGCAGGTTCAATTAGTCGGGTGGCGGGTCAACTAAAGGAATTAGCATGAATCATTTAGGAAAAGTTGGGGTGTTGTACGGTGGTGTTTCAGCCGAACGCGAGGTCTCTCTGATGTCCGGAGCAGGGGTACATGATGCGCTCCGCCGGTTAGGGGTTGATGCTCATTTGTTTGATACGCAATCTCAAAATTTAAGTGATTTAGCTCAAGCTGGTTTTGACCGTGTTTTTATCGCCTTGCATGGACGTTTTGGTGAGGACGGAACGCTACAAGGGGCGTTAGAGCTACTGCAGATTCCATACACGGGAAGTGGGCCGATGGCATCCGCCCTAGCGATGGATAAAGTCATGACAAAAAGGGTTTGGTTGCAACTTGGCTTGCCTACTCCTGAGTTTGCTTTATTGCAGTCAGAGCAAGACCTACGTCAATTGGATCAGGTCTTGGCTTTTCCTTTTATTATGAAGCCTGCGCACGAAGGCTCAACCGTAGGTTTTAGCCGTATTGAAACCTCAGAACAAATGCTTGACGCCTATCGGTTAGCGGCGCGTTTTGATCGGTTTGTGCTAGCTGAACGCTTTATTAAAGGGCGTGAGCTTACTGTGCCGGTATTAGGTTCAGGCGAGCAGGCTCGGGCTTTACCAGTGATTGAAATAGTAGCCCCTGATGGCAACTACGACTTTGAAAACAAATACTACAGTGATGCGACGCAGTATTTTTGTCCCGCGGACTTACCTGCTGAACTCACTATGCAAATTCAAGAGTATGCACGTCAAGCATATTTGGGTGTGAACTGCGAGGGCTGGGGACGTGTGGATTTCATGCTGGATGAAAATAATCAGCCTTGGTTGCTCGAGGTCAATACTTCGCCTGGCATGACGAGTCATTCTTTAGTTCCCATGGCAGCCAAGGCTGAAGGGATAAGTTACGAACAGCTATGCTTAAGCATCTTAAAAAGTGCGAGCTTAAAACTTCAAGCGGTGGCTAGAAAATAAGTATGTTAGGGCGATATTTACCTTCATTTTCATTAGACTATCGTCACGTCAATTATGTGGCGAATGTACTGGCGCTACTAGCTGTAATCGGCTTGTTGCTCAGTGCAATAGTTTGGGTGATTCGCCTACCTTATTTTGTGGTTGATACCGTTAAAATTGAAGGGGTCAATAATGACGCCTTGGTCTATGTAACGCCTGCGACGGTAAGCGCAACTATTGCGGGGCAGTTAAAGGGGAATTTTTTCACTATTGATTTAGAGCAGTCGCGTGTTTTGATTGAAAGTGCCCCATGGGTGAGACGCGCTCAAGTACGAAGGGTGTGGCCAAACACATTAGAGGTTAAAATAGAAGAACACCAGCCCATGGCATATTGGAATGAAAATGACATGATTAACACTTGGGGTGAGCCGTTCTCTGCAAATGAGGCTGTCTTAGGCGAGGAAGTACAGTTGCCTCAGTTGCGTGGACCGGCTAACTCTGAGCATTTAGTGGTACAGCGCTATGCTGAAATTACTCAGTGGCTCACACCACTGGGAGTTAGCATCCATGAGTTTAATCTCAGTCCTCGTTATGCTTGGGATGTTGTGCTATCTAACGGTATGCGTATGCAGCTTGGGCGTGATCCTGCTGCGGATATTGCAGATTTGCATGGTACTTCAGGCGCACGGGATTTTGCAGAGCGCCTAGAGCGTTTTGTGCAAGCTTGGCCTACATTGCTAGAACGACTAGAGGGGCGGGCTATTCAAAGCGCAGATTTGCGCTATAGCAATGGTTTTGCTATCGAGCTAGCCCCACCTACAATTATTGAATAAAGATAAAATTCTATGACCCGTGATAATAAGGATCTCATTGTTGCATTAGATATAGGCACGAGTAAAGTTGTGGCTGTGGTAGCCGAGGTCTTGCCTGAGGGCCGCTTCGAAGTATTAGGACTAGGTCAACATGAGTCCATGGGCATGCGCAAGGGGGTCGTTGTCAATATTGAAGCCACCGTGAACTCAATTCAGCGCGCACTCGAAGAAGCGGAGTTGATGGCTGATTGCAAAATAGGCGAGGTCTATACTGCGATTACGGGTAACCATATTCGTAGTTTGAACTCAAGTGGCATGGTTGCCGTCAAGGACAAGGAAGTCACTCCTACGGATGTCGCTAAGGTAATAGAAACTGCTCAAGCAGTGAATATCCCAATGGATCAACAGGTGCTGCATGTGTTGGAGCAAGAGTTCATTGTGGATGCCCAAGAAGACATTAAAGATCCAGTCGGTATGAGTGGTTTTAGACTGGAGGTTCGGGTCCATATAGTGACGGCGACCGCATCATCGGCCCAAAACATTGAGCGTTGCGTACGCCGCTGTGGCCTAGAGGTCAAAGAATTGATGCTTTCACCTTTGGCTTCAAGTTTGGCCTGTTTGACTGAGGATGAGAAAGAACTCGGTGTATTATTAATAGACATAGGTAGTGGTACCACTGATATAGCGATATACACCGGTGGTGCTATACGACATACGCAGGTGATCCCCATCGCGGGAGACCAAATCACAAGTGATATTGCTACCATGTTGCGTACACCGATGCCAGACGCAGAGGAAATCAAACTGCGTTATGGTTTAGCACGCGAGGCAAATGCAAGCCCCGAGGAACTGTTCGAGGTTCCGGGTTTAGGTGATAGACCAAATCGCCAAGTAAAGCGCCATGCGCTGGGAGCGGTTATAGAACCACGTGTTGAAGAATTGTTTCAATTAGTACAACACAGCGTGCGGGAATCCGGTTATGAAGACCTATTAGCCTCTGGGGTAGTGATTACTGGGGGCACGGCATTATTACCTGGTATTGTGGAGCTAGCAGAGGACGTATTTTTAAAGCAAGTACGAGTCGCTATGCCCATTTACCATGGTAGCTTAGCAGACATGATGCGCAATCCACGTTTTTCTACCGCCATGGGGTTATTGACTCAGGCTCGTTTGGATTATGGGCGCGGTCGTAAAGGGATACAGACGCAAGGTCGCTTTAAGTACTTATTGGCAAAAGCCAAAGAATGGTTTATGAATTAACACTTGTTTTTTGTAAAAAACAGTAACTGCGTATATAACAACTGATCGGGGAGGCAAGACAACATTCTTGCCAAATACATATGCGAGGGAATCGAAATGATGAACTTTGAAATACTAGACACTAGTAATAGCTCTACCGTGATTAAGGTCATTGGTGTGGGCGGTGCTGGTGGTAACGCGGTGAATCACATGATTCATTCCGGCGTTCAAGGCGTAGAGTTTATTTGCGCCAATACTGATGCACAAGCGTTAGCAAGTAGCGAAGCCCCTGTGCAAATCGCGTTGGGTCGCTCTGGGCTCGGAGCCGGAGCTAAACCCGAGCAAGGTCGTGCGGCGGCAGAAACGGCACGAGATGAGATCCGCAAAGTGCTCGAAGGAGCCCATATGGTTTTCATTACTGCGGGTATGGGCGGGGGCACGGGGACTGGAGCAAGCCCCATTGTGGCTGAGGTCGCTAAAGAGCTTGGCATTTTGACAGTTGGCGTTGTGACGAAACCATTTAATTTCGAGGGTAAGCGTCGCATGAATACGGCAAATGCCGGTATCGCAGAGCTATCAAAACACGTTCACTCTTTAATCGTGGTTTTAAATGAAAACCTCTACGACTTAATGGACGAAGACGCCACCCAAGAAGACTGCTTTAAAGTCGCGGATGATGTTTTGCATAATGCTTGTGCCGGTATTGCCGAAATTATTAACGTAGAAGGTAACGTAAACGTTGACTTCGAAGACGTGAAAACCATTATGGGCGAGCAAGGGCAAGCCATGATGGGTATTGCGGTGGCTTCTGGTGAAGGTCGTGCCCGAGAGGCCGCTGAGCGTGCGATTGCATGCCCATTGCTTGAGGGTGTGGATTTACATGGTGCACGTGGTGTCTTGGTGAACATTACGGCAGGCCGAGATCTCAAACTGCGTGAGACACGAGAGATTATGGATATTATTCAAGGTTACGCAGCGGAAGATGCGCACGTAATCTTTGGTACAGCATACGATGATAGCATGGGTGATAGCCTACGCGTTACCGTGGTGGCTACCGGCTTAGGACGACACAAAGAGCAGGAACAGGCACGTCCGCAGCTAGTGGAAACTCCTGCTGCAGAGCCTGTCTTACGCACGGGAACGGATAATGAGCCAACTACCGTTGAGCCAGTAAAGCCCGAGCCAATTTCTGAAGAGCCTGCCCCATCGATTCCTTCTGTTATGCGGACTCGCAGTGCAGAAGCGTCCTTGCAGGTACGTGCTTTAGAAACCTCTGGTATGGATCAATACGATATTCCAACCTACCTACGTAAACAGGCAGACTAAACACCTACCCCCGATAGGTGTGCTCTCGCATGGCTAGCTAGTGCTTTAGCATTGGCTAGCCACCTGATGGGGAGCCACGATTACGACGAGTTGCTGCGGTGCAGCAGTTATCGCCGTATAATAGCAGTTATTCGTTTTTATAATTTTTGATTTATGTTACGTCAGCGCACTATTTCTAAAACTGTCAGCACGAAAGGCATTGGGCTGCACTCAGGGCATTTGGTCGAGATCACTTTGCGTCCAGCTGAGCCTGACACAGGCATTGTATTCCATCGTGTGGACATGGACCCTATCGTCAGTATCCCGGCCAAAGCGCATTTGGTAGGAGGGACGACGATGGCTTCGGTGCTGCAAAAAGAAGGTGTGCGAGTATCCACAGTAGAACATCTGATGTCGGCTTTAGCCGGCTTAGGTATTGATAACCTACATGTAGACTTATCGGCCGAAGAGGTCCCTATTATGGACGGAAGTGCGGGTACTTTTGTGTACTTGCTACGTTCAGCTGGATTAACAGAGCAGAATCGTCCTAAGCAGTTTTTACGTGTGCTAAAACCGATAGAGGTGCGAGAAGGCTCCGGTGCGGATTTAAAATGGGCGCGTCTTGAACCCTATGAGGGTTTTGCTTTACAGTTTTCTATTGATTTTCAACACCCAGCCATTGATGCTACGGCTAATTTTGCCGAGGTGGATTTTGCTAAAGACTCTTATGCAAAGTCTGTAGCCAGAGCGCGTACTTTTGGGTTTGCCAGTGAGGTAGAAGCCATGCGTGCCGCAGGGTTGGCTCGTGGGGGGAGTCTAGATAATGCCATTGTAATGGACGAGTTTCGTGTATTGAATGCAGATGGCTTACGTTATCAGGATGAGTTTGTTAAACATAAAATCCTGGATGCCATTGGTGATCTGTATTTAATTGGTCATCCATTGGTCGCTCGTTATGTGGCATGCAAATCGGGACATGGTCTTAATAACCAGCTTGCACGGGCACTACTTGCAGCGCAAGACAGCTGGGAGCTTGTTAGCTATGCTGAAACAGAAACGGCTTCTTTGCCATATGTGCGCGAGTGGAAGCTGGCATAGTATTTAAGGCTGAGTTTTTCCTCAGCCTTTTTCTTTTTGGTGGCGAGCTAATAGTTTTTGTATAGCTGTAGCTATAGGTCCAGGCTCTAATGACTGCTTAAGCTCAGTAAAGGCTTCTAGGCCAGTTTCATCTATACCGCGCCCACCTTGTTGTACTCGTCCTAGTGACAAATCCTCAGTAAAAAATACGGATTGGATTTGGACGTGTATTTGATTAAACTGGCCATGGCTTTGAAGCTGCTGCAGTAGACTAGGTACAAGCTGTCGCAGTTTGGTGGCATGAGCAGCGCTGGGAACCGCAATGGTTAACTGTTGTCTATCAATATGAGCCACTTTACAGAGCTTGAGTCCTGTCGGAAGACAGGACTGAAGCTTTTTTTCTAATTCAAGGTATTTATTGGCTGTCTGTAACAGCTGATGGGAATCTTTTTCTAGCCACCCTGTAATAGGGCTGGCAGGAGCAGATGATCGTTGATGAAACCGTTGAAAAAAAGCCCGAGACATAAAGGGAAACCGTCGCAATGAAGTTAAGCCATACACAAAAATGGATAGTACGTATATTTACGGTAGTAATGGGGTTAAGCTTGTCAGCTGCTGCTGGGGCATTAGTGCAGTCTAAACTGAACGCTAAAACCCTAAGCCCTGAGCAGCAGTGGCTTTTAGATCAAGCACAGGCCAGAGACGCGCTTTACGTACAGCAGAGTGTTCAGCAGCTGGCTCAAAGAGTGGGTGACCTACAAGCTAAGGTTATCGAAATGGAGCATTTAGGTCGTCGTATTGCTGACACAACAGGTGTGGCCTATACCGATCCAGAGCTTATGGATATAGAAAACCCAGAGTCGAGTATCAGTTTTAATGGTAGCGCTCAAGATCTAGGTAAGCAACTCGATGATTTACATAATAGCTTATCACAACGTCAGGACTGGTTGATGATGCTTGATACCGTTTTGAGCCAACGTTTAGGCAATCAGGCGCGTTATCCCACTATTCATCCTGTGGATGTTAGTTATATGAGCTCACCCTTTGGGTGGCGCCGTCATCCCATTACCGGGCGTTATACCTTACATGAAGGCATGGATTTTTCTGCTCCAGTTGGCACCCCTATTGTAGCGGCATCCGGTGGTATTGTGACCGAGGCTCGTTATCGTAGTGGTTATGGCAAAATGGTTGAAATTACTCATGGAGATGGCTTGGTTACACGTTATGCGCATGCCTCATCTATTTTAGTTAGGCTCGGGGATGTCGTGGAAAAAGGACAGCTTATTGCTCGGGTTGGCGCAACCGGCAGGACAACAGGGGCACATTTACATTTCGAAGTTCGGCTTGAAGATCAGCCTTTAGACCCCATGTTATTTTTACCCAAAGAGGCAATTTCGACTCAGTTTGCCCAGAACAAAAAGGTAGAATAAATCTATTTGGCATCAAGCTGCGTTAAACTGTATTGTTATGTTGCCAGTTTTCCCTTAACCCGAATCATAGGAATGGGAGTAGGCGCACTTAGATGATGCGCCGTGAATCTTACCTAGACGATACAAGAATGGTTTCTTTGCTCAGAAAACTTTTTGGCAGTCGCAATGATCGACTGCTTAAGCAGTACCGCAAGCAAGTTGTACAGATCAACGCGCTTGAACCCGAATATGAAGCACTAACAGATGAACAGCTTCAAGCGAAAACTGTAGAATTCCGTCAGCGTCTTGCTGAGGGTAAGTCATTGAACTCACTGTTACCCGAAGCGTTTGCGGTGGTGCGCGAGGGCGCTAAGCGAGTCTATAACATGCGTCACTTTGATGTGCAGCTGTTAGGCTCCATTGCTTTACATAATGGAAAAATTGCCGAGATGCGTACCGGAGAGGGTAAAACCTTAATGGCCACGCTGGCGGTGTACTTAAATGCCTTAACGGGTAAAGGGGTACATGTGGTGACCGTGAACGACTACTTAGCGCGTCGTGATGCGGAAACCATGGCTAAGCTCTATAATTTCTTAGGGATGTCGGTAGGGGTTGTTGTCCCGAATCAGTCAAACGAAGAAAAAAAAGCGGCTTATCAAGCCGACATTACCTATGGCACCAACAATGAGTTTGGTTTTGACTACTTACGCGACAATATGGAATACCATGCCTCGGAGCGTCGTCAGCGGGGCTTGCACTTTGCCATTGTTGACGAGGTAGACTCCATCTTAATTGATGAGGCGCGTACTCCTTTGATTATTTCTGGGCAGGCCGATGACAACACGGCCTTATATCAGGCGATCAATGCGGTTCCGCCCCTACTTACCAAGATGGCTGCCGAACCCAAACCCCATGAGCCAGAGCCCGAGGGGGATTTTTGGGTAGACGAAAAAGCTCAACAGGTATATATCTCAGAGGCTGGACATGAAAAAGCAGAAAAAATTCTAGCTGATATGGGCCTACTCCCAGAGGGTGAGTCTCTCTATGACCCGCGTCATATTTCGCTGATGCATCATATTATGGTGGCATTGCGGGCGCATAACTTATTCTTTCGCGATCAGCACTACGTGGTCCAAAATGGCGAGATCGTTATTGTGGATGAGTTCACAGGGCGTTTGATGACGGGACGTCGCTGGTCCGAAGGCTTACACCAAGCCGTAGAAGCCAAAGAGGGTGTGGCAATCCAAAATGAAAACCAAACCATGGCTTCTATTACCTTTCAGAATTATTTCCGCATGTACGAAAAGCTGGCTGGTATGACCGGTACAGCAGACACAGAAGCGTTTGAGTTCCAAGAAATTTACGGCTTAGAAACCGTAGTGATCCCAACCAATCGCCCCATGATTCGGGTGGATCAGAATGATCAGGTATTTAAAACCGATCAGGAGAAATTCAATGCAATTTTGGCTGATATCAAAGATTGTCACGAGCGTGGTCAGCCTGTGTTGGTGGGTACGACGAGCATTGAAAATTCGGAATTGCTTTCCGGGTTATTACAAAAAGCAGGGCTTAAGCACGAGGTCTTAAACGCTAAGCAACATGAGCGCGAGGCGCAGATTATTGCTGATGCCGGTAAGCCAGGTAGCATTACCATTGCAACCAATATGGCTGGTCGTGGTACAGATATTGTGCTTGGTGGTTCTATCGAGCGCCAAATTGCTGAAGTCCAGCATGATCCAGAGCTGAGCCCTGAACAAAAGGCAGAGCGTATCGAAGCAATTCGCGCCGCATGGCTACCTGTTAATGAACAGGTAAAAGCGGCTGGTGGATTACGTATTATTGGTACGGAGCGTCATGAGTCTCGTCGTATTGATAATCAGCTACGAGGTCGCGCAGGGCGTCAGGGCGACCCTGGTTCTTCACGGTTTTATTTATCCCTTGATGATCCGCTAATGCGTATTTTTGCAGGGGATCGGGTACGTAATATTATGGAGCGCTTGCGCTTGCCCGAGGGCGAGCCGATCGAGGCTCGCATGGTAACGCGCTCAATCGAATCAGCACAACGCAAAGTAGAGGCGCGCAACTTTGATATTCGTAAACAGTTATTACAGTTTGATGATGTTTCGAATGACCAGCGTAAGGTGATTTATGCACAGCGCAATGAGGTGCTTGAATCCGATGATATTAGTGAAAACATTGCCTTCATGCGCGAGGGAGCAATTACGGATTTCTTCCACCAATATGTGCCCGAAGAAAGTATGGAAGAGCAGTGGGATATTAAAGGCCTACAAACGGCACTGGCTACGCAATTTCATATTGAGCTGGACTTGGTGACCTTAGTTGAAAAAGAAACGCACCTGACCGAAGAAGACCTTTTAGATCGGGTATTAGCGGCTTCTAAACAGGCCTTGGATGAAAAAGTAGCGTTGGTTGGGCAAGAACAGTGGGCAAACTTTGAGCGTGCTATCGTGCTGCAGTCTATTGATACGCAGTGGCGTGGTCATTTGCAGGCTCTAGATCATTTGCGCCAGGGTATTCACCTGCGGGGGTACGCGCAAAAAGACCCTAAACAAGAATACAAGCGCGAGGCTTTTGAGCTATTTGCTGAATTGCTAGACCGTATTCGTGATGAGGTCATTAAAACACTCCTAACGGTACAGATCCAACAAGCGCCAGCTGAAACAGAGCCACCAGTAGAGTTAGAAAATGTTCGTTATCAACATGCTGATTATGACGCTGCGGTACAGGGCGAGGCTTTAATGCCTACAGAAGAAGACTCAGCTACGGAAGCCATTCCACGAGTGGGGCGTAATGATAATTGCCCATGTGGTAGTGGTAAAAAATATAAACATTGCCATGGGCGTTTAAACTAGTTTTTCCTTGGTTTGTTAAAGCCACCTGCTTATTAAGTAGGTGGCTTTTTTGTTTTTGTCTCATTATTCGAGACAAATATGGGTAATTACTTATGTATGAACTGGGCCCTTGCTCGCATAATGGTGTGCAAACATCGTTATTTTTAAATAATAATTCACAAAAGTATTATCCACACAGGAGACCAACATGGGAGACTCTTTTCATGGAATTATGGCGTTTGCCTTGATGGCAGCTATGTTATTTCTTGGCGGGGTTTTACGTAAAAGAATCCCTTTCTTACAGCAGTCCTTGGTCCCTGCTAGCATTTTAGGCGGGGTATTAGGTTTTGTTTTGTTGTCTTTTGCATTAATTCCGGGTTATACGCCTGCAGATTTTAACTCGTTAACCTTTCACTTTTTCACCTTGAGTTTTATGTCCTTGTGCTTGACGGGGAGTAGTAATGAAAAAGCCTTAGCGGGTGACGGAGTGGTACGGGGAGGCATATGGTTAACTTTAATTTGGACTGCTAGTCTTGGTTTGCAAGCTTTAATTGGTTACGGGTTGATAGTCTTTTATGATGCGGTAACAGGGAGTCAGGTGGGACCTCTTTTAGGGGCTTTGATTACACATGGGTTTACTCAGGGACCAGGACAGGCTCTGACTTATGGCGGAATTTGGGAGCAGGAATATGGGATTGCCAATGCTGCACAAGTTGGGTTGATTTATGCGTCCATTGGTTTTTTAGTAGCGTTTTTGGTGGGAGTGCCAGCAGCTCGTCATGTGATTAAAAAAGGACAGAACGCCAATAAACGCTCTCGTATTGATGAGACATTTTTAGTTGGTTTTTTTCATGCAAATCGCGGCCAAAGTGCTACGCGCTTAGTGACACATAGTGCCAATATGGATAGTTTGGCATGGCATTTGGGCCTACTGGGTATTGCTTATGGTATCACCCATATTTGGCTGTCTTTTATGCAGAAAGTAGCGCTAGGACATGCGCCGTTTGGGATCAGTATTGCCGTGCTTTTTAGTCATAATATGTTCTTTGTTCATGGCTTGGGTGTGTGTGTGCTGATGCGTCTTATCATTGATAAGGCGGGCTGGTCGAGTTATGTAGATGATGAGACGTTAAAGCGTATTACCGGCGCCTCTGTCGACTTTATGGTGGTAGGAACCATTATGAGTATTGCATTTTCGGTATTGTACGCGTTATTAGCTCCCGTGCTGCTGGTGGCAACGGCTGTGACGATAGCCACTTTTATTCTATGTTGGTATAGCGCTAAGTTAAGTGGAAAATTAGCCCCCGAGCGAGCGCTTACATCGTTTGGTTGCTGCACCGGCTCGACGGGAACAGGACTGTTACTTTTGCGCTTGGTGGACGCTGACTTTAGCACTTCCGTTGCTAAAGAGCTCGCTTTTTTTAACTTAGCTATTGTTTTAGTGAATTTGCCAGTGCTTTTTATTTTGACACCGATCGCCCCATCCTTAGATCCGAACACTTACTTACTTGCTTTTGCGGCCACCGCTTTTATTCCTTTAGTGTTAATGCCATTAATGATCAAAAAAACAACCCCTGCATTAAAACCTAGCATGGTAGGAGGATAAAGACATGCTTACTATTTTTGAGGCCAAACGCATTATTACGATGGATCCATCTTTACCTATAGCCACGCATATTGCGGTAAAAGAGGGGCGGGTGCTAGGTGTCGGGCCATTAGAAGAACTTAAGGATTTAGGTGAGTATCGATTAGATCAGCAGTTTGCCGATAAATATATTTATCCAGGTTTTGTCGAGGGACATAGCCATGCCTTAGAGGGTGCGATGTGGAAGTACCTTTATTTAGGCTATTTTCCACGTTATGACCCGCAGGGCAAGTATTGGGATGGCTGCCAAAATTTAGTGGCAATTCAGCAGAAGCTTCTGCAGCAAGCCCAGCAATTACCTGCAGGTAAGCCGCTCATAGCTTGGGGGTTTGATCCCGTTTATTTTGACGGGGAGCGTTTAGATAAGGCCATTATTGATGAGGTGGTGGCTGACCGCCCTGTGGTTGTGTTTCATGCCAACTTGCATTTGATGACTGTTAATGAGGCGATGTTGCGTCAAACGAATCTAGCGCAGAGTCAAATCGAAGGGGTAATGCGTACAGAGGATGGCACACCAAACGGGGAGTTGCGAGAAATGGCAGCAATGCATGCGGTGTTTGAAGCACTAGGGCAGAGTATTTTTGATGAGGTAGCCAGTCTTGAAACATTAAAGCAATATGCTTTGGCAGCACAGCGTACCGGAATTACCACTATTACTGATTTATATAATCCATTAAGTGATCAAGGGGTGGCTGTTTTAAAAGAGGCGACAAGTCAAACCGATTATCCTGTGCGTTTAGTACCTGCGATGGCGGCCTTAGAGTGGCAAAGCTCTCAGGGAATAGAGCGTGTTCAACAATGTCAGCAAGCTAATACGGATCGGTTACATTTTGGATTAGTGAAACTGATGACGGACGGTTCTATTCAGGGGTTTTCAGCACGCATGCGCTGGCCTGGCTATCACAATGGGCAAGAGAATGGGATATGGAACGCCCCACCCGCAACGTTAAAGCAAATGGTAATGGACTATCATCAAGCGGGCTTACAGCTCCATATTCATACCAATGGTGACGAGGCGGTAGAACTGATGCTTGATGCGATCGAGGAAGCACAGACGTTATGGTACAGGCCAGATCATCGTCATACGTTGCAACATTGCCAGTTTATTAGCCAAGCGCAAATGCGTCGTGCGGCTAAGCTGGGGGTTTGTTTAAATATGTTTGTTAATCATATTTATTATTGGGGTGATATTCACCGCCAATCTACTCTAGGCTACAGTCGTTCGCGTCGCATGCAACCGTTACGATCGGCTTATGAGTTAGGGATACCAGTGGCAATGCATTCGGATGCACCTGTGACGCCTTTAGGGCCTTTGTTTTCAATGTGGTGTGCGTTAGCACGTCGCACGGCAACGGATCAAGTTTTAGGTGAGCATGAAGCCTTATCTATGGATCAAGCATTATATGCAGTCACCTTGGGTGCGGCTTATACCTTGCATTTGGATGATCAAGTAGGAAGTTTAGAAGTAGGAAAGTACGCCGATATGGTGGTTTTAGAGCATGACTTGTACGCGACGACACCAGATCAACTGCGTGATATGACGGTGCATGCTACGGTGGTTGGAGGACAGGTGCATGTCGTACGAACCTAAAAAAATACCTGTCGTACTACTTTCTGGTTTTTTAGGTGCAGGAAAAACCACAGCTTTAAATCGTTGGATTCAAGCGGGCATTGAGCCTAATAGCTTGATTATTGTGAATGATTTTGGGCAATTAAATATAGATGCCGAGCTCATCGATTATGAAGATGAGCAGATTATACGCTTACAAAATGGGTGTGTATGTTGCACGTTGGGTGGCAGCATGGCGGAAAAAATGGCTGAAATTGGGCGGCTTTCGCCTGCACCGAGTCAGGTATATATGGAGCTAAGCGGCATTGCAGATTCAGCCAAAATTGTGGATATGATTCGGGTTTCACAGCGATTTGTGTTGCGTGATAATTGGTGCTTTGTCGATGCTTCCTTAGCGGCACAACATAGTGTAGATGAGCTGGTTAACACGGTTTGGGAGAGGCAAATACAAAGTGCTACCCAGCTAGTGATTAATCGCTGCCTTCCTCAGCAGCCTTTGGCGGTTCCCTTAGCGGATTTGGTAGAAAAAACCAGAGCTCCTGTTCATTATGAAATGATGCCTACGATGGAATCGGCTACGTCAATTAGGCCGGCCCCTGCTATAGCTGATGCCTCATCAGGATGGCACAGTTTAAGCGTTGAAAGCGAATATGGAATACAGGAACGGGTACTTGTTGAGCTGCTGCAAAGTTATGCAGATACATTGTACCGAGCGAAAGGGCGCGTGTGTTTAGATGCCGCTGCAAGTAAAGGGTATGTGGTACAGTACACAAGGGGGCAGTGTCACTGCTCGCCGACTTTTCAGGTTCAAAAAACACAATTGGTTTTTATTGGGCGTTCGTTAGAAAAGCTACAGCGCTTACAACAAAAGCTGCAAGCGCTGTGTAAGAAAAACCAAGATTGAACTTATAATAAAAATACCGTAGCAAGCCCTAGAAAAATAAAAAAACCTAGGGAGTCGGTGCCAAAGGTCAGTAAAACGGAAGAGCCAACGGCAGGATCCTTGCCAAAACGGCTACGCAGGGTAGGGATTAATACCCCTAGGGTTGCGCCAACCAGCATATTGCCGATCATGGCGGCCATCATCACCAAAGCGATGGGGATGGACTTTGAAATAAACCAAGCAAATGTAGCAGTGACAAGGCTACCGCAGGCGCCGACCAAAAAGGTGACTAAAAGCTCGCGTTTGACCAAGGGCCATATATTAGAGCCTGTAATGCGCCCCATTGCCATGGCACGAATAATCATGGTCATGGTTTGGTTGCCCGAGTTGCCACCAATACCGGCGACAATAGACATTAAAAACGCCAAAATCACAATATGACTGACCGTATCCTCAAAGCGAGAAGCCACAAATGATGCGGTGGCGGCTGTACACAGGTTAATAAGTAACCAAGGTGCGCGGTTGCGTAAAGCATTGAGTACTGGTGCAAAAATATCTTCTTCTTGTAAGCCAGCACGAGACAGTTCTTGTTCTTGTGAGTCCTCTTGCAGTACGTCGACGACCTCATCAATAGGCACCCGTCCAATGAGCCGCCCATAATCGTCGACGACCGGCGCAGAGACTAAGTCATAGCGCTCAAAAGCACTGGCCGCATCAGTGTCCGGATCCAAAGGATGCAGACTAAAATAGTCGGTGGACATAACGTGGGAAACAAGGCTGTCAGGATCAGAGACCAGTAGTGTGGCTAAAGACAGTGTGCCCTGCAGCTTGTCTTCGCGGTCCACCACAAAAATTTGGTCTGTGTGATCAGGAAGCTCTTGAAGGCGGCGTAAGTAGCGTAAAACCACTTCGAGGGTGACGTCTTCGCGTACACGCACCATCTCAAAGTCCATGATTGCGCCCACGGTGTCTTCGGGATAGCCCATGGCAGCGATCAATTGGGCACGCTCGGCATCAGTTAGCCCCTTTTGCACCTCGGCCATAACATCGGGTGGCAGGTCGTGTGCCAGATCCGCAATCTCATCGGCATCCATGGAAGAGGCCGCGGCAATAAGCTCTTCGGCATCCATGGATTTAATTAACGATTCGCGTACCCAGTCCTCGATTTCAAGAAGGACGTCAGCATCATGTTCTTCTGCGACTTGATCCCACACAAGCTGTCGTTCAGGCTCAGGGAGCGATTCGAGGATAAAAGCAATGTCCGCAGGGTGCAGATGATTGATAATAGCTCGAATCTCGTTTTCGTGACGACGATGTGTAAGATTGGAGATAAGCTCGGAGCGCTCATCGCCTTCGCTTTGCTTTTCGGTCAGAAGCGTAATCACTTCGTGACGTTTAAGAATGCTTTGTAGGCGTTGTAAAGCAAGCTGAGCATCTTCCGGATCTAAGCGACGGACGGTAGGGCGGGTCGCAGTAGGCGCAGATTGGGTCATAGTTATTTTAAAGGCGGTAAAGGACGACTACGACGCTGGTCGTCAGTGGCAACATAGGTTAAAACGGCTTCGGTGACTTTGACCGTTTCATCAGGTAAAAGTTTACGCTCTGCATAGACTTCGACCGAAACGGTAATAGAGGTGGTGCCGGTTTTAATGATTTCGGCATAGACGCTTAATAAATCGCCCACAAATACCGGTTGCTTAAAGGTAAAAGAGTTAACGGCAACCGTAGCTACCCGACCCTGTGCGCGCCGCGAGGCCAGCACGGAGCCCCCGATATCAACTTGAGCCATGATCCAGCCGCCAAATACATCACCATGCATATTGGCATCGCCGGGCATTGGAATAACACGTAAAACAGGATCTCGGTCTTTGGGAATGGAAATCAGAGCACCGCTCATGATGACTCCTAGGTACAAAATACAAACAAAAAGAAATGCTTATTATTGTACCTAGATGCTAGATTCCTGCTGCAAACTTTTGTGATGAGCCTAAGAGGCGGGAGCTTGTTTTAACCAGGCTAGGGCGAGTTTAACCCAATAGGTCGCTCCAATAGGGATGAGGGCATCATTAAAGTCGTAGCTACCATTATGTAGCGTGCAGGGACCTAAACCATGTCCGGCTAAGCGATGATCTCCATCTCCATTGCCTAGAAATAAATAGCAGCCGGGAACATTTTCCAGCATAAAAGAAAAATCTTCAGCGGCCATGGAGGGGACGACGGGGTCGATGACGGATGCTTCGCCTAGCCAGTTTTTAAGTAGATCCGCGCAAAATTGAGTGGGAATAGCATGGTTAACGGTAGGGGGGTAGCGCCGGTCAAAGTCAATGTATGCCTGACAGGACATCGCCGCTGCTGTTTGCTGGCTAATGCGACGCAGGTGCTCTTCGATTTGATCGGTGGCTTGGGATGAAAATGTACGAACCGTACCTCGGATTTGTGCTGTATCGGGAATCACATTATCTGCGGAACCAGCATGTAATTGGGTAATGCTTAGTACGGCAGGTTCTTGTGGGTCAAGATAGCGACTGACAATGGTTTGTAAACCTTGAACAATAGAGGTGGCCGCCATAATGGGGTCTGCCGCTAAATGCGGCATAGCGCCATGGGCTCCTTTGCCTTGGATATCAATCACAAAGATATTGCTCGAAGCCATAATAGCACCGGTACGCAAACCAAAATGACCAGTGGGCAGAGTTGGCCAGTTATGCAAACCAAAGACAGCATCCATTGGAAACTGGGTAAAAAGGCCATCCTCGATCATTTTTTTGGCACCGCCTAGGCCTTCTTCGGCTGGCTGAAAAATAAAATAGACTGTGCCTTTGAAATGATTATGTTGTGCTAAATATTTGGCGGCGGCAAGCAACATGGTGGTGTGGCCATCATGGCCACAGGCATGCATAACACCATCGTGTTGGCTTTTATGCGCGAACTGATTTTGCTCTGGCATGGGCAGCGCATCGATATCAGCTCGTAGTCCTATCGTCGGCCCAGTGCCTTGGGTGCCGGTTAAAATCCCTACCACCCCTGTACCACCCAAACCACGGTGAAAGGGGATACCCCAGCTTTGCAAATAGTCTGCGATTTTATCTGCTGTACGGAATTCCTCGTAACCGAGTTCGGGGTGCTGATGAAGATCGCGGCGAATAGCGATGAACTCATCGTGCCAGAGATCAAGGGGAGGAAGCGTTGTCATGGATTCACCTTTAGCAATACCAAGTCGTAGGAATGATGACTACCATGTTACGCGGTAATGTTGCTAAAGAGAATCCGTAAAGACGCGCAGCGCCCTTGCTTAAGGATAGATCAAATGGGGTTTAATCATGGCTAAAAGCTCAGGGGCCACAGTAGCGTTACCACTATACACATAGCCATTACGTGGCCAAGGCAGTTGTTCGTACATGTCTTCACTAATCCCACCAGCTTCACGCACGATAACAGTGCCTGCTGCTACGTCCCAAGGGGCAAGGCCCATTTCCCAATAGGCATCAAAGCGACCACATGCCACCCAGGCTAAGTCCAAAGCCGCAGCGCCATGGCGACGTACCCCACGCGTGCTGGTGATGGCGGTGTTCAACGTTGGCATGTATTGGTTGGCAAAACTAAAATCCCGAAAAGGAAAACCCGTTGCTACCACACTATTAGCTAAGCTGTCAGCCTGAGAGCATTGAATGCGTTGCCCGTTGAGCCAAGCCCCCACACCATGCATGGCGGTAAACATTTCCTCTCGGTTGGGGTCATACACCACCCCAATCACGGGGGTATCTTGGTCTAAGCGAGAGCCGTTGATTTCTGTGCCAGCGTGAGCAATCAAAGCGATTGAGACGGCATAGTGCGGAATACCATGTAAAAAGTTGGTGGTGCCATCTAAAGGGTCGATATACCATGTAGCCAGCTGCTGGTTTGCTTGTCCGCCTGTTTCTTCAGCAATGAGCCCAAATTCGGGGCTTTGGCTGCGTAAAATATGGATAACCGCTGCTTCCGCTTCACGATCGGCTTGCGACACTAAGTCATTACGCATTTTTGTGTCAATGACTAATTCGCTGCGATTATTCGCATAGGCTTGTAAAATAGCAGCTCCGGCATGAGCCGCTTGTACGGCAGTTTCTAAGCTACTGCTGAGAGCGAAAGAGGTTTGCATAAACTCGACCTAAAAGAATGAAGAGACGGTAAAGAGCAAAAACTGCTCCTGCTCTTCAAATTGTACAAGCAACCCATTATTAAAACGAATCCATATGACACGCGCATTTCAACCTTTAGTTCCTGCTACTCCAACTTTTACCGAGACGGGGCTGGCTTGCAGTGATCGCTACGATGACCTGTATCACGCCGCGTCTGGTGCTTTAGAACAAGCCGAGTATGTGTTTTTAGGAGGAAATGGGTTGCCAGAGCGTTGGCGGGGCAGGGAGCAATTTACTATCGTAGAAACCGGCTTTGGTTTAGGTAATAATTTTTTAGCAACGTGGGCAGCTTGGCAGCAGGATGAGCAGCGTAGCCGCCGTTTGCATTTTGTGTCGTTCGAAGCACACCCTTTTTATGCAAAAGATTTGGCGTTGATGTTGGCGCATACACCTGCTGCTTTGCGTAAGCTAGCTGACCAGTTATTGGCGCAGTGGCCGGTGTTAGTCCCGGGCATCCATCGTTTAGAGTTTGAGCAGGGGGCGGTGACGCTGACCTTGTTTTTTGGTGATATTCGTCAAGCCGCAAAACAGATGGTATGTCAGGCCGATGCATTTTATTTAGATGGTTTTGCGCCACGAGTTAATCCGGCCATGTGGACGCCAGAAGTGTTTGGGCAATTGGTGCGTATGGCAGCACCCGGTGCGACGGCGGCAACCTGGTGTGCAGCGGCTCAGGTTCGTCGCGATTTACAAAATGCGGGCTTTATGGTGACGCGCCACCCGGGTTTTGCTTATAAACGCCATATGATCAAAGCCACACTGCGTCCGCATTTAGGGCGCTCTTACACTGAGCCGCCACAACAGCCGGTGATCATAGTGGGGGGCGGTATAGCGGGAGCCGCAACGGCGCATGCGTTATCGTTACGAGGTATTGCTACTTGTGTTCTGGACCCTCACTTCATACATGGAGCAGGGGGAGCGCAACTTGGGCATGCTGGATTAGCTATGACCCCATTATTGACCCGAGATGACGCTCCGCGTGCTCGTCTCAGTCGTGCCGGAATATTGCGGGCGCTGCAGCGTTGGCAGTCATCGACGGGGGCGATGCAGGTTGTGGGTTCTCTTGTTGTCGCTCAAAGCGAAGAAGAGGCATTTTTACAGCAGCAAAGTGTGGCAGAGCTCGCCTTTGATTTAGATTGGGTACAATATCTAACAGCACAAGACGCATCGCGGTATGCGAGCACGCCGGTGAAGCACGGTGCTTTGTATTTTCCTAAAGGCGCTGTTATTCGCCCTCAACAGTTATTAACACAGCTATTGGAAACAAACCTGGTGACGTGGCGAGCTGATACGGTAGTGACTGTTCATGCCTCTACTCAAGGTTGGAAAGTGATCACCCGTGCGGGTGATCACTATGAGGCCCAGCATGTTATTTTGGCCAATGCACAAGGTGTTACGTCATTGTTGCCACAGGCTCTACACGGTCAAGCTCCACGAGTCATGGGTTTAGATGTAATAGGAGGACAAAGTATTTCGATAGCGCGTACTGCTTTAAATGCAGCACCCTCACGTATTGTTGCAGGTAGTGGTTATGTGGTTCCTTTAGCCGAAGGCTATGTGCTAGGTAGCACTTACGATCAACCGCCCCGATCACTGTCGCAGGCTGCTTGTCGCGAAATATTCCAAAAAACGGAGCCTTTAGTGCCGTTGGATCAGGACGTATTGGCGGTAGAAAGTGCTTGGGTGGGAACTCGAGCCGCATTAAAAGACCATTTGCCGGTGTTGGCTCAGCCTTTGCCGGGCTTATGGTTAAATGCAGGCTATGGTTCGTATGGCTTTAGTTGGGCGGCGGTACTTGCCGAACAAATTGCCGCACAGATGGCGGCAGAGCCGGCGCTGATAGAGCGTGATTTATCCCGAGCGCTAGACCTGCGATAATACGTGTCTGTTCATATATAGTAGTGATGCGTATTTGCTTTGCAGCAAATATGCGTCAAAATAGTATCTTTTAATTCTAGTTTTGGGCTTTGCCCTTGAGGATCGCATTGTGCCGTCCAAAACACACTCTGATGATGTGACGCAATTGTTTAATCTTCTAAGCTCTATATCCACAAAATCCTCGGCGGCTGATTTTGCCGCAACCGATGATCTCATGCTTCGTATCGAAGCCCATGCCCCTGGCGTATTTCGCTTGCGCTTTGGTGCGCTCAAGCATATTCAGCCCGAGCGAGTATCAGCGCGAGCACAACAATATGCCGATATGCTTCTTGCCCGACAGGATGCCGTTGGCGAGCTCGAAGTCACGGAGCAAGCACAGGGTTGGCGCATTGAGCAAGGCGAAAGCGTGCTCGAGATCGATAAAGACACGTTTGCTTTGCGCGCGTATAACGGGGATCAGCTTTTATTACAAAGTCAGTCTTTGATCGCAACGCCTCAATGGCAGTTTGCTTTAACCCTAGACCCTAACGACGGTATTTTTGGTTTGGGTGAGACCACGGGTGATCTTAATCGACGTGGTGCAAAACTCGTTTCAGATCATTATGCGGATCGAGTGTTGCCATTAGCGTGGAGTAATCGCGGCTGGGGGCTTTACGTAAATACATTTGAGCGCGTAGAGCATGATGTGGCACTAAGCCAAGCGGATCAGTATCAGTTAACGGTTCATGCCACGGTATTTGACCTGTTTATTTTTATAGGTCAGCCTGTCGAAATCTTAAACCAGTATACCGCGTTGACAGGGCGAGCAGGGCAACCTGGGCTCTGGCCAATGGGGGTTTGGTTGGATCAAACGCAGAGTCAATCCATTGAGCAAGGCTACGCTACCATTGAACAGCTTAAGCAGCTTCAGGTTGGGGTTGATGTCTTAAACCTAGCACCGCCTGCAGCCCTAGGCTTTAGTGCTGACCGCCCTATTTTTGAGTGGGATGCCGAGCGTATTGCCGATGTACGCGACACGATGGCTGCCGCCGAAGACAAGCAGTGCAAATTAGCGGCTTCGGTTTTTCCGGGGGTGGCAGTAGGCACAGCATTATTCGATGAGTGGGAGGACCGAGGCTGGCTGCTTATTAATGATGACGACGGTTTGGCCTACACTTTTAAAGGCAATGCCGTCACTGCAGGTAAAGACTTTGGGTTGTTGGATTTAACCCACAAGGACGCTTATAAGCTCTGGGTGGAGCGTTTACGCCAAAGTTACGATGAGGGCTTGGGGGCGGTGGTGATTCAAGCGCAATATGATTTGCCAGATGAGATCACAGCCCGTGGTGGAGAAAGCGGTGCGATGTTACGCACGGTCTATCCGTTACTTGCACGCCAAGCCTTATTCGATGCTTTTGCAGGGCACAAAACACCCCAAGAAGGCTTGGTAGCAAGTCGCGATTTATATCCTTCTGCACATCGCTTTGCTTGGCAGTTAGGGCCAGATGTGACCAATGACTGGGATGGCTTAGCCAAGACCTTGCAGGCTGCACTTTCGGTTGGTAATAGCGGGATTACAGCACAAACACATCAAATTGGCTCGGCAAGTGCTCCCCTAGATAGCATGACACCAGAGCTTTATGTGCGCTGGTTATCGATGGCGGTATTTTCAGCAAACTTTCATTTTCAAGCCGTGGATGGCTTATTGCCTACCTCGTTTGATGCTGAGACCCAAAAGCTTATAGCGCATTGGCTGGAATGGCGTTATCGCTTAGTGCCTTATGTGCTGGGCATTATCGAAGAGTCTGTGCGCTGTGGTTTGCCTGTGCAGCGTGCTTTATCGCTAGAGTTTCCGGATGATCCCGAAGCGTTAAACTGGAAACATCAGTACATGCTCGGCTCAACACTACTGGTTGCACCTTTTGTGCAGCCAGGTGACGAGATCGAGGTATATCTACCTAAAGGCAGCGACTGGTGGGATTTATCCACAGGCTGGCGCTATGAGGGTGGCTCACGTTGGGTGGTTAAAGCGGGTTTGGACCGGCTCCCTGTTTTTGGACGCGAGGGACATATGTTGTGTTTAGGCCCGAAAGCGCTCAATACATCAGAGTTCAATTCTGCCCGCTTACTCGAAGAAGTCTGGATGTTTGGTATGCCAGAGCATAGCCCTGCTGTGATGCGTAATAAAATTCGTGTAATGCAGATGCAAGGCTCTAGCTATATTAAAGGTCTGGAAGGGTTAAAAATCCTGCCTTCAGAGGGCCTTGAGGTCAAACGACGTGGTGCAGAGGTTCGTATTTCCCGAGCTCGATAGTTTTTAAAAAAAAGGTGTACTTTTTTTAAAAACATGTTATAGTTACGTCTTTGCTTATTTAGGTGCGTGCACCGGTAAGCAAAGACCCAATTATTGCAGGCTTTTTTATGTAAACTTTTTATAAAAAGCTTGACAGTTAAAAACAGCTATGCAATAATTTAATCTTTCGGTTGGGTCGTTAGCTCAGTCGGTAGAGCAGCGGACTTTTAATCCGTTGGTCGCGCGTTCGAGTCGCGCACGACCCACCAGCCCGAATTCTCAAAGACGCCACTTATTCATAGGTGGCGTTTTTGTTTTTGCTGATGACATAGCAAATTGTTCCTTGCAGGAAACCCGTTTTTAACGGCAAAGCCCAATGGTATGCAGGCCATTGGGCTTTTTTTATAGAGGATGACCGTTGGTTAGTTGTAACAGCTGGCTCAGGGCTAAGAGGGTTGAACAGCGGTGAGATATTGTTGGTGTAGGTCAGGGAGTAAATCGGCCAAGCGTTGATGCTGTGCGGGTAGCCCCCATTGCTTTTGTATACGCTGTTGGTCTGTTTGATTGAGAAGTGCTAACGCCTGTGTGCCTAGTTGCTGATAACAAATGGGTTGTTGTAAAAGAGATTTGCCAGAAAAGGCGGCGGCAATTAAATCCCCACGTGGGGTTTCTGGCTCGATACGTATAAAAGAATGAAAGGCAGCAATATAATACAATAATGGCAACGCTGGGCTGTCGCTCGTGTTTTTTTCACGTAAAATAGCGCGCAAAGCTAAACAAGCCTCATGAAAAGCCGCACTATAGGGCAGGTTTTGCCAAGCAAGTTGTAGGCGTTTGGTGGGGTGGTCTTTATATTTTTTTAGTTGTTGGCGCCATGCTTTGCCTAGGCCTTGGAGCACAACGGGTAGAGGCTGACCAGGATCATAATGAAACCATGGGCTGTCAGTTTGATGATTTAGCTGAATCCCAAAATGCGCTAAAGCTTGCTGCAATGGCATGAGCTTAACGCCAGTGTGATGGTTTTGTAATTGTTGTTGAAGCTGTTTTAAAACGGGCTTAATGTCAGCAGGTAGAGGCAGCTGTTGCAATTGTTGAATGAGCTGCTGATAACGTTGTAGTAGCTCAGGCGTTGGTGTGGCCTTATATTGGATTAGCTGTTGCCAGCTTTCGCGCAAGGCCACGATCACAGCATGAGCAGCTTGAAGTGATTTGGCGTAAATCAGTTTGCATGGCATTGTCATTCTATAAGCCTAATTAGGTTAGCATGATATTAGCCTAGCATAATTTATATTATGGGTTCAGCCTAAAACCCTCGCAGGCCCCCCATTTGTTTTTTCGATGTAGCCAAATCGTATCACAAGCCCGACATTTAAATTTTGCTTCAAAATTCTCACCTTTTATCGGGATATATTCACTACAAAGGTGTAATTCTGGATGAGGGGGTGTGGCTGCTACAGCTACAGGTAATGTCAAGCAAGCGTCACACAGAGTACGAGTCACTACCATTTGCATAACACAGATCCTCCTAGAGAAAATGAATAGATGTAAATAGCTTAACGAATTATTTTGTGCAAATAAGAATCCCAAAGAGATTTACTCATTTTTGTACATGATTTGTTGTTTTTAAGGATTGGAACGAGGCAAAATAGGGTTTTATTTTTTTTAGTACGGTTTTTTTATCGGTATTGACGAAAGTATTTAGTTAATCCATTTTTCGCAGACATCGCGACATAAGGTGTATCCCTTGATACGTTTAGAACATATCAATAAAAACTATGTCTCAGGCACCAAAACAGTGGTGGCTTTGGACGATATTAATTTACAGATTCAAGCGGGAGAGGTTTTTGGCATTATTGGACGCTCAGGTGCCGGAAAAAGCACCTTGATTCGCATGCTGAATCTCTTAGAACGACCCAGCAGTGGACGAGTTTGGTTACAGGATCAGGACATTAGTACTTTAGCCGAGCCCCAACTACGCCAAGTACGTCAAAAAATTGGGATGGTGTTCCAGCATTTCAATTTGTTGCAGATGCGTACCGTGTTGGATAATGTATGTTTTCCGTTACGGCTAGCAGGGCTAACGCGTGCGCAACAAAAAGCACGGGCATTAGAGGTGTTAGAGCTTGTGGGGTTGCAAGATCATGTGCATAAATATCCACGCCAGCTTTCAGGTGGGCAACAGCAGCGTGTAGGGATTGCGCGAGCATTAGCGAATCACCCTCAGCTACTGCTTTGCGATGAGGCTACTTCAGCTTTAGACCCTGAAACGACGCAGTCTATTTTGCGGTTGCTGGCACAAATCAACCAGGATTTAGGGCTAACGATCGTGCTAATTACGCATAGTATGGATGTGATTCGACGCATTTGTGATCGGGTGGCGGTGATTGATGCGGGGAAGCTTGTGGAGCAGGGAGAGGTATTAGATGTGTTCCTACATCCACAACATGCGGTCACACAGTCTTTGCTGTCTGAAAGTGGGGTAGAGGCCGAAGGGTGGCAGGATATGGCGGCCGAAGTGCAAGGGCGGTTATTGCGTTTGAGTTTTACCGGCTCATCGACAGCGACTCCCTTATTAAGTCAAATTAGTCGTGATTACCAGCTAGATTTAAGCATTTTGCAGGGAGCAGTCAGTCGTATTAAAGATGTGCCTTATGGGCAGTTAGTTGTAGCGGCTAACGGTGATTTATCCCGATGGTCACAGGTTGAAACCCTATTAGCCCAACAAGGCGTTGATTGCGAGGTATTACGTCCATGAGCTTTGATAATCTTGATTGGCCCCTAATTCTTGAAGCCACCCTTGATACGTTGTTGATGACAGGGTTTTCGCTCCTGTTTACGGTTTTAATTGGTCTGCCCTTAGGTGTGATTTTGTTTCTTACTGCCAAAGGGCAGCTTTTAGAAAACCGGGTTACGTATCAGTCATTATCATTGGTTGTGAATGTCTTACGCTCGGTGCCATTTTTAATTTTATTGATCGTGATGATTCCGTTAACGCGTGTTTTAGCCGGAACGTCTTTAGGTGTACAAGGATCAATACCGCCTTTAGTAGCAAGTGCGGCGCCTTTTTTTGCGCGCTTGGTAGAAAATGTACTGCGTGAGCTTGATCCAGGCGTTTCTGAAGCTTGTCGCGCGATGGGGGCTAATTCACGACAAACCGTACTCATGGCTTTATTGCCAGAGGCTACAACAGGGATTTTAGCTGCAATTGTGGTCACGGCGATTACCCTAGTAGGTTATTCAGCGATGTCGGGCGTTATCGGTGGTGGGGGCTTGGGGGATCTTGCGCTACGCTTTGGGTATCAGCGTTACCAAAGCGATGTGATGTTAGTTACTGTGTTGATCTTAGTTGTTTTAGTGCAATTGCTTCAAATGTTTGGTGATAAGCTAGCTGCTATGATTCATAGTAAGACACAATAATTCATTCGATTTACTTTTAGGAGCACCATTCATGAAAAAATTGATTCCCGCTTTTGCCCTATCGCTGGCTGCGTTAGCGGTTGGTTCAGCCCATGCGGGTAAACTGACTGTGGCTGCCACCCCCGTACCACATGCGGAGCTGCTCGAGTTTGTGAAGCCGACGCTTGCGGAACAAGGGGTAGAGCTTGATATTAAGGTATTTACCGACTATGTACAGCCCAATGCTCAGGTGGCTGATGGGCATTTGGATGTGAACTTTTTCCAGCACAAGCCCTATTTAGATACTTTTAATAAAGAACATAAAACCGAGCTGGTTTCTATTGGCTTGGTGCATGTAGAGCCCTTTGGTGCTTATTCGAAAAAAATCAAAGCGCTATCTGAATTAAAAGACGGGGCTTTGGTGGCATTGCCTAATGATCCTTCTAATGGTGCTCGTGCTTTGCTGTTATTACAACAGCAAGGGCTGATTGAGCTAAAAGACCCTGAGAATATTTTGGCTACCTCGCGGGATATTGTAAAAAATCCCAAAAAGCTCAAATTTAAAGAGCTAGAGGCAGCTACTTTGCCGCGCGTACTAGCAGATGTGGATTTGGCGTTGATTAATACCAACTATGCGTTAGAAGCGGGATTAAATCCATTAAATGATGCCCTATTTATCGAGGGTGCTGATTCGCCTTATGCCAACATTGTGGCCACCACAGCGGATAAAGTGGATAATGAGGATGTGAAAAAGCTCATGCAGGCATTGCATTCTGATGCGGTGCGTCAGCAGATTACAGAGCAGTACAAAGGCGCAATTGTGCCGGCATTCTAAGTAGCCAATCATAGTAAAAAAGCCATCGTAATGACGATGGCTTTTTTATTGATTCAGCCGTGACTAGCGTACGTTAATAATTCGCATAGCCGCTGCTTTTTGGCTGCCCTCAGGGAAGACTTGGATGGTAATTTGACGTGCAGTCATACCAGAGGGCAGCTCTACAGAGCCTTGTGCATGTAGATAATGCCCAAACTCTACGGCAACCGGCTCTAAGTCTATATGGCCGGTACGTCCGTTGGGGTAACGTCCCATAACATTAAATTTCATTGTGCCTTTGAATGTAGATGCTTTTTCATCGTCTTGCATTAGCAAAACGTTATAGTCTAGCTCGGCACTATTGTTTTTAAATTCGGCTGCGCGTATACCGGGAGAGGTGCCACGCGGATCGGCCGGGATAGCACGGGCAAATAAGGCAAGGTCTCGCTCTAGGGCTGCCACAATACTGTCATGACGCTCCAGCTTATCTTTGATAGTGGCGACTTGGCTCAGGCTATCATCGCGCTCACGCTCAGCAAGAGTAATTTGTGACTGCAAGCGCTGATTTTCTGCTTTTACACTATTAAGCTCATCATGTAGCTGTTGTGACTGTTCGACCGTGAGCATAGGTGGGCCATAGCTTTTTTGAACAAAAAGTAAACCTCCCGCACCTAAGACCATGCCGGTAATCATTAACACTAACCAACGAGGGATACGACGTTTGCGTCGGGTGTAGCCATAGGCGGTGGGTTTAAATACGGGTCGTTTGGAACCTAGCATGGGGCAAATTGTTCCTGTAAAGATTGGAAGAAATAAGATCAATGCAAAAATGCCGAGCGGCTGCCAGAAATCATAGCCTGTTCAAGCTAATGAGCCAAGCTTTGTTCTATTTGTTGCAATCTTTCCGGTGTGCCTACATCTTGCCATTGTCCTTGATAAAGGCTACCGAGAACTTTTTGCTGTTGAATGGCTTGATGGAGAGGTTCACGTAATGGCGTAGGCACCTCTGCATTTACTTGATCAAAAAACCGTGGGCTAAATACACCCATACCGCTATAGGTATAGCTGGATGTCGAGGTTTTAGACTGTATGTACCCATGTGCTAGGTCAAAATCGCCCTCGCGGTGATGCGAAGGGTTAGGGACAAGCAATAAGTGCGCTAGCGCCTGCTGTTGGTGTAAGCGTTGAGCTAAATAGGGTGCGACGCGACAATCCCAGTCCGTCCATACATCCGCGCTGATGACAAGAAAAGGGTGTTCACCCAGTAAAGGTAACGCTTTTTTTATGCCGGCAGCGGTTTCTAGAGCAGTGGGTTCAGCAGAGTATTGGATGTGTACACCAAAACGGCTGCCATCGCCTAAATAGGCCTCTATTTGCTCACCTAGCCAAGCGTGGTTAATCACAATATTAGTAATCTCTGCCTGGGCTAAACGTAAAAGATGCCACTCGATTAAGGCTTTGCCGCCAACTTTTAATAAGGGTTTGGGGGTATGGTCAGTAAGTGGGCGCATCCGTGCGCCCCGACCAGCCGCTAAAATCATAGCTCGCATGGTATTAAATAGTCATTCCTAATACGGTTTGTTTGTTTTCTAAGCGGTCAAAGAGGCGACGTAACGCATTGAATTCGTCATAACGAATAAAGACTTGACGCAAATACTGACAAACGCGTGGGATATGATCCAAATAGTGGTGTTTTTGATCACGCAAAGAAAGGCGGCTAAATACACCTAATATACGCAAATTGCGTTGTACGCTCATCCATTCATACGCTCGGTGAAACTCTGCAAAGTCTTCAGCGATAGCTAGGCCGGCATGGTGAGCGGCTTGCCAATAGCGAATTGCCCAATCTAATTGCTGTTCCTCATCCCAGCTATAGCGAGCATCCATTACTAGGGAGGCGATATCATAGGTGATAGGGCCGATGACGGCATCCTGAAAGTCAATGACGCCAGGCCGTAGGGATGCATCTGTAGGCATCATGAGATTAGGTGAATGAAAGTCCCGATGCACTAAAACCTGGCCGTGCTGTACATTATCTTGGACTAGACGCTTAAATAGTGTGTCTAGGCTTTGTTTTTCTGTATCGCTTAGCTCGGTTTTGCAATAACCTTTGATATACCATTGCTCAAATAGCTGCAGCTCTTCTAACATACGGTTGGCATCATAAACCGGCAAGCCAGTAGGATCTGCGTGCTGCATACGTACTAGCTCCTTAATAGTGAGACGGTAGAGAGCTTGTAACGCACTTGCGTCCATAGGGGACTGTAGCGTTTGGTAGAAGTTTTGCGTGCCCAAATCGCTTAGTAGCATAAAACCCAAGTCTAGGTCATAGGTGAGTATGTCGGGCACTCGTACGCCAACATTAGCTAGGCGTGCTTGTATATCAATAAAGGCAGCGTTATTTTCCTGGCTTGGTGGTGCATCCATAATAATATATGAGGCATCCGCGTGGGAAACTCGGAAATAACGTCTAAAGCTCGCGTCGCTTGAGGCTGGCTGTAGCTGCTGAGGATCAATTTGATAAGTTGGTGCTAATGTGGCGAGCCAATGTTTGAGTTGTTGTTGACGTAGGACTGCAGGATCTTGCATAAATAAAAGACTCTAAGCTAATAAATTTTAACGGTTTAGGTGCCGCGATACGCTCGGCTTCACTATAATAGCGATTTGTGATGCTAAATAGGTATCAAAGATACATAGCGAATCATTTTCTAAGGACACAAACGTTGTGCGATCAGGTTGGTACACCCTTATGATTTTAGCGGGTTTAGTCGTAAATAATACGCTAAAACCGGCTTTGGCTTCAGAACCGCATGTTCCTCGACTAAAGGCGGCCTCGCATTTGCAGGTGCAGTCTTTGGCTGAGGACGACATGACTGTATTTTTTACGGGTGATGTACTTGAGCGCACAGAAAATGGAACTGTTTTACTGAAAGGGGATGCTCAAGTCCGTCGTGTTGATTCGATTGCTAAAGGCGAAAAAATCGAATATCACCCTAACTCTGGTGATTTACGAATCCGAGGTCAAGGCAAGCTCCTTCGCGAGGGCAGCTTAATTCAAAGTGAGCATATTGACTACAACATCCAAAATGAAACGGGTGCGATACAAAGCCCTCGCTTCGTATTTGGGGGATCCGGGGGCTCAGGTTCGGCGGAGCAGGCTGATTTACTATCTAAAAATCACTTGCGTATGAAAACCGTGGAATACACGGGTTGTCCGTGTCCTGCCCCTTCATGGTTTATACGCGCCCCACAAGTCGATTTATATAATGATAAAAATACGGGGGTAGCTAAACATGGGGTGTTGTATTTTAAAAATGCTCCTATTTTATACTCGCCCTATTTGGCTTTTCCCCTACGAGAGGAGCGCAAAAGCGGTTTTTTAGTGCCATCCTATGGGTATTCATCGAATAGTGGTTTAGAGTTTTCCATTCCTTATTATTTTAATATTGCCCCAAATTACGATGCTACGTTAACACCGCGCGTCTTAAGTAAACGAGGGGTACAGCTGCAAGGAGAGTTCCGTTATCTAGGCAAGCGGCATCAGGGTCAGCTCACGGGCTCCTATTTAGCCAATGATAATAAAACGGATACAGATCGTTGGTACTTTGCCGCGGAACATCAGCATCATATTGGGGGGGGTGTCGGCTTTGCTTATAACTATCGTCGGGTTTCAGATGACGATTATTTCCGAGACTTATCCACTTTTGGGATTAACCAAGCCTCGGTGACAGAGCTATTAAGTAATGCTCGTTTTACCTGGAGCGGAGCTAAATATTTTAATGCGGCCTTATCGGTTTCTAAATACCAGACGCTGCAGGACGCAGAAAGAAGGTATCGTCGCCCTGAATACGATCGGTTGCCGCAGCTTAGGTTGACTGGGAAACGATATAACTGGGGCGGTTTCGATGTGCAGACCGAAAATCAGGCGACTCGTTTTGTAATGCCTTATTACTCGGGGAGTGTCAATAAGTTTGATGCCTATAGGCGTACTCGCTTAGCACCAAATAGCACACGAATATCCTCTTATACAACAGTGGCTTATCCTATTGTGCGCCCGGGTTGGTATGTCACTCCTAAATTTGGCTTGCACTTAAGTCATTATGATACGGACTGGAAATCTGTTAATAATGTGGCTCAGCGCAACTTAGCTCGTAACGTTGGGCGTGTGGTGCCGATATCTTCTCTGGATATGGGGATGACATTTGAGCGTGATACGCGGCTTTTTGGGATTGACTCGATCCAAACACTAGAGCCACGGCTGTATTATTTATATGTTCCTTATCGGGATCAAAACGATATTCCAAATTTAGATACCAGCGTCGCTACATTCAACTTTTCTCAAGCCTTTAGCGAGAATATTTATAGTGGTGGTTGGGATCGTATTGCCAATGCTAACCAGTTAACTATGGGGCTTTCTACTCGTTGGTTAGATAGTGATACGGGATTTGAGCGAGTACGCTTAGAGGCCGCACAGCGTTTTCACTTTACTAACCAGAAGGTATTCTTGCATAATTTTACAGCACATGAATATCCCCCAGAGCGCACACGTTCTGACTATTTGTTTGGTGCTTATGCTGCGCTCACTGATCAGTTTCATGTACGTTTTGATGCACAGCTTAACCCCGAATCCCGTGATCGAAACCGTATGAGCGCAGGGGTACGCTGGCAGCCTAAACGTCTAGCAACGATAGCGGCTTCTTATCGTTATGAGCGAGATCCTCGCGCCTTTGATAACCCTCAATACCAATTTGTTAATAACGATGAGCGAACCAAAGAGCAGATTTCTTTAACCACGCAGTGGCCATTGTCAAATAAACTGTATGGTTTAGGTAGGGTTGATTACTCTATTCAAGAAAAACGCAGTACGCAGACGATTTTTGGATTGGAGTATAAGGGTGACTGTTGCTGGACGGGGCGTTTTGTGCTCCAGCGCTATGCTGTCTCCGCCCAAAAAAGTAACAGTGCTGTATTTTTACAGTTAGAACTCTCTGGTTTAGGTTCTATTGGGACAAATCCAATGAGCCTATTGCGAGAGCGTATTGTAGGCTATAAGCCTGTAACGCCATCCATCCCAGAAAAAACCGTTTTTGAGAGGTACGAATAATATGCAGTTACAGCAATTAACGCGCCAAGTCGTGTTTTGTTTAATGACTATTGGCGGCGTTGCCAATGTAGAGCTTGCTATGGCGCAGCCCCTTACCGACTCCCAGGGTTATGTGGATGGAATTGCAGCGGTAGTTAACCAAGATGTCATCACTTTGCGTCAGGTCAATGCCGAGGTCGCAGAAGTGACAAAAAATCTGCGTGCGCAAAAAATTCCAGTTCCCGACGAGGAAATCTTACAGCGTCAGGTTTTGCAACGGTTGATCGATGAGCGCTTATTACGCCAAGAAGCGTTACATATGGGGTTTAACCCAGACCAAATTGATCCCTTAGAAGCGGCGGAGCTGATCGCAAATCGTAATCAGATGTCCTTAGCTCAATTGCGTCAGGAGATTGAAAAGGGCGGCTTACAATGGGAAACTTATTTGCGAAGCTTGCGCCAGGAAGTCTTAATAGATCGTATTCGCCAGCAAGTCATTGACCCCCGGATTAGTATTTCTGACTCAGAGATTGATGCGTTATTAAAAAGCCAAGGTATTGATCCGGCTTCGACCAAACAACCAGCACAGGCGAATGAAATCCTCGAGGTGGCACAGATACTCGTGCGTGTACCCGAGGGGGCAAGTCAAGCTACACAAGCAGAGCTTAAACAAAAAGCGGAATCATTATTACGTCAGGTGCGATCAGGGGCTGATTTTGCTGGTGTAGCGGCAGCCTCTTCTGATGGTCCGGAAGCATTGCAGGGTGGTGTGCTGGGAGCAAGGCCTTTAGAGGGATGGCCGGATGTATTTGCGTCAGCACTAAAAGATACGGCCACAGGTCAGGTAACAGACGTGGTGCGCAGTGGGGCAGGCTATCATATTTTAAAAGTGCTTAATCGCTCTCAAGCGGGCAATGCGCAATCGGCAGAGGCAGATTTCTTAGTAACCCAAACGCGGGCTAGTCATATTTTGATTAAATTTAATCAGATAACAAGCGATGAGCAGGCTAAAGAGCGCATTGATCAAATTGCTTATCGTTTACGTAATGGTGAAAATTTTGAGGAGCTCGCTCGCGCCTATTCCGAAGATGCTTCTGCTCCGCAAGGGGGGAGTTTAGGCTGGTTGAATCCAGGGGAAACGGTACCGGCATTTGAGCAGGCTATGGATGCTTTGGCGGTAGGGCAGGTTAGCGCGCCCATTCGTTCACAGTTTGGTTGGCACATTATTCGCGTTGATGAGCGCCGTGACCGTAACGTTGGTAATGAGTTCCGACGTATGCAGGCTCGCCAAATGTTACATCAACAGCGCGTAGAGCCCGCTTTTGATGACTGGCTTAGCCAAATTCGTAGCCAAGCCTATATTGATAATCGTTTAGATCCTGAGCTAAGCTCAGGGCGTCGCAAATAGGATTTACATGCAACATCATCAGGCGCGTAAGCGCTTTGGACAAAATTTTTTGCACGATGAGGGGGTTATCCACCAAATTGTGCGTGCGATTGATCCCCAACCAACAGACAAACTGATTGAAATTGGGCCTGGGATGTCTGCGTTAACGCAGCCATTAACACAGGCAGTAGATCAGCTTACTGTGATTGAAATCGACCGTGACTTAGTCGCTTTTTTAGAAAGAAAATACCGTCCTGAGCAGCTTCAGATTATTTCCGCGGATGTGCTCACCGTGGACTTTAGTCAGTTTGGCTCGGGCTTACGTATAGTCGGTAATTTGCCCTATAACATCTCGAGCCCTTTGTTGTTTCATTTGATGCAATATGCGGATCAGGTCTTGGATCAGCATTTTATGCTGCAAAAAGAGGTCATTGATCGTATGGTGGCTCAGCCAGGGGATGCCGCTTATGGGCGTTTATCCGTGATGCTGCAGTCTCGATATCGGATGGTTAAACTATTTGATGTAGGGCCAGAGGCCTTTGATCCAGCACCTAAGGTGACATCAGCGGTGGTACGGATGCGACCGTTAAAAGCGGATCGTCTTCAAGCCAAAGATGAGGCGGTGTTTGCCCAAGTGGTAGCCAAAGCCTTTAGTCAGCGACGCAAAATGTTGCGGCGGGTTTTAGCAGACTGGGCCCCCCAGATTAACTGGGAAGCTGTTGGCATTGATCCCACCGCCAGAGCAGAGCAAGTGAGTCTGGCTCAGTACATTGCGCTTAGCGACGCACTGACGCCATTATTAGCAGCACCTTAAGCAAAAAACCAGTAGCTGACAGCGATAGCGGCGCTGATACCGGCAGCGTCGGCAATTAGCGCGCAGGGGATGGCATGCCGAGCGCGTTGGATACCGACCGCACCAAAATACACAGCAAGAACATAAAAAGTGGTTTCCGTGCTGCCCTGAAAGGTGGCAGCCAATAAGGCGGCAAAACTGTCCACACCATGGTGCTGCATGGTTTCTATTAATAGCGCCCGAGCCGCACCACCAGAAAATGGCTTCATCAGAGCTGTGGGCAGAGCATCAACAAAACGGTTATCCACGCCTAGGCTATCCACTACCCAACGAATCCCGCTAAGTGCTATTTCTAAGGCGCCTGAAGCTCGTAATAGGCCAATAGCACAGAGCATGGCCAGCAAATAAGGCAGTAGATTTTTGGCTACCTCAAAGCCTTCTTTGGCGCCCTCTATAAACTGGTCATATAAGGCCAGTTTTTTACGCCAACCAGCCCATAAAAAGAGAGCAATGACCCCTAATAAGCTCAGGTTGCCGAGTAGGGATGAAAAGTGATTCAGAGCCGCTGCGCTTAGAGTAGCGAGACTGGCAATAAATAGCCCCAGCAAGAGTAGCAGCGAGCCCAACCAGAGTAAGAGTATTGGATCGCCTAGGCGTATGCGTTGTACCAGAGCGACGGCGAGCAGCCCAGCTAAGGAAGAGGCGGTTGTCGCTAATAAAATGGGTAAAAAAACCAAGGTGGGATCGGCAGCGCCCTGCTGTAGCCTATACATAAAAATACTAATAGGCAATAAGGTGAGCGAGGACGTATTTAAGACCAAAAATAGGATTTGAGCATTTGTTGCTGTTTTAGGATCTGGGTTCAGCTCTTGCAGGGCACGCATGGCGCGTAACCCAATTGGGGTGGCGGCATTATCTAAGCCTAGCCCATTAGCAGCAAAGTTTAGGGTGATTAAACCCAGAGCGGGATGTCCTGCTGGAACGCCTGGCATTAAGCGTGTAAATAGGGGGGTAAGCCAGCGAGCGAGCTTTTCAATAAGACCGGCTTTTTCTGCGATGCGTAAGAAACCAAGCCATAAGCTAAGGGTGCCAAAAAGTACAATCATAATTTGTACAGATAGCTCAGCCATAGCAAATAAACTTTGCACCATTTGGCTAAAAATATCGGCTTGGCCTAGTATGAGCCAATGATATAGCCCACTGCTGGCAGCAACCACAAAAAACAACACCCAAAGGGTATTTAACATAATGACTTTATCCCAAATAAAAAGCGGGCAGTAGCCCGCTTACTGTATCCCGTAAGGTGAGCTTTAGTCTTCGCGCCCTTTAGCTTGAATTAGCTCGATTTTATAACCATCGGGGTCTTCGACAAAAGCAATTACGGTGTTGCCATGCTTCATTGGGCCTGCTTCACGGACGACCTTACCGCCCTTGGCTTTAATCGTCTCACAGGCTTGGTAGGCATCTTCGACCTCTAGAGCAATATGACCATAACCATTACCTAAGTCATAGCTGTCCGTATCCCAGTTATGGGTCAGCTCAAGTACAGCCGTTTCGCTTTCTTCACCATAACCAACAAAAGCCAGGGTGAACTTACCATCGGGATAATCTTTTTGGCGTAAGAGTTTCATACCCAAAACATTGGTATAAAAGTCCAGAGAACGCTGTAGGTCACCTACGCGCAGCATGGTGTGCAAAATACGCATAATCATTCCTTTATTCAAATAAGGGTAGGCTCGCAGGGTCAAACTGCTTGAGCTGTTGCCGTGCCGTGTAAAACGTAGGCAAAAGGCGCTCGACCTCTTGCCAAAAGGCAGGGCTGTGATTCATTTCTTTTAAGTGAGCCACCTCGTGGGCGATCACATAATCAATAATAGCAGGTGCAAAGTGAATCAAACGCCAATTTAACATGATATTGCCTTGGCTAGAGCAAGAACCCCAGCGCTTTGCTGGGCTGCCTAGACGCCATTGGTTAAAGCGTGTCTGATAACCACTTTTTTCTAAAAAGTACGATAAACGTATCGCAAAATCCCGTTTGGCTTGTTGTTGGAGCCAGCTATGACAAAGGTCTTGGATACGCTGACTATCTGCGTCAGGGGGTAAATGCAAGCAGAGACGATCTTCATGGGAGGGCTGATTAAGCTCCCCCGCATACACCGACTGTTTTAATAGCGGGTTGAGCTGAAGCGTAATGGTGACGCCAAGATAGGGAAGTTGCCCCCCCTCTTGCCAGACCGTATGACTCATTGCTTGTTGTTGCAAACGTTTGAGCCGTTCTTCGAGTTTGCTAAATATCCATGTGGCTTTGGTGTCTAAAGCTTGTTGAATATGTTGGCTGGTGGCCCAGTGGGGGGCAGTGAGAATCAAGCCTTCATCACTGATGCGTAAACCAATGCTTTTACGACGAGAGCGTTTAAGCATATAGCTTAAGGGACGCTCTAAAACCGTGGTGTTCTTCCACTGGGTTCCAGGGGGAAGTTTAGCGGGCTTGAGAAGCTGGTAGCTCATAACGTTCTGGATTTAAACGTTGCATTTCGGATTCGATCCAATGCTCTACATCTTGATTGACTTCGTTCACAGTACGCCCTGCTGTGGGGATTAAGGGGCCAATAGAAACGGTAATGAGCCCAGGTTTTTTGAGAAACTTTCCTTTGGGCCAGTATTCCCCTGCATTATGTGCGATTGGAATAACAGGAACTTGGCATTGTGTGGCCAAGGCCGCACCACCATGCTTATAGCGTACACGTTTACCGGGTGGGACACGGGTGCCCTCTGGGAACAATAAGGGCCAGCGTCCTTCATTAAGACGTAATTGTCCCGTGGTCACCACCTGCTCAAATGCATCGCGTCCCTTAGAGCGATCTATAGGGATCATATTTAAAAGAGCGAGCCCCCAACCAAAAAATGGAATGCGGTTTAGTTCTTTTTTGTAGACAAAACATACATCACGAGGCAGGTGTACGGTAAAGAAAAAGGTTTCCCAAGCGGATTGGTGTTTAGATAATATGACAGCAGGACCATCTGGTAAGTGCTCTTTTCCAATGATTTGCCATCGTATGCCTAAAATGACTTTTGCTGCCCAGATCACCATGCGGGGCCATCCAGTAGTGAGTTTATAGCGCCAGCGTAAGGGTAGAGGAGCCCAGAGTATGCAAGCAAACGCATAGGGGATGACGGTGATAATCAAAAAAAGCTGGAATAAAAAAGCGCGTAAATACAGCATATTAGGATTGAGCAAGCCAAAATTGCACCACAGCTGCTAAGTCGGGGTGAGTAGTGGTAAAGGGGGGTAGGGGTTGTTGCTGCGTTTGAGCGCCGTTCCCTGTTAAAACCAGTGCCGTAGAAATCTGGGCGGCATGAGCGGCTTGTAGGTCTCGTAAAGAATCCCCAACGGCCACACAGTTTTCTGGATTCAGATCATAACGACGCATGGCCTCAATGAACATGCCGGGTAAAGGCTTGCGGCATGTACAGTGGTCATCAGGACCATGAGGACAAATAAAAATAGCATCAACATGTGCACCGAAAGCAGCAAGCTGCTGACGCATTTTCAGATGAATGGCGTTAAGCGTATCCATATTAAACAGGCCACGAGCTAAGCCAGACTGGTTGGTGGCAATGATGACCCGCCAACCGGCCTGCTTGAGCTTAGCAATGGCCTCTAGGCTGCCAGGAATAGCAACCCACTCATCGGGTGATTTAATAAAGGCTTTGGAGTCATAGTTAATGACTCCATCGCGGTCTAAAATAGCAGTTTTCACTAGGCAAGTAAGGATAAATCAGCCACTTGATTCATGGACTGGTGTAATTGCCGCAACAAAGCTAGGCGATTATTGCGTACAGCCATGTCCTCGGCCATGACCATGACATCGTTAAAGAATCGATCCACAGGCTCTTTAGCCGCTGCCAGTGTGGCGAGAGAAGCGCTAAAGTCGCCTTGTTCAAACTGTTGTTGGGCTACAGGCGCAAGCTCGCGAATCGTTGCTGCCAAAGCTTGTTCGGCGGGCTCAGTCAGTAAGTTAGGGTCCAGCGGGGTGGCCGCTTCTGTATTGCGCTGGAGCAGATTACTAATTCGCTTATTAGCGGCTGCAAGGCTCTCTGCCTCAGGGCGCTGGGCAAAGGCAACACAAGCATTGATGCGGGCGTTCACTTGTTGTAGGGGCGGTTGCAAAGCGAGCACAGCCTCTACGACCTTACGGTCGTGACTTTGAACAAGTTGGTTGCGATAGCGCTCATAAATAAAATTAATTACCTCCTCAACGGTATTTTCTGCTAAGACGCTGGTGTCAAAGCCGGCAGCCGAGAAGGTGAGCAGCTCACGTAAATCTAAGCGGGAGTGAGTCAGATACCCCCCTTGGTTGAGCTGTTCGAACGCGCTGATTAAGCCCAAAGCGGCACGACGTAAGGCATAAGGGTCGCGTTCGCCTGTAGGAGCTAAGCCTATTCCCCAAATACCGATAAGGGTTTCTGCGCGCTCCGCTAAAAATAGCGTAGTGGCAATCAGAGAGTCGGTGCTAACAGGAGCGTGAATACGGTGCTCATATTGATGACGTAGTGCATTGACAACGTGCTCATGCTCGCCATCGGCTTGAGCATAATACGCGCCCATAATCCCTTGAAGCTCAGGGAACTCTCCCACCATGAGGGTATTGAGGTCAGCTTTGGCGAGTAGGGCGGCACGATCGGCAAGCTGCGTGTCCGCGCCCAGTTGTTCGGCAATATGTACTGCCAAACGACGTAAACGCTCCACGCGTACCCGTTGTGAACCAAGCTTGTTGTGATAAACACTGTTCTCTAGACTTGGGACTCGGTCTATGAGCGGCTGCTTGCGATCGGTTTCAAAGAAAAAGCGTGCATCCGCTAAGCGTGGCAGAATCACTCGTTGATTTCCCTCAATAATATGTGAAGGATCCTCAACCTGCATATTGCTCACGATTAAAAAGCGATGTGTTAGCGCATGGGTATTTGGGTCAAAGAGGGGGAAGTAGCGCTGGTTAAGCCGCATCGTTAAAATCAAGCACTCACTGGGTATTTCAAGGAACACAGGATCAAATTCGCCCTTGTAAACCGTAGGGTGTTCGACTAATGCTGTGACCTCGTCTAATAAAGCAGGGACTTCAGGGTCATCACCCAGGGTGGCTTGATGCTGCTCACACGCTTGCTGTAATTGTTGACGAATGTTTTCGCGACGTTTAGCAAAAGAGGGAATCACCCAACCTTGTTGCTCAAGTTGTTGTTCGTAACTATCTGCCGAAGTAATGTTTAGTGGGCCTTCGCACATAAAGCGGTGCCCTAACGTGGTACGACCCGAAGTTAAGCCAAGGGTTTGGGCATCAAGCACGTCTTCGCCCCAGAGAACCACTAAACCATGAGCAGGGCGCACAAAGCGTACGCTTGTGATGCCATCATTAAGCTGATAGCGCATCACTTTAGGAATGGGCAGGTGCGTAACTGCATAGTCGATGGCCTCATTGATCACATCGGCGAGCTTGGCCCCGGTTGCCATGCCATTTGCATAGAGATAGTCTTGCTTGCCGTCTGATTTAATTTCTAGATCGGCTAAGCTTAGGTGACCTAGTCCTTTGCTATCTAGTCGTTTTTGTAGGGGGGCCGTCATATTCCCATCGGCATCTATACCGACTTTAGTGGGCATAAGCTTTTCACTAAAGGGCTGATCGGCGGCTTGTTGGGCAACATGGGTAATATGGACAGCTAAACGACGGGGCGTTGCATACGCGGTGATGGTACTATCGCCCTGTAATAAGTGACGTTGACTAAGGACGTTGGCTACCCCATCAGCAAAGGCTTGCCCCATTTTTTCTAGGGCTTTAGGAGGTAACTCTTCGGTTTGGAGTTCGACTAATAAGGAGCGATTCAACATGGTGGCTTCGGACATTAGACGGTCTCCTTGTTGTTTTGGTTATTCAACATAGGGAAACCAAGGGCTTCGCGGGAATGGTAATAAGCTTGGGCGACCCCCCGTGCAAGGTTGCGGATACGGCCAATATAGGCAGCGCGCTCTGTCACACTGATGGCACCGCGAGCATCAAGCATATTAAAGGTGTGAGCAGCTTTTAGAGTTTGCTCATAGGCTGGCAGAGCAAGGGGAAGCTCAATGAGCTTTTTAGCCTCTGCTTCATGATTATTGAAGTGGGCAAAGAGCATATCCGTACTGGCGTATTCGAAGTTATAAGTGGATTGCTCAACTTCGTTTTGATGAAAGACATCACGGTAATAAATGGCATGACCTTGCTTGTCTTTGGTCCACACCAGGTCATAAACGCTTTCGACCCCTTGTAAGTACATCGCAAGACGCTCAAGCCCATAGGTGATTTCGCCGGTAGCGGGCACACAGTCTAGGCCACCGACCTGCTGGAAGTAGGTGAACTGAGTGACTTCCATGCCATTGAGCCAGACTTCCCAGCCCAGACCCCAAGCGCCCAAAGTGGGGTTTTCCCAGTCATCTTCCACAAACCGGATATCGTGAATGCTGGGATCAATACCAATGGCTTTTAAAGAACCAATGTATAAATCCACAATGTTTTCAGGTGCGGGCTTGAGGACGACTTGGTATTGATAGTAGTGTTGGAGTCGGTTTGGGTTTTCACCATAGCGCCCGTCAGTAGGACGGCGCGAAGGTTGCACGTAAGCCGCACGCCATGGCTCTGGACCAATGGCACGCAAAAACGTCGCTGTATGAGAAGTGCCTGCACCCACTTCCATATCAAAAGGCTGGAGCAAAGTGCAGCCTTGTTCATCCCAGTAGTGTGAAAGTTGCAGAATTAATTGTTGAAAGGTGAGCATGTTGCAAAGTAGGCCAAATAAACGTTATGCCGCAAAATGGGTTATTTTACCTTTTGTCTGGAGCTAGACCTAGCTTTTCACATGGATAACCAAATCGCCCAGATCAAGGGTGGACAGTTCATTTTAGAAAAAGCCCATTTCAGACAAAAGATCGTATGATAACAAGTTAAGAAATAGCCCTATTGTATAGAAGCTATTTTTGAAGTTCATACAATAACCAACCAAAAGGAGTCACCATGGCAGAACTGGTAAAGGTAGACAAGCAAGGTCAGGTATTAATTATTACCTTGAATCGACCTGAAGCACGTAATGCGATCAATTATGACACAGCTGTACAGTTGGCGGCAGCACTCGATGAGCTAGACGCTAATCCCGATGTGGTTGTAGGGATTTTAACAGGCGCCAATCAAACCTTCTGTTCGGGTATGGATTTAAAAGCATTTGCTAAAGACGGGCAACGTCCTTACGTAGGTGATAGGGGCTTTGCGGGCATTTGTGAAAAACCACCACGTAAGCCTCTTATTGCGGCGATCGAGGGTTATGCGTTGGCTGGTGGACTAGAGATCGCGATGTCATGCGATATGATTATTGCCGCTGAAACGGCTAAATTTGGCGTTCCTGAAACCAAACGCGGTATTGTGCCAGGCTCTGGCGGTTTACTTCGTTTACCTGCGCGGGTGCCCTATGTGGTTGCTATGGAACTGGTGTTAACTGGTGATATGTTTAGTGCTGAGCAAGCGGCACAGTGGGGCTTAATTAATCGTGTTGTCCCCGAGGGGCAGGCGCTTCAGGGGGCTTTAGATTTGGCTGCGCGTATTCAGGAAAATGGGCCATTGGCAGTACAAACAGCTAAACAGGTTATTGCCGAGTCACGTGATTGGTCTCAGGCGCATATGTTTGACTTGCAGCGCCCTCGTATTGCACATGTCTTTACCTCGGCAGATGCCAAAGAGGGAGCCACGGCTTTTGCTGAAAAACGTAAACCCGTTTGGCAGGGTAAGTAGTTTTTTGCTGGGCTTTGTCGGTGTGACAAAGCCTTTTGTTTATTTTTTACAACACCATCATGAGCACAGTAATTAAAGAAGACGATCTCATCCAATCTATCGCCGATGCGGTGCAGTTTATTAGCTACTACCATCCGGCTGACTACATTGAGCATTTGGCTCGCGCTTATGAGCGCGAACAAAACCCTGCAGCCAAAGATGCTATTGCTCAGATATTGACCAACTCTAAAATGTCAGCAGAAGGCCATCGCCCTATTTGTCAGGATACAGGGGTGGTGAATGTGTTTTTGAAAGTAGGGATGAACGTGCGTTTTGATACGAATCGTTCACTACAAGACATTTGTGACGAGGGGGTACGTCAGGGCTATACCAATCCCGATAACCCTTTACGTGCTTCCGTGTTAGATGACCCCATCTTTGCGCGTAAAAACACGCGAGATAACACCCCCTGTATTGTGAATGTGGAATTGGTTCCCGGGGATACGGTCGAAGTCGGCGTAGCGGCAAAAGGTGGCGGGTCAGAAAATAAAAGTCGTTTTGCAATGTTAAACCCCAGTGAGTCCATCGTGGATTGGGTGCTAGAACAAATCCCGCAAATGGGAGCGGGCTGGTGTCCGCCTGGAATGCTTGGGATTGGCGTTGGGGGCACGGCTGAAAAAGCCATGTTAATGGCCAAAGAATCGCTGATGGAAGACATTGACATGTTTGAGTTGTTGCAGCGTGGGCCACAAAACAAAATCGAAGAGCTACGTATTGAGCTCTATGAAAAGGTGAATGCGTTAGGAATTGGGGCGCAGGGATTAGGTGGGTTAACTACTGTTCTAGATGTAAAAATCAATACTTTTCCCACCCATGCGGCCTCTAAGCCGATTGCTATGATTCCTAACTGTGCAGCAACGCGTCATGTGCATTTTGTGCTAGATGGCAGTGGTCCAGCAAAATTACAAGCCCCGTCTTTAGATGTTTGGCCTGATGTGGCTTGGGCGCCTGATTACAATCAGTCTAAAGCTGTTAATTTGGATACACTTACAGCCGAAGAGGTGGCGAGCTGGAAACCAGGTGAAACTTTATTATTGTCTGGGAAAATGCTGACTGGGCGCGATGCGGCGCATAAGCGTATTCAAACCATGTTAGCAAAGGGCGAACCACTGCCGGTGGATTTTACTAATCGTGTGATTTATTACGTGGGGCCTGTTGATCCGGTGGGTGACGAGGCCGTTGGTCCAGCGGGGCCAACTACAGCGACGCGTATGGATAGCTTCACAGAGATGATGCTAGCGCAAACGGGGCTGATTGCTATGATTGGTAAAGCAGAGCGTGGTCCCAAAGCCATTGAAGCCATTAAAAAGCATAAATCGGCCTATTTAATGGCGGTTGGTGGGGCGGCGTATTTGGTTTCTAAAGCGATCAAAACGGCAAAAGTAGTGGGTTTTGAGGATTTAGGTATGGAAGCCATTTACGAGTTTGAGGTCAAAGACATGCCGGTAACGGTGGCAGTAGATGCAACGGGTGAGTCCGTGCATCAAACCGGACCAGCGCATTGGAAAGAAATGATTAAAACCATTCCTATTGTCTCAGCCTAATTACCTATTCTAATAAATGCCCCGTCATAGGGGCATTTTTGTATATAAACATATAGCTAAAGTTTATTTATTTAGGTGGTTGACTGTGTGTGAAAATTGAGCCCCATAGTAAGAAAAGTGAACCCTAGTTTTTAGTTTTGGGTGATCTGGTGGAGTGCTTGATGACAAAATTACGTGCGGTATTGGTTTTAACGTTCAGTTTGTGGTGGGGACACGGTTTGTTTGCTGGCCCAGTGGTACAGCCAGTGGTGGATGCACTGACCTTGTCCCAGTTGGTGGATTTGCCTCAGGTGAAAGTGGTGGACATACGTGCAAAAGAAGACTATGAAAAAGGGCATGTTCCACACGCATTGTCTGCGCCGTACGCGTTGTGGCGTGGCCCAGCGAATAATCCGGGACAGTTAATTGAAAAAGACACATTGCAGCAACGAATCCGGCAGTTAGGGCTAAGCGCACAAGATCATGTGATTGTGTATGCAGAAGGGGATAGCCAGACGGATTTTGGGGCCGCGGCTCGCGTATATTGGACATTTAAATATGCGGGGTTAACTCAGTTAAGTGTGCTCAATGGTGGTTACCAACAATGGCAAAAACAAAAGCTCCCTATCAGCAAAGATCCAGTTACCACTGAGGCCAGTGATTTTGTGGTGCAGATCAATGATGCTATTGTGATTTCTCAGCAGGAGCTGCTTGAAAAAATACAGCAGCCAGATGCTTCGTCACAGTGGCTTGATGCGCGCCCAGAGAGCTTTTTTCAGGGGCAAACCAAGGCGCCTACCGCAAGTGTGCCTGGGACGATTGCAGGTGCTAAAAGCGTGCCGCATCAACAGTGGTTCAATACCGATAGTGCCACCTTAAAACCCATCGAAGTCATTCAGAAACAGGTACAGCAGTCTGGTTTAGCTCAAGCACAAGACACCGTGTCATTTTGTAATACGGGACATTGGGCAGCGACCAATTGGTTTGTCTTGTCCGAAATCGCACAATTGCCAAATGTGAAGCTGTATCCAGCTTCACTTGCTGAGTGGACACAGTCTGCTCAAGCGTTGCCCATGGAGCATACCCCAAACCGCTTAGGGCAGATTCGCTTAAAGTTTCAACAGCTATTCAATAATTAGAGATAACAATGAGTCATCGAATATGGTTAACAGGGGCTTTTTCGCTTTTTGCCCTGTTTTTATTATGGTTTGTTTCTATTCGTCAGAGTCTACTCTTTTTAGTAGGTATAGGGCTCGGGGCGGTGCTTGCCGGGGCACGATTTGGGTTTACTACGGGGTGGCGTAATTTAATTAATCAGCGTGATGCCAGTGGAGTATTGGCTCAGCTGGTGTTACTAGCGATTGCGGCCGCTGTGTCTATCCCATTATTAGCCGCCTTTCCAGGTGAGCTGAGCGCTGCCTTAGGTCCTTTGAGTATTAGTTTACTGATCGGGGCATTTGTTTTTGGGGCTGCCATGCAAATCGCCGATGGATGTGGCTCCGGTACTTTATATAAAGCGGGATTAGGTATTCCTTTGAATATGGCCATTTTGCCTATGTTTGCCTTGGGCAGTTTTTTAGGCTCAGCCCATTTAGGCTGGTGGTTAGAGCTAGGCGCTTATCAGCCGGTTAGTCTAGTGAGCACTTATGGCGCGAGTGCGGCGTTATTACTTACTTTTTTAGGCTTAGCTTTGCTTGCTGTGATGAGCTGGCTTTGGTCAAAAACAGCCCCATCGGTGAAAAGCGTGTGGAATAAAACCGCGCTAATCGGAGCGGTATTATTAGCGATTTTGGCCATTCTGAATTTGATTATTGCTGGGCAGCCTTGGGGAGTGGTATATGGATTTGGCCTGTGGGCTGCCAAAATCGCTCAGGCGGCCCATTTATTTGACCCGACGGGAAATGCATTTTGGGGCCAACCTGTGAATGCGCAAGCGCTACAACAATCGGTATTTTTAGATATTACTTCGATTACGAACATTGGGATTCTAGCAGGGGCTTTGTGGATCAGTGCCCGTAAGAACACTGATGCCACCAAAGCGTTAACAACAACGCAGTGGGTGGTGGGCTTAGTGGCTGGATTTTTATTAGGCTATAGCTCACGCTTGGCTTTTGGTTGTAATGTAGGGGCAATGGTCAGTGGTATTTCTACCGGCAGTGTCCATGGTTGGATTTGGGTGGTGATGGCATTTATGGGATCGTTGATCGGTGTACGCATTCGCCGCTACTATGGGTATTGATATGAATAAAGCGTTAAGAACACGTATGGTTGTGTTTTGGGTAGTGCTCTTGGGATTTTTTCTTTGGGACTGGTATCGTTCACCACCCATTAACTTGCGCCTCGAAGCCCCTATTATAGCGATTGGCTCAGGGCAAGCCCCTTCTGGTGGGCATTGCGCAAGCTTTTAACATTTTTTGCATCGAAGGCATTTTTTGATTTGACCCGGTACGTAACAAGCCCCGCCATTCTGGGCGGGGAGAGTATCCATATTAGTGTGGATCGAGCGGTGTAATGGCTTGATCAGCACAAGCCTGAAGCAGCTGTTGTATAGAGCCTTGGGCCAATCGCAGGTTAGGAGCTAGCTCAGCCAAAGGCTGTAAGACAAAAGCCCGCAAATGCATACGGGGGTGTGGAACGATTAAGTCATCGGTCTGAATCGTTTGGTCACCATATAACAATAAATCTAAGTCCAGGGTCCGAGGCGCATTGGTGTAATGACGCTCGCGCCCGTGTTGATTTTCTATAGCTAATAAATGGTGTAATAACTGATGAGCGCTTAGTCGGGTTTGTAGGCGAGCAACCGCGTTGATATAGTCTGGCCCATCGGCATCGATAGGGGCAGTACGGTAAAAGCCTGATACTTGCACCCCCGAGGACTCTGGAAGCTGATGCAATGCCTCGCACGCATCAAGGAGCGTACCAATGGGGTCACCTAAATTAGCACCTAAGGCGACATAAGCAATAACGGGGGCATTCATGCGTTATCCTGTTTAGACTGGTTGGAGCGACGAGGGCGACGGCTACGGCGACGAGGACGTTTTCCTGTGCCCGTACGTGTTGGAGGAGTACGCTCAGCGATCAATATACTACGATTTTCTGTATCCGCATTGGCGAGATCCATCCACCATTGAGCGTCTACACTGTCAACTTCTTTAACGGCAGCGCGTAACTGTAAAAAGTCCACAGAAGCCCTAAAGCGTGGTTGCTCCATCATACGCCAAATAGCCCGGTTATTAACGCGTTCAAAGCGAGTTTGTGTAAACCAGATCTCTCGCATATCTGATTGAAAGCGCTTTTGAATGGGCATGGCACGCGACTGGAGCTGCAAGGCGTCATCACTGGCATGAGCAATAGCCTGTGCTGGATGCATACCTTGTTTTTGATAAGCCTGCCATTTTTCACGAACAATAGGCCAAAGCAAGGTCGCAAACAGAAAGCTTGGGCTAATGGTTTTGCCACTGCGAACACGAGCATCCGTACGACTGAGAGCCAGGTCGATAAAGGCCCGATCCTCATCACGATGTAAGAGCTGCTCTAGAATAGGAAAGAGCTGCTCGCCAAGACCTTCTGCCTGAAGCATTTTTAAGCACACCATCGCATTACCGCAAGCCAGTAATTTAATGCTTTCATCAAAAAGGCGTGATTCGGGGACATTCTCAATGAGGTGAGCAAGCTGTGCAATAGGGGCATGGGTGCCGGGGTCAATAGTGGCATCCAGTTTCGCGGCAAAACGTAGGGCACGTAACATACGTACCGGGTCTTCGCGATAGCGTGTTTCGGCATCGCCAATAATACGTACCGTACGCTTTTTTAAATCCTCTACCCCTTGATGGTAGTCAATTACAGTTTCAGAGGTAGGGTCGTAATAAAGCGCATTGAGTGTAAAGTCACGACGCATGGCATCGTCTTTTAGCTCGCCATAATCATTGTCACGCAAAATACGGCCGTGGGCATCTGTGATTTCATGTTGTTTGTTATCGGCTCTAAAGGTAGAGGTCTCGATAATCTCACGCCCAAAAACCACATGTACCAGCTTGAAACGGCGCCCGATGATACGTGCCCGCCTAAAAAGGGGGCGAATTTGTTCGGGGGTAGCATTGGTCGCTACATCAAAGTCTTTGGGCTCTAGGCCGACTAAAAGATCGCGTACTGCTCCCCCGACAATATAGGCCTCGAAGCCTGCTTGTTGAAGCACTTCGCATACTTTGATAGCGTGACGAGAAACTAAACGCCTATCGATGCGATGCTGTTCAAATGGCAAGCGTTGAGGACCTTTTGAGCGCCGTGCAGGATTAGAAAAAAGTCTAGAAACAAAGTTTCTAATGGTTTGTTTTAGCATGCGTTGAATTAGGATTTTGCATCAAGTAAATCGTCAAATAGATCAATAATTTGCCAATTGCGTTCTTGGGCAATTTGACGTAGACGATCGCTTGGATTGGTGGCTACAGGATGAGACACGACCTCCATTAAGGGCAAATCATTAGGTGAGTCACTGTAGAACCAGATTTTTTCAAACTGGTCACGACGTAAACCGAGCTCGTGGAGCCACTGGTCCACGCGTGTGATTTTCCCCTCTTGGAAAGAAGGAACACCATAAATGCGTCCTGTATACATACCGTCTTGGCTTTCAGGAATGGTGGCAATTAAATGCTCGAAGCCCAGATGCTTAGCAATAGGGGCTGTGACGAATTCATTCGTGGCGGTTACGATGGCACAGAGATCGCCCTGAGCTAAATGTTGATCTATAAGCTGTTGTGCTTGGGGCAGAATGGCGGGGATGATGACTTCTTCCATGAAGGCATTTTGCCATTCCATGAGGACTTCGCGAGGACGATTAGCAATTAAGCCTAACATGAACTCGGCAGAAGCTTCAGCGGTGAGGCGACCTGCATTATAGAGATCCATGAGCTCTTCGTTACGGCGTTGCGCTTCGGCAGGATCGCCGGCTCGACCAGTACGCGCTAAAAAATCAGCCCATTGGTAGTCACTATCCAAAGGCAATAAGGTATGGTCTAAATCAAATAAAGCAAGGTTTTGTGGGGAATTCATGCAGACTCACAAAAGAAAAGCATAAGGGTGATGAGAACGTTCACCTGCTAGGAAATAGGACAAAATAGATTCAATTTTAGCCAATTATACAAACACAAAGTGCTTCTCGTGTTTAAAAGCTGCAGACTTCGTTAATACCCATTAAAATATAAGCGTTTCGCTGCGGCTTTGCTCGTAGCTCCGGTACAATTTGTACTTTTAGTAATTTTACCTCTCCCTCGGCTTTATTCATGACAAATAATCAATCCGTATCCTTGACCTACCGCGATGCAGGGGTCGATATTGAAGCGGGTGACGAGCTCGTTTCCCGTATTAAACCACTTGCCGCACGCACGATGCGCCCAGGCGTTTTGGCTGGCTTAGGTGGCTTTGGCGCAATGTTCGAGTTGCCTAAACATTTAAAAGAGCCCGTGTTGGTCTCAGGCACCGATGGTGTTGGTACCAAGTTGCGCTTAGCTTTTGAATGGCAGCGTCATGACACGGTAGGTATTGACCTTGTAGCAATGAGTGTCAATGATATTTTGGTCCAGGGCGCTGAGCCGCTTTATTTCTTGGATTATTTTGCTTGTGGCAAGCTCGATTTGGATACGGCGACAGATGTTGTTGCTGGTATTGCTAAAGGCTGTGAGCTATCTGGCTGTGCATTAATCGGTGGTGAAACCGCGGAAATGCCCGGTATGTATCCCGATGGTGAATACGATTTAGCAGGTTTTGCCGTGGGCGCTGTGGAAAAATCCAAAATCATTACGGGCGAAACGATTACAGAGGGGGACGTGATTTTAGGCTTAGCATCGAGCGGCGCGCACTCCAACGGTTACTCGTTAATTCGAAAAATTCTAAAGCATGCCAATGTACGTCCTACTGATGAATTAGATGGGCAGACATTTGCTGACGTGGTGATGGCTCCAACCCGTTTGTATGTGAAGCCGGTATTAGCGGTGCTTGAGTCTTTTGGTACAGCGATTAAAGGCTTGGTCCATATTACGGGCGGTGGCTTATTAGAAAACATTCCACGTGTATTGCCGCCGCATACGGCTGCACATATTGATCGTTCCGCATGGACAATGCCAGCGTTATTTCAGTGGCTACAAGAAAACGGTGGTGTGGAAGACGAAGAAATGTGGCGTGTTTTTAACTGCGGTATTGGCATGATTGTAGTGGTACCGGCAGAACAAGCCAGTGCGATTCAGGCTGCTTTTGTGGACCAAGGGGAAACAGTTTACCGCTTAGGTCAGGTAGTGGCACGCACCCAAGATGAGCCCAAGGTTGTGATCGCCTAATCCTTTTTGGTTGGGTTTGAATAAAAAAGCTGGGTATTACCCAGCTTTTTTATGGTATAGCAGCGGCGCTATGCTAGGACCAATAGCGAGCAACCGCATCCACGACCAAATCAGCACGGTGGGCGAGCATGCAATCAATGCGTTGACGTTCAGGCATACTACGGAGCCATGTCATTTGTCGTTTCGCTAGCTGACGCGTAGCGATGATTGCTTTTTCAATGGCCACGTCCAAATCATAGTCACCGGCTAAATAATCCCAAATTTGTCTATAGCCCACACTACGAATCGAAGGTAAACCCACGTGTAAGTCTGGACGCTGAAAAAGCGCTTGGACTTCAGCGACGAGCCCCTGTTCAATCATTTGCTGGTAACGCTGAGCAATACGTGGGCTAAGTTGTTGGCGTTCGGTGGGCTCTAAGCTGAGCGTGTGATATTGACGCTGACGTAAGGGTTTTGGGGGCGCCTCTCGTAGCCATTGGGACATGGGCTTGCCGCTTTGGCGATAAATTTCGAGCGCGCGCTGTATACGTTGGCTGTCATTGGGAGCGAGGCGCTGAGCCGTCTCAGGGTCGACCGTGGCGAGCTCGGCGTGTAGAGCTGGCCATCCTTTTTCTGCGGCTTCTTCATCGAGCTGTGCGCGTAGGGCAGGGGTGGACTCAGGAAGTTGGCTCAGTCCTTCGCGTAGGGCTTTGTAATAGAGCAGGGTGCCACCACATAGAAGAACATGCTTACCGCGGGCATGGATCGCGTCAATAAGTTGTTCAGTATCGTGGACAAAGCCAGCAGCGGAGTAGCTTTGAGCTGGATCTAGAATATCAATCAAATGATGGGGCACCAGGGCTTGCTCTTGAGGGGAGGGTTTAGCGGTGCCTATATCCATACCACGATAAATGGTGGCTGAGTCCATGACAATAATTTCTACATCCCAGCGTTGTGCGATGGCTAGGGTAGAGGCACTTTTCCCTGCTGCTGTTGGGCCTGTTAAACAAATAATAGTCGGTTCTGTCATTTGTTATTGGCCTCGTAAAAATAACTTATCCAGATCACTCATACTCCAGTAAAACCAGGTAGGGCGCCCATGATTACACAGATCGGCCCGGTCTGTTTTTTCCATTTCTCTTAACAACGCATTCATTTCGGTGAGTGTAAGCTGGCGATTGGCGCGTACGGCGCCATGACAAGCCATGGTAGATAGAAGCTCATTGCGTTGGGCTTCAAGGCGAGTTGATTGCCCAAAACGTTGTAGGTCTGCCAAAACATGGCGGGCTAAGGCTTCGATATCGCCATTGGCTAATAAGGCAGGCACAGCCCGTACGGCGACAGAAGTGGGACCAGTGGGGCGCATGATCAATCCGAGGGTTTCAAGTTGACTTTGAAATTCCTCTACGAGAGCACTCTCTGTTTGGCTGCATGAAAAAACCACTGGAACCAGGAGTTCCTGCATGGGAAGGTCACGTTGATCCATAGCTTGCTTGAGCTTTTCATAGACCACACGCTCATGCGCTGCGTGCATATCCACCAGAATTAATCCGTTTTTAACCTGCGATAAAATATATACCCCGTGTAATTGAGCTAAGGCCATACCCATGGGGAGAGCCTCAGCGGCTAGCTCTGTGACCTGCTGTAGTGTAGGGGCAGTTGGAGTCGAGGAAGGGGGCGTTGTAAGGGGGGCATAAAAGTCTTGCCATTGCTCAGCACTGGGCGCAGGTTGCTGAGGCTCATGAAGCGCAAAATGTTGTTGAGCTCGCGGTATGGCGCTAGAGCTGGGTGGTGTGGTATGAGGAGCAGAAGGCTCTGATTGTTGTACCCGCTGTGCTTGGTTTTCAGCCAGAGCCTGTTGCAGATGAGTTTGAATAAAACCAAACACAGCATTTTGTTCTCGAAAACGGACTTCGTGCTTGGCGGGGTGCACATTCACATCCAAAGAAGTGGGATCGACGGAAAGATAAAGAACATAAGCCGGCTTACGATCGCCATGGAGTACATCCTTATAAGCGGAGTGAATGGCCGCAATCATGAGACGGTCGCGAACAAAGCGACCATTGACAAAGGTGAAGGTCTGATCGGTACGACTTTTAGCAAAAGCGGGGCGAATAGTGAGACCCTCGAGACGGATTAAATCGTGTTCGGCTTCGACCCCGACGCATTGCTCCACAAAATCAGCCCCCAAAATTTGCATGATACGGTCCTGTATAGTCCCGGAGGGCCAATGACGGCTGATTTTATTATTATGAAAAATTCGAAAAGCCACATGCGGGTGGGCAAGGGCAATACGTTCAGCAGCCGTAATGCAGTGGCCCAACTCAGTGGATTCTGTACGTAAAAACTTACGCCGGGCAGGAATATGATCAAAAATTTGTCGTACATCTACAGTCGTACCGCGACTGCCGGAGCTAGGCTGGGGTTCTAATTGTCCAGCGTGTAGTTCCCAAGCATGTTCGGCATCGGCGGTACGGGAGCGTAGGCTTAACGTGGCTACCGAGGCAATAGATGGCAGCGCCTCGCCTCTAAAACCCATTGAGGCGACAGCCTCGAGCTCCTCGAGAGAGCGAATTTTACTGGTAGCGTGCTGGGTTAACGCCAAATGCAACTGCTCTTTTGGGATACCGTGACCGTCGTCGGTGACAGCGATACGGCGTATTCCTCCTCCATCAAGACGGATCTCAATAGTTTGTGCACCGGCGTCTAGCGCATTTTCGAGAAGTTCTTTGAGCACCGATGCTGGGCGCTCAATGACCTCTCCGGCTGCTATTTGGCTAACCAGTAAGGGAGGTAGGGGTTGAATCGTACGGTATGTCATGGCGTTATCTATAAAATCTGGTCACTATTGTAGTGCATGCGTTGCCGGAAAAACGGCGTACAATGCCAGCTATATCAAAATATCATTTCGTTTAAAGGGGAACCATGCCTGAGATTTTAACCATGTTATTGCATATTGATCAGTACCTGGGGTTATGGGTGGAGCAGTATGGGGCTTGGATTTATTTAATCTTGTTTTTGATTATTTTTGGGGAAACCGGTTTAGTGGTGTTACCGTTTTTGCCAGGCGATTCTTTATTGTTCATTGCAGGAGCTTTTGGGGCTTCCGGACTATTGAACCCGGTAGCTCTAGCGCTGCTTCTATTTGTTGCTGCAATATTAGGGAATACAGTGAACTATCATGTGGGGCGGTATATTGGCCCCAAGGTGTTTAGTACTGAGTCCCGTTTTCTGGATAAAAAAGCTTTGCTTAAAACACAGGCTTTTTATGCTAAACATGGTGGAAAAACAGTAGTTATGTCACGGTTTTTACCTGTGTTTCGAACATTTGCTCCGTTTGTAGCAGGGGTGGGGAGCATGCCTGTGTGGCGCTTTCAAGCGTACAATTTTCTAGGGGCAGGGTTATGGATTTTTGGCTTGATTACACTCGGGTATTTTTTTGGTAATGTCCCTATTATTAAAGACCATTTAAGTACGATTGTCTTGATCGGTATTAGTGCGGCAGCAGTGCCTGTTGCGGGCGGAGTAGCTTGGCGCTTTATACAAAGCCGTCGCGCTTTAAAATAAATACATTTAACGAGATGCTTGTACAAAGGCCGTGGTATCTACGGCCTTTACTTTGGAGCTAGGAGCGCTGTGCTAAAGCGGCACCAGATTTAAAATAATCTTGAATGCCATTAAGCATGGCGCGAGCGAGTTTTTCTTGATGTGCAGGGCTGCGTAATAGCTTTTCTTCAGTCGGGTTACTGATAAAAGCGGTTTCAATGAGAATCGAGGGGATGTCTGGGGCTTTGAGTACCGCAAAGCCCGCACGCTCAACTTGACGTTTATGGAGCTTATTGATTTTACCGATTTCGGAAAGCACGCCAGTGCCTACGCGAATTGAGTCATTGATTTGTGCTGCGGTGGAAAGATCCAACAGTACCTGAGCTACCTGTTTATTATGGGAACCAATATTAATACCACCGACCAAATCCGCTTCGTTTTCTTTTTTTGCTAACCAGCTAGCTGCAGAGCTGGTGGCGCCAGTTTGCGATAAAGCATATACAGAAGAGCCGCGAGCAGATGGCTTAATCCAAGCATCAGCGTGGATAGAAATAAATAAATCCGCTTTTACACGACGAGCTTTTTGAACGCGCACCCCAAGTGGAACAAAAAAGTCCTTATCGCGTGTCATATAAGCACGCATATTGGGTTGGGCGTCAATAAGCTTTTTGAGACGATGGGCGATTTGTAGTACCACATCTTTTTCGCGTGTACCGCCGGGACCAATAGCACCGGGGTCCTCGCCGCCATGCCCGGGATCAAGCGCAATTAAAATTGGGCGGTTAGCGGGTGTAGGCGTGACCTTAGGTAGCTGGGCCGGAGGAGGCGTTGCCGCAACAGGGGGGGCTGTTTGACCTTTAACGGTGGGTACTGGAACAGAGGGCTGCGATTGAGCGAGCTGCTCGAGTACAGCCGCCAAAGGGTCGGTATCCTCTGCGTTTTGCAAGGCAAGCAGGGGGTCACGAGCCACCAAGGGGTAAAGATCGATGACTAAGCGATATTTATATTCGCCAATAGGCTTGAGGGTAAAGACCTGCGGCGCAATAGGCTGTTTGAGATCTAATACCAAGCGTACTACATCTGGTTGAAACTGCCCTACTCGTACATCACTAATGTAAGGGTCGTTGGCACGAACCTTAGACACGAGTTCACGTAATGTGGAGTTGATCGTGATACCATGTAGGTCAATTACCATGCGGTGTGGGTTGGCTAAGGTAAAGTGTTCGGATTTTAATTCACGATCTAATTCCAGGGTGACACGGGTGTAATCATCGGCAGGCCAAGTACGCACGGCAACAATGCTGTTGGCGTGGGCGATACGAGGCACGATTGGAAATACCAATAACGTCGTTGCCGAAGCCACAAAACGACGTCGGTTTGGGCATAACCCCGCATCTAGTTGTTCTGTGTGATTGTTTTTAGCCATGTTTGTCCTTTGATACTATGGGCAGTAATGGTGAGACGTCGTCCTTCGTTTTCATACTGAAGGAACAAATTGAGGTCAGGGGCGGGCAGTAGACCGCCGGCTTTATCTGGCCACTCAATTAAAACCACCGCATTGTCTTCTTCTAGAATATCACGAAAACCGGCTTCAACCCATTCTTCTGGGTCATTAAATCGATAAAAATCAAGGTGGTACAGATTAAAACTAGAAACTTTATAGCTTTCTAACAACGCATAGCTGGGGCTTTTTATCCGGCCAGTTACACCAAGAGCTCGTAAAAAAGCACGAGTAAATGCTGTTTTCCCTGCACCTAAGTCCCCTTGTAGGTAAAGGTGGATGCGGTTTTGAGCCGGACAAACGATTTGGGCGAGTTGTTGGGCTAGCGCTATAGTGGCATTTTCATCTGCAAGATAAAAAGTGGCGGAAGCAAGTAAAGGATCAAAGCTCAGCATAAGCGTTAAATAATGTAAATGCGCAGTCGAAGGCAAAAATGAGCCACAAAGTATTGCCGTGGCAAGGAGTTGTTTTTATAATTTTAGGTCTTTTGGCCCCATAGTTAAATGGATATAACTTTCCCCTCCTAAGGGAAGATTGCAGGTTCGATTCCTGCTGGGGCCGCCAGCATTAGGAGGCTGACCCGGTGCGCGACAAGCCCCGCCGTTCAGGGCGGGGAAGGATAGCGCGGACGGCGCAGCCGTCCTTGTCTTTGGGTTTCAGTGTGGGGTTTGCTGCTGTTCGATGTACTGCCGCACGATGAAGATCGGCGCACCGCCGCAGGATGAGGCGAAGTACGACGGCGACCACAGCAGTAGCGCTTCTGGATGTCGGGCCGTTCCTTGCGCAGCAGGCGACTGGAGACGCCTTTGAGGCGGTTCACGAGATTGGAGACAGCCACCTTGGGCGGGTATTCCACAAGCAGGTGAACGTGATCGTCCTCGCCGTCC